>CAVGLS010000001.1:0-143345 GCA_963630225.1 bacterium
GCCTGATGACAAAAAGAGAGGGTGGCTAATCAGTCTTTCGACTTTTTAGTCACCCTCCTACCTTATTTATAATCGTGCGCGACAGCGCAGTTCAACTGCTAATACCCCGGGTTCTGGGTGATGTTAGGGTTGATCTGCATCTCGGCGAACGGGAACGGGAAGAGTTCGTGCTTGCCTGACTTGAAGCCGACCTTGTAGAGCTTCTTGCACCAGTCAGCATTGGACTCATCGACATATCCTCTGTGCTCGGCCTCGCCCTTGGTGAACATAGCGTCGCAATATGAAGGGTAGTAGGTGCCGTTGTCTCCGAGCTCCTTCTCTCCGTCACCCCAGCGGCGGAGATCCTGGATACGGGTACACTCAAGCCAGCACTCGAGATATTTCTCGGTCTTGACTTCGCTCATCTCGCACTTGGTGCTGCGATGGGCCGACTGGGCGCGATCCTGGATCCTGTTGAGGGCCTTGAGACCGCTTCCGTCAGGGTCGCCCTGCATCGCGCAGGCCTCCGCATACATAAGGAGCACCTCAGGGAGTCTCATAATAGGGAAGTTGTACATCCTCTGGTTGCTCGGGCTCATATCCTGAGGTCGGATATTCCTCTTCCACATAAACCAGCCGCAGTGTCCGTAGAGACCGTCACCGGCGTGGATTCCGCGATTCCTGTCGGTCTTCTTGAGTTCGAGGGTCGTGGTAGTGGTCGCATCGCTCGTGTACGGCATCTCATAGAGAACCTCATCGTAGCTCTTGATCCAAGCCTTGCGGCGGGCGGAGTTGATCCCGTCGTTGGCTATCAGCGTCTCGACGAACTTCTTTGTAGGGTTGACTTCGCCCCAACCGTTGTTGTAGACCTGGGTGCCCTCTCCGGTAGGAGCCAGCATCTTGTCCATACGCCAGTTCCAGAGAGTGGTGAGGTTGCGTCCGCTTCTGTTGTACTGGTCAGGAACATCGGATCCGTAGACATAGTTGAGCTCAAAGATGGACTCGCTGTTGCCGTCGCCCTCAAGGTGGAAGAGATCCACCATATGGTCTGAAGGCACAAGCTCGTACTTGTCGGTCGCCTCTACGATAGGCTTGAGGGCGGCCTGCGCCCCAGCCCAGTCCTTCAGGGAGAGGAGGGCCTTGCCCTTGACCGCCTGCGCGAAACCCTTGGTGACCTTGGCGGTGCCGTCCTTGTCGTTCACGCTCTTGCGCTCGTCGAGGTCAGGAAGCGCGAGGTCGCACTCCGCGGCAACCCACTGGAGCACCTGCGCCTGACTCTCGGAGTTGGCAGGACGCTCGTCGCCGCCGATCACATGGTCGATGATAGGAGGCGTGCCCCAGCCCAGGGCGAGCATAAGGTGGTCATAGGCGCGGAGTATCCTTGCCTCAGCCACGCACCTCTTCTTGGTCTGGCTGTCGGCCTTGTCGCCGGCGAAGTTGTCGATGACGAGGTTGCAGGCATAGATTGAGACGTAGTAAGACTGATAGGAGGCCGTGATGTTGGCGTTGTTGTTGTCGAAGCGGTATGAGTTCATCTCCTGCTGCGCAGTGTTGTCGGAAGCATTGTTGCCGGCAGCATATATATCATCGGAAGCGTAGGTCCAGATCGCGAGATGCGGAGCATCGTTCCAGCCGATGGTATTGTTGTAGTTGTAGTAGCAGTAGGTACGGGAATACGCCGCCGTAAGAGCCGACTCCGCATCCTCGTCAGTCTTGTAGAAGTCCTCTATGGAAACCACACCTTTCTGCGGTATGTTGAGACGGGACTCGCAGGAAGCGGCCGTGAAGACGACAGCGGCAATCCCGATCATATATGTAAAGGTCTTTTTCATATCCTTAAAATGTTTAGAATGCGAGATTAACACCGAAAATCAACTGCTTCGAGGTCGGATAAACACCCATATCTATACCGCTGGAACTTCCGCCGTAGGTGGCGATCTCCGGGTCGAGTCCGATATACTTGGTGAAAGTGAAGAAGTTGTCGAGAGAAGCGAAGACGCGGCAATTGCTCATGCCGACCTTGCGGAGTATGGTCTTAGGAAGAGTGTAGCCGAGCTGGATCTGCTTGATCTTGAAGTAAGAGCCGTCAAACACCGTGAGAGTGGAGCTGAACGCCTCCTGTGTCCACTTGCTGGCCGCAGGGAACTTGGCGCCGGAGTTGTCCTGGCCCTCTTTCCAAGAGTTGGCCCAGTAGTAGCTGTAGGTATTGCAGCTCGGGCGGTCGGTACGGAATGATGTAGGAAGGATTTCGCTGCCTGCCGCTCCGGTGCCGAAGATGGTGAGATCAAAGTCCTTCCATGCGAGGTTGATGGTGATGCCGTAGGTCACGTCAGGGATACCGCAGCCGATGTTGACGCGGTCGTTGTCATCGATCACGCCGTCGTTGTTGGTGTCCTGATAGGTGGCGTTGCCCTCGGAGTCGATGCCGGTGGCCTTGTAGCCGAGCATATACCAGATAGGATAGCCCTCCTCAAACACGGTGGACATCTTGGTGCCCTGAGGAGAGACTCCGATGATGCGGTCAAGAGTAGGATCGAGATATGTCACCTTGTTCTTGAGGGTCGCCATATTGCCGGACACGGAGTATGAGAAGTCACCGATCTGATCTTTCCAGCTGAGCTCAAGCTCGAGACCGCTGTTGCGGATGGACCCCGCGTTGGTGGTGGTGGAGGAAGACACGCCGACTTCATAAACCGGACTCACGCCGACCAGCAGGTCGCGGGTGTCTTTCTTGTAGTAGTCGATGCCGACGGTGAGCCTGTTGTTGAGGAGGCGGGCGTCGAGACCGAGGTCAATCTGCTCGGAGGTCTCCCAGCGGAGGTTCTCGTTAGGGATGCCGCTCGGCATCGAACCGTAGGTGAGGGTCGGGCTGTCGACTCCGTACTGATACCACTGCCCGTTGACGGCGATGGTGGAAGAGTATGGATAGCCGCTCAATACGTTGATATTGCCGTTGATACCCCAGGAAGCGCGGAGCTTGAGGAAAGAGAGGATGTCAGCGCTGACATTGTCCCTGATGAAGCTCTCGTTGCTGAGAGTCCAGCCTGCTGACACTGAAGGGAAGTAACCCCAGCGTGAGTCGGCAGGGAGTTTGGATGAGTCGAACGCGTCGGCGCGGAAGTTGGCCTGGAGGCTGTAGCGGTTGTCGTAGGTATATCCCAGACGGGCGAAGTACGAGAGCTGCGCGGAGCGTCCCGGAGCGTTGGTCATGGTCTTGGTGATGCCGTCGCCTGACTTGACATAGTCGATATAGCGGAAGTTCTCGGCGTATCCCTTGAGGATATCGGTACCGGAAGCGGCCGCATAGACGTTGTCGTAGTTATTCTCGGTGTATGACATACCGGCCATCGCGGAGACGGCGTGCTTGCCGAACGTGCGGTTGTAATTGGCGAAGTTCTCCCACTGATAGTACCAACTCGTGTTGGCGGAAGCGGAAATGGAGTAGGTGTCATTCTTCACGAATGCGTTGGCATAGTAAGGCTCGATGTAGTAGTGAGATGTGCTCTGGGCGATACGGTAGCCGAAGCGTGAGGTGAAGGTGAAACCCTTGAACGGGGTCAAGTTGGCATAGGCTACGCCCCGGATGCTGAAGCCTCCGTTGGAGGAGTCGCTGGCGTCCCTCTGGATGAACGGGTTGGCAGACTGGGTCTCGCCGAAGAGAGGAAGAGCCCAATATTTGCCCGGATACTCCGGAGCTTCGATGACCTTGACTCCGTTGGCAAGGGCTTCCTTCATCGCCGGGGTGAGTCCGTCGTAGTCGCAGGCCACCGGGAAGAGAGGTGAAGACGTGAGTACCGCAAGCATGGCGGAGCCGTTGTCGCTGCGCTGCGAGATGCTCTTGGTAGCCCACTTCTCGATGGAGTTGTTGGTCCCGACGGTGAGCCACTTCTTGATCCTGTAGTCGGCATTGACCTGGAACGTGAGACGGCTGTAGGTGTCCTTGTCGCCGCGGAAGATACCGTTGTTGTCGACATAGTTGAGGGAAGCGAAATAGTTGCCCCTCTCGTTGCCGCCCTGGAATCCTATGGTGTGGCGCTGGCTCCAGGTAGGCACGAATACCTCCTTGCCCCAGTCCACGTCGGTCTTGCCGTCGTAGTAGGTGTCGAGCATCGCCTGGGTGAGATAGCCGTTGGCTTTACCGAAAGCGATATACTCGGAAGCGTTCATAATATCCACGCTACGGGAGAGGGAGGCGAGGGAGAACTGGTTGTTGTAGAAGACCTTGCCGTCACCCTTGGCGCCCGCGCCGGTCTTGGTGGTGACGAGTACGACACCGTTGCCCGCCTGCGCACCGTAGATGGCCGCCGAAGCAGCGTCCTTGAGGACCTCGATGGACTCGATCATCTCAGGGTCGAGATACTGAATATTGTCCACCTTGAGACCGTCCACGATGAGGAGCGGTCCGAGGCTTCCGGAGTTGGAGGAGAAACCGCGCACGCGGATTTCCGCTCCGGCGCCGGGAGCACCTGAAGCATTGAGGATCTGCACGCCCGCAGCCTTGCCCTGAAGAGCGGCAGCCGCATCGGAAGTGGAGCGGTTCTGGAGGTCTTCGGAGCGGACGGAAGCGACTGATCCTGTGAGGTCGCTCTTCTTCTGGACACCGTAGCCGATGACCACCGTCTCTTCGAGGAGCTGGGCGTCCTCGCTGAGCACGAATTCGAAATGCGACCTGCTGCCTACGGCTACGGTCTGTGAGACATATCCGATGCAGGATACTTCGATGGAAGCCCTGGCCGGCACTTCCAGAACGAACTTGCCGTCGTTGTCGGTGAGGGTGCCCGTCGAGGTCTGGCCTACGACGATGACCGCTGCTCCGATGACCGGTAACCCTTGATTGTCGGCCACCGTACCGGTGATGGTGCGGTTTTGAGCAAGAGCGCCCGCCGAGAAAAAGACAGAGACAAACAGCGCCATAGTGACGCTGAGGGCTCGAATCAAAACTTTTTTACTCATAATAGGTTATTAAATGATGTTGGTGTGTCCGTGTGGTTATTTGGCAAATATACAAAAGGCAACACGGCGCTTGTTCCGCGCCGTGTTACATTAAGTTTCTCCAGAGTTACAAGATGTATCCCCAGCTATATGTATCAGAATCTAAATCCCCCCGCCTTGCGGTCGGCTGAGGCCTATCCAGATGCGCAGTCCGTTGAGCGAGTTGAGGAAGTAGAAGCTGTATTTGATGAGGTAGACGAGGGCATAGGAGTCGGAACTGTGGGCGAGAGTGCCGGCCCACATCACCACCGAAGCGACATTGACCCCGATCCAGAATATCCACTGCTCCATATAGGCCATCGACATCAGCAGCTGGCCGAGGATGTTGCACATCATCGAGACGGCATCCATCAATATGGTGATTTTGACGACCTGTGCGGCCTCGCTGTCGCCCATCGCGGAGAGGATGGCATAGGAGACTGCCAGCCCCACGAGGAAAATACCGCCGTAGAGCAGCCACTGTCGCGCCGAGAGCCTGCGCGCCCGCACCTGTGTGCCTGAAGCCGCGCCCCTCCGGCGCCACTGGAAGAAGCCGACGAACTGCATAGGCAGGAAATAGAGCAGATGCAGTGCGGCGTTGCCGTATTTGCCGCCGACGAAGCACATCACCCCGTAGATGGAGACATCGAAAAGTCCGAACAGGAAGGTGAGGATCTTCGCGTTGGCGGAGCACACCGTGCTGAGTATCCCCATCAGCGAGCCGAACGCGGCTACGATGAGCAGCGCCTGCCCGGTCTGGGCGTCACGAAGCTTGAAAGCGGTGGCGATGACCATCGCCGCCGTCATCCCGACGAGGATGAAAATGCTGAAATACCGGTTGAATCTATTGCTGTCCATTGTCGAAATGTTGTCTGATCCGTGCCGCGAGCGACGCTCCCACGAGCTCCGCGAGCGACTCCTGCGACGCGGCGGCCACCCTCGCGACGCTGCCGAAGTGCATCAGCAGCCGCTGCTCTGTCTGCTCCCCCACCCCCTTGATCTCTCTCAGGGCCGAAGAGAGCGCCGCCTTGCTCCGCAGGGAGCGGTGGAATGTGATACCGAAGCGGTGGGCCTCGTCGCGCACGCGCTGCAGAAGCTTGAGTGCCTGGGAGTTGCGGTCGAGGAAGAGAGGATACGGGTCCCCGACCCTGATCACCTCCTCAAGGCGCTTTGCGAGACCTATCACCGTCAGAGAGCGCTCCAGGCCGAGCTCGCAGATGGCCTGATATGCGAAGTCGAGCTGCCCCTTCCCGCCGTCTATCACGACGAGCTGCGGCAGATCGTCCGGCGCTTCCTCGCAGAGGCGGGAGTAGCGGCGGTTGACCACCTCCTTCATCGAGGCGTAGTCGTTGGCCCCGACCACGGTCTTTATCTTGAATTTGCGGTAGTCCTTCTTAGAAGGCGCCCCTCCCCTGAAGACCACGCAGGATGCCACCGGATTGGTCCCCTGGATATTGGAGTTGTCGAAGCACTCGATATGCTCGGGCAAGTCTTTCATCCCTATGGCTTTGCGCAGCTCCTCCAGCACTGCGGCGCGGAACTCGTCGGGGTTGGTGTGCTCGCGCTCCCGCAGGGAGTTGAAACGGAACTCGCGGGAGTTCTTGTCGCTGAGTTCAAGCAGGGCAAGCTTGTCGCCGCGCTGCGGGATCCTGAACTCCACCCCTTCGATGCTCACGTCAGGCAGAAAGGGCACGATGACCTCCGGGGAGAGCGTCCCGAACTTGGACTCTATCTCGGCGATGAAGCTGCTGAGCACCGAGGCGCGCTCCTCCTCAATAGGCATACGGAAGCCGAGATTGAGCGACTGGATGACAGCTCCTCCCTTGATCCTCAGGAAGTTGCCGAACGCCTCCGGGCCGTCGAACACAAGCGAGAACACATCAATGTCCCGCTCTCCGGCAGCGGTGATGATGGACTTGGAGTAGTGGCTCTGCAGGGCGTCGACGCGCTGCTTGTAGAGCGCTGCGGTCTCGAAGTCCAGCTCCTCTGAAGCCTTGAGCATCCGTGCCTTATAGTCTTTGATAATCCCGCTGGCCCCACCGCTCAACAGGCGGACGATCTCGCTGATATGCGCCCCGTATTCCTCGCGGGAGATGCCGCCTATGCAGCACCCGCGGCAGCGGTGGAGGTGCAGATCGAGGCAGGGACGGAACTTGTGCCGGAGCACTGCGTCGGAAGTGATGGCGAGGCGGCAGGAGCGGAGAGGATAGTTGGCCTCAAAAAACTCCAGCAGCGCCCTCGCGTGCTGCACCGAACTGTAGGGCCCGAAGTAGCGAGAGCCGTTGCGTACCAGACGGCGGGTCATAAACACCCGTGGGAACTCCTCTTCGGTGACGCATATCCACGGGTAAGTCTTGGAGTCTTTGAGGAGGATGTTGTAGCGGGGCTTGTACTGCTTGATGAGATTGTTTTCGAGCAGCAGGGCGTCGGCTTCGCTGTCGACCACCGAATACTGGATGTCGGCAATCTTGGAGACGAGCACGCGAGTCTTGAGCGTGAGGCGCTCCGGACTCACGAAGTACTGCGCGACCCGCTTGGCAAGGTCCTTGGCCTTGCCCACATAAATCACAGTTCCCTCGGAGTTGTAGTATCTGTAAACTCCGGGGGAATGTGGAAGCAGGCTTATCTTGTCCTTAACGTCCAAGAGCCTCGGCGACGGCCTTTCCGATGGCCTCTCCCCTGAGGTCACGCCTGATGATGACTCCGTCAGGGCCGATGAGCATAATGTGAGGTATGCCCTCGATGCCGTAGATGGCGGTAGGGATCCTCTGGGCGTTGATGATCTGGCTCCATACGACTCCGTGCTCCTTGGCGGCGGCAACGGTGTCCTCAGGCTTGTCCCAGACGGCTATGCTGAGCACGTCGAAATCGTCGCCCTTGTACTTCTCATAGACGGACGCGATGTTCGGGATCTCCCTCTTGCAAGGGCCGCACCAGCTTGCCCAGAAGTCGACGAGGACATATTTGCCCTTGCCGACATAGTCGGAAAACTTGACGGTGCTCGCCTCCGGCTTGGCAGGGTCCTGCACGACGGTGAAGTCGGTGAACATCTGTCCTTCGGCGGTGGCCAGCCTAGTGTCAAGCGCGGCCCTGTATTCGAGGACAGTGGAGTCCTTGGCGGCCTCTCCCTTGAGGCAGTCGAGCACCTCGGCCTGCTGCGCGGTTTCCATGTTGTTCCATACGTCCTTGAGCGCGGCGAGAGCGAGCTTCCCGGAAGGATTCTTCTTGATGAGAGCGACCCTGTCGTCGACGAACTTTGAGACGGTCTCGTCGAAGTTCTTCTCCAGGGCGGCCATCCTGGCCTCGTCAGTGAGGGTGGAGTCGGCCCGGATCTTTTCGGTGGCGGCGTTGTAGTCCTCCATAAACTTCTCGGTGGCCGCATTGTAGTCGGCGACCTTCTGATCTTCGGACTTGCAGCCGGCCGCGAGTACCAGCAGAGCGGCTGCGATGATGGTGATTTTCTTCATAATACGCTTTGTTTGATTGACACAAGGCCGGTCCGCTCTTCTGCGAACCGGCCTCAAATATAGCAATTTATTTCAAACTACTTCTGGTTGTCCCTGCGCGGGCGACGATCACGGTCTCCGCGTCCGCCGCGACGGTCACGGTCGTCGCGACGTCCGCCGCGATTCTGACCGGCTGCCTGCGCGTTGGCGGCGGAGAGGGCCGCAGGAGTGAGGTCCTGCTTGCCGTAGCGCTCACCGTTGCAGATCCATACCTTGATGCCGAGGGCTCCGACCTTGGTGTGTGCCACCGCGAGAGCGTAGTCGATGTCCGCACGGAAGGTGTGGAGAGGGGTGCGCCCCTCCTTGAACATCTCGTTGCGGGCCATTTCGGCCCCGCCCACACGTCCGCTGATGAGCACCTTGATGCCTTCCGCACCCACTCTCATAGTGTTAGCGACGGCCATCTTGATGGCGCGGCGGTAAGACACGCGCCCCTCGATCTGACGGGCAATGCTGTCGGCCACGATGTTGGCGTCCACCTCCGGACGCTTCACCTCGAAGATGTTGATCTGCACATCCTTGCTGGTGACCTTCTTGAGCTCTTCCTTGAGCTTGTCGACCTCTGCGCCTCCCTTGCCGATGATGAAGCCCGGACGGGCAGCATAGATGGTGACAGTGATGAGCTTGAGGGTTCTCTCGATGATGATCCTGCTGAGGCTCGCCTTGGCAAGACGCTTGCTGAGATACTTGCGGATCTCGTAGTCCTCCGCTATCTTCTCCGCGTAGTTACCACCGCACCAGTTGGAGTCCCAACCGCGGGTGATACCGATTCTGTTGCTGATAGGATTTGTTTTCTGTCCCATATTACTTATTCTCCACCGGTTGTTTTACATCAAGGATGACGGTAACGTGATTGGAGCGCTTGCGGATGCGGCCCGCCCTGCCCTGAGGACAAGGACGGATACGCTTCAGCGTACGGCCTCCGCCGACCATTATGGTCTTGACATAGACGTTGCCGTTGTCGAGCTCTTTGCTCTTGTCCGGATTCTTGGCTTCCCAGTTGGCGATGGCGCTGCGGAGAAGCTTTTCGAGGCGGACAGAAGCCTCCCTCTTGGAGAACTTCAGAAGATCGAGGGCGTGATTGACCTCCACTCCGCGCACCGTGTCCGCTACCAGACGCATCTTGCGGGGAGATGTAGGCACGTCATTCAGCTTAGCGACGGCTGTAACCTTCTTCGCCTCCTTGAGGCGCTCAGCCATAAGTCTTTTACGCTTTCCCATAATGATTACTTCTTATTGTTACCTGAATGACCTCTGAATGTACGGGTAGGGGCAAACTCTCCGAGCTTGTGTCCCACCATCTGCTCCGTAACGTAAACAGGGATAAACTTGTTTCCGTTATGGACCGCGATGGTGTGGCCGATGAAGTCAGGGGAGATCATGCTGGCGCGGGACCAGGTCTTGACCACTTCCTTCTTCTTGCTGCCATCATTCATCGCGAGCACTCTCTTCTCGAGAGCTTCCTGAATATATGGACCTTTTCTTAATGAACGACTCATAATCTCTAAAGTTTAATTCCTGTTATTTCTTCCTTCTCTCGATGATGAACTTGTTTGAAGACGCCTTAGGATTACGTGTCTTGTAGCCCTTGGCCGGCAGACCCTTGCGTGAGCGAGGATGTCCTCCGGACGCACGGCCTTCACCACCACCCATCGGGTGATCCACAGGGTTCATCACGACACCTCTGTTGTGAGGGCGGACGCCAAGCCAGCGCTTGCGGCCGGCCTTGCCGTGGCTCTCGAGGTTGTGGTCAGCGTTGGATACCTCGCCGACGGTCGCGCGGCAGGACACGAGCACCATACGGGTCTCGCCTGAAGGCAGGCGGAGAACTGCGTGGCCGCCCTCGCGGGCCGCGAGCTGAGCGAAGGTTCCGGCGGAACGCGCCATTGCGGCGCCCTGGCCGGGACGAAGCTCGATGTTGTGGACGAGAGTACCTACAGGAATTTCAGAGAGCGGGAGGCAGTTGCCGACCTCGGGAGCGACTCCGCTGCCTGAGGCGATGACCTGACCCACCTTGAGTCCCTTCGGAGCGATGATGTATCTCTTCTCGCCATCCTCGTACTGCACGAGGGCGATGCGTGCGCTGCGGTTCGGGTCATACTCGATGGTAAGGACCGTAGCGGTGCATTCGTCCTTGGCACGGCGGAAGTCGATGATGCGGTACATCCTCTTGTGGCCGCCGCCGATGTAGCGGACGGTCATCTGGCCGGTGTTGTTGCGGCCGCCTGAGCTCTTGAGAGGTTCAATCAATGCTTTGTGAGGCTTCTTGGCGGTGATCTCCTCAAACGTGCTGATCACCTTGTTCCTCTGGCCGGGGGTAACCGGCTTGAATTTTCTTACTGCCATTGTCTGTCCCTCCCTTAAATATTAGCGTAAAAATCAATCTTGTCCTCACCTGCAAGCGTGACATATGCCTTCTTGTAGTGATTCATCCGGCCGCGGAGGATGCCCGCCTTGGTGTAGCGGCTCTTCCTCTTGCCGTGGTAGTTGATGGTGTTGACGTCAGCGACGGAGACTCCATATTGCTTCTCCACCGCCTCCTTGATCTGAAGCTTGTTGGCGTCACGGTCTACGATGAAGCCATAACGGTTCAACTTTTCGCCCTGAGCCGTCATCTTCTCTGTTACTATTGGCTTAATTAAAATTCCCATCTCCGTGTTCGTTTAGCGCTTGTTCCTCTCTGCTATGATGTCCTGTGCGCCGTCGATGAACACGAGCTTGTTGGCGTTCATAATGGCGTAGGTGTTGATCTCGTCGACCGTGGTGACATCTACGTAAGGAAGGTTGCGGGATGAAAGAAATATATTGTCGGAGCCCTCAGGAAGTATGTAGAGGACCTTGCGGTCGCCCGCGCCTATGGCCTTGGTGATATTGATCATCTCCTTGGTCTTCGGAGCTTCGAGCGAGAACTGCTCGAGGACGATGATGGAGCCCTCGGCCGCCTTGTATGAGAGCGCTGACTTGCGGGCCAGGGCCTTCACTTTCTTGTTGAGCTTGTTGTGGTAGAAGCGCGGCACCGGTCCGAAGACGCGCCCGCCGCCGACAAAGATGTTGGACTTGAGGCTTCCGTGACGTGCGCCGCCGCCGCCTTTCTGGCGACCGAGCTTCTTGGTGCTGTGGGCGTTCTCGCTGCGGTCCTTGGTCTTGGCGTTGCCGTGACGCCGGTTGGCGAGATGCTGGATGACGTCGAGATAGATGGCGTGGTCGTTAGGCTGGATGCCGAATACGCCTTCGTCGAGAGTGACTTTCTTTCCGGAATCGGTTCCGTCAATCTTCAATACTGATAATTCCATACTCTTAAGCCTCCAAAATTACATAAGAACCCCTGGCTCCCGGAACGGAGCCCTTGACAACGATGAGATTGTTCTCGGGGAGCACCTTGACCACCTGAAGGTTCTTGACCTTCACCCTGTCATTGCCCATATGGCCCGCCATACGCATACCGGGAAGTACGCGGGACGGCCAGGAGGACGCTCCCATTGAACCCGGGTGACGGAGACGGTTGTGCTGACCGTGGGTCTGGCCGCCTACGCCGGCGAATCCGTGGCGATGAACTACGCCCTGGAATCCCCTACCTTTAGAGATGCCGACGACATCGACGAACGCGACGTCTTCGGTGAAGATGTCCGCTACGGTGTACTTGTCACCGAGCTTCGGCTCTCCTGCGAAGTCCGCCTTGAACTCGACGAGCTTGCGCATCGGAGCGGTTCCTGCCTTTTTGAAATGCCCCATCAGAGGCGCGCTGGCGTGCTTTTCTGTCGTTTCGTCATAGGCAAGCTGTACAGCGGCATAACCGTCTTTCTCTACTGTACGGAGCTGCGTAACAACGCACGGACCAGCCTCGATAACGGTGCACGGTATGTTCTTGCCGTCGGCACCGAAAACGGATGTCATTCCGATTTTCTTTCCAATTAATCCAGGCATTGGTTTGTTAATTAATTGTTTATAAACACTTTATAAGTTGCCGCACAAATTTGCGGGCTGCAAATGTACGATTTATTTTTCTAATTTCCAAAGAGTTCTTGATTTAGAGGGTATTCTGAGGGGTTTGGCCGGGACTTGCGCGGGATTTGCAAATAATGACTATCTTTGTACTATGGTTCTCGGAATGCTGAGCTTTCTGCACTTCACGCTGGTAGACCTTCTGGACATCCTGATGGTCGCGCTTGTCATCTATGCCATCTTCCGATGGATCAGAGGCTCGTCGGCCATCAACATCTTCATCGCCATCATCATCGTGCTCGTCATCCAGATCATCGCCACGGCGCTGGGCCTGAAGATGGTCTCCTCGCTGCTGGGGACGCTGATCGACGTGGGCGCGGTGGCCATCATCGTGATATTCCAGCCGGAGATCAGGCGCTTCCTCAACACTCTCGGGCGGCAGGCCGGCAACTCGCTGGAGAAGCGTCCGAAGCTTCGCAAACTGCTGACGGGTAGGAGTTTGAGTTCGGTTGACAGCCGCAGTCTCGCGGAGATTGCGCAGGCCTGCAAGGAGATGTCGGAGCACAAGACCGGCGCTCTCATCCTCATCCGCCGCAACGACTCGCTCGAAGACATCATCGCCACCGGCGACACGCTGGACGCCCAGATCAGCAGCCGCCTGATAATGAACATTTTCTTCAAAAATTCGCCGCTGCACGACGGGGCGATGATCATAGGCGACAACCGCATCATCGCGGCACGCTGCACGCTCCCGATCACCGACCGCAGCGACCTGCCGGCCCGCTACGGGATGCGCCACAAGGCGGCCATCGGAGTGTCGGAGCAGTGCGACGCCAAAGTGGTGGTGGTGAGCGAGGAGACGGGGACCATCTCATTCGTGCACAGGGGCGTGATCCAGTCCACCGACAGCGTCAACCTTAAACTTCTCCTCGGAGACAACAGCTGATGACCGGCCCCGAACTCGAATCCAAGTTAGGTTTTGACAAGATACGCAGGATCATCTCCGACCGCTGCCTGACGGACTATGCGGCGGCGAGGGTGGCGGAGGAGGAGTTCTCGACCGACCGGGGGACTATCGAGTCCAGGCTCGGGCTGACCGACGAGATGAGGTTGATAATGATGTTCGAGGAGAGTTTTCCGACCACCGGATATATAGACGCGATACCGTTTCTGGAGCCGCTCCTGAAGGCGGGGTCGTCGATCGACATCCTCTCGCTGGGGAAGCTGAAGACGGCGACGGACACGGTGCGGCGGCTGCTGCACTTCTTCTCCAATGTCAAGGACGGCATCTACCCGAGGCTCAAGAAGATGGCCTCGCGGATCAATTCGTTCCCGGAGGTGCAGAGGCGCATCGAGGGCATCATAGACAGATACGGGGACATCAAGGACTCGGCGTCGGACACGCTGCTGGAGATACGCAGTGCCATACGGAGCAAGGAGGCGTCGCTCTCGAAGAGAGCGGGGGCCGTGCTGCGCAAGGCCCAGGAGGACGGCATAGCCGACTCCGACGCCTCCGTCAGCATCCGCGACGGCAAGTTCCTCATCCCGGTCAACGCCTCCGCCAAGCGCAAGCTCCCGGGCTTCATCTACGACGAGTCCGCCTCAGGCAGGACCAGCTTCATAGAGCCCGCCGAGATAGTCGAGCTCGAGAACGAGCTCAACGCCCTGCACTTCGACGAGGAGCGCGAGATACGCAAGATTCTCTTCGAGTTTACCGAATTCCTCAGGCCGTATATCCCGGAGCTGCTCTCCGGCGCGGAGTTCCTCGGCGAGGTGGACTTCCTGATGGCCAAGGCCCAGACCGCCCTCGACTTCATCGCGGGCGTGCCGGTCATCTCCGAAGACGGCAGCGTCAGCCTCCGCAAGGCGCGCCACCCGCTGCTCGAGAGGGCGCTGCGCGGCGAGGGCCGCAATATGGTCCCGCTCAGCATCTGCCTCACCTCGCAGAAGCGCATACTGCTCATCTCCGGCCCTAACGCCGGCGGCAAGTCCGTCTGTCTCAAGACGGCAGGACTGCTGCAGTATATGTTTCAGTGGGGCATGCTCGTCCCCACCTCGGAGACCTCCGAGATGGTGGTCTTCGACCGCATCTTCGTCAGCATCGGCGACAACCAGAACATCGAGAGCGACCTGAGCACCTACAGCTCGTTCCTCGCGGAGATGAGGGATATGCTCGCGGAAGCCGACTCCCGGACGCTCGTGCTGATCGACGAGTTCGGCTCGGGCACGGAGCCGGCCGCCGGCGGAGCCATCGCCGAGGCCATCCTCAGCGAAATCGACAGGCGCGGGGTCTACGGCATAATCACCACGCACTACACCAATCTCAAGCTCTACGCCTCCGGGGCGGAGACCTCGGTCGTCAACGGAGCCATGCTCTACGACTCCTCCAAGATCGAGCCCCTCTTCAAGCTGGAGATAGGTCTCCCGGGCAACTCCTTCGCGTTTGAGCTGGCGCGCAAGATGCGTCTGCCGGAGAGCATAGTCAAGGACGCGGAGAGCCGCGCCGGCGAGGAGTTCGTCGGCATCGAGCGCAACCTCCGCAAGATAGCCCGCAACCGCCGGGCCCTCGACGAGAAGCTCCAGAAGGTCAAAAACAGCGATCGTGCGCTCACGGGCCTCACCGAGCAGTACCGCAAGGAGCTGGAAGACATCAAGTCTCTGCGCGAGTCCATCATCTCCGACGCGATGCAGGAGGCCGAGCAGATAGTCAAGGGTGCCGGCCGGCAGGTGGAGAAGACCATACGCGACATCCGCGAGGCCCAGGCGGAGAAGACCCAGACCAAGGAGGCGCGGCAGGAGCTGCAGGGATTCCTCGGGGCTCTGGAGACCCGCAAGAAGAAGGAGGAGCGCGGGCGCGAAGACTACATAGACCGCAAGCTCGCCTCGCTCGAGAAGCGCAGACGCAGGCAGGAAGGCGCTCCGGCCAAGGAGGGCAAGACCGCTCCGCTCAAGGTCGGCGAGAAGGTCCGCATCAAGGACGGCGGCCTCGTCGGCGAAGTCGCCCGCATATCCAGCAAGTCCGTGACCGTCATTGTGGGCAACATCAGCAGCACGATGTCTCCGGAACGGGTGGAGAGGATCTCCTCCAACGAGTTCCGGGAGGCCTCGCGGCGGGAGTTCAAGCCGGCGGAGCAGAAAGTCGACAGCGCGATCACCGAGCGCAGGCTGAAGTTCTCGCCGGAGCTGGACATCCGGGGCGAGAGGCTCGCGGACGCGCTCGACATCGTGACACACTATATAGACGACGCGGTGATGCTCAACATAGGCATGGTGCGCATCATCCACGGCAAGGGCTCGGGCGTGCTGCGCGAGGAGATCCAGAAATACCTCCGGACCATCCCGGGAGTGTCCGTCAGTGACGAAGACGTCCGCAACGGCGGCACCGGGGTAAGCATCGTCAGGCTATGAAGGACGGGAGGCAGATAAACGGCAGAAGAGGGGAAGAAGAGGCCTGCCGCTATCTGTGCGGTCTCGGACACGAAATCATCGTGCGCAACTGGAGGTACGGACACCTGGAGCTGGACATCATCTCGCTCTGCGGCACGGAACTGCACATCGTGGAGGTCAAGAGCCGGACCGTCCCCGCCGCAGCGGCCCCGGAGACCAACGTGGACCGCAGGAAGATGCTGCGGCTGACAAGGGCCGCCAACGCGTTCCTCAACAGCGAGGCAAGGAAGGCTCTGCCGGCCGACCTGGAGGTGTTTTTCGATGTGCTGACGGTGCTCTTCGATGGCCCGAAGTTTGAAATAGAATATTATCCACAAGCTTTTATACCACTATATGCTTAATAACCATCTATACTGCATAATCATGGCCGGCGGGATCGGATCCCGCTTCTGGCCCATCAGCAGGGCGGACAAGCCGAAGCAGTTTCTCGACTTCACCGCCGAGGGGAAATCCTTCCTCCGCTTCACTTTCGACAGGATGAAGGCGGTCATACCCGAGGAGAACATCCTCGTCGTCTCGCTGCCGCGCTACCGCGAGCTCATCCGGAAGCAGCTTCCCGAGCTCGGAGAGGACAATCTCCTGCTCGAACCCTACCGCCGCAACACGGCCCCCTGCCTCACCTATGCCACCTACACCATACTCAAGAGAGACCCGCTCGCGGTGACCGCCGTCACCCCGTCGGACCTGGTCATCAACCGGCACGAGATCTTCAATGAGACCCTCTCCAACGCGCTTGCGTACGCCGCAGGGTCCGATGCGCTGATCACCCTGGGAGTCGTCCCGTCCCGACCTGACCCGAATTTCGGATATATCCAGATGGCCGGGCCTGCCGAAGACGGTCGTCCTGTCAAGGTCAAGACATTCACGGAGAAGCCGGACCCCGAGCTTGCCAAGGTCTTCCTCGATACCGGAGAGTTTCTCTGGAACTCAGGCATTTTCGTCTGGAGGGCGGATGCCATCAGGCGCGAGCTCGAGTCCTACGCGCCGGAGATCACGAGCCTGTGGACCGGATGGCAGGAGGCCCTCGGCACCGAGGCCGAGACCGCGTTCCTCGAGAGGATCTACACCGACATGCCGCGCACTTCCATCGACTATGCCGTGATGGAGAAGACCGAGCACGCCTGGGTCTATCCGGCCAAGTTCGGCTGGGCGGATATGGGCAACTGGGAGTCGCTCTACGACTACCTCGCCCACCACGACGAGAGGGGCAATGCGATGAACCTCGTCAACAAGGGGCTGGTCAAGGAGTGCACCAACAATATAGTATATTCCGGCAATGCACATAAACTGCTCGCGCTCAGGGGGCTGGACGACTTCATCGTCATCGACACCGACGATGTGCTGATGATATGCCCGCGCGACGAGAGCAAGCTCAAGGACTTCCTGTCCCAGCTGGCGATGCCGGAGTTTGAGGAATATAGGTAATGATGGACTACGGCGCACTGTTCTCCGAAGATGTCCCCTCTTTTATGCGCTCTCCCGTGAGGGAGATTTTCAAGCGTGTCGATCTTGGTGCAATCTACTCGTTTGCAGGAGGTTATCCCGATGCGGCAACTTTCCCTCTCTCCGAGATAGGCCGTCTGGCCGCGCTCGTGCCGGAGAAGTACGGCCCGAAGGCCGTGCAGTACGGAGCGACGCAGGGCGTACCGGAGCTTCGCAGGGTGATCTCGGAGCGCTACGGGGTCGGGATCGACAATATACAGATCACCACCTCCTCGCAGCAGGGCATCGATGTCTGCACGCGTATCCTCGTTGACCCGGGAGACGTCGTCCTGACTTCCGACCCGACATACCTCGGGGCGCTGCAGTCGTTCCGTTCATACCGCGCCAAGGTGGTGGCTCTCAAGAGTTTTCGCGAGGAGGACTGCGGGGTGGACGAGGCGCTGCTGCGGAGGGCCAAGTTCTGCTATGTCATCCCCGACTTCCAGAACCCGAGCGGAGTGACGATGACCCTCGAGGAGAGGCGGAGTCTTGTGGCGCTCTCGGAGAAGTACGGCTTTCTCATCGTCGAGGACAGCCCCTACCGCGAGCTGCGCTACAGCGGAGAGCCTGTCCCGACCATATATTCCCTCGCGCCGGAGCGGACTCTGCACCTGGGAAGTTTCTCCAAGATTTTCGCTCCGGGATTCCGGCTCGGGTGGATCTTCGCTCCGGAGGAGGTGCTGGAGCAGATCTATATCTGCAAGCAGTCTCTGGACCTCTGCCCGCCGATATTCGACCAGTATATCGCTGCGGAGTTTATGGGCGGCGGGGCGCTGGACAAGAATCTCACCAAAAGCATCTCCCTCTACCGCGAGAAGCGCGATCTGATGCTCTCGCTGCTGGAGCGATATATGCCGGAGGGGGTCAGCTGGACGCATCCGGAGGGAGGTCTTTTCCTCTTCCTGACCCTGCCGGAGGGCATCGATACCGTCGCGCTCTACGACCGGGCGCTCGCTGCGGGAGTGGCGTATGTCGCCGGTTCGTTCTTCTACTCCGACGGCAGCCACCGCAACACGATGCGGCTCAACTTCTCCTTTCTCGACCGCTCCCGGATGGAGGAAGGGGTGAGACTGCTGGCGGGAGTGGTCACTGGGTGACGGGGCTCCGTGCGGCGCATCATTTTCCATATCGACGTGAATTCCGCATTCCTCAGCTGGAGTGCGGTGAAGCTCTGCAGGCAGGGGCGGCAGGACATCCGTCTGGTCCCGTCAGTGGTGTCAGGCGATCCGTCCGACAGGCGGAGCATAATCGCCGCCGCATCCATCCCGGCCAAGAAGATGGGCATCAAGGTGGCCACGCCGGTCACAATGGCGCTGCGCATCTGCCCGCAACTTGTCATCGTCCGCAGCGACTGGGAATGGTACGGGCAGTGTTCGCGGGACTTCATAGAAATCTGCCGCCGCTACTCCCCGGTCCTGCAGCAGTTCAGCATCGACGAGTGCTTCATCGATATGACTTTCCGCTGCTACGGCAAGGACCCGGTGGAGGTGGCCGCGAGGCTGAAGGACGAAATCAGGACGGAACTCGGTTTCACCGTCAATGTGGGTGTCGGGTCCAACAAACTGCTGGCCAAGATGGCATCCGACTTCGAGAAGCCGGACAAGGTGCATACCCTTTGGTCGGACGAAGTACAGGAGAAGATGTGGCCGCTTCCCGTGCGCGAACTGCTGTGGGTGGGGAAGAAGACCGAGGAGCGGCTGTTGTCCTACGGCATCGACACCATCGGCGACCTGGCGCGGCTGGGGACGGGTTCCCTCACCCGTCTGGTGGGCCGGAAGTTCGCGCAGCAGCTCCACGACAACGCCAACGGACGGGACACTTCTCCGGTGGAGACGGAGACGGCGGATGCCAAGAGCTGCAGTGCCGAGCGCACGTTCAGGAAGGACCTGTCAGACCCGAAAGATATCGACCGGGAGCTGTTCAATGTGGCCTGCATCGTGGCGCACCGCATCCGTCAGGACGGTTTCCGGGCGGGCTGCGTGTCGGTGTTCGTCAAATACACGGACTTCTCGGTGGCACAGAAGCAGTTGTCCCTGGACCAGCCGTCCGATGTCACCGCCGTCATCCTGAATGCGGCCCGATGTATGCTCGCGGAAGTGTGGGACGGGGCCGCTCCCATCAGGCAGGTCGGGCTCGGGGTTTCCAAACTGACCCGGGAGCCGGCCGTGCAGATGTCGCTGTTCGAAGACCCGAAGATGGATTACTTCCGCGAATGGGACCGGCAGTTCGACGAGCAGGAGACGGCCAGGCGCAAAAAGTAAAGCCCTACACTCTCTTCGCCGGTCCGGTGAGGTAGACTTCGCTGAACACGGAGCCGGAGGCGATGAATTCGACGGCGAGTTCGTCCTGGCGGGCGCGGATATGGTAGAGACGTCCGCCCTCGGCAGGCCACTCGGACTCAAGGCAGACCGCGATGGCGGAAGCGACTATCCCTGTGCCGCAGGCAAGCGTCTCCGCCTCGACGCCCTTCTCGAACGTACGGACATATATGAAGTTGTCTGAGGAGTAAGGGAAGACGAAGTCCACATTGGTCCCGTCGGGGGCGAAGAGCGGATTCCACCTCAGCTCGCGGCCCTCGCGCTCCACATCGAGGCCTTCGATATCGTGGACGAAACGCACGAAATGCCTGGCGCCGGTGTCGATAAACCAGCCGTGCTGCTGAGTGCCGAGAGAGTCGGTATAGTCTATCCTGCGCATCTGCCTGACATCCTGCATCCGCAGACGGACCGAGCAGAGAGAGCCGTCGCGGGAGCGAATCTCCGCCGTGTGTATCCCGTCCGGAGCCTCGAAAATCAGCAGCCCGCCCGACCTCGGGCGGATGCCGAGATAGTCGGCAAAAGCCGCGATGCAGCGACCTCCGTTGCCGCACATCATCCCGCCTGAACCGTCCGGGTTGTAGAACTCCATCCGGAAATCACACTCATCGGAAGGGCCGAGAATCATCAGCCCGTCGGCCCCTACCCTCCCGTCGGCGGCCCTATAGCCGACGGTGCGGCTGCATAGCTCACAGATGCGCCGGTGCTGCCTGTACTCCGAGACATCCCCGGCACGCCCGTCCAGCACGACGAAATCGTTGCCCGCTCCCGAATATTTATATATCTCCATAACAACCTGAATTCATATGTGTCGCACGACCGGCCCGGAGCACCGGATCACCTCAGCAGGTCTTCCAGTGTCACGGAAGAAGACGTCTTCTCGTCGCGGTACTTGACTATGACGGGACAATAGAGGCACACCCCGCTCCCGGCACTGACACCCTTGGTGATAGGGCGGCTGCCCGACACGACCACCGCCCCGCGCGGCACGACCACGCGCCCGTCCGCGTTGCGCGGCAGAAACTCCCCCTTGGTGGAGTCGAAGATGGCGGTGGACGAGGTGATTATCACCCCGGAAGCGATGACCGCCCCCTCCTGCACGATGGTGCCCTCGTAGATGCCGCAGTTGCCGCCCACGAACGCCCCGTCCTCGATGATGGTGGGCATTGCGCCCGCCGGCTCCAGCACGCCTCCGATCTGGGTGGCGGCGGAGATGTGGATATGCGAGCCCACCTGGGCGCAGGAGCCGATGGTGGCGTGGCTGTCAACCATCGTTCCCTCACCGACATACGCGCCCACATTGATATAGGCCGGAGGCATCACTATGGCTCCGGGAGCCACATATGCGCCGCGTCTGACACTGCTGCCGCCCGGCACTATGCGCACTCCGTCGGCGATGCTGAAGCGGCGCACGGGGTAGATGTCCTTGTCGAAAAACGGGAACTGTCCCTCGCTCATATCCGCTATCCTGCCGAGTCTGAAACCGGCAAGTATCACCTCCTTGACCCGGGAGTTGACCTTCCACTCGCCGCCGACTTTCTCCGCAACCCTGAGTTCCCCGGCCTCCAGCGCATCGAGGACCTTGTCCACTTCCGCACGCGTTATTTCTTCCATAATTCGGTGAGTATTTGAGCGATAATCTGTTTGGTGGCATCGGTCGCCCCGGAGAGCGGAGGACGGACCTCGGAGCTCATCAGGCCGAGCCGCTCCATAGCCGCCTTGACCGGGATGGGGTTGGACTCGACGAAGCAGCCCTTGAAGAGCGGCATCAGACGGTGGTGCAGGGCGCGGGCCCCGGCAAGGTCGCCCTCCAGCATTGCCGCGCACATTGCGCTGACTTCGGCGGGCGCTACATTGGAAGCGACGCTGATCACCCCCTGACCGCCGGTGGCCATAAACGCGAGCGTCATATCGTCGTCGCCGCTGAGCACTGAGAAGCCCTCCGGGGCGCGGCGGATGATCTCGCTGACCTGGGCGTAGTCGCCGGAAGCCTCCTTGGTGCCGATGATATTCGGGCAGTCGCAGGCGAGCCGGACGGCGGTGTCGGCGCTCATATTGGCCCCCGTGCGGCCCGGCACATTGTATATGACTATAGGCTTGTCAGCGGCTTCGGCGACCGCCCTGAAGTATCGGTACTGACCCTCCTGGGTCGGCTTGTTGTAGTACGGGACCACCACCAGCCACGCATCCGCCCCGTGGCCGGAAAGCAGGCGGAGATTGTCGAGCGTGCCTTGCAGGGAGTTGGTCCCCGCCCCGACGAGCAGGGGCAGCCCTCCACTCTTCTCGCGGGCGAGGTCGAGCAGGCGCAGTTTCTCCTCGACGGTGAGGGTCGGAGTCTCGCCCGTAGTCGCGAGGGGCACCAGGAAGTCCACCCCGGCACTCACCTGACGCTCCAGGCAGGAGGCGTAGGCCTCATAATCGACCGCCCCGTCGCGGAACGGAGTCACCAGAGCGGTACCGCAGCCTTTGAGATATAATCCGGTCATAATATGAGATCTTTAAATTCGTGTATGCCTTTGAGTTCCGGGGTGAGCAGGGCGGCAGCCACCGCTCCCTCTGCAAAGCCCTCGCGGGAGTACGCCTCGTGGGTCAGGGTCAGCCTGTCCACCTCGGAATTGAGTTCGACGCTGTGTGTGCCGGGGACTTCCCCTATGCGGCGGGAGAGAATCTCCGGCTCTGCACCAAGAGTACGGGATATGATGCCGGCAACGGTCTTCGCCGTGCCGCTCGGGGCGTCGAGCTTGTGGATATGGTGGGTCTCCTCGACCTTGGGAGTGTAGCCGCGGCCCTTGAGGACGGCGCAGGCCCGCTCCACCGCGGCGAAGAACGCATTGACCCCGATGGAGAAGTTGGAGGCCCAGACAAGCGTCGTCCCTCTGCGGCGGAACTCCACGAAGACCTCGTCCCTGATGTCGTACCAGCCGGTCGTCCCCACCACCACGGCGGCGAAACGCTCCGCAAGGAAAGGATAGTTGGCCCTGAACGCATCTGGCGTGGTGAAATCGATGCAGACCGCCCCGGAAGTCACTTCCTCGGGCAGGGCGCACACATCCTCGCTCGCGGCTGCGGGCGCGATGCCGCGCCGCCGGAGCACCTCCTCCACACAATGGCCCATCTTACCGTAGCCGCTGATCACAATCTTCATATATTCTGACATAATTGTTTGTAGCTTCTTCCAGCTCTTCAATCCCCACGCACTCGTCGTCGCGGTGCGCGGTCATTATCGATCCCGGCCCGCATATCATCTTGTGCTCAAAGCTGTCCAGGTGCGGGGCGTCGCTGCCGAACGCCACGGCCTTGGTGCGGAAACCGGGCAGGGTGAAGTACTTCGCCGGCGCATCTCCGCCGCGGGCAATCACCTTGACGCTTTCTCCGGCAAAACTCCGCATCAGCTCGCACACCCCCGCGTCGCTGCTGAAGGTGGTTCTGAAATACAGCCTGCAGTCCAGCGCCGGGCTGAGTATATTCTGCGGATTGTCGCTGCGAAGCCTCCCCACGTTGAAAGTCGTCTCTCCGAGCAGGGGGTCGGTCCCGAACCGCTCCGCACGCAGGGAGTCCATCAGCTCCAAAAACATCTCCACGGCGCTCCGTCCGTGCTCAGGGTAGCCGGAGTGGCAGGCCGCCCCGCTGAAGTGGAGGTCGAACGACTTGGTACCCTTGGAGGCGGAGACCATATGGTTGTCGGTAGGCTCGCCGACCACGAGATACGGAGCCCGGAAGCCGCTGCGGGAGAACGCCTTGGCTCCGACAGAACCGATCTCCTCCCCGCTGAGCAGCAGCAGGGCGAAGCCCTCGCGCCCCCTTGCCGCCAGCTCGCGGCACGCGCGGTACATCGAGAAGATCTGTCCCTTGGCATCGCAGCTGCCCCGCCCGCGTACGGTGACGGGGCCGAAGGTCGGGGCGATATATGGGGGCACGGTGTCCAGATGCGAGCAGAACACTATCTGCGGGCTGCCCCAACTCAAGAGCAGGTTGAGAGTGCCGTCACCGACCTCGAACCGCTCTTTGCGGGGAGCTTCAAGGTGCTCAAGCAGCCATAGGGCGAAGCCCCTCTCCAGTCCGGAGGTGGAGTCGATGGCGAGCATATCCCTGAAGAGGTCCAGTGTCATAGCAGTATATCCCTTATTATTCCGCCGGCGGCGAGCCTTACCCCCTCTCCTGCACCCCGGATGATGAGAGGGGCCGAGTATTCGCTGCGGACAAGTGTCACATTCTCAGTACCGTTGACCCAGTAGAACGGGCTGTCGGGGCTCACGGCCCCCATCCTGATCTCCGCACGGTAGCCCAGGCGCGCGGACGGGTCGCGCCGCAGCGAGGCGATGAAGCGCTGCCTGCGGCCCTCGGTGGCAAGTTGCGACTCGCGCAGGCGGATCTGCGGCTCGTAAGCCTCCAGACGCGCGTAAAACTCATCTATAGGGCAGTCGAAGAAACCTTCCGGCAGCATCGGAGAGATCCGCACATCGCTCTCCTCCAGCGGCACGCCGGCCTCCCTCGCGAGAATCAGGAGTTTGCGCAGCACGTCTCGCCCGCCGAGATCGGTGCGCGGGTCGGTCTCGGAGAGCCGCTCCTCCTGCGCACGGCGCAGAAGTGAGGCCACGCTCTCGCCGCAGGACGGGCTCTCGTGGGTCGTGAGCACATAGTTGAGCGTGCAGGACACAACCGCCTCGATGCACTCGATGCCGTCGCTGCAGTTGGCTCCGCTCGCGATGGACTCGAGTATAGGCAGGGACGTGCCCACGGTGGTGTCGTAGCGGAAAGTCGCTCCGTTCTCGCGTGCAGCCGCCTTGAGCGCGGCATACTGCACATAAGGCACGGCGAGAGAGCGGCGGTTGGAGGTCACTATATTGAGCCCGGCGCGGAAAATCTCCGCGTAGCGAAGATGGAGACTGTCGTCGTCGGTGCAGTCCACAAACACCGACTTGCGCGGCGCGGCCCCGCAGACTGCGCCGATGTAGGCCCCGTCGGCGGCGCTTTCGCCCTCCGCCAACCTCTCCTCTATGTCCTGCGCGCGGATGCCGCGCATATCAATGATGTAGCGGCGGCTGTTGGCGACGCCCACTATCTTTATCGTCCTGCCGAGGCGCGAGGATATCCGCTCGCGGCTGACGCTTATCAGCTCCACAAGCGCCTTGCCCACAGCACCATAGCCGGCTATGAAGAGATTGATTTCGGTCACGGCCCGAGACTCGAAGAACTCCCTGTGTATCGCGGCGACCGCTTCGCGCACCACTATCTGCCTGACGCGGACGAAGAAGACTCCCCCCTCGCCTTCAACCTCGGAGAGCGGCTTGATGCCGGCTTCGGAGAGCGAAGAGACGATCCTGCCCGCAGCCGAGCGGCGGCTTGAAACTCCCTCCCCGACAAGGCAGATGACGCCCTCGCCGTCTTCCGGGCGGTCGAGACTGGTCACTCCCATCCAGCTGTCCCGCACTTCCGGACGGAGATCGCTGATGACGGTGCCGGGGTTGCGCGGGGCGAAACTGTTGAGAATCCGGATGGCTATGCCGGCCTCCATCGCAGGGCGCACAGTCGGGGCGTAGAGCACCTTCGCCCCGTTCGCCGCAAGGTCGAGGGCGGCCTGATAGGAGATACGGGGTATCGTGACGGCTGACGGCACCACTTTCGGGTTTGCCGTCATCATCCCCGGCACGTCGGTCCATATCTGGAGATCGTCGGCGGCGAGGGCGGCGGCATAGAGCGCCGCGCTGTAGTCCGAGCCTCCGCGGCCCAGGGTGGTGACGCGGCCCCGCTCGTCCGATGCGATGAACCCGGGAGCGACAAACACCTGCACCTCCGGAGCGGCCCCGACCGCTGCGGAAATGTCGGCGTAGCTCGCCATCGCGTCCACAACCCCTCCGGCGGTCCGTATCAGGCGGCGCGAGTCCAGCCACTGCGAGGCGATGCCGTCGCAGGAGAGCTTGCGGGCTATGATGCGAGTGGAGAAGAGTTCGCCGAAAGTCACGAAGTCCTCGCCCGGAGCGGACTCCAGCTCGCGGAAGAGCGAGTCAATCTCCGAGGATGCCGCTTCGCGCTCCGCTCCCGTAAACAGTCTGCGCACTATCGAGAGATGCCGCTGCCGGAGAGCCTCCATAAGGGCTGTGCGCTGCTCCCCGCACGGAAGAGCGGCCATCCGGAGCAGCGCGTCGGTGCAGCCGCTGACGGCCGAACACACGAGCACAACTCTGTCTCTGCAGACAGCTTCGGCGACTATGTCTATGACCGCCGAAATCCTTGTGGCGTCCGCAACGGAACTGCCGCCGAACTTTAGTACCTGCATTACCGCCTCCTCTCTATCTTGGCACCGAGCGCGTTGAGACGGGTGTCGATGTCCTCGTAGCCCCGGTCGATCTGCTCGATGTTGTCTATCTCTGAAGTGCCGCCGGCGGACATCGCCGCAAGCAGCATCGCGATGCCGGCCCTGATGTCCGGCGAAGTCATACGGCCCGCCTTGAGGCGCAGCTTGTGGTCGTGGCCGATGACGACGGCCCTGTGAGGGTCGCAGAGGATGATCTGCGCACCCATATCGATGAGCTTGTCCACAAAGAAGAGCCTGCTCTCAAACATCTTCTGGTGTATCAGCACGCTGCCTTTGCACTGCGTGGCCACGACGAGCATCACGCTGAGCAGGTCCGGGGTCAGTCCGGGCCACGGAGCATCGGCGACGGTCATAATGGAACCGTCGATAAACGACTCTATCTCATAGCTTTCCTGCGCAGGGACATAGATGTCGTCCCCCTTCTGCTCCAGCTTCACTCCGAGTCGGCGGAAGCACTCCGGGATGAGACCGAGATTGCCCCAGGAGACATTGCTGATGGTGAGTTCGCTCTGCGTGATGGCCGCCATCCCGACGAAGGAGCCGACCTCGATCATGTCGGGGAGGATGCGGTGTGCTGTCCCGCCGAGCGCCTCCACCCCGGTGATGGTCAGCAGATTGGAGCCTATCCCCTCGATCTTCGCGCCCATCCTCACGAGCATCTTGCAGAGCTGCTGGACATAAGGTTCGCAGGCCGCGTTGTAGATGGTCGTGACTCCGGAGGCAAGGGTCGCCGCCATCACGATGTTGGCCGTACCGGTCACTGAAGCCTCGTCGAGCAGCATATAGCAGCCCCGCATCTCCTTGCCGGAGGAGAGAGAGTAGGCGTGCCGGTCAGTGTCGTAGGCGCACTTGGCCCCGAGTTTCATAAAGCCGTCGATGTGGGTGTCGACCCTGCGGCGGCCTATCTTGTCTCCGCCCGGCTTCGGGAAGTATGCCTGCCCGAAACGGGTGAGAAGCGGCCCGACCACCATCACCGAGCCCCGGAGCTGCGCACAGCGGCGCACGAAATCGGAGCTGCGGATGTAGAACTCGTTGATGCGGGCGGCGCAGAAGCGGTATTCCCCTTTGGCGAGCCTCTCCACGCCGACCCCCATGCTCTCCAGCAGGGAGATGAGATTCCCCACGTCGAGTATCTCCGGGACATTGGATATCGTGACCGGCTCGGCGGTGAGCAGCACGGCGCTGATGACCTCCAGAGCTTCGTTCTTCGCGCCCTGTGGCTCTATGCTGCCGCTCAAGCGGTGGCCGCCTTCGATGACAAATGAACTCATATATGCTCCACTTCAGGATGGAGTTCGATGCCGAAACGCTCCCTGACTCCATCGATTATTCTTCTCTCGAGCGCAAGAATATCCTCCGGAGAGGCTTCTCCGCTGCGGTTGACTATCACCAGCGGCTGCTTCTCATAGACTGCGGCCCCGCCCTGCTCCGCGCCATTGAGTCCGCAGCTGTCTATCAGCCACGCCGCCGGTATCTTCACGCTCCCGTCGGGCAGATCATAGTGAGGGGCGCTGCCGTCCGGGGAGATGCGCCCGAACTCCTCCGCGCTGACCACCGGGTTCTTGAAGAAGCTTCCGGCGCTGCCCATCTCCCCGGGGTCGGGGAGTTTCGCCCTGCGTATGCGGATCACCGCCTCACGCACCTCCTGCGGAGTCTGCGGCTCGCGGCCCTCCAGCGCCTCGGCTATCCCCTTGTATTCGAGACGCGGGCGGCGACGGCGGCTGAGACGGAAAAGCACGCTCGTGACGATGTAGCGGCCCCTGTTCTCCGGCTCCTTGAACATCGAGCTGCGGTAGCCGTAGCGGCAGTCGGAGACGGTGAACTTGACCCTCTTGCGCTCCTTGAGGTCGAAGCACACGACCCCTGAGATGATATCCTTGACCTCGACCCCGTAGGCCCCTATGTTCTGCACGGCGGCGGCCCCGACTTCGCCCGGGATGAGGGAGAGATTCTCCGCGCCCCAGAGCCCGTGGCGGCAGGCCTCGGAGACGAAAGAGTCGAAATCGACCCCCGCCCCCACTATCACCGGCACATCGTCCAGCCCCATATCCATATACTTGACGTACTCGATGTTGGAGTGCAGCACGGTCCCAGGGAAGTCTTTGGTAAAGAGGAGGTTGCTCCCTTCGCCTATGTGCAGGAGCGGCTTCGGGAGACGGTCGAAGTCGAGCCCCTCCAGCTCCTGTACGCTCTCATACTCCACGAAACACTCGCACTTCACCCTCATCCTGAAAGTGTTCTGCGAGCCGAGGTCGTATTTGAGCCGGATTCTCACTCTCCACGGTAGGTTGAGGCCAGACAGAGCTCGTCCATCTGACTCGGGTCAATCCGTGACGGGGAGTCGATCATCACGTCGCGGCCCTGGTTGTTCTTCGGGAAGGCGATATAGTCGCGTATGGTCTCCTGACCGCCGAAGAGGGCGCAGACACGGTCAAATCCGAACGCCAGTCCTCCGTGAGGCGGGGCGCCGAACTTGAACGCGTTGATGATGAATCCGAACTTGTATTCCGCATCCTCGCGGCTGATGCCCAGCACGTCGAACATACGGCTCTGCATCCTGGCGTCGTGGATACGGATGGAGCCGCCGCCGAGCTCGGTGCCGTTGAGCACGAAGTCGTAGGCGTTGGCGCAGACCCTCTCAAGGTCTTCCTTGCGGTCGGAGTAGAACCACTGCTCGTGCTCCGGCTTGGGAGCGGTGAACGGGTGGTGCATAGCGTAGAAACGGCCATCCTCCTCGCTCCATTCGAGCAGAGGGAAGTCCACGATCCAGAGCGGGGCGAAGACTTTCGGGTCCCGCAGGCCGAGGCGGCCTCCCATCTCGATGCGGAGCACGCCGAGCTGCGTCTGGGTCTTGCGCTTCTCCCCGCAGAGCACAAGGACCAGGTCGCCCGGCTTGGCTTCGCAGGCCGCCGCGACTTCACGGAGCTTGTCCTGAGAGTAGAACTTGTCGACGGAGGACTTGATGCTGCCGTCGGAGTTGAGCCTGATATAGACGAGTCCCTTGGCCCCCACCTGAGGACGCTTCACCCACTCGGTGAGTTCGTCGAGCTGCTTGCGGGTGTAGTCGGCGCAGCCCTCGGCGGCGATGGCGCCGACATACGCGGCGGAGTCGAAGACGCCGAATCCGCAGCCCTTGACAAGCGGGGTGATCTCGTGTATCTTCATCCCGAAGCGCACGTCAGGCTTGTCGGAGCCGTAGCTGTCCATCGCGTCGTACCACCTCATGCGCGGGAGCGGGTCAGGGATATCGACGCCGAGGGCGTTCTTGAACATCCTGCGCATCATCCCTTCGAAGGTGTTCAGCACATCCTCCTGCTCCACGAACGACATCTCGCAGTCGATCTGGGTGAACTCCGGCTGGCGGTCGGCGCGGAGGTCTTCGTCGCGGAAGCAGCGCACAATCTGGAAGTAGCGGTCGTAGCCCGCCACCATCAGCAGCTGCTTGAAAGTCTGCGGCGACTGCGGCAGGGCGTAGAAGGTGCCCGGATTCATGCGCGAAGGCACGACGAAGTCGCGGGCCCCCTCCGGGGTGGACTTTATGAGGTACGGAGTCTCTATCTCCATAAATCCCTGCTCATCAAGGTAGTTGCGGACTTCGTGGGCGAGAGTGTGGCGCAGCGCCAGAGCCCTCTGGAGAGGAGGACGGCGCAGGTCGAGGTAGCGGTACTTGGCCCTGAGGTCCTCGCCGCCGTCGCTCTGCTCCTCGATGGTGAACGGCGGGGTGGCGGACTCGTTGAGGACGGTGACGGACTCCAGGCGGATCTCAATCTCGCCGGTAGGCATCTTGGGGTTCTTGCTGGCGCGCTCCACCACCTCTCCCACGGCCTGTATCACATATTCTCTTCCGAGGCTCTCTGCCGCGGCGACAAGCTTCGGGTCGGCATCCGCCTCCACCACGAGCTGCGTGATGCCGTAGCGGTCACGCAGGTCGATGAACGTCATTCCTCCCAGTCTGCGGGTTTTCTGCACCCAGCCCGCCAGGGTGACTTTCTTGCCTTGGTCGGAGAGCCTGAGCTCCCCGCAAGTGTTGCTTCTGTACATATCGAGTGTTTGTAGTATATTCCAAAGAAACAAAGATAAGAATTATTCCGTATCTTTGAACCTTGGCTATGTATTACGTTTCAAAGACATTCGAGATCGCCGCGAGCCACCGCCTGGAGCTCGGCTACCCGAGCAAGTGCTCGCGGCTGCACGGTCACAACTACCTGATCGAGGTCTGCTGCAAGTCGGAGACCCTCGACAGCAACGGGATGGTGGTGGATTTCAGGCTCATCAAGGAGAGAGTGTGCGACGCGCTGGACCACCGCGACCTCAACGAGGTGCTGCCCTGCAACCCGACCTCCGAAAACCTCGCCCGCTGGATATGCGGACAGATCCCGAACTGCTACCGGGTGAGCGTGCAGGAGACCTCCGGCAACAGGGCGGTCTATACCACGGAAGAGAAAGGATCAGACTGCCCGGAAAACCCTGATATTTAATCATAAACACAGCTTCTGATGTACCGGGTGAAGAAAACCCTTGAACTCTCCGCGAGCCACCGTCTGTATTTCTCCGGACCCGGGGTCTGGGAGCCGCTGCACGGACACAACTGGAAGGTCACCGTCTGGTGCGAGAGCGAGACGCTGGACGCAGACGGGATGGTGGTGGATTTTCTGGAAATAGAGCGTCTGCTTCGCGACGCGCTGGACCACCGCGACCTCAACGAGGTGCTGCCCTGCAACCCATCCACGGAAAACCTCGCCCGCTGGATCGGCGGGCAGATCCCCCGTTGCGTACGGGTGGACGTGATCGAGTGCGAAGGCAGCGAGGCGAGCTGGTTCGCGAGCGGAGCATCACCCGAAGTGTAGGGCGGTGCGGCGGCACATAAACTTACAGCTTGTAGTAGCTTGAGAGGATCTTTGCGAAGAGACTCGGGGGGAGCAGTTTCTTGAGGGTCACGGAGAGACGCTGCTCCAGGGTGGAGATGACGTAGTTGTAGCGCGGGTTCTTCTTGAGCACAATCTTGGAGACCTTGGCGGCGAGCACCTCAGGCTTGAGGCCCGTGGTCTCGTCTTTCTCTATGCTCGCAAGCGACTCTGCATAAGACTTATAGACCTTATATACCTCCGGGTCGGAGACGCTCTTGCGCATAGCGGTGAACCCTGTCGAGAAGTCGCCCGGCTCAATCACCACGACCTTGATGCCGAAGGCTCCCGTCTCCAGCCGCAGAGCCTCGCAGTAGCCCTCGATGGCGAACTTAGAGGCGGAATAGAGCCCCTGGAACGGCAGTCCCATAAGGCCTCCTATGGAGCTGATGCAGATGATCTTGCCTCCGCCCTGAGTACGCATCACCGGAAGCACGAAGTGCAGGAAGCGGACCATACCCATCCAGTTGACATCCATCTGCTTGCGGGCGTCTTCGAGCGAGCAGAACTCCAGCGGGCCGCCTATGCCCATCCCGGCGTTGTTGATGAATACGTCTATGCGTCCTTCGGAGTCCGTGACCTGCTTCACCGCGGCTTCCACCTGCTTGTCGTCACCGGCATCCGCCTTGATATAGGTCACCCCGGGGATCCGCTCTATGTCGCGGCGGTGCGTGCCGTATACCTTATGTCCGTCGGCGTTGAGACGCTCGGCCATCGCCTTGCCGAATCCGGAACTGATGCCTGTGATGAGTATGACCATAGGACTCCTTTATGCTATGACTCCCGTCTGCTTGAATATCTTGGTAAGTTTCTCGACCGCCTCGTCGACCTGGGCGATGGAGTGGGTCGCCATCAGCGCGAAGCGGATGAGCACGTCCTTCTCCGGCACCGCAGGAGCGATTACCGGGGTGATGAACACTCCCTCGTCGTAGGCAAGGCGCACGATGGTCATCGCCTTGATGGTGTCGCGCACGAAGAGCGGGATGATCGGGGACTGGGTGTGCCCGATATCGAAACCATTGTCCTTGAATGCGTTATGGGCGTGCCTCGTGACATCCCAGAGGTGTTCGCGGCGCTCCGGCTCGTTGATCATTATGTCGAGCGCAGCGGAGGCGGCTGCAACCGCCGCAGGAGTCATCGAGGCGCTGAATATGAGCGAGCGGGAGTTGTGCTTGAGGTAGTTGAGCACCTCCTTGTCGCCGGCGATGAACCCGCCCAGCGAGCCGAAGCTCTTGGAGAACGTGCCCATAATGAGGTCGGTGTCGGCGGTGAGGCCGAAGTGGCTGGCAGTGCCGGAGCCGTTCTCGCCGAACACTCCGAGCGAGTGGGCGTCGTCCACCATCACGGAGGCGTTGTATTTCTTGCAGAGTCTGACAATATCGGGCAGCGGGGCGATGTCTCCCTCCATCGAATAGACGCCGTCCACCACTATCAGCTTCGGAGCGTTGCGCGGAGTGAGGAAGAGCTTCTTCTCAAGAACCCCCATATCGTTGTGAGGGAACTTGCGCACCTCGGCGAATCCGAGGCGGCTGCCGTCGATGATGCAGGCGTGGTCAAGGGCGTCGAGGAAGATGTATCCGCCCCTCATTCCAAGACAGCTGACAACTCCGAGGTTGACCTGGAAACCGGTGCTGTAGGTCACGGCTTCTTCCTTGCCTACGAACTTTGCGAGCTTCGCTTCGAGCTCTTCGTGGATGTCGAGGGTGCCGTTGAGGAATCGGCTGCCGGAGCAGCTCGTGCCATATTTGCGGATAGCCTCTATCGCCGCCTCTTTCAGGCGCGGGTCGTCCGAGAGACCAAGATAAGAATTGGACCCGAACATAAGCACTTTGGTGCCGTCCGCCATCGAGACGACCGGGTCTTGACCGGAGGATATGGGCCGGTAGTAAGGATAGATTCCTTTAGCCTTAACCTCTTGAGGGACTGTGTATTTCGCACAAATCTCATTCAGGATTTTCTTCATCAGGAATAGATTATTTAATACAGTACAACGCCGCAAATATACGAATTATATTTTATTTGCCACTCTCCAGCCGGTGGACCAGGCGGCCTGGAGATTGTATCCGCCGGTGACGGCATCCACATCGAGAACCTCTCCTGCGAAGTACAGGCCGGGGTGGAGGCGGCTCTGCTGGGTGGCGAGATCGATGCCTCCGAGAGCGACGCCCCCGCAGGTCACGAACTCCTCCTTGAACCTGGCCCGTCCGAGGATTTCGTATCCGTCGGCGAGCAGCCTCCCTACGAGGCGGTTGAGCCCCCGCGAACCGAGTTCCGCCCAGCGCAGGTCTTCACGGAAGCCGCAGCGCCCCAGCAGAAAGCGCCAGAGTCGCTCGGAGAGCTCGGCGGGTCGGGCGGAGGCGAGCAGCTTCTTCGGCGATGCGGCGGCGATGCCCTCCAGTCTTTGGCGAATCTCGGACTCGGACCCGCCGAGCCAGTTGACAAGCAGGGAGGCGCGGCAGTCCCGCTCTGCAAGGTATCGCGCGGCGTAGGAGGACAGGCGGAGAGTGGCCGGGCCGCTAAAGCCCCAATCGGTGATCAGCAGCGGCCCCTCGGAGCGGAACGAGGTCCCCGCAAGCGAGAGCGCAACACTGGAGACTACGGCGCCCGTCAGGGAGCGCAGTCCGGAGTCGTCTATCTTGAAAGTATAGAGTGACGGGGCGGTCTTCGCAAGTTCTGTCCCTTCGGGGAGAATCCTGCCCAGAACGGCCTCAGAGCAGCCTCCGATAGCGAAAACAACTTTGTTTGCGAGCATCTCGCCGCCGTCAGCGAAACTGAGCCTGAAGCCCCCTCCGGGCCGGATTTCGGAGTCTGCCGGACGGATAGCGGAAACTCTTTTATTATACTCGATAATCACTCCCTCCTCACGCATCGCACGCTCAAGCGTACGGACTATCTGCATCGCATCCTGGCTCGCCGGGAAGACGCAGCCGTCCTTCTGCACCACCAGTCTGACCCCCTCTCTCTCAAACCATTTAACAGTGTCGTTCTGGCTGAATTCCTTGAGGGCCCGCTTCATCAGCCGCTCTCCTCGCGGATAGACCTCGGAGAGTCCCCCCACCGACTCGAACGAGTTGGTGAGGTTGCAGCGCCCGCCGCCGGTGCGCGCCAGCTTGACCATCGGTCTGCTCCCGGCCTCCAGCACGCGCACCTCCAGCTCCGGATGCCGCCTGCGAAGCTCTATGGAGCAGAAGCAGCCTGCCGCTCCCGCCCCGATGATCGCAACATCCGTGGTCCTCTGAAACATAGGGAAATACAGAACCGCCTCCCCGCGCTATTTGACATAGGTCAGGAACTCGCCGCGGACGCGGGAGCTGGTGCGGAAAGCGCCGGTGAGGCAGGTGGTGGTCATCTCGCCGGACTTGCGCGAGCCCCGTCCCTCCTTGCAGAGATGCCGCCCGCGCATCATCAGAGCCATCCCGCGGGGCGGATTGTCGGGACCGAGGGCCTCGGTGAGCATATCCACGACATCGTGCACCAGCCGCTCCTGCACCTGGAGGCGCGCAGCACAGTAGTCCACCACGCGGCCTATCTTGGACAGGCCGAGGATGCGCCCCTTGGGGTTGGGGAGATATGCAAACCAGTATTCGCCGAAAAAGCTGCGGCAGTGGTGCTCGCAGACGGAGTAGAAAGTGCCGTGGTCCACGACCATATCGTCGTAGATGATGCCGTCCTGCCCGTTGGGGAAGGTGGTGATAAGGGGAGCGCGGTCCGGGTCGTAGCCCCGGAATATTTCCGTAAACATCCGGAGCATCCTGTCCGGAGTGCCCTGCAGGCCTACACGGTCCGGGTCCTCGCCTATATATTCGAGCAGTTCGCGAATGTCCTGCCTTGCCTGTGAGTCTGTAATCATCGTCGTATTAAACCAGCCCGCAAAAATACTCAAAATAACGACACGCCGCCAGAGAGGGGACGCGCAAACGCAAAAGACGGTAAGACTATTCCAGCCAGGCGAGGAAATCGTCCACCCGCGCCCGGGAGACCGTCATCTCCACCGGCGGGGAGGGCTCCAGCGAGAGCCGCAGACGCGAGCCCAGATGCCGCGTCACGCTCCTCACCGCCTTGCGGGCGACTATGCAGCCTCTCGACACCCTGAAGAAGCGGGACGGGTCAAGCTCCCCGTCGAGAGAGTCCATCGTGGAGTCAATCACATATTTCTGCCCGCCGAAAGTCATAATGTAGTTGGACTTGCCCTCCGAGTAGAAGCAGGCCGCGTCAGAGAGCTCCAACGGGATGATCTGCTCCCCGATCCGGACCACCATCCGCTCCCTGTAAGCTCTCCTGCCCGCAGGCCCGGGAGAACCGCCCTCCCCGGACGGGCCCGACTGCCCGGCAAGAGTCCCGGAAGCACCGGGCGAAGCGAGCGCGCCCGACGAGACCGCCGAGCCCAAGGCCGCGAGCAGCTTCTGCACATCCGTCCCCTGCTTGAGGCTGAGCCGCTCGCGACAGCGGCCCACGGCCCTCCGGAGGGAGGACATATCGTAGGGCTTGAGCAGATAGTCGATGCTCCCCGTCTCGAAGGCCTTGATGGCGTAGGAGTCGTAGGCGGTGGTCATTATGACTTGAGAGGAGACCTCGGCGAGGCGGAAGATCTCGAAGCACTCGCCGTCGGCGAGCTCCACATCCATAAAGATGACATCCGGCGCGGGATGACTCCCGAGCCAGTCCACCGTGGAGCGCACGGAGTCCGTCGTCCCGACCACTTCGATATAGGGGAAAGCGTCGGAAATATTGCGGGCGAGCCGCTCTCTCGCCATAGTCTCGTCTTCTACGATAAGCGCTGTCATAGCAATGGTAATAAAACGGTATAACTGTCCTCCCCCGCCTTGACCATCACCGCCTTGTCGGCGATGTCCCTATATTGCCGGCGGAGATACTTGAGCCCCAGACCGGTGGAGTTCACGGCAGTGAGCTTGGGACGGAGATTGTTGGTCACTACCACGCTGTTGCGGGTGGTGCGTATGTCGACGGTCAGCGGATCGGCGGCGCTGACGGCATTGTGCTTGGTTGCATTCTCTATGAGCAGCTGCACGCTGCACGGCACGACGCTGCGCGACAGATCCTCGTCCGGGATGTTGACCACGACCCGCAGCCCCTCGCCGAAGCGCACCTTGAGCAGCTCCACATAGTCCTCGACAAACTCCATCTCGTCGCGCAGGCGGACGGTGGTCTCGTCTTCGTGGCGGAGCATATAGCGGTAGATTTCGGCGAGCTTGTGGGTGTAGCGGCTCGCCTCCGGGGCCGACTGCTCCTGTATCAGGCAGTCCAGCACGTTGAGCGAGTTGAAGAGGAAGTGGGGGTTGACCTGCTGCTTGAGCTTCATATAGCGGAAGAGGGCGAGGTTGGCTTTCTCGGCCTCTTTCTCCGCCTGCTCGCGGGAGCGGATGGCATATTCCGCCACCCAGACGATGATGACGCAGCTGAAGATGTAGTCCAGCACTATCTCGAAGAAGAAGCTCCGCGACTCCTGGACCCCGGAGACGGAGTAGATCAGCACCAGCCGCACTATGATGATGAGTATGAACGCGAGCAACAGCCACCGCAGGTTCTTCGAGTCCGGGGACGCGCCGCCCTCCGGATGCCTTGCGAGATACTTCAGGCAGGTCCACTCCGTCGTCCAGCCGAGCACTTCGGTGCAGACGAAGGTGGAGAGCGGATGCACTGCGGGGGCGGGGAGCGGCAGAAGCCGCAGCAGCGAGGCCAGCCCCACCCCGATACCGAAACCGACTATGTTGACCAGGATCACCGCAACGCCCATAAAGAGCACGCTCATCCTCCGCCGCAGGCAGAGCAGCACCACGAGAAACATCGTGAGCAGGGTCAGCATCAGCCCGTCCGCCATCCCGGTGGAGTAGCAGACAAACGACACCAGCGCGTGCAGCACGGCAAAGAGGTGGATGATCCAGTTGTCTTTTGAAATATTCATAAAATCTTTCGTGAAGATAGCCACATTTCTTAAAAAACGGACCGTTCATCCCGAATTTTTATCAATTCGTCGGCGCGGCATTTCATATAATATGTTTTTTGGTTTTATTTGCCGGCGATAACACTAACTAATACGATGCAACAACGCAGACTCAGCTTCTGGCAGATGTGGAACCTCAGCTTCGGCTTCTTCGGAGTGCAGATAGCCTATGCCCTGCAGAGCGCCAACATCAGCCGCATATTCGCGACGCTCGGTGCGGACCCGCATCAGCTCAGCTTCTTCTGGATACTTCCTCCGCTTATGGGAATGCTCGTCCAACCCCTGATAGGCAAGTGGTCTGACCGCACCTGGTGCCGTATGGGCAGACGCAAACCGTACCTGCTCGCCGGCTCGATAGTCGCCGTGGCGGTGATGATGATGCTCCCGAACGCGGGCAGCTTCGACTTCAGCGCCAGTCTCTTCCTCGGGCTCAACGGGGCGATGTGGTTCGGGCTCTTCTCGCTCATATTCCTCGACACCTCCATCAACGTGGCGATGCAGCCGTTCAAGATGATGGTCGGAGATATGGTCGGCGAGGAGCAGAAAGCCCAGGCATACTCCATCCAGTCGCTGCTCTGCAACGCCGGCAGCCTCGTGGGTTTCCTCTTCCCCATCTTCTTTACCTGGATCGGTCTGGCCAACACCGCCCCGAAAGGGCAGGTGCCGCCTTCGGTGATATGGAGCTTCTACTGCGGAGCGGTGATACTCATCGCCTGCGTGCTCTTCACCTTCGCGAAAGTCAAGGAGATGCCCCCGAAGGAATATGCCGAATTCCACGGCATCGACCCCGAGCAGCAGAGCCGTGACGAGGCCGACAGCCCGGGACTCCTCAAGCTGCTCCTCCACGCGCCGAAGACATTCTGGACCGTCGGGCTCGTGCAGTTCTTCTGCTGGGCCTCGATGATGTATATGTGGACCTACTCCACCGGCTCGGCGGCGGCCAACTGCTGGGGCACGACCGACCCCGCATCGGAAGGCTATCAGGCCGCCGGCAACTGGGTGGGAGTGGCGTTCGCCGTGCAGGCGGTGGGCTCCATCCTCTGGGCCGTCATACTCCCGAAATTCTCCTCGCTCAAGCGCGCCTACGTGCTGAGCCTCCTCATAGGCGCGGTCGGGTTCATCTCGATTGCGTTCGTCCACAACCAGTATCTGCTGCTCGCCTCGTACTTCCTGATCGGGACTGCGTGGGCGGCGATGCTGGCACTGCCGTTCACCCTGCTCACCAACTCCCTGTCCGGCGGGCATCTCGGCAGCTATCTCGGACTCTTCAACTGCACCATCTGCCTCCCGCAGATAGTGGCCGCCTCTCTCGGAGGGGTGGTACTCAGGCTCGTGGGCGGGGTGCAGGCCAATATGCTGGCGGTCTCCGGGGTGCTTCTCATCTGCGGCGCGGTCGCGGTCTCTCTCGTCAAAGAACATAAACACAACAATAACTAACCATCAAAATCACAAATGAAAAGAATCCTTACTCTCCTCGCGGGGATCGCGCTCACAGCTGCGGTGTCCGCAAGCGTGTCCGCCCAGAGCGGATACGAGGTTAAGGGCGTGATTGCCGACCAGGCCGGACCTGTCATCGGTGCGACCGTTATGGAAGCGGGCACCTCGACCGGCACGACCACCGATCTGGACGGCAGTTTCATCCTCAAGGTATCTTCAGCCGACGCGACCGTGGAAGTCAGCTGCATCGGCTACACCACCGTCACTTTCAAGGCGTCGCAGATGCCGGCCAGAATCATCCTCAAGGAGGACAGCGAGTTCCTCGACGAGGTGGTGGTCATCGGCTACGGCACCGTCAGGAAGAGCGATATGACGGGTTCCGTATCGGCGGTCAAGGCCGACCAGCTCAACAAGGGCGTGATCACCTCTCCGTCCGACCTGCTCCAGGGTAAGTCTGCCGGCGTGGTAGTCACCTCCGGCGACGGAGCTCCGGGCTCAAGCAGCACCATCCGTATCCGCGGCGGCTCTTCACTCAAGGCCAACAACAACCCTCTCGTGGTAGTGGACGGGCTTCCGCTGTCGGAGACCGGCATCAGCGGCGTGTCCGACGCGCTCAGCTCCATCAACCCTAACGACATCGAGAGCTTCACCGTCCTCAAGGACGCGTCAGCGACCGCAATCTACGGCTCCAGGGCCTCCAACGGCGTGATTATGATCACCACCAAGAAAGGCTCCAAGGGCAGTCAGGGCGTGCACGTGAGCGCCGACTTCACCGCATCCGTGAGCCAGAACGCCAAGTATGTCGACGTGCTGACCGGCGACGAGATGCGCTCCCTTATGGAGTCCTATCTCGGCAAGGACGGCGCGGCATACGCGGCTCTCGGCAAGGAGAACACCGACTGGCAGAAGGAAATCTACCAGCTGGGCAACTCCATCGACGGCAATGTGGCCGTGTCCGGCAAGGTGGGCAAGGGCGGCGTCTTCTATATGCCGTACCGTGTGTCTGTGGGCTACCACGACCAGAAGGGTACGCTCAAGACCTCCAGCCTGAGGAGGGAGACAGTGGCGCTCAACCTCAGCCCGAGCTTCTTCGAGGAGCATCTCAACCTCAATCTCAACGGCAAGCTGATGAATATGGACACCCGCTTCGCCAACCAGGACGCCATCGGCGGCGCGGTCCGGATGGACCCTACCCAGAGCGTCTATGACGAGAAGGGTCTCAACGGCTACTACTGGTGGAACTACGGCAAGGGCACCTACACCATCGACAACTGCAACACGATGGCGCAGCTCAACCCTGTGGCCCTGCTCAACGACAAGATCGACAAGTCCAACGCCAAGCGCTTCATCGGCAACATCCAGGCCGCCTACAAGGTGCACGGCTTCGAGGACCTGAGCCTCAACCTCAACCTCGGTCTCGACTACTCCAAGTCCGACGGTACCGTGGATGTGGCCCCGGGCACCGAAATGTCGTTCCATAACACCCAGGAGTCGGGGTCCGGCTACCACAACCTCTACAACCAGACCAAGAACGACCAGACCCTCGAGTTCTACGCGCAGTACGACAAGACTCTTGGGCAGCACAGCTTCAACGTGATGGCAGGTTACTCCTGGCAGCACTTCTACAACAGCACCTACAGCGAGAAGTACAAGGCCGACGGCACGCTTCCGACTGCGGCGGACTACTACCTGAGCGCGCCTTACACCTTCAAGACCGAGTACTACCTCGTGTCCTTCTTCGGAAGGGCCAACTACAGCTGGAACGAGAGACTGCTGCTCACCGCCACCCTGCGTAACGACGGCACGTCCCGCTTCGCCAACAACAAGTGGGGTCTCTTCCCGTCAGTGGCCGTGAGCTACAACTTCGGCAAGGAGGACTTCGTCCGCAACAGCGACGCCCTCTCCGCCCTCAAGCTCAGGCTCAGCTGGGGACAGACCGGACAGCAGGACCTCCAGTCCGGCGACTATCCGACGCTCTCCACCTACTTCACCAACACCAACCAGTCGATGTATCACTTCGGCGATAAGATGATCGTCCCTATCACTCCTAACGGCTACAACGCCGACCTGAAGTGGGAGACCACCACGACCTACAACGCCGGCATCGACTACGGCTTCCTCGGCGACAGGATCACGGGCAGCGTCGACATCTACAGGCGCGACACCAAGGACCTCCTCAACCGCACCCCGGTGGCTGCCGGAGCCAACCTCTCCAACTACCTCAACGCCAATATCGGCGACCTCACCAACAAGGGAGTGGAGTTCGAGATCAACGCCGTCCCGGTACAGACCCGCGACTGGAACTGGACCATAGGATTCAACGCGTCCTACAACAAGACCGTCATCACCCGTCTGACCACCGACGACGAGCGTGAAGACTACTACGGCATCACCACCGGAGGCATCTCCGGCGGCACCGGCAACACCATCCAGGTGCACCAGACCGGACAGGCTCCGTACTCGTTCTTCGTATATCAGCAGGTTTACGACACCGACGGCAACCCTATCGAGGGCCTGTATGTGGACCGCAACAACGACGGCAAGATCGACGACCACGACAAGTACTGCTTCCACAAGGCTACTCCGGACTGGACCTTCGGCTTCAACACCCGTCTCGCCTATAAGGACTGGACTCTCGCCCTGAGCGCACACTCCAACATGGGCAACTATATGTACAACAACATCGCCTCCAACGGAGACCTCCTCACCGACCTCTGGGCCAACAACTTCGTCAACAACCGCTACTCCACTGCGGAGAAGCACAACTTCAGGACCTTCGCACAGTATTTCTCCGACCTCTATATCGAGGACGCGTCCTTCCTGAAGATCGACAACATCACCCTCAGCAAGGCATTCAGCTTCGGGGCGAGCCTCCCTATGTCGCTGAACGTGTTCGCTACGGTGCAGAATGTCGCCTGCATCACCCGGTACGGCGGAATCGATCCGGAAATCTTCTCCGGCATCGACAACAATATGTACCCGAGACCTCGTACCTACATCCTTGGAGTCAAGTTCAACTTCTAAACAGTGCATACAGATATGAAAAAGATCAAATATATGGCTTTCGCTCTTGCGACAGCGCTGCTTCTGGGTGCCGCTTCCTCCTGCGTAAAGGATCTCGACGTCACCCCGATAGACCCTAACACCACTCTGCCGGAGGATGTGCTCGACAGCCAGGACGCCTACACGCAGCTGCTCGCCAAGTGCTACCAGGGACTCTCCTGCTCCGCGTCCAGCGGCCCGAACGGCGACCCTGACATCGAGGGTGTGGACGGCGGCTACGGCCAGTATATCCGTGCCCTCTTCCACCTTGAGGAGCTCTGCACCGACGAGGCGGTATGCTGCTGGAACGACGGCAACCTCTACGACATCCACCACCTCAACTGGACTTCATCCAACGAGTTCGTGGCCGCGATGTACTACCGCATCTACTACCAGATCAGCCTCTGCAACGAGTTCATCCGCCGCTCCAACGCGAGCGAGATCGAGGGCTACACCCTCAAGGCCGCCTACATCGCCGAGGCCCGTGCGCTGAGGCTCCTGAGCTACTACCACGCCATCGACCTCTTCGGCAACGTGCCTTTCGCGACCGAGGAGCAAAGCGTAGGCTCCACCGGACCTGAGCAGATCTCCCGCGGGGACCTCTTCGACTGGATGGTCGGCGAGTGCAAGGCCCTCATCGACGGAAGCGACCTCGCGGAAGCCGGCAAGAATGTGTACGGACGCTGCGACAAGGGTATGGTGATGATGATCCTCGCCAAACTCTACCTCAACGCCGAAGTATGGAAAGGGACCGCGATGTACGACAAGGCTGCCGAAGTCTGCGAGCAGATCATCGCCAAATATCCTCTTTATAAAGGCGGTTGGCAGGATCTCTTCTGCGCCGACAACCACCTCCGCACTGCCAACACCACCTACAATGGCGACGAGATCATCTTCGCCGTGGAGCAGGACGGGCTTCTGACCCAGTCATACGGTGCGACCAACTACATCATCTTCGCCTCCACGGGAGGAAATATGGACGCTTCCGGTATGGGCATCTCCTCCGGCTGGGGCGGACTCTCTCTGACCGGAGCGTTCACCAGCAAGTTCGAGAATGGCGATGTCCGCGCCACATTCTACAAGGGTGAGGAGTTCGAGCAGTATATCGACGCCATCCGACGCGAGTCCGACAGCTGGTCCAACGGCTGGAAGAGCATGAAGTTCAGCAACGTCAACCACGACGGCAGCAAGGCGCAGACCGACGGTTTCGTGGACACCGACTTCCCTGTGTTCCGCAGCGCTGACGCATATCTCATGTATGCCGAGTGCGCGGCCCGCGGAGCGGCCGACAAGACCAAGGGAGAGACCTACCTCAACGCCATCCGCAGCCGTGCGGGTCTGGGTTCGCTTGCTCTCAGCCTCGACAACATCATCGACGAGCGCGGACGCGAGCTCTACTACGAGTGCGTGCGCCGTCAGGACCTCATCAGGTTCGGCCTCTTCACCTCCGGAGATTACCTCTGGGAGTTCAAGGGTGGCGTGCAGGAAGGCAAGGCGGTGGACGATCACTTCAATCTCTACCCTATCATCTCCAGCGACCTCAACTCCAATGGAAATCTTAAGCAGAACCCTGGTTATTAATAGATTATGAAACGATTTATATACTCAAGCCTTATAGTTCTGGCGGGGTTGCTGACCGCATCCTGCGCCAAGGAGGATATGCGCGTCGTGTTCGATCCGAGCAATTCGACCGCTCCTGAAATCGGGACCATCACGGGCGCTACCCTCTCCGCCGAAGGCGAGCCTCTGACCTTCGAGTTCAAACTTCCTACGTTCGACGTGCAGGCCGGCAAGACCTACTCTCTCTTCGCTTCCTCTGCCGAGGCGTTCGCCGAGCCGACGAAGCTTGCCGCCACCATCACCGCCGACAATGAGGCCGGCAAGGCAAGCGTCTCCGTCAAGCAGTCCGATCTCAACTCTCTCGTGCTCAACTTCGGCGGAGAGCCGGAAGTGGAATTCACCGTCTACTTCAGGGTCAGCGCCTGGATCACCACCGACAAGGGCAGCGCAGTGGAGTCTTCGCTGAAGGTCTCCAACATCGTCGCCGCATCTTTCGTCCCTTACGACCAGACCATCCTCGACAAGGATATCTACGAGCATGTCTGGGTGCAGGGCGACTACTGCAGCTGGAGCCACGACAAGAGCCAGTTCCTCTACAATTACAGCAAGGACGGCAAGACATTCTCGGGAGTTGTGGATTTCGCCGACAAGGCAGCCAACGGCATCAAGTTCACCGGTGCCGCATCCTGGGACAACTCCACAGGAAACTGGGGATCTGAGGCTCAGGCCGAGGACTCTGAAGCCGGCAGCGTACAGCTCATAAACGGCAACGGCTCGCAGAACCTCATCTGCTACAACAAGCGCTTCTACAAATTCTCGCTGGACAAGACCACCCTGCTTCTCACCAAGGAATGGGGGGCAGACAAGATCGGCATCGTCGGCACCATCAACAACTGGACCGCTCCTGATGTGGAGATGAACTACAATGCAGACTATGTCCGCTTCTGGGCTGACGTCGAGATCGACGGCGACCAGGAGATCAAGTTCCGCGCCGATGAAGACTGGGTCTTGAACTGGGGTGTTGATGCCAAGGTCGGCGGAGACAACATAAAAGTCTCCACCGGCAAGTACCGCGTATATCTCGACCTCAACAAGGGCACGGTGGATCTCAACGCCAATATGTACGGCAAGGATGAGCCTGCTGCGGGCGGCAACGAGCCTGAACCGGATAAGCCTGCCGTATGGTCCCTCATCGGAACCATCAACGGAGACTCTTGGGCCACGGCCACCGACATCGATATGTCCAACATCGAGGGAGATATCTGGGTGGCCCGCAGCGTGGGGCTGACCGCAAGCGACGAGTTCAAACTCCGCGCAGACCACGACTGGACAGTAACGGCAGGCGGCCCTGAGGCCAATTCGACGAGCACCATCGACCCGTCCAACCCTTACGACGTCTACAAGCCTGAGCTTGGCGTGGCGTTCGCTACAGGCGACAAGAACATCCAGGTGGGAGCCGAAGGCGTGTACGACGTCACTTTCGACTACGCCAACAGCACCATCCTCGTCGAGGAGCACAAGGCCGCTTACTCTCTCATCGGAGAGATCAACGGCGACAGCTGGAGCAAGGACGTGATTATGACTCAGAATGGCGACGTATGGACCAGCCCTGTGGTGAACATCACTGGCGGCTTCAAGATCCGCTACGACTACTCCTGGGCCGACGAGAACTGCTACGGAGCGCCGGCGGACTTCACTCCTGCCATCGGAGAGGAATTCACGGCCGAGCAGCCGGGCGGCAACATCAACGTCCCGGAGGCTGGCGACTATAAAGTCATCTTCAACGCCGCCACCAAGGCTGTCACTATCGTTGCGGTAGCCTTCCCTGAGACTATGTATATGATAGGCCAGGACTTCGGAAGCTGGGACTGGTCGAGCGACGGCATAGTGGACCTTGTCCCGGTCTATAACCCGGACAACAAGGCCGACGGCCAGTTCTGGACGGTACGCTACATCAAGGCGGCTTCACCGTTCAAGTTCTGCTCAAAGAAGGAGTGGGTCGGCGACTTCTGCAGCCTCACGACCAACGACGGATTCAGCGTCGAGGGCACAAACTGCGTTGTCGACAAGGACGGCCTCTACCTCATCCACATCGATCTCAAGAATGAGAAACTCCACGTTGAGCCTGCCCGCATCTACGGCATCGGCGACTGCTTCGGAGGATGGAACGAGGGCATCGAGACCGCTCTCTTCACCGCTGGCGGGGAGACCGCAAGCGCCACTCTCGCAGCCGACGGAGAGCTCCGTATGTATGTGGCTTCCGACATCGCCACCACCGACTGGTGGACCCGCGAATTCATCATCCTCGACGGCAAGATTGTCTATAGAGGCACGGGCGGCGATCAGGAAAGAGTTGCCTGCAAGGCAGGTCAGACCGTCACCCTCAACTTCAACGCCGGGACCGGTGAAATCAAGTAACTGACTCTATGCTTTATTCGGATGCGCCCGCGCCGCAGGGCCGGGCGCATCTGTTTTTTTTATCATTTATGAAAAGATTCCGTTCCTTCTGCATCGTCATCGCGCTTGCGCTGCTTGCGGGCTGCAACAAGCACTCCACAACTCCCGACCCGGGCCCCTCCCCTACTCCTGAGATTCCGGAGAGGACAGGCGAGAGCGGCATCACCTACCAGCTGCTCGTGTATTCGTTCGCCGACAGCGACGGCGACGGCTGCGGGGACTTCAAGGGAATAGAATCCAAGCTCGACTATCTCAAACAGATGGGGGTGCAGGCCCTCTGGCTCTCCCCTATCCACAAGGCTTCCTCCTACCACGGCTACGATGTGCTCGACTACTCGAGCGTCAATCCGGACTACGGCACGGAGGAGGATTTCAAGTCCCTCGTCGGCGCGGCACACCGGAAGGGCATCAAGATATATCTTGACTATGTGCTGAACCATACTTCCAAGGACCATCCTTGGTTTCTCGACGCGAAAACGGACGCGGACAGCAAGTACCGCGACTATTATATATTCTCCGACGACCCGCGCTCCGACATCAGGGCCGGCAAGATTGCGATGATCTCCACCGAAGGCGCGGGCGGATACGACTCCGGGCAGTGGTTTCCGGCGGTGAGCGGCGGCGACGGAGCGCAGAAGCTCAAGTTTACGCTCGCGCTCGACTCGTCCGGCAAACCTTCCACCCTCACGGTGGAGAAGACCGACGATGTGGGCAACAGCGGCGCCCCGGCAGGCATCTGGCTCTACTACGGCGACAACCTGATGCAGGAGTTCCGCTCCGCAGGCTCGGGTCTGTGCACCCTGTCGCTCGAGCTCCAGACCTCCTGGGGAGTGCTCGTAAGGACCAGCCAGAGCCAGTGGGACAGCCACAAATACGGAGCGCCGACCGGCAAGAACCGGCTCTCCTGGGGCGATCCGCTGAAGCTCTCCAACAGCGACAGCCAGGACATACTCCTGCCCGATATGGCCACCACTATGTACCACTCCCACTTCTGGACGGCCTGGTTTGCCGATCTCAACTACGGGCCCGCCTCCGAGTGCGAGACTTCAGAGGCGTTCAAGGCCGTCTGCGAGAGCGCCGACAAGTGGATAGGGCTCGGGGTGGACGGATTCCGGCTCGATGCCGTAAAGCATATCTACCACAATGCCTCCTCGGACGAGAACCCGACGTTCCTCAAGAAATTCTACGACCGCTGCAACACATCCTACAAGGCTGCGGGCGGCAGCGGGGACATCTACATGGTGGGCGAGCACTTCAGCTCCGCCGCCGAGGTCGCGCCTTACTACAAGGGGATCCCGGCATTCTTCGAATTCAGCTTCTGGTGGACACTCAAGGATGCCATCAACTCCGGCACGGGCGGTGACTTCGTGGGCACGATACAGGGCTTCACCGGAGAATACTCCAAGTACCGCTCCGACTACATCGAGGCCACCAAGCTCTCCAACCACGACGAAGACAGGGCCGGCAACGACCTCGGACGCGACCGGGAGAAGATGAAGCTGGCCGCAGCGGTGCTGCTTACCGCCGGAGGGCAGCCTTACATCTATCAGGGCGAGGAGCTCGGCTACTGGGGCTCCAAGTCGGGAGGCGACGAATATGTCCGCACCCCTATGATGTGGACCGCCGATGTGAGCGGGCTCGCGTCAGCGAAGCTCGGCGGCAAGATCGACTACAATATGCTGAGCGCCGACATCTCGGTGGAGGCCCAGAGCCAGGACAGCGAATCGGTGCTTGCGGTCTACCGTCGGTTCGGCGAACTCCGCGACCGCTACGCTTCCCTTGCCAAGGGCAGCTTCGACTTCTGCGCCGAAGTATCCTCAACCCCTGCGGTGTCGGCCTGGTACAGAAGCTACGGCGGGCAGAGGGTGCTGGTGGTGCACAACTTCGGCGGGGCCAAGACCAGCGTCAACCTCTCCTCCGACAATCTCGACAATCCTATAGGCACACAGGGCTCCGTCGCCGTCAACGGCAGCAGGCTGACGCTCGGTCCGCGGGCATCGGCGGTGTTCCTCCAATAAACCCATATCCCTCTATGCAACGTTTTCTGAGACTTCTCCCCATTATCGCCCTGCTCGCCTCCTGCACGGGAGGGGCCGTTCAGCAGGAGACCGCCACCCTCGGGGATGCGGTCGTCTACGAACTCAACATCCGCCAGCTGACCCCTGAGGGGACATTCGCGGCGGCGCAGAAAATGCTCCCCATCCTCAAGGACGAGGGAGTGGACATCATCTGGGTGATGCCGCCTTATCCTATCGGCATCGAGGGCCGCAAGGGCAGTCTCGGCTCGTACTACGCCATACGCGACTACTGCGACATCAACCCGGAGTTCGGCACTCTCGCCGACTTCGACGCCTTCCTCTCCCGGGCGCACTCGCTGGGGCTCAAGCTGGTGCTGGACTGGGTGGCCAACCACACCTCGCCCGACCATCCGTGGGTGAGGGAGAAGCCATCCGGCTGGTATGTGCGCGACGCGGACGGCAAGACCATAGTGGAGCACGACTGGACCGACATCGCGAAGCTCAACTACGACAACGCGGACTTGCGCGCCGAGATGCTGAAGTGCATGCGCTTCTGGGTTGACAGGGGCGTGGACGGATTTCGCTGCGACGTGGCGTATCAGGTGCCGGAGGACTTCTGGGCATCCGCCATCCCTGCGCTGCGCTCAAGCTGCGACCGCACTCTATATTTCCTCGCCGAGGGCGAGGAGGCCTGGCTGCACAGGGCCGGATTTGACGCCACCTACGCCTGGAAGCTGCACCACCTGCTCAACGACATCGCACAGGGCAAGGCCGGCGCCGATGAGCTGGCTGAATATATCGGATGGAATGCGGACGAATACCCCGCCGGCGCGATGAGGCTCTGCTTCACCTCCAACCACGATGAGAATTCGTGGTCCGGCACCGAGTTCGAGAGGATGGGCGACGCCTGGCAGGCTATGGCGGTGCTCTGCTGGACTCTGCCTGCTGCTCAGCCGCTCATCTACACCGGACAGGACATCGGCTACGACCACCGGTTCGAGTTCTTCGAGAAAGACCCTATCCCGTCGTGGAAGAGCAACTCGTACACTGAATTCTATCGCCATCTCAACTCCGTCAAGCACTCCCACCCGGCGCTCCGGGCCGGAGAAGGCGAATTCGCCCTCGTCTCCACGGAGGACAATACCATCGTATTCACCAGAAGCCTCGGTGAGGATTGCGTCACGGTGAGCGTGCAGCTGGAGGCCCCGTGGAAGTGGAGCATCAGCAGCGCCTCCGACCGCATCGCGCATATCGAGCCGCCTCTCTGGTGGACGGGGATGCGCACCCCGCTCCAGCTGATGGTCCACGGGAAGGACATAGGCGCGTACTCCGTCTCTATCGATGGAGGCAAAGGAGTGAAAGTCAGCGATATACACAAGGCGGAGAGTCCCAACTACCTCTTCGTCGACATCAGCATCGCGGAGAATGCCGCCCCAGGCAAGTACTCCCTTCGCTTCTCCCGGGACGGGGAGAGTTTCCGCGTGCCTTACGAGATAGCGGCGCGGCGCGAAGGCTCGGCCGAGAGGAGGGGGTTCGACACTTCCGACGCCATCTATCTGATAATGCCTGACCGCTTCGTCAACGGCGACCGCAGCAACGACAACAGCCCGCTCACAGCCGAGAAGGCCGACTATAAGGCGTTTTTCGGCCGCCACGGAGGGGACATCCGGGGCATAGAGGAGCAGCTGGACTACATCGCCGGACTCGGTATGACCGCCATCTGGAACACCCCGCTGCTCGAGGACAACGAGCCGGAGTCCTCCTACCACGGCTACGCCTGCACCGACTACTACCGTATCGATCCGCGCTTCGGCAGCAACTGGACCTATCGCCAGATGGTCCGCGCCGCACACGACAGGGGGCTCGGGGTGATTATGGACATCGTCACCAACCACTGCGGCGACCGCCACTGGTGGATGGCCGACCTGCCGTTCGGGGACTGGGTGCACCAGTGGCCCGAATATACCCACTCCAACTGCGCGTTCTCCGCACAGAACGACCCCTACTGCTCGCAGCTCGACAGGGAGAATATGGTCGGTGGGTGGTTTGACACCTCGATGGTGGATATGAACCTCGACAACCCCTATCTGCTCCGGTATTTCAAGCAGTGGGCGATATGGTGGACGGAGTGGGCCGACCTCGACGGACTGAGGGTGGACACCTATCCGTACAACGAGAAAGTCCCGATGTCCGAGTGGTGCAAGGCCGTGATGGAGGAGTATCCCAACTACAACATAGTCGGGGAAGTGTGGTCTTCCAATGTGCCTCAGGTGGCCTACTGGCAGGACAACAACCCTAATAAGGACGGCTTCGACTCCAACCTTCCCGCAATTATGGACTTCTGCCTGATGGACGCGATGCGCGGCAGCATCAACTCCGACGGCGAGAGTTGGAACGAGGGCATCACCAAGGTCTACGACTCCATCGCCAACGACTTCTATCTCAATGACCCTCAAAATCTTCTGATATTCCCGGGCAACCACGACACCGAGCGCATCGGCGATGCCGCCCTCGCCGACCCCGCCAAGGTCAAGATGGTGATGGCGCTGATGGCGACGCTGCGCGGCATCCCGCAGATATTCGCGGGCGACGAGCTGCTGCTCCTCTCCGACGACCTCTCGCAGGGACACGGCGGACTGAGGGCTATGTTCCCTCTCGACTGGGCCTCGAATCCGGTGCGCAAGGACCTGCACGACTACTGCGCCACCCTCTTCCGCTGGAGAAAGGGCTCGGATGCCGTACAGCACGGCAAGACCCTGCATTTCCTGAGCCGCGACAACACCTACGCCTACTTCCGCTATACGGACGATGAGGCCGTGTTTGTCTATCTCAACAACAACTCCACCCCGCGCACCCTGCCTTGGGGCGACTATGACGAGATCGCCGGTTCGCTCAAGGGAACGGGCCGGAATGTGGTGGACGGCTCCGCCTTCAACCCGGAGTCTCTTACCGTCCCTGCCAAGTCAAGCATAATAATAGAATTCAGATGAAAAGATATCCACTCCCTATTCTGGCGGCGGCGTCCATAATTTGCGCCTGCACCGTACAGCAGCCCGAATTTAAGGAGAGCGCCGCTCTCCTGTCCCCAGACGGCAGGCTCCGGATGGCATTCTCAGTCGAGGGCGGAGTGCCCCGCTATTCTCTTCAGCGCGAGGGCGTTGATGTGCTGCTTCCGAGCCGGCTGGGATTTGAGATTCGCGGCACGGTGAAGGCCGAGCAGATCACAATCGACGGCGACAAGATCACAAAAGCTGACGCCAAGCCGGGGTTCTCCCTCGCGGAGGGGTTCGAACTTGCCGGCACGGAGACCGACAGCCTCGACGAAGTATGGGAGCCCGTCTGGGGCGAGGAGTCGCATATACGCAACCACTACAACGAACTGCTCGTCAAGCTCCGCCAGACTGAAAGCGGCCGCCTGATGAATGTCCGCTTCCGCCTCTTCGACGACGGGCTGGGATTCCGCTACGAGTTTCCGGACTCTCAGCCGCTGGTGTATTTCGTCATCAAGGAAGAGCTCACGGAGTTCGCGATGGCGGGCGACCACTACTGCTGGTGGATTCCGGGCGACTACGACACCCAGGAGTACCAGTACGGCGAATGCCGCCTCTCCGAGATAAGCTCGCACTTCAAGGAGCAGGCCTGCGGCAACAGTTCCCAGACATTTTTCAGCACCTCGGGAGTCCAGACCTCGCTCCAGATGAAGACCGACGGGGGGCTGTATATCAATATCCACGAGGCCGCGCTCGTCAATTATCCTTGCATGAGCCTGCTGGTGGACGGCAGGAGGCACAGTCTCCGCGCCTGGCTGACTCCGGACGCGCAGGGCTGGAAAGGCTATATGCAGACCCCTTGCAAGACCCCGTGGAGAACGGTGCAGGTTGCGGGGACGGCAGAGGAGCAGCTCGCGAGCCGTCTGGTGCTCAACCTCAACGAGCCTTGCGCCCTGGAGGATGTGAGCTGGATACATCCGGTGAAGTATGTGGGCGTGTGGTGGGAGATGATCGCCGGCAAGGGAAGCTGGGCCTACACCGATGTCCCGTCGGTGCAGCTCGACAGTTTCGACTACTTCAAGGCCACTCCTAACGGCCGCCACAGCGCCAACAACGACCGCGTGCGCACCTATATCGACTTCGCCGCCGCGCACGGTTTCGATGCGGTGCTGGTGGAGGGCTGGAACATAGGCTGGGAGGACTGGGCCAACTGCAGCAAGGACTACGTATTCGACTTCGTCACCCCGTATCCCGACTTCGACATAGACGCACTCAACGGCTATGCCCGCTCCAAGGGCATACGGCTGATGATGCACCACGAGACCTCCTCGTCCGTGCGCAACTACGAGCGGCATATGGAGGCGGCCTACAGCCTGATGAACAGATACGGCTACGATGCGGTGAAGTCCGGCTACGTGGGGGACATACTCCCGCGCGGCGAATACCACTACGGGCAGTGGATGGTCAACCACTACCTCTACGCCGTGACAGAGGCCGCGAAGCACCATATCATGGTCAACGCGCACGAAGCGGTGCGCCCTACCGGACTCTGCCGCACCTACCCTAACCTCATCGGCAACGAGTCGGCGCGGGGCACCGAATATCAGGCTTTCGGCGGCACGGAGCCGAAGCATGTGACGATACTGCCGTTCACCCGCCTCAACGGCGGCCCGATGGACTTCACGCCGGGCATCTTCGAGCAGAATCTCAAGGAGTGGTGCGGCAACGACTCGCACGTCAACGCCACGATCGCCAACCAGCTGGGGCTCTACCTCACTATGTATTCCCCTCTCCAGATGGCAGCCGACACGCCGGAGCACTATGCCCGCTTTATGGACGCGTTCCAGTTTATCAAGGACGTGGCGGTGGACTGGAGCGAGAGCCGCTATCTCCGCGCTGAGCCGGGCGACTACATCGTCGTGGCGCGCAAGGCCAAGCGGGACGGACAGTGGTTCTGCGGCGGAGTGACCGACGAGCAGGCGCGCGAGTTCGACATCGCCCTGGACTTCCTCGGCGAGGGCAGCTTCGAGGCGGTGATCTACGCCGATGCGCCGGACGCACACTATCTGACCAATCCTCAGGCATATACCATCAGCCGCCGGAAGGTCAGCGCAGCGGACAGTCTCCACCTCAGGATGGCTCCGGGCGGCGGATTCGGCATAGAGTTCAAAAAGTTGTAATTTTGTGCCCGTTTTTCCGGAGAAGAATATGGAAGTAAGATTTGCGATAAAATACTGGACCGAGTGGGGCGAGAGTCTCACCCTGATGCTCGGCGGCAAGAAATACCCTATGGAATGGGGCGACGGCGCCGTCTGGCACGTGACCGTCAAGAACTGCAGCGCCGCAGCGCTCAAGGACTACGGCTATGTGGTGATGCGCGGCGGACTGATATGGCGCACGGAGTGGAAGCACCACAGCTCCCGGCTCGCCAAGATCATCGAAGACCGGTGGATTGACTGCCCGATAGAGGGCTGCCCTTTCCCCCGCGAGCACCAGGCGGCGATGTTCGACCGTCCGGGTTTCAGGGGAGCGGGCACGGCGGTGCCGGTGTTCTCCCTCAGGAGCAGCGACGACTTCGGAGTCGGAGAATTCCGCGACCTGCACGCTCTGATCGACTGGGCTGCGGCCACCGGACAGTGCATACTCCAGCTCCTTCCGGTCAACGACACCACCCGCAAAGGGGAATGGAAGGATTCGTACCCCTACAGCCCGGTGTCGTCGTTTGCGCTGCACCCTATGTATATGCACCTGCAGAGCCTCGGCATCAGGGAGAACGCCGAGTTCAAGAAGCTCCAGAGCGAGCTGAACTCCCTGCCGGAAATCGACTGGCCGAGAGTGTTCAAGGCAAAGATGAAGTATATACGGGAGGCTTTCGTCCGGCGCGGAGAGAAGGATATGAAGACTCCGGGATTCAAGGCTTTCGTCAAGGACAACGAGGCCTGGCTCGACGAATACGCCAAGTTCTGCGCGATGCGCGACTCTCTGGAGGCCGACTACTACCGCTGGATGCAGTGGCATCTGGACAGGCAGTTCTACGCCGAGGCCAAGTATGCCCGCAGCAAGGGGATCTCCCTCAAAGGTGACTTGCCTATCGGAGTCAGCTCCGACAGCGCGGAAGCCTACTGGCACCCCGAGCTCTTCAACCTCGACTCCTCCGCCGGCGCTCCGCCCGACTTCTTCAGCAAGGACGGCCAGAACTGGGGCTTCCCGACCTACAACTGGGACGCTATGGCAAAGGACGACTATGCGTGGTGGAAGTCCCGTCTGCGCAAGATGTCGCGCTACTTCGACGCTTTCCGCATCGACCATATCCTCGGGTTCTTCCGCATCTGGGAGATCCCTGCCGACAGGAGCAGCGGACTCGACGGGCATTTCAACCCCGCCCTGCCGTATTCCGCCGAGGAGATCGGTCAGATGGGGCTGCCTCTGGAGGGTCTCTTCCACGAGGACCCGCGCAATCCGGGGATGTACCAGCCTCTCATCTGCCCGGACTCGCAGCGGCTTCCGCAGTGGCAGCAGGAGAGGTTCGGCGCCCTCTACAACGACTTTTTCTACCACCGTCACGAGGAGTTCTGGCGCCGCAACGCGGAGAAGAAACTTCCCGCCCTGCTCGCTGCGACCGGGATGCTCGCCTGCGGCGAAGACCTGGGGATGGTGCCGGGCTGCGTGGCGGGAGTGATGGAGCACGAGAAGATACTCTCGCTGAAGATGCGCGGGATGCAGAACGAGGGAGCGTGGAACGCCCTCAGCGTCTGCGCCACTTCCAGCCACGATATGGAGACCCTGCGCATGCAGTGCGACCACGACCCCGAGCCGTGGGAGATCAGGAATATGCTATGGGAGTTTCTCGCGTCACCTTCGATGCTGGCGATATTCCCGCTTCAGGACTGGCTCGCGCTGGATCCGTCGCTCCGACGTCCGGAGAGAGGGGAGGAGAGGATCAACCAGCCGGCGGACTCCAACCACCACTGGCGTTTCCGCCTGCATATAGGGCTCGACCGTCTCGCCGACGCATCACGGCTCAACTCCACCATCTGCGGCCTGGTCAAGGACAGCGGACGCCACCACAACCAATAGGGGTCGGAGGAGGGCTGACTGACAGATCCCGCACAGGGACCGCAGCCTCCGCCGTCTCCTACTCCGCCACCGCAAAGTCTCTGGTGAACTTGATGCCCCTGCGGGTTTCGAGCAGGAGGTTGTCGGTGTAGAAGGTGAGGGTCGCCTCTCCGGGCTTGCTGTCCGCTATCTTGACGTCAAAGACGGTCTGACCGTCGTAGAAATCCGCCACCACCCTGAAGGTATAGCCGCTGTCGGTGAATACGCAATGTGCCGGGTCGAAGTGATACGGCCCGTAGAAGCAGTATTCTGCAGACTCGCTCGTCGCCATGGCCCTCCAGTCGCGGTAGAGCCTGATCACGATGTCGTCGACGGAGTAGCGTCCGACGCAGAAGGAGCTCTCCTCCACCATCTTCTCCTCCCCGCCGGGGAGCAGGGCATAGACCCCCGTCCCCGAGACGTCGCTCTTCTCATAGATCTTCTCCACTCCATCGAAGCCGAACAGAGGTCCGGCAGGGCTCACATCGCCGGTCTGCAAAGCGTCTATGATATTGATCATCTCCACCTTGCCGTCCGAGCGGAGAAAACAGAGCACGGGGTTCATGGCGTTGCCCATATTGGAAGCGAGCAGAGAGCTGTACTTCCATCCTCCCAGCTCCTTGCTGCTGACATAGAACTCGTTGCCGCCCTCTCCGAAGCGCAGCGGTATGTGCCAGTCGGCGGCGATGGCGTAGCACTTGTCCAGATCGAAAGATATCAACACGGTGCCGTCCGGGAACAGCTCCGCCGTGTAGAGGTCCATCACCGGGTCGGTAACCTTGGTCTGCTGGCCGGCCGTCAAGGAGTTGCGGGAAGCGGCGTTGCCGCAGGAGACGGCGGCGCAGAGCGCGAGAGCCGCAAGGGTTCTGAGCGGGCGTCCCATAGCTACTTCGCGATTGTCTCGCGCATATCGGTGTCCGCCTGGATGTTCTTCATCCTGTAGTAGTCCATGATCCCGAGATTGCCCGTGCGGAACGCTTCAGCCATCGCGAGAGGCACTTCGGCTTCGGCCTCAATGACCTTGGCCCTGGCTTCCTGCGCCTTGGCCTTCATCTCCTGCTCGAGAGCCACGGCCATAGCCCTGCGCTCCTCGGCACGCGCCTGCGCGATGTTCTTGTCGGCGTCGGCCTGGTCCATCTGCAGCACCGCGCCGATATTTTTGCCCACATCGATGTCGGCTATGTCGATGGAGAGTATTTCGTAGGCCGTCCCCGCGTCGAGGCCCTTGTTGAGCACGACTTTGGAGATGCTGTCAGGGTGCTCGAGCACCGACTTGTGCGACTCGGAGGAACCGATGCTGCTGACGATACCCTCACCGACTCTCGCAAGGATGGTCTCCTCTCCCGCGCCGCCGACAAGCTGCTTGATGTTGGCACGCACGGTGACGCGGGCCTTGGCTATGAGCTGGATGCCGTCCTTGGCGACCGCCGTCACCGGAGGGGTGTTGATGACTTTGGGATTGACGGACATCTGCACGGCCTCAAGCACGTCGCGTCCGGCAAGGTCTATGGCGGAAGCCATCTTGAAGTCGAGCATAATGTTGGCCTTGTTGGCGGAGATGAGGGCCATCACCACCTTGGTCACATTGCCCTTTGCGAGGTAGTGGGCTTCGAGTTCGTTGGCCTTGAGGCTGAGCCCGGCCTTGGTGCCTGTAATCATCGCCATCACGATAGTATGCGGGTTCACCCCCCTCCAGCGCATCAGGACGAGCTGAAGCAGAGACACATACACCCCGGAGAGCACGGCCTGGAACCACAAAGCCACCGGGAAGAACCAGAGCACGATGATGAGCGCTACGACGATTATCGCAGCAAGAAGGATTGGATTCATTTTATTGTTCTGTTAATGGTTTTACTGTCACTTGGTTGTCTTCGATGGAGATGATTTCCAGAGGAGTGCCGGCATCGATCAGCGAGTTGTCGTCCGACTTCACCTCGCAGCTGACTTCCCCAAATCTGCCCGTCCCCATCGGGGCGAGACGGGTCTGCGCCAGACCCCTCTGTCCGGCGGCCAGCCTGCGGGACTCGTCGTTGACCTTGGAGTGTATCTCGGTCTTGAGCTCAAATCGCCGCCAGGTCCGCGAGCGGAGCGAGATCACCACCGCCGCAACGATCATCACAATCACCGCCACGAGCACTGTCCAGCCTACCGAGTCTCCGATGTAAACAAAACTGTACCAGCACGCTGCGCCAAGCGACAGAAGGCTCAGAAAACCTCCGATCCCGACTCCCGGGACAAGGAGCAGCTCAACCAGCATAAAGAGTATGCCCGCAATGATCAGGGCAACCGTAATCCACCACATAGATATAGAGTTTTGGTCGTTTTGCAAAGATACAAAAAGCTGGCACAAAGTTTCTTTCTTTCGGGAAAAATACTAACTTTGCGGACTATTTGGGATAATTATTTTAAAACCTATATTTTATGCAAAGCAAAGGTGCTATCAGATTTGTGGCCATCTGCCTCATTCTCGCCTGCCTTTGGCAGCTCTCCTTCACGCTTGTGACGAGCATCTGCACAAGGAAGGCCGACGCCGCCGCCGAGAAGGCCGTGGCGAACGTGATGAAGACGGCCGCATTCGCCGAAATTCCGGAGGGAGACAGGGCCTACTACCTCGACTCCATCAGGAAGATTGAAGCCCGCCGCTACACGGACTCCATCTCCACCGAAAAAATCTATTTCGGCTACACGTTCAAGAGCGTACAGAACCAGGAAATCAACCTCGGACTTGACCTTAAGGGAGGCATGAACGTGATGCTGCAGGTGCAGCTCGAAGACCTCGTCAGGGCTCTCGCCGACCACAACACTTCACCGGAGTTCCTCAAGGCCGTCTCGCTCGCCAAGGAGCGCAGCGTCAACTCCCAGTCCGACTTCATCACCCTCTTCGCCGACGCGTGGAAAGAAGTCAGCGGCGGCAAGAGGCTCGCGCATATCTTCGGCACCGCGGATATGGGCGGGCGCATCACCGGCAGCTCTTCTGACGAGCAGGTGATCAGCGTCATCCGCGAGGAGTCCGAGAGCGCCATCGCCAACTCGTTCAACGTGCTCCGCAACCGTATCGACCGCTTCGGCGTGACCCAGCCTTCCATCCAGAAGCTCGGCAACACCGGACGCATCCTCGTCGAACTCCCGGGCGTGAAGGAGCCGGAGCGTGTGCGCAAGCTGCTCCAGGGCACCGCATCCCTCGAATTCTGGACAACCTACACCAACCAGGAGATCGCTCCATACCTTGAGGAGGCCAACGCTCTCCTCGCCCAGCTGCTCTCGTCCGACGAGGCAGAGAAGACCGCCGCCGAGGAGGACGACCTCGTGTCCCGTGAGCTCAAGGCCCAGGGAGGAGAGGCTGACGAGGCCGACCTGGCCGCCTACAAAAAGGCCAACCCGCTCTTCGCGGTGCTCTCCCCGTCACAGTTCCGCGACAACGCCTGCATCGGTCTCGCCGCTGCGGCCGACACCGCTCTCGTGAACAAATATCTCAATATGCCTGAAGTTGAGGCTCTCTTCCCTGCCGAGTTCCGCCCGATGTGGTCTGTGAAGCCGACTTCATATATCCAGAACAGCAACATCTACGAGCTCGTGGCCATCAAGGCTTCGTCCCGTGACGGCAAGGCTCCGCTCGACGGAGGCGTGGTCACCAACGCCCGCGTGGACTACAACGACCGCCGCGGCGGCGAACCGGGAGTGTCGATGACTATGAACTCCGTCGGCGCCAACACCTGGGCCCGCCTCACCAAGGATAACATCGGCCGCCAGGTCGCCATCGTGCTCGACGGCACCGTATATTCTTACCCTACCGTACAGACCGAGATCACCGGAGGCCAGTCCTCCATCACCGGCAACTTCTCCATCGAGGAGGCTACCGACCTTGCCAACGTGCTCAACTCCGGTAAGCTTCCCGCCCCTGCCACCATCGTTCAGGAGCAGGTGGTAGGACCTTCCCTCGGTGCGGAGTCCATCCGTTCCGGTTTCATCTCGTTCATCATCGCGTTCTGCCTTGTCCTCCTCTATATGATCTTCTTCTACAAGGGAGCGGGACTTGCGGCGGACGTGGCGCTTCTCACCAACGTGGTGCTCCTCTTCGGCACCCTGTCGGCGTTCGGAGCAGTGCTCACGCTGCCGGGCATCGCGGGTCTCGTCCTGACTATGGGTATGGCGGTGGACGCCAACGTGATCATATATGAGCGCATCAAGGAGGAGCTCAAGGCCGGCAAGGGTCTGGGCAAGGCTGTCCAGGACGGCTATTCCAACGCCTACTCCGCCATCATCGACGGTCAGGTGACCACCCTCCTCACCGGTATCGTGCTCTTCTTCTTCGGCTCAGGTCCTATCAAGGGCTTCGCCACCACGCTCATCATCGGTATCATCACCTCCGTGCTCACCTCCATCTTCATCACCCGTCTCATTCTGGACGACCGTGTGAACAAGGGCAAGAGCATTGCTTTCGAGACCAAGCTCACCAGGAACTTCCTCAAGAACACGCACATCAACTTCCTCTCCGGGAAGAAGTGGTCCTACACCGTCTCCGGCGCGCTCATCGTGATCGCCATCCTCTCGATGTGCTTCAAGGGCTTCACCTACGGCGTGGACTTCACCGGAGGCCGCACCTATGTGGTTCGCTTCGATAAGCCTGTGACCGCGGAAGAGGTCCGTCAGGCCACCAACAAGGTCTTCGAGGCCGCAGCCGCAGCCAACCCTGACGTCGCCGCCTCTTCAGTCGAGGTCAAGCAGTTCGGCGGAGAGAGCCAGATGAAGATCACCACCGCCTATAAGTTTGAAGACGAGTCTTCTGCGGTGGACACCGAGATCGAGGGTATGCTCTACGAGTCCCTGAGAGGACTCTACGCGGAGGGCCTCACTCTCGCCGAGTTCACTTCCACTCTCGAGAACCCTAACGGTATCATATCTTCCGACAAGGTCGGCGCGTCGATTGCCAACGACATCAAGCGCAACGCCATCATCTCCATCATTCTCGCCCTGTTCGTGATCTTCGCCTACATCGCGGCGCGGTTCAAGGGCTGGACCTGGGGTCTGGGCGGCGTGGTTTCACTCGCCCACACGGCCATCATCATCATCGGATTCTTCTCGCTCTTCAGCGGAATACTGCCGTTCAACCTCGATGTCGACCAGACATTCATCGCGGCCATCCTGACGATCATCGGCTACGCCATCAACGATACCGTGGTCATCTTCGACCGTATCCGCGAGAACCTCGGGCTGCATCCTAACGACGACTTCCGCCAGATCACCAACAAGTCTCTCAACGCCACCCTCACGCGTACCGTCAACACCTCAGTGTCAACCCTCCTCCCTATGCTTGCGATAGCAATCTTCGGCGGCGAGTCCATCAGAGGTCTTTCGGTCGCCCTGTGCCTTGGCGTCTGCATCGGAACCTACGCTTCCATCATGATTGCGACCCCGATTATGTACGACTGCACGATGAGGGCCCGCAGGAAAGCTGCAGAGAAAGCCCCGATCAAGAAGAAGTAATTTTTTCTGAATATCAAAACGTCCGGTCCGCCAAAAGGCCGGACGTTTTTTTTATATTTGTACCGCTATGTCTTTCGTACATCTTCACGTTCACACCCAGTACTCCATCCTCGACGGGATGAGCGACATCGAGAAGCTTTTCCGCCGCGCCGAAGAGCTCGGTATGCCCGGCCTCGCCATCACGGACCACGGCAATATGTACGGCGTGAAGGACTTCAAGGACGTGTCCGCGAAGCATCCGGGAGTGAAGCCCGTCATCGGCTGCGAAATCTATGTCACCCGGCACTTCGACCACCGCCTCAAGGACAACGACCACAAGAAGTACTACCACCTCATCCTGCTCGCCAAGAACTATGACGGATACCGCAACCTGATGAAGATAGTCTCCACCGGGCACATCGAGGGCATGTACTACAAGCCGCGAGTGAGCCACGAGGTGGTCGAGAAGTACCACGAGGGGCTCATCTGCTGCTCGGCCTGTATGGCGGGAGAGATCCCGCGCGGCATCCTCGCCGGCGACGCGGAGGGCGTGGACAGGGCGATAGAGTGGCACAAGAGGGTGTTTGGAGAGGACTACTACCTTGAGGTGATGCTCCACCGCACCGAAGTGCCGGGGCTCTCGCAGGATCTCTACGGGAAGCAGAGGGAATACTGCGCCGAGATATTCCGGCTCGCGGAGAGGCACTCCGTCAAGGTCGTGGCCACCAACGACGTGCATTTCGTGCGCAAGGAGGACGGCCCGGCCCACGACAGGCTCATCTGCCTCACCACCAACTCGGCCATCGAAGACCCGAAGAGGCTCCGCTACACGCAGCAGGAGTACCTCAAGAGCGAGGAGGAGATGGCGGCCCTTTTCCCGGACCACCCGGAAGCCCTCACCAACACGCTGGAGGTGCTGGACAAGGTGGAGAACTACGCCATCGACAGGGGTCACGTGCTTCCCAAGTTCCAGATAGAGCAGAGCTTCCTCGACAACATAGACTTCTACCTCGACAAATACTCCGACATCATCGAAAACGGGCGATACGAGGTCACTAAAGACCACGACGGCAATATAGTGGGCAAGACCGACCGAGGCGACGAGTTCCGCCGCTCAGTGGCCTTTCTGTGCCATCTCACCTACGAAGGCGCGCGCGAGCGCTACGGCGAGACCCTCACGCAGGAGCAGAGCGAGCGCATCCACTTCGAGCTGATGACCATCTCCTATATGGGATTTCCGGACTATTTCCTGATAGTCCAGGACTTCATCAACTGGGGCCGCCGCAACGGAGTCTCGGTGGGTCCGGGACGAGGCTCCGCGGCAGGTTCGTGCGTGGCTTACTGCCTGCACATCACCAACCTCGACCCTATACGCTACGACCTGCTCTTCGAGCGGTTCCTCAACCCGGAGCGCATCTCCATGCCGGATATCGACGTGGACTTCGACGACGAGGGCCGCTACCGCGTGATCCAGTATGTGCAGGAGCGTTACGGCGCGGACCATATCTCACACGTCATCACCTTCGGCACTATGGCCGCCAAACTTGCCGTCAAAGACGTGGCCCGCATCTCCAATATGTCCATCCCGGAGTCCAACCGCCTCACCAAGATGATCCCGGACAAGCCTATAACTGTCAGGGAGAACGGGGAGGACAAGGAATACAAGCCTACGCTCGCCAACAGCGTGAAGTATGTCAAGGAGCTGAAGAACGAATATGAGAACGGCGACCCTCTGGTCAAGGAAGTGCTCAATTACGCCCTCCAGCTCGAGGGCTGCATACGCCAGACCGGAATACACGCCTGCGCGATGATCATAGGGCGCGGCAACCTCACCGACTACATCCCGATCACTATGGGGGAGGACAAGGCCACGGGGCAGCAAGTCTGGGTGAGCCAGTATGAGGGCACCAAAATCGAGGATGTCGGAATGCTCAAGATGGACTTCCTCGGCCTGAAGACCCTCTCCATCATCGACCGCTGCATTGCGCTGGTCAAGAAGCGCTTCGGGACGGCGATCGACATCGAGAAAATCCCCATCGACGACCCGGCCGTGTTTGACCTCTACTCGAGGGGCGACACCAAGAGCATATTCCAGTTTGAGTCCGGAGGGATGAAGGAGTGGCTGATGAAGCTGCGTCCCGAGAGGTTCGAGGACCTCATCGCGATGAACGCGCTCTACCGCCCGGGGCCTATGGACTACATCCCCAACTTCGTGGCCGGCAAGAACGACCCGAGCAAAATCACCTACGACCTGCCGGATATGGAGGAATACCTCAAGGAGACCTACGGAGTCACGGTCTATCAGGAGCAGGTGATGCGGCTCTCGCAGAAACTGGCCGGCTTCTCCAAGGGCAAGGCCGACAAGCTGCGCAAGGCGATGGGCAAGAAGAAGAAGGATGTGCTGGACTCCCTCAAGACCTCCTTTATGGAGGGTGCGCTCAAGAACGGCCACCCCAAGGAAGTGCTCGAGAAGATATGGAAAGACTGGGAGGCGTTCGCCAAATATGCGTTCAACAAGTCCCACGCGACCTGCTACGCCTGGGTAAGCTACCAGACCGCCTGGCTCAAGGCCCACTATCCGTCCGAATTCCAGGCCTCCAACCTCACGCAGAACTCCGCCAATATGGAGGAGATGAAGGAGATTATGGCCGACTGCCGCAAGGGCGGCATCAAGGTGCTGAGTCCCGACATCAACGAGTCTGAAGCGCAGTTCTCGGTCAACCATCAGGGCGACATCCGGTTCGGGCTGAGCGGACTCAAGGGATTCGGCGACAATCTGGTGGCGGGCATACTCAAGGAAAGGGAGACCGGCGGGGAGTTCTCCGACCTGTATGACTTTATAGAGAGGATGTCCTCCATCATCAACCGCCGCGCCCTCGAAACCCTCATATACTCAGGCGCCTTCGACTCGTTCGGACTCAAGAGGACGCAGTATTTCCTGCCGTGCAAGAACGGAGAGCTCTTCATCGACGAGCTCGTCCGCTACGCCAACCTGTACCGCAACGACGAGATGGACAGCGCTTCGTCGCTTTTCGGCGATGTGGAGGAGATGAAGCCGACGCGTCCGGAAGCCCCGGCCTCCTCCGGCGAGCAGGACACGCTCGCCCTGCTCCAGAAAGAAAAAGAATTCGTGGGGATGTACCTTTCCGCACACCCGCTGGACCGCTACCGCTTCGAAATCGAGAACTTCACGAGCTGCCCGCTTTCTGCCATCGACTCTCTGGTGGAGGAGCAGGAGTCCCGGAAGAAGCCTTGCAGGGCCTGCGTGGCCGGTATAGTGACGGATGTCAAGACCATCACCACCAAGAACGGCTCGCCGGGCGCAAAAGTCATCCTTGAGGACTTCGACGGCAACTGCGAGTTCGCCCTCTTCGGCAAGGAGTATCAGGATTTTCTGCCCTATATGCAGCCTCACGCCCAGATATTCATCGAGGGCGAGATCAGCGAACGGTACTACCTCAAGAAGGAGGACAAGGCCGCCGGCAAGGCTGCCCCTTATGCTTTTAAATTCAAGAAAATAGCCCTGCTGGGCAATGTTGGAGGCGACCTGATCTCCGAGTTTGTGCTGCACATCGACTCCTCCCGGCTCTGCCCGGAGTTCCGCAAGGACCTCGTCAGGCTGCTGAAAGACGCCAAGGGCAGCATCCCTCTCACCGTCAACCTCAGCGACGCATCAAGCGGCTACAGGATAGACTTCCGCTCCAAGAAATACTCCGTCTGCGTCAACCAGGAACTGATTGACCGCCTTGGCAGGCTGAATATAGGCTACAGCTTCACAAGAAGGCAGTGCCTGTAGCTGTCCCCCACGGGGACCGTCTTCCCGTTGTCCATCTCCACCACGCCCCTGCTGACTTCGCGGATATGGGCGAGATTGACCATATATGAGCGGTGCACCCGGACGAAACGGCTGTCAGGAAGCCTCTCAAGCAGTTTCGCCATGCTCATCAGCACGAGTTTCGGGGCCGTCTCTCCGCTGACATAGATCTTGAGATACTCGCTCATACTCTCCACATAGATGATGTCGGCAACATTGACCTTGATTATCTTATAGTCCGCCTTGAGGAAAAGATAGTCTTCCTGTGGAGTCTCGGCCCGTCCGCGGGAAGCCTCAAGCAAAGCGAAGCGTTCTTTCAACTTCTCCGCCGAAGCGACAAACTCCTTGAGACTGAACGGCTTGAGGAGGTAGTCCACCGCATCCACCCTGAACCCGTCCACTGCATACTCCGAGTATGCGGTGGTGAATACCGTCAGCGGTCGGTGCCGCAGCAGGCGCACAAAGTCCAGCCCGGACAGGTCAGGCATATTGATGTCCAGAAACATGGCGTCCACTCCCCCGCCGTCAATCAGCCGGCTCGCCTCAAGTGCGCTGCCGCAGGTTCCCGCGAGTTCCAGGAACGGGACTTTGGAGATATACATTTCGAGCTGCCTGAGAGCCAGGGGCTCGTCATCCACGGCAATCACCCTTATCATCGCTGTCCTCCGTTTTTTCGGCCCGCGCAGGCAGCACGAGCAGCAGTTCATAAGCCTCGTCCCGCACCTCTATGTGGAGGACATAGTTGTCTCCATACAGCAGCTCCAGGCGCTTGCGGATGTTGTCGAGACCGATACCGGCCTCCTCCCGGCGGTCCTCCCTTCCGGGGGGACGGCTGTTGGCGCAGCGGAATATCAGCCTACCCTTCTCTATCGCCGCGCTGATGCGGATGAACCCTCCGCTCTCGGCACTGATCCCGTGTTTAAAGGCGTTCTCCACTATCGTCGCCATTGTAAGCGGCGGCACCTCCGCATCGGCCCCGTTGTTCGGGAAGTCAAAGACGATGTCCACATCGTCCCTGTACCTGAGCCGCATCAGGGCGAGATAGTGCGTGAGGAACTCTTCCTCTCTGGCCAGAGGCACGGTCGGAGTGTTGTTGTCGTAAAGCATGTAGCGCATCAGGCGCGAGAGCTCAACAATGCTGTCCTTCGCCTTGTCGGGGTCTATATCCACGAGGGCGTGGATATTGTTGAGCGTGTTCATAAAGAAGTGCGGATTGATCTGATATCTCAGATACTCAAGCCGGTAGCGCAGGTTTTCCTTTTCCAGGACCTCGGCCTTCCTCTCGTCCCGGAGAAAGCGGAGATAGTACTTCGCTCCAAGATTGACACCCAGCATCAGCAGAGCCACGACTATCTTGAGGTAGCCGGGGCGCATAGGCTTGCTGCCCGGGATTTCTCCCGTATGCTGAAGATTGTTGTCCCGTATATGCTCGTCGGGGGGAGGAGGGGGCATCTGTCCCAACTGCTCTTTGGGCTCAGGAGGATGCATCCCGCCGCGTTCCACACCCTCAAAGAGCATTATATAGGCGGCGAAAAGCCCCAGCGCCAGAAGCACGGACAACGAGTACGACAGCGGCCTGTTCTTCTCGGTAAGCAGCGGAGCGATCAGGTAGTTGTGCACAAGGAAGAGCACAAGGAACGGAACCGTCGAAAGCCAGAGCCTCCAGATGTCCTGAAACTCGAACTTAAGCGACGGCTCCGAGAGCAGTTGAAGCAGGGACACCACCGCCTCGACGAGGAACACCCCCGCCCATATCAGAGGCACTATCCAGCGTCCAAGGCCGGTATCCTTTCTGTCGCTTGCCGTCATATCGGTTTTTCTGCAAAATTACGATATTATAGCCAAGCCTCCGCTCCCTTTCGTTGAGAAAAACGGCCCGTTCGCTGAAAAAACGCACGGCAATTCCTTTTTATGGCCGATTTTGCGGCGAAAACCTTAAAAGCAGTGTGTTATGAAAGGAAGATTGATTGTGTTATCGGCCATTGCGCCGCTGCTCGGGGGCTGCCTCTATGGAAGCATAGACATCGACGAGAGCACGACAGGTGAGACGGACACTCAGACCGTCAGCATCGAAGACGAAGAGGATGATATCGCAAACACCTCTGCGGACCGGACAGTCAGCATCGTATTCTCCGACACCTCCGGGGCCTGCGTCAGCGGGGACGATCTCGGCATCGTCTCCGTCAGCGGGAACGACGTCACCGTCATCAACGGAAGCGAGGAAGTCATCAGATATGAGCTCTCCGGCAGCACATCCGACGGTTATTTCAAGCTCTACAGCGACGCGAAGCAGATTGTCGCGCTCAACGGAGTCAGCATCACAAATCCGTCAGGGGCGGCCATCAACAATCAGAGCCATAAGCGCACCTTCGTCGTGCTGAGCGACAGCAGCACCCTCAAGGACGGGGCGTCGGACGCGGACGGAGACTACCCCGACGAGGACGGGAGCGAGGATATGAAAGCGGCCTTTTTCAGCGAGGGGCAGCTCATCTTCAGCGGAGACGGCAGTCTGACGGTCACCGCCACGGGCAAATCCGGAGTCACCAGCGACGACTATATCCGATTCGCTGACGGCCCTTCTTTGAGCGTCAGCTCCGCTGCGGGGCACGGTCTCCGCGCCAAGGATGCGATTATCGTCAGCGGCGGAGTCATCGACGTATCCGTCTCAGGGACAGGCAAGAAAGGCTTTTCGACTGACGGTTTCGCCTATTTCGGCGGAGGAGACGTCACAATCCGCACCAGCGGAGACGCCGGCACCGTGGACGGAGAGCTCAGCGGAGTGGCCGGGGTGCGTGCCGACGGCCTCTTTACGATTACGGGCGGGAATCTCGACATCAGCTCAACCGGCAAGGGAGCCAAGGGCATAAGCAGCGACGGTGACGGCAATTTCGAGGGCGGAAGCGTCAACATCGTCACGAGCGGAGCCAACTACGGCAGCTCTTCCGGCGGAGGAGGAGGCTTCGGGTGGCCCGGCGGAGAGGGTTCATCATCGTCATCCAAGTCCTCAAAGGGCATCAAGGTCGACGGCGACCTATACTTCAGCGGGGCTGACGTGACGGTGAGATGCAGCTCCCACGAGGGGATTGAAGCCAAGGGGACGATCAGTATCACCGCCGGTTCGGTAAGCAGCACCGCCTATGACGATGCCATCAACTCCGGCTCCGATATGAGCATAAGCGGCGGGCTGGTCTATGCCCTGTCCACCGGCAATGACGGTCTGGACGCCAACGGCAACCTCTACATCAGCGGCGGGGTGGTCTATGCCGTGGGCTGCGGCAGCCCGGAGGTGGCGGTCGACGCCAACACCGAGGGGGGTTACAACTTCTACCTGAGCGGCGGCACCCTCATCGCCGTCGGAGGCATCGAATCCGGCTCTAAACTCAGCCAGGCCGTGCTTTCTGCGGGAAGTTGGACGAAATCGAGTTCTTATGCCCTCTGCGACGGGGACAGCCTGCTCTTTGCGTTCAAGACCCCTGCAAGCGGCGGAAGCGGCGTAATACTCTCTTGTCCGACCCTGCAGAGCGGCAGCAGCTACACCCTCAAGTCCGGGGTCAGCATCTCCGGAGGCGTCACATACTTCGATGCGGTAATATTCGACGCCCAGGTCAGCGGGGGCAGCTCGACGAGCCTCACCGCAAGCTACCAGAGCGGAGACAACCAGGGAGGCGGAGGAGATAACCCCGGCGGCGGCGGAAATCCCGGAAGCGGCGGCGGAAATCCCGGCGGAGGGCCGAGGTAATGACAAAACAGATCGAAATGAAACGTATAATATTGACACTTTGCCTTTTGTCTCTTGTGTTCCCCTACCTGAGGGCACAGGAGTCCGGCTCTTCAGACAAGAGCGGCCTGGTCGTGCGGGAGTGGAACAGCGACATCGGCTCCGAGCAGAAAAGGCTTGACCGCGTGACGACCTACAATGACCTCGGGCGCAAACAGGAGGAGATAGAGTACGGAAAGGACGGGCAGAAGTGGCGCAAGCGCTACGAATATGACGCCGAGGGGAGACTTCTCCGGGTGCTCGTCTATGGCCACAGCGACAAGCTGGACAACGTCCGCAAGTTCGAGTTCAATGAGATGGGCAGGAAGAAGACTGAATATGTCTACGACGCGAAAGGCAAGCTCCGCCGGATAAAATACTACGAATACGAGCGCCGCGATGATTGACGAGTCCATCACAAGCGGATTTTCCCCAATAGGGCTGGAGGAGATGGATACAATTCGCCTGATGAACAGGACGGACACCAAATACCTCACCGACAGCCTCAAACTCAAGGAAATCCTGTCCGATGCCTGCCGCTGCGGCTACCGCATCCTGGAGACTGACGGCCACAGGCTCAACGCCTACGACAGTCTCTACTACGACACGGCGGAGCTGAAGATGTTTGTCGACCACCGCAACTGCCACCTTGTCCGGGAGAAAGTCAGGACCAGAACCTACCTCTGTTCCGGACAGACCTTTCTGGAAGTGAAACGCAAGAACAACCACGGCAGAACCAGAAAGAAACGGAGGGAGATAGACATAGCGCTGTTTGACGACTTCGGCGAGTCGGCATCGGCGTGCAGTTGGCTCGTCTGCCACTCGGACTATTCCCCGGAGGTGCTCTCCCCGTCGGTGGAGACTATGTTCCGTCGTATGACTCTCGTGAATCCGGAGAAGAGCGAAAGGCTCACCATCGACACGGAAATCCGCTTCAAAAATCCCAGGACAGGCCTGAACTCCGGCCTCGGAGAAGCCGTCATCATCGAGCTGAAGCAGGACGGGAGGGCGCTGAGCCGGATGAAGAGCATCCTCTCCGCCCACCGGGTCAAGCCTGCCAGGATAAGCAAATACTGCATAGGAATCACTGCCACCGACCCCGCCGCAAGGGCCGGAAGATTCAAGCAGAAAGCGAGAATGATAGAGAAAATCAATAATAACTTTTATCTGAAATGTTGTACACCGACTACGGCGGAGCTCCTCTTGACGAGAGCGAACTCCTTGACGTCCAATCAGTCCTTGAGCCTGTGATGACTACGGCCCAAAACCTTACGGAACTCGCGCTGAGATTCTTCCTTAACCTGCTCGTGTGCTGGATCATCGTCCGGGTCTTCTACTTCCGCAAGAGCCGCCGCAGGGACTACTACTTCACCTTCATCTGCTTCTCCTCCGCAATGCTGCTCCTTCTGTATATGATGGGCAACGTGGAGGTCGGGGTGGGACTGACCCTGGGTATGTTCGCCATCTTCGGAGTCATACGCTACCGGACGGAAACGGTGCCGATACGGGAGATGACCTATCTTTTCGTAATCATTGCGATTGCGGCTGTCAACGGACTCGCTCCCCTGTACCGGCTGAGCGGAACTCTGGACGGCAACCCGCATTATCTGCTCTCGTATGGAGACATCCTGATTACGGTGCTGACCAATCTGCTCGCCGTAGGACTTATCTGGGCTCTCGAAAGCAGCAGGACGCTCAAACATAGCGCCACCAAGATAATCCTCTACGACCGCATAGAACTCATCGTGCCGGAGCGGCGGGAAGAACTCCTCGCCGATATCGACAAGCGCTGCGGCATCAGGGCCGACCGTATCGAAATCGGAAACATAGACTTCCTCAAAGATGCGGCCTATATCAAGATTTACTATACTCCGGACTCTGAGGAAATCTCCACGATAAGCTCAGTAACCCGATATAAACAATTCACAGAACAACAGGAATTATGAGACACTCTTACATCATCATCGCCGCACTTCTGATGCTGCTGCCGCTCGGAGCGGCCTCACAGGATATCTCCCTGCGCAGCCGCGCTTCTCTGGCGGCGGACTGGAAAATCCGCAAGGGTCTTCACCTCGATGCGGAATACGAACTTCGCACCGGCGACGGACTGTCGGGGGTCGAGCGGCACCAGCTCTCCCTCGGAGTGTCCTACAAACTCAGCGACCACTTCACGGCAGGAGCAGGCTACTCCTACATAGGGCATTTCGGCTCGGACGGGAGCTTCAAGCCGCGCCATCGGATGATTGTCGAAATGAGATATAGGCTGGATAAGGGAGACTGGAGGTTTTCCGTAAAGGAGGCTCTGCAGCTCACGCACCGCGCCTACGACTTCAACCGCTTCCAGCAGACGCCCAACGCCCTCGAACTTAAGTCCAGGGTCAAGCTCAGCTACAGAGGGCTGAAGAAACTCGAACCGTACGCATATATGGAGCTCCGCAACATCTTCAACGGACCGAGCTGCTCCGCGACTTACTACAGCGCTTCAGGGGGATACGGCAACTACGAATTCCTCGGATATAAAGATGTGTACATCAATCGTTTGAGAGGAGTCCTCGGAGTGGAGTGGAGTTTTAACAAGAAGCATTCGCTCGACTTCTATGCCCTGTTCGACCGCACCCGCGACAGAGTGACGGACACCGACAAATCAGGCACGGAACTCAAGTCCATAGGCTGGGAGAACGCAAACAGAGCGGCCCTCTGCATCGGATATAAAATATCGTTCTGAAGAGGGCCGCAGAGAGGATTGCGCCTGACGGCTCAGCGGCTGAGCTTGAATCCTGCGTCGATGCTCTTGGCCGACGAGAGGACAGACGAGAGGCTCTTGATGGTGGAGTTGTTGGTCTTGGAGGCATAAGCGACCACCTTCTTGGCAAATTCGAGGAACTTCTCTCCGTTGAAGAGAAGTTCGCAGCCGTCAGTGGTGGTGCTGACAGTCCCGTCGAGCTGGAGGTAAGTCAGCGCCTTTCCAAACTTTATGGTGACGGCGTTCCCGTCCTGGGACCAGGTGCCGGGAAGAGACATCTTGCCGAATTTCATCGTGAAGTTTCCTCCCTCTTCAAACACGAAAGTGGCCGCTCCGGCCTTGAGGCCGACCTTGGAGAATGCGTTGTCGATTTTGGTCTCGACCGTGCTGAGGGCCGCGCTTCCGGCAGCGGAAGTCAGGACATTGTCGCTGCGGAGCGCAGTGCCAACTCCCTGATATGTCCAGGTCCCGGCCATCTCTGTGGTCGTGGCGGACGATACTACGCTTGAGGCTACGCTCTTGAGCGCATTAAGGATGTCGCTCTGTGCGCTGAGGGACACTGTCATAAGAGACAGCGCCGCGATGATGATGATTTTTTTCATTGTATAAATGATATAAGGTGATTGCTACCAACCTTGTGCCGACACCGCGTGTTCCAGCCCGTCAGGAGTGACAAGTACCGTGCCGACTTCGGGGCGGGCCAGATGACCTACGACGTCGAAGCCGTTGAATTCCTTGCGGAACTCCTCATAGCGACCGATCGGCACGACGAAGAGCAGACGGAAATCGTCTCCGCCGTTCATTGCGGCGGAGACCGGATCGATGTCCAATTCCTTTCCGAGAGCGAAGCTGTTGCCTTCGAAAGGGATCTTGTCGGCATATATCTTGACTCCCAGGCCGCTGTCTCTGGACAGCCTCAGGACGGCGTCCGAGAGTCCCCGTGAGACGAAATACGAGAACGACGGCACCACCCCCGTCTCTTCCACCGCAGAGACGGTGTCAGGAGAGAGTTCCGGCTTCAGATATGCGGCAAGCAGCATCTTGTACTTTTCGAGTTCAGCGACGCGGCGCTCCAGAGCCTGCTGGCCAAGATATGCGGCACCGAGACTTCCTGACACGCATATAAGATCCTTGCTCTGCGCATAGGGCCGCTTCTTCCCTATATCGGCGGCCACATATCCTGCGGCATTGATGCTGACGGCAAGTCCGTTGCGCGACGGCACAAGGTCAAGACCGAGGCCGCTGTAGCCTTGTTCTTTCGCGGCCAGCACAACGCCGCTCCATAACTCGCTTATCTGCTCGAAGTCAAGTTTGGCGGACACCCCAAGAGTCACGGAAAGGGTCCGCGGATGCGCGAGAGAGGCGTACAATTCGCCGGTGAGGGCGACCACGCTCTTATATCCCAGATGTTTCAGCGGAAAGTAGACCAGATTGAAGTCCGTCCCCTCCAGAAACAGTCGGGACGCCGAGACGGCCTCTCCCTCCGAGGCCGGGACAAAACGCAGCGGCTCTCCGAAAGGAGCGAATCCGCTGCCTTCGAAGAGCTGCCTGATGGCCTCTACCCTGCCCAGTTCGGAAAATGTCCGCGCCATCAGAGATTCCTCAAGAGATTGTTGAGGTTGACCTTCCTGTCGATCAGCGCCCGGAGCTCCGCTACCGGCACCCGCTCCTGCTGCATCGTGTCGCGGTCGCGCACGGTGACGCAATTGTCGGAGAGCGAGTCGTGGTCGACGGTGATGCAGTATGGCGTACCGATGGCATCCTGACGGCGGTAACGCTTGCCGATGGAGTCTTTCTCGTCATACTGGCAGTTGAAGTCGTATTTCAGCTCGTTCATCACATTCTGGGCGAACTCCGGCAGGCCGTCCTTCTTGACGAGAGGCAGCACCGCCGCCTTGACCGGCGCGAGCGGCGCAGGGATGCTGAGGACGGTGCGGCTTTCGCCGTTCTCCAGAGTCTCGACCTTGTAGGAGTGGCTGAGCACCGCGAGGAACATACGGTCCACTCCGATGGAAGTCTCCACGCAGTACGGCACATAACTCTCGTTGGTCTCAGGGTCGAAGTACTGAAGCTTCTTGCCGGAGAGCGTCTGATGGTTGCCCAGATCGAAGTCGGTGCGGCTGTGGATGCCTTCGAGCTCCTTAAATCCGAACGGGAAGTTGAACTCGATGTCGGTGGCGGCGTTGGCGTAGTGGGCCAGCTTCTCGTGGTCGTGGAAGCGGTAGTTCTCCGCCCCCATACCGAGGTTGACGTGCCACTTCATCCGGTTCTCCTTCCACTTCCTGAACCACTCCATCTCGGTGCCGGGACGGACGAAGAACTCCATCTCCATCTGCTCGAACTCCCTCATTCTGAATATAAACTGGCGGGCCACCACCTCGTTGCGGAAAGCCTTGCCGATCTGTGCGATGCCGAAGGGGATCTTCATCCTGCCGGTCTTCTGCACATTGATATAGTCCACGAATATGCCCTGCGCAGTCTCCGGACGGAGATAAATCGTACTGGAGTCATCGCCGACAGACCCGAACTGTGTGGAGAACATGAGGTTGAACTGCCTTACGTCGGTCCAGTTCTTGGTGCCGCTGATGGGGCACACTATGCCGCAGTCGAGAATGATCTGCTTGTACTCGGCGAGATCGTTGGCCTGTTCGGCTGCCACATAACGATTGTGAACCTGCTCATACTGAGCCTTTTCGCGAAGCACATTAGGGTTGGTCTCACGGAACTTGGCCTCGTCGAAAGAGTCGCCGAACTTTTTGCGGCCCTTCTCGACTTCCTTGTTGATTTTCTCCTCTATCTTGGCGAGATAGTCCTCGATAAGCACATCGGCACGGTATCTCTTCTTGGAGTCCTTGTTGTCGATGAGCGGGTCGTTGAACGCCGCCACGTGTCCCGACGCCACCCAGGTCTTGGGATGCATAAATATGCAGGCGTCGATGCCGACGATGTTCTCGTTGAGGCGGGTCATCGCATTCCACCAGTACTGCTTGATGTTGTTCTTGAGTTCCACTCCCATCTGACCGTAGTCATATACGGCGGCCAGTCCGTCATATATGTCGCTTGACGGGAAGATGAACCCGTACTCCTTGCAGTGTGCGACAAGCACCTTGAATAATTCTTCCTGTGTCATATCTTCGTTGGTGTTCTATTTCCGTGACAATCGCGCAAAGGTAACTATTTTCAGCCAAATATCTCCATAAGCGGCCCCATTACGAACTCCCTTTCGCGCATCTTGGGGTGAGGAATCCTGAGGTCAGGCTCATCGAGGACGACCTCGCCGAAAAGAAGTATGTCTATATCGATGATGCGGTCGTGGTAGATACGGCTTCCGTCGGGGGCATATTCCACAATCTCGCGGCGGCCCATTCTCTGCTCGATGTCCTTGCATAGACCGAGCAGTCCGCGGGGTGAGAGGGGGCAGTCGTAGCAGACCGCGCAGTTGAGAAAATCTCCGCCTTCGAACCCCCAGGACTTGGATTCCACCAGAGCGGAAAGAGCCGAATAATGCACCCCGAGCCCCTCGTCGAGCAGGTTCAGGGCCTCTTCTATATTACGCCTGCGGTCGCCCAAATTGGAGCCGAGCGAGAGATATGCCTTAGCTGTCTTCATCCTCCATCCAGGGGTCCATCCCGAGCGCCACCCTCGCCTCGTCGGAGAGCAGGCTCTGGTCCCAGGCCGGTTCGAACACGAGTTCTATGTCGCAGCCGCTGATGCCCGGAGTGTCTTCCACGACCCGCCTGACATCAGCCATCACTTCGTCCGCCATAGGACAGTTAGGGGCGGTGAAAGTCATTTTGATATAGGCCCTATGTTCCTTATTGATAGTAAGTTCATAAATCAGCCCGAGGTCATAGATGTTGACCGGAATCTCCGGGTCATAGACCTGTTTCAGCGCCAGCACCACATCCTCATAGAGCGGTGCAAGCGACTTGACGTCCTCCGGGGTCAGCACTTCGCTGTTGTTGGTTTCGCTCATTTCTGACAATTTTTTTGCGCGATGCTCCTGATGGTTTCAATCATCGATACAAGCCCGTTGGCCCGGGTCGGAGAAAGGTTTTCCTTAAGGCCGAGTTTTTCTACGAACGAGAAATCGTCGCCGGCAATCTCTTCCGCCGTCCTCCCGGAATATACCGAAATCAATAGCGAGATGATGCCTTTGGTGATTATGGCATCGCTGTCCGCGCTGAACACGATCTTTCCGTCCTCCTCTCTGGCATCGAGCCAAACTCTTGACTGACAACCTTTTATCAGTCTATCGTCAGTCTTAAGGGTCGCAGGAAACTCTTCAAGCGAATTACCTAATTCTATAAGGTACTGATACTTGTCGAGCCAGTCATCGTACATCGAAAACTCCTCTTCTACCTCCCTCTGTGCCTCTTTTAGTGTCTTCATCATTTTTCCAGCATTTTTATCGCCCTGTCGAGCGATTTCATCAAATAACGGGCCTCATCCAGAGTGTTGTACGGAGCAAAAGAGGCTCTGAGCATCCCGGTAATCCCGAAACGGTCCATCAACGGTTCGGCGCACATCTGCCCCGAACGCACTGCGATGCCCATCTTGTCGAGGATGAGCGCCAGGTCTTCGTGGTGGATATGTTCCACGGAGAACGAAAACAGAGCTATCTTCTCATATCCTTCTCCCGGCAGTCCATAGAGGTGGAAACGTGGGTCGGATGTGAGCGCATTAAGCATATAATCAACTACTTCAGCCGTGTTTCTCTCTATTTCAGGAGAGCGCATCGCATCGGAAAGCTCAAGCGCCCGGACCAGGGTCGGAGTGCCGGAGATGTTCTGCGTGCCGGCCTCGAACTTCCGGGGCGGCGGCGCATAGCTGGTCCCGCTCCACTTCACGCTCTCTATCATCTCCCCTCCTCCCATATATGGAGGCATCTTTTCGAGCAGTTCACGCCTGCCGTAGAGCACCCCCGTGCCGGGCGCGGCATATATTTTATGTCCCGAGAACGCATAGAAGTCGCAGCCCAGATCGCGCACGTCCACCCTGCTGTGGACTATCCCCTGCGCTCCGTCGACAAGAACAGGGCAATCGACTGAATGGCAAATATTTACAATCTCCTTGACAGGATTCACAAGCCCGAGGACATTGGAAATATGGGTAATGCTTACGAGTTTCGTCCGAGGGTTGAGCAGGGACTTCAGTTCCGCCATATCGAGCCGTCCGCTGTCATCGACTCGCAGCACTCTGAGTCTCGCCCCCCTGCGTGCGCACATCATCTGCCAAGGAACAATATTGGAGTGGTGCTCACTCTCGGAGACGATGATTTCGTCGCCCTCTCCCACGAAGGCCTCGCCGAAACCGTATGCGACAAGGTTGATCGAAGCGGTCGCGCCGGACGTGAAGACGACTTCCTCGCCGGAGGCAGCGTTAATGTACCTTCCGACGACATCCCTCGCGTGCTCGTATCTGTCGGTGGCAAGAGCTGCGGTATGGTGTACGGCGCGGTGGAGATTTGCAGTATATTTTGTTGAGATCTCGTCCCATTCGCGCACGACGGACATCGGCCTCAGGGCAGTCGCGGCGTTGTCCAGATAGACAAGCCGCCTGCCATAGACTTGACACGCAAGCTGCGGAAACTCATTTCTCAATTCTTCTATATTCATAGCGAACGCAAAATTACTAATTTAGTAATTCCTAAAAGAAGAAAAAATGATTATTTTTGGTTTCGATTCTCAAAAATCACAGGATTATGATTGACTACATTTCCGGCAGACTCGCAGAACTCACCCCCACCTCGGCCGTGGTGGACAACAGCGGTATCGGCTATGCGGTTGAGATTTCTCTTCAGACCTACGACGCGCTGGACGGCAAGACGGAAGCAACTCTCTACATCCAGCGCCAAATCAACCAAAGAGACGGACAGGAGGTGGACTACGGCTTCGCGACCAAGGAGGAACGCAATCTCTTCAGAAGCATCACGGGAGTCTCCGGGATGGGGGCGGCATCTGCGAGAATGATCCTCTCCTCCCTCTCTCCGGACGAGCTCAACGAAGCTATACTTTCGGAAGACATCAACCGCCTGAAATCAATCAAGGGCATCGGGCTCAAGAGCGCACAGCGTCTCGTGCTGGAGCTGAAAGATAAGATAGTCAAGGGCGGAAGCGCAAACTTCGGCACACTTATCAAAGCGGAGTCCGACAAAAACGCCGACGAGGCCGCATCTGCCCTGCTCAACCTCGGATTCTCGAAGCCTAACATCTCCAAAGCTATCCAGACCATACTGAAGAACAAACCGGGGGCAAGCCTCGAAGAAATCATCAAGACTGCGCTGAAGATGCTTTAGAAGCCGGCTCAACGACCGAAATAGACTAGAAGCACGGAGATGTCGGACGGTGAGACTCCGGAGATGCGCATCGCCTGGGCTATGGTGCGCGGAGAATACTTCTTAAGTTTCTGACGGCACTCTATCGAGAGCCCGGAGAGTCTGTCGAAATCAAATCCGTCAGGGATTTTAAGATCTTCAAGTTTGTGGAGTTTTTCCGCATTTCGTATTTCCCGGTCGATATAGCCGCTGTATTTAATCGAAATTTCCACACTTTCCATCACCTCCTCACGAGACGTTCCACGTGGAACAATCCTCAACAGCTCCGGAAGTGAAATCTCAGGCCGCGTGGCAATATCCGAAATCTTACGGGATTCCGTTATAAGGCTGGAACTATGGGCGGCGAGGAAAGGATTGGCAACATCGGGAGAGATATTATGTCCCTCACAATAAGTCCTGAGACTGTCCACCTCTTCATACTTCTGCATCATCCCTGCGTAGCGTTCCTCACTTGCGAGCCCGATCGCGTGCGAGAGTCCCGTAAGCCGGCGGTCGGCATTATCCTGACGCAGGAGAATTCTGAACTCCGCACGCGAAGTGAACATCCTGTATGGCTCATCAACTCCCTTGGTGACGAGGTCGTCGATAAGCACGCCGATATATGACTCGTCCCTGCCAAGCACAAAGGCAGGATGGCCGTTGATTTTCAGGTGAGCATTGATTCCGGCCATAATCCCCTGACCCGCAGCTTCTTCATACCCGGTGGTTCCGTTGACCTGACCGGCAAGGAAAAGGTTCTCTATCGGCTTTGTCTCAAGGCTTGGCTTAAGCAGCGTAGGGTCGAAATAGTCGTACTCCACCGCATATGCCGGCCTGTAGATCTTGACGTTTTCAAGACCCTCGATCGAGTGGAGAGCATCCATCTGCACTGCGAGCGGAAGAGAGGAAGAAAAGCCCTGAAGATAGTATTCATTGGTTGAGCGCCCCTCGGGCTCAAGGAAAAGCTGGTGCGCCGGATTGTCAGGAAAAACCCTCAGCTTGTCTTCGATGCTCGGACAGTACCTCGGGCCCTTGCCGCTGATGAGTCCCGTAAAAAGCGGAGACTCGCTGAAGCCCGAACGCAAAACCTCGTGGACCCTCTCGTTGGTATGGAGTATATAGCAGGGCATCTGCTCCTGTCCTGACTGGATGGTGGACGGGATGTCGAGAAACGAAAACCTCGATGGCTTCCCGTCTCCGAACTGCTTGGGAAGGCGGGAAGTATCAACAGAAGAAATATCAATTCGGGGAGGAGTCCCGGTCTTCATCCTCCCTGACACAAGTCCTCTCTCGACGAGCTGTCGAGTGAGACCCTCAGATGACTTCTCCCCTATGCGTCCTCCGCTCATCACCGTCTGACCGATGAAGATTTTGCCGGAAAGGAAGGTTCCTGAGGTCAGAATAAGTGCGCGAGAGTGGAAAATTGCCCCGGTGGAGGTGCGTACGCCGCAGATTTTTGAATTCTCAAAGAGAAAAGAAGTCGCAAAATCCGCGTAAATATCTAACTTAGAAGAAGTTTCAAGTATTTTCCGCCAGTTCAGCGAAAACTGCATTTTGTCGCACTGCGCCCGCGGACTCCACATCGCAGGACCCTTGGACTTATTGAGCATACGGAACTGCAGCGTAGAACCGTCAGTCACGAGCCCAGTATATCCTCCGAGCGCATCTATCTCTCTGACTATCTGTCCTTTGGCTATTCCTCCCACGGCAGGATTGCAGGACATCTTGGCGAAGAGAGTCATATCGCCGCTGAGGAGCAGCACGGAAGAGCCGAGATTGGCGGCGGCCATTGCGGCCTCACATCCCGCGTGTCCCCCTCCGACAACGATTATATCATAGCGGACGCTCATACTTCAAGCGAGCGACGAAGGTCGAGATAATAATTCTCTTTGGAGCGCATCTGAGCCATATCGCTCTCGTTGTGGTCATCGTAGCCGATAAGATGCAGAAGACCGTGGACCATCACCCTGTTCAACTCATCCTCGAAGTCTGTGCCGTAGAACACGGCATTCTCCCGGACGGAGTCAATGCTGATGAAAAGATCTCCGCTCAAACTATCTCCCTCACAATAGTCAAATGTGATTATGTCGGTAAAATAGTCGTGCTGAAGATATTTCAGATTCAAGTCGAGTATATAAAGGTCGGAGCAGAAAATGATGCCAATATCTCCGAGACGCTTCATCTCGCTCCCGGCTACAATTTTCAACCACTTATTATTGAAGGCTTTACGCTTCAGTGTAAATTGTATGTCTTCGTTGAAATACCGTATCATATCAGGGCTTGACGGAGTAGTTTCTGAAATTTTTGCAAATCTACTATTTAAATCAAAAATTTAGAAATGAATTGGAAATGAGTTTAAAGTTTTTTATCTTTGGAGCGCAAATGGAATATTTAAAGAAACTGATAAAATGGAAGTAAAGAAATCACCTAAAGCCGATCTCAACAACAGGAAACTGCTGTTTATCGAGATTGGTTTTGTAATCTCTCTTCTATGTGTATTCGCTGCTTTCGAGTGGACAAGCACAGAGACGCAGGAGTCAGTCTTCGTGGCTGAAAACATAGAAGTAGCCGAGGAAGAGATCATCCCTATCACACAGGAGACCCCTCCACCTCCACCGGAAGTGCCGAAGACGGTAGTCCTCTCCGACCAGATTGACATCGTTGACGACGATATCCAGGTAGAGGACAATATTCTTAACCTCGAGGACGACAGTTCCCTCGGAGTCGAGATTATGGACTATGTGGAGGAAGTTCAGGAGGAAGTGATTGAGGAAGAGGCTATTCCTTTCCAGATTGTGGAAGTGAAGCCTACCTTCCAGGGCGGAGACGCCAACACCTTCTCCAAATGGGTTGCAGCTAACCTCGTCTACCCTGAGATCGCCAAGGAGAATGGCGTAAGCGGTCGTGTGATGCTCCAGTTCACTGTCAATCCTAACGGCAAGATTTCGGATGTGAAGGTCCTCAGAGGAGTTGATGCGTCCCTTGACAAGGAGGCCGTCCGCGTCGTATCCAGCTCACCTAAGTGGGAGCCGGGCCGCCAGAGAGACCGTGCAGTCAAGGTAACATACACCTTCCCTGTTATCTTCCAGTTGAGATAATATTCTGAAACATACTATAGGGGGCTGACTGAAAAGGACCGTTTGGTCCTTTTCAGTCAGTCTTTTTTTTGGTACTTTTGCAAATGCTGAAACAAGTCTCTTCCTTTCCCGAGGAACGGGGAGTGTAATAGACTATGAGTTATTAAGAGAGATGGAGAACAATAAAGAAGAAAAGGCCGTATTTGTCGGCATCATAAGGCAAGGAGACGATGAACGCAAGGTAAACGAATACCTTGAGGAGTTGGAATTCCTTGCCCATACCGCCGGTGCCGTCGGCGACCGCAAATTCTTCCAAAGGCTCGACAAGCCGGAAAAATCTACATACATAAGAAGCGGTAAACTCGACGAGATAGCTCAGTACTGCGAGGATAACTGCATCAGCTATGTGATTTTCGATGATGAACTTACGGGTATGCAGCAACGCAATATAGAGAAAGTCATCAAGACTGCTGCGGTGATAGACAGGACAAGCCTGATACTCGAAATATTCTCGCAGCGGGCCAAGACCGCCTATGCCAAGATGCAGGTGGAACTGGCCAGATACAACTATATGCTGCCTCGCCTGGCCGGTATGTGGACCCACCTTGAGAGGCAGAGAGGCGGGGTCGGAATGCGTGGCGGAATGGGCGAGACACAGATCGAAATAGACCGCCGAATAGTCCGCGAAAGGATTGCCAGACTCAAGGAGCAGCTTAAGAAAGTGGACCGGCAGATGGCTACGCAGCGCAGCAACAGAGGTCAACTGGTGAGGCTTTCCCTTGTCGGATATACAAACGTGGGCAAATCCACGCTTATGAACCTGCTTGCCAAGTCCGACGTATTCGCCGAGAACAAACTTTTCGCCACCCTTGACACCACGGTGAGAAAGGTCGTAATAGGCAATGTACCGTTCCTGTTGAGCGACACGGTAGGATTTATCCGCAAACTCCCTACGCAGCTCATAGAGGCCTTTAAAAGCACTCTCGACGAGGTGCGCGAGGCGGATGTGCTGATACACGTCGTGGACGTGTCACACCCGGACTACAGGGAACAGATTGAAGTGGTGGAGAAAACACTGCAGGACATATCTGCTTCGGATAAGCCCGTCTATCTGGTATTCAACAAGACAGACGCCTACACTTACGAGCCATATGACGAATTCTCGCTCTCACCTAAGTCCGAGAATAACCTTACTCTCGATGAAGTGAAAAACGAGTGGATAAAAGAGAAGAAAATCCCGTGCATATTCATCTCTGCACTCAAGAAAGAGGGTATAGATAAACTCAAGGACGATATCTATAAGATGGTGGCGGAAATACACGCGGGACGCTACCCTTTCAATAACTTCCTGTGGTGAAAACTATATGGGTCGCAGACGGCAGTTTGCGGGGGTTAAGGCAACGAAAGGGGCTGGCTAAAAAGGACCGCTTGGTCCTTTTTAGCCAGCCGGCATTTATAATCATATGTAAGGGCTTCAGTCTGAAAACTTAGCCTTGAGAAACTCCCTGTTCAGACGGGCTATATGAGAGACGGTGATACCCTTTGGACACTCAAGCTCGCAGGCACGGGTATTGGTGCAGTTGCCGAATCCGAGTTCATCCATCTTGGCAACCATAGCCTTCGCCCTCTTCGCTGCTTCGGGACGTCCCTGAGGAAGCAGGGCGAGAGAACTTACCCTTGCCGCCACGAAGAGCATAGCCGAGCCGTTCTTACAGGTCGCCACGCAAGCTCCGCAACCCACGCAGGCCGCAGCATCCATACTCTCCTCAGCCTTGTCGTGAGGGATGAGTATATTGTTGGCATCCTGTGCAGCGCCGGTACGCACGGAGATAAATCCGCCCGCCTGAAGAATCTTGTCGAAAGCCCGGCGGTCCACCACGAGGTCTTTTATCACCGGGAAAGCTGCGCTTCTCCACGGCTCCACCGTGATGGTTGCACCATCCTTGAAATGTCTCATAAACAGCTGACAGGTAGTCACATGGTCGTCAGGACCGTGTGCGCGACCGTCGATATAGAGAGAGCAAGCCCCGCATATACCCTCGCGGCAGTCGTGGTCGAAAGACACCGGACCACTGCTCTTGCAACCCCTCTCCACGGCCACAGGATCGCTGCCCTCGCGGATGAGCTGTTCGTTGAGAATATCGAGCATCTCAAGGAAAGAAGCGTCCTCCTCTATGCCTGAGATATGGTATGTTTCAAAATGGCCTTTAGCCTTGGCGTTCTTCTGACGCCATATCTTTAAATTGAATTCCATCTCGTTTAGTCTTTGTAGTTTCGTGTCGCAACCTTGATGAACTCATACTTCAGAGGCTCCTTATGGAGCTCAGGCTCAACGCCTTCACCCTTATACTCCCAGGCTGCCACATACATAAAGTGTTCATCGTCCCGTTTAGCCTCTCCGTCTTCGGTCTGGCTCTCCACACGGAAGTGACCTCCGCAGGACTCCTTGCGGTTGAGAGCGTCGCGGGCCATCAGCTCGCCTATTTCAAAGAAATCTTCAAGCCTCAGAGCCTTCTCGAGTTCCTGATTGAACTCGTACTGACTTCCCGGAACTTTGACATCCTTATAGAAACTCTCCCTAAGCTCCCTTATTTCCTTGATAGCTTTCTTCAGTCCCTCCTCTTCGCGGGCCATCCCCACATATTCCCACATAATATGGCCGAGCTTCTTATGGATGGAATCCACTGTCTGCGTGCCGTTGATGGCGAAAAGTCTGTCTATACGCGCCTGCACGGCTTTTTCAGCATCGATAAACTCCTTAGTGTTGACATCCGTCTTAGGCTCTGCGAATTTCTTTGACAGATAGTCCCCGATGGTGACAGGCAGGACGAAATATCCGTCTGCAAGCCCCTGCATAAGGGCCGATGCGCCGAGACGGTTGCCGCCGTGGTCGGAGAAGTTGGCCTCACCGATGGCAAAAAGCCCGGGAACGGTGGTCTGGAGATCATAGTCCACCCAGATGCCTCCCATAGTGTAATGTATGGCAGGATATATCATCATAGGCTCCTTCCAAGGAGAGGAAGCGGTGATCTTCTCATACATCTCGAAGAGGTTGCCGTAGCGCTCCGCTACTCTCTTGTGGCCGAGTCGCTGGATAGCGTCGGCGAAGTCGAGGAACACCGCCTTGCCGGTCTCGTTGACTCCGTAACCGGCGTCGCACCTCTCCTTGGCGGCACGGGAAGCCACGTCGCGCGGCACGAGGTTGCCGAATGCTGGATAGCGGCGCTCAAGATAGTAGTCGCGGTCTTCCTCCGCTATCTGCGAAGGCTTTATTTCGCCTTTGCGGAGCTTGATCACGTCTTCCATTTTCTTTGGTACCCAGATGCGCCCGTCATTACGCAAGGACTCGCTCATAAGGGTGAGCTTGCACTGCTGATCGCCGTGTACCGGGATGCAGGTAGGATGTATCTGCGCGAAGCAAGGGTTTGCGAAGTATGCTCCCTTCTTATAGCACTGGAGAGCCGCCGAGCCGTTGCTGTTCATCGCATTGGTGGAGAGGAAATAGGTATTGCCGTAGCCGCCGGTGGCTATAACCACGGCGTGAGCACCGAACCTCTCGAGCTGCCCGGTCACCAGGTTGCGGGCTATTATACCTTTGGCCTGACCGTTGACAAGCACAACATCAAGCATTTCGTGACGAGGATAGGACTTTACTGTGCCGGCTGCAATCTCCTTGTTGAGAGAAGCATACGCGCCGAGCAGCAGCTGCTGTCCGGTTTGTCCGCGGGCATAGAAAGTACGGCTTACCTGCACGCCGCCAAACGAGCGGTTGGCAAGATATCCGCCATATTCGCGGGCGAACGGGATGCCCTGCGCCACGCATTGGTCGATGATGGATGCGCTTACTTCGGCCAGACGATATACGTTGGCCTCGCGGCTGCGGTAGTCACCCCCCTTGATGGTGTCGTAGAACAGACGGTAGACGGAGTCGTTGTCGTTCTGATAATTCTTGGCAGCGTTGATACCTCCCTGAGCGGCGATGGAATGCGCGCGGCGAGGTGAATCGCTGATGCAGAAGATCTTGACATTGTAGCCGAGTTCACCGAGGGAAGCAGCTGCAGATGCACCGCCGAGTCCGGTACCTACCACAATGATTTCAAGCTTTCTCTTGTTGTTGGGACTCACGAGATGGATTTCAGACTTGCGCTTGGTCCATTTGTTTTCGAGCGGTCCTTCCGGAATTTTAGAAATTAACTTGTCAGACATTGTAATTATAGTATATTGTTATCTTTATCCGAATAATGTGGCACTTTCGCTCTCAGAAGGGCGCTCAAGGGAGAGATGGAGGTACGAGAGGTCTGTGGCGATCCTGCCCCTCTGAGTGCGCACGATAAACCCCTCCTTGATGAGGAAAGGCTCGTATACTTCCTCATAGGTGCCCTGGTCCTCCCCTATCGCCGTAGCTATGGTATTAGCCCCCACCGGACCTCCCTTGAAGGTGCTGATGATGGTGCGGAGTATCCTGTTGTCAACCGAATCCAGCCCGCGAGTGTCTATCTTGAGCTTGTCGAGCGCGAATTTAGCGATACCGAGGTCTATATGCCCGTCACCCTCCACCTGGGCGAAGTCCCTCACCCTGCGGAGCAGAGAGTTGGCTATACGCGGTGTGCCCCGACTGCGCAGGGCTATCTCTGTGGCGGCCTCATCCTCTATGTCCACCTTGAGTATGCCGGCGCTGCGCCTCACGATGCGCACGAGGTCGGAAGTGTCGTAGTACTCAAGCCCGCAGTTTATGCCGAAACGCGCCCGGAGCGGAGCCGTCAGCAGGCCGGCGCGCGTAGTGGCCCCGACGAGAGTGAAAGGGTTGAGGGAAATCCTCACGGACCTCGCTCCAGGGCCCTTGTCTATCATTATATCTATCACAAAATCCTCCATCGCGGAGTAGAGGTACTCCTCCACTTCGGGAGAGAGCCTGTGTATCTCGTCTATAAAGAGCACATCCCCCGTATCGAGCGAAGTCAGCAGACCGGCAAGGTCGCCCGGTCGGTCGAGCACCGGACCGGAGGTAATCTTGATATTGACCCCCATCTCGTTGGCTATGATATGCGCGAGGGTAGTCTTGCCGAGCCCCGGCGGGCCGTGGAATAGAGTGTGGTCGAGGGACTCCCCTCTCATCTTCGCCGCCTTGATGTACACCCGCAGATTGGACACGATTTCACCCTGCCCGGTGAAATCTTCCAGTTCGTGAGGCCTGATAATTCCTTCTAAATCCTTATCTTTGCCCTCGCTTGTATTGTGCGGGTCAAAATCTGACATCTCGGATAATCAATACAGGATACAAATATAGTTCTTTTATTTATAAAAATTGATGATTATTATTCCTTGTTCAAATTGTTGATAACTTGGTTAATTTTTTAATTTTCAATTTTTTAAATAGAAGTGAAAAAGTTGAAAAGTATGTTGAAACACCGTGTCGTAAATTGTTGATAACTTCTTGACGTAAGATTTCAACAATGCGTTGAGTATTTATCAACAGGGTTATCAACAGATTTTCAACAGAAAAAAGGCGATTGATGTTGATAAGTTCAAAATCCTGCGAAAAACTCAAGGAAAGCCTTGGGTCGGGGAGGAAAAATGTCTATTGCCGCGGACTTTTCCTGTCCGCGCGCTGGGTCGTGCTCTCCTCTGTGGCGGACAAAGGCTTACATTTCATAATTCTCCCCGACAAGGAAAGCGCTGAATACTGCGCCTCCGATCTCTACGGTTTGATAGACGGCGACAGGGTGTTCTTCCTCCCTGAGTCCGGAAGGAGCGTCGAGAGGAGCAACTACAAGTCTTCCCTCGCAGTCCAGAGGACAGCAGCCATAGGTGAAATAATCTCCGCTGAAGGCTCCGGACTTAAACTTATAGTTTCCTATCCGGAGGCTCTCAAGGAACTCGTCCCGTCCATTACCGCCATCTCCGACTCTCTGCTGAGCATATCGAAGGGAGACGATATATCCCACGACAAGATAGTGGAAATACTCTCATCCAGAGGGTTCGAGCGTACGGATTTCGTCTCCGCTCCGGGACAGTACGCGATAAGGGGATCACTCGTGGACATATTCTCGTATTCTTTCAACCGGCCTTACCGTATTTCGTTCTGGGGTGACGAGGTAGAGAAAATCAGCACTTTCGACTGCAATACCCAGCTCTCCGTCAGCGAGGTGGACAGGGCGGAAATAGTTTCAGACACTTTGGCGTCGGAAGCCTCCGGCGGGCAGAATATACTCGCCCTGTTGCCGCCGGACAGCACTCTGTGGCTGGACTCGTCAGATATGTATTCTTCTGAAGAGTTCTTCCGGCTCATTTCCGGCTTCCGCCGGGTATTCATCGACACTCCCCTCTCCGCGCAGACCGAGGAGTTCATCCAGTTCAGCATCAGTCCGCAGCCTTCGTTCAACAAAAACTTCGAAATACTTACCGAGGATATACGCGGCCGCATCGAAAGCGGATATAAGGTATATATCTTCGGCGACAAGGAGTCCCAGCTCGAAAGGATTAAGTCCATACTTTCACAGAACGGAGGACTTATTCCCGAATTCATCAGGGGGAAGAACATATACAACGGATTTATAGATGCCGAAGATAGAGTATGCTGCTACACCGACCACGAGATATTCGACCGTTTCCAGAGGGTCAGCCTGCGCCGGAGCGTGGAGAAGAGCGAACAGCTTACCATCAACGACCTCAATTCTTTCAATATAGGTGACTATGTGGTGCATATAGACCACGGGGTCGGCGTGTTCGGCGGTCTGGTCAGGATGCGGGACGACAAGGACAGGATACGGGAAGTCGTAAAAATCACCTATAAGGACGGGGATGTGGTGTTTGTGTCCGTACACTCCCTCAACAAAATCTCCCGTTTCCGCTCGCGCGACGGAGAGCCGCCGCGCATCAACAAGCTCGGTTCCAAGACCTGGGGTGCGCTGAAGACCAGCGCCAAGTCCAAGGTCAAGGATATAGCCAAGCAGCTCATCCAACTCTACGCCAAGCGTCGGGCTTCCAAGGGATTCGCATTCTCCGCCGACACTTATCTCCAGCAGGAGCTCGAATCTTCGTTTATGTTCGAGGATACTCCCGATCAGGAACTCGCTACATCCGCAGTCAAGCGGGATATGGAGGATGACTGCCCGATGGACAGGCTCGTCTGCGGCGACGTAGGGTTCGGAAAAACCGAGATAGCGATACGCGCGGCGTTCAAGGCCGTGACTGACAGCAAGCAGGTGGCGGTGCTCGTGCCTACCACCATACTCTCGCTCCAGCACTACAACACTTTCAGTCAGAGACTCCGGAACCTGCCGTGCAATATAGACTATGTAAGCCGTCTGCGCAGCGCCAAGGATATAGCCGACATCAAGCGCCGGCTCGCCGCAGGGCAGATTGATGTGCTTATAGGGACCCATAAGATACTCGGTAAGGAGTTTGTGTTCAAGGACTTGGGTTTGCTTATAATAGACGAGGAGCAGAAGTTCGGAGTATCCGCCAAAGAGAAACTCCGCGAGATGAGGACATCAGTCGACACCCTCACTCTCACCGCCACGCCTATTCCGCGCACACTACAGTTCTCCCTGCTCGGCGCGAGGGATCTCAGCATCATCAATACTCCCCCGCCCAACAGGATACCCGTGCAGACGGAAATCATCCTTTTCGACGAGAATGAGATACGCAGCATCATCAACTACGAGCTCAACCGCGGTGGACAGATCTTCTTCCTCCACAACAAGGTGGAGGAACTCCCGTCGATATACGAGATACTCCACCGTCTCGTGCCGGATATGAAGATTTGCGTCGCCCACGGGCAGATGGAAGCGGGGAAACTCGAGAACATAATGCTGGACTTTATTCGCGGGGACTACGATATGCTACTCTGTACCACCATCATAGAGAACGGTCTCGATATTCCCAACGCCAACACCATCATCATCAATCAGGCGCAGAACTTCGGTCTGAGCGACCTGCATCAGCTGAGAGGCAGGGTGGGGCGCTCCAACAAGAAGGCGTTCTGCTACCTGATAGTTCCTCCGCTGGTCAGCATCACCGACGATGCGCGCCGCCGGCTCAAGGCGATAGAGGAGTTCTCCGATCTCGGAAGCGGGTTCAACATAGCGATGCAGGACCTGGACATCCGAGGCGCGGGCAACCTGCTCGGAGCGGAGCAGAGCGGTTTCATCACCGAGATGGGATTCGAAACATACCAGAAGATACTCTCGGAAGCGATGGAAGAACTCGGGGTGGAAACCGGCATAGAAGTGCGCAGCGAGCGGGGCGCTTTCGTCACCGAATGCACTATAGAGACTGACCAGCCGGCGCTCATCCCGGATGGATATATAAGTATAACTGCTGAGAAGATAAGGATTTACCGCGACATCGACTCGATGTCGTCCGACAAGGAGATCGACAATTACGCCCTCCGTCTCGAAGACCGCTTCGGAGCGCTCCCGGAGGAAGTTAAGAATCTCTTCCTCGTGGTGAAGATACGCAACCGCGGCGCGGCCCTCGGATTTGAGAAGGTCATCATCAAGAACGGAATATTGATAGCTTTCTTCGTGTCCAACCCTATGTCGGCCTACTACAAGTCTCCGGTATTCGAGAAAGTGCTCTTGAGGCTCGGCAACCTGCAGGGGAGGGCGGAGATGAAGCAGAGCGACGGCAGACTCAAGATTGTCTCCCGCAACATACCTTCGCTTGCCGCAGCCTTCAAGATATTGAATACGCTGAGTTGACGGTTATTCGGAAATAATCACTAAATTTGTAGGCTTCGCGCGTATAGTCAGGTATGTCCAATCTTCTGGTGATCACGGGAAATACGGCTCTCAAGGCGGCTTGGTCCGATGGTATGACCATCGGAAAGACTTTCCGTTATCAGGGGGAGAAGATGCTCGACTATCTTCTGACTCTGACGGAGAAGGATAAGCCGGAGGTGCTCACCATAGCCTCGGTGTCCGGCGTGCTTCCGGAGGAGGAGGCCATACTGCGCAATGAGTGCTCCCACCTGATCATTCTCGACAAGGAGCACACTCACTACCTTCTCAAGAACGATTTTCCCGAATACCTTTCCTGCGACAGGGCGGCCGGGCTCGTGGCGGCAAGGTTTCTCTTCAAGGGGAAGAATTGCACCGTATTCGACTTCGGGACCACCCTGACCATAGATTTTCTGGGCGCGGACGGCAGGTATCTTGGGGGCAACATCTCCCCGGGATGCCGTACCAGATTCAAGGCTCTCAACCGTTATTCCAAAAATCTCCCTCTCGTCGACACCCCCGACAGGATAGCCCCGGAGGGCGGTTCGGTTGTCTCCTCGATAGAGGCCGGGGTGGTTTTAGGCATAATGTTTGAAATAGAGGGGTACATCAGGTCTCGTCAGGACAATATTGTGGTTTTTACGGGTGGAGATGCGATTTATTTTGCCAAGAAAATGAAAAGTTCCATCTTTGTAGTTTGCAATCTTGAACTGATGGGCTTGGCCATTATCACTGAAGATTATGTCAGTAAGAATATCAAATAAGCTGCTGTCGCTTTCGGCTCTTCTGCTGTGTGCCTCCTTTGCCGCGCAAGGGCAGGCCAACAGCGGCTATTCTCCATACTCCATCTTCGGAGTGGGAGACCTCAGCCGTCAGGGTACCGCCTACAACAGGACGATGGGCGGCGTAGGAGTGGCCACGAGGAGCAACAGGTTCATCAACATAATGAACCCCGCCGCGGTCACCGCGAGAGATTCGCTGGCATTCATGGCCGACTTCTCAATCTACGGCGACAACAAAATCTTCGAGCAGGGCGGAGTCAAGTCAGTCAACAATACGTTCAATATCAACGACTGCGTCATATCATTTCCGCTGTGGAGCACCTCCGCGATGATGCTCGGCATCTCGCCCTACAGCGATACGGGTTTCGGCTATTCGTTCAACTACACCGACCCGGAAGTGATAGGCAGGACGGGCAACATCTCCTACAGCGCCTCAGGCAGCGGAAGCATCTACAAGTTCTTCACCGCCGCCGCTCTCACCCTCTGGGACAGACTGTCTCTGGGAGCCGAGTTCGACTACTACTTCGGCAACCTCGGCAAGAGTTTCTCGACTACTCTCACCGACAACTCCTACAACAGCATCTCCAGCAGCACATCCTTGCAAGCCAATGCGATAGGAGGGAAGTTCGGGATTCAGTACGAGCAGCGTCTCGGCTCGAAATATAAACTCATCGCGGGCGCGACATACTCCACCGGAGCCACCCTGAGGGGCTATTACGAAGAGCTGGCGCTCTCGGGAAGTTCCGCAGCGGTCGATACTCTCTACCACAGGTCCGACACCCTCGCCCACAGCAGAAACGTCAGGTTGGCCTCCGAGATAGGTCTTGGCGTGTCGCTGCGGTATGCCGACAAGTGGATGGTCGCTCTGGACTACACCAGGTCCGACTGGAGAAACTCAGGCATAGAGCATGTCAGCGGATTCACCACCTCCTCCTCGCCTTTCGCCACCTCGCTGTCGGAGGCCTACAGGGTTGGATTTGAGCTGGTTCCGAACAGGAACGACATACGCTACTATTTCAACAACGTCACCTACCGCGCCGGCGCATACTACAAGAAGGAGAATTTTCTGCTCAACGGGAAGCAGATTTCTTCGACGGGCGTCACTCTCGGCGTGACTCTTCCGATATACAGATGGTACAACGGGCTCACCCTCGGAGTGGAGTTGGGACAGAGGGGGTCTCTGTCTGACGGGCTGATCAGGGAGCGATACTTCAACTTCTCCATCGGGGTGAACATCTTCGACATCTGGTTCCAGCAACCGCATTACGAATAATCAAATCAACTTGCTATAATGAAAAGAATAACACTTGCTATCTTATCCGTCGCCGCACTTGCACTGTGCGGCCAGGATGTATTCGCCCAGGGAAAGTGGGGCGCGGACAGTGCAGAATGTATCAAGTATATGTCCTATTACAAGGAGTACTACAAGCAGAAGGCATATGACGAGGCCCTTCCAAACTGGAGAAAGGCCTACTCTCTCTGCCCAGCGACCGCCAGCCAGAATATGCTCATCGACGGCACTTCGCTCCTGCGCAGGCTGATATCCAAGAACGCGTCCAACGCAGCCTACAGGGACGCTCTCGTGGACTCCCTCCTCACGCTGCACGACACCCGCGCCGAGTATTATCCGAAGTATGCGGTGACCGCCCTCAACAACAAGGGCCTCGATATGAACAACTATATCAAGTCCGACCCGCAGAAGCTCTATGACGGCTACGAGGGCATCATCGCCGGCAACAAGGAGCAGACAAAGGTGCAGATATTCCTCTTCGACCTTCAGGCGGCCATCGACCTCTACCAGTCAGGCGCTCTTGATGCGGAGAAGGTGATCGACATCTACCAGAGGAACAACGACCTGGTGGAGAAAGCTCCGGTGAGGAACGACATCGAGGGCGAGCAGAACAACAATGTCAAGAGCGATATGGGCAACCTCTTCGCAGCCAGCAAGGTTGCGAGCTGCGACCACCTGCTCAAGATCTATACTCCTCGCTATGAGGCGGATCCGGACAACCTCGACCTTGCCACCAGCATCGTAAGGACGATGAGCCTCGCCGAGGACTGCACCGACAACGACCTCTTCCTCAAGGCCGTCACCACGATGAACAGGATAAACCCTTCCGCCAACTCTGCATACTACCTCTATAAGCTGCACTCGGCCAAGGGAGACACCAACGAAGCCATCGTCTATATGGAGGAGGCTATCAGAAGCGAGGAGTCTGACGCCAACACCGACATCGAGTGGACATACGAACTCGCCACATTCTGCTTCAAGAACGGACTCAACGCCAAGGCGGTCGAACTCGCGAGCAATGTGGCGGCACATTCCGAGGCGCTCGCAGGCAAGGCATACTTCCTGATCGGCACCATCTGGGCGTCAACCCGCTGCGGAGGAGACGAAATCTCCAGCCGCGCACCGTTCTGGGTGGCCTGTGACTATATGACCAAGGCCAGGAACGCCGATTCTACTCTTGCGGAAGCTGCTTCCGAGCACATCAGGCAATACAGCGCATACTTCCCACAGGCAGCCGAGGCGTTTATGTACGACATCACCAACGGCCAGACCTACACCGTCGTATGCGGCGGCATGAGGGCCACTACGACCGTGCGTACCACCAAGTAAGGTTTGACACAAAAGCCGAATATCACGAAGATACTGGCAATCACGGCCGTGGTTGCCAGTTCTTTCGTTTCCTGCGGCAAGTCTCTCGGAGAGGCGGAGAAGCTCAATCTCGACGAGACTCCGGTGCAGAAGGTGGAGGATGTGTTTGCCGTGCAGAGCAAGAACGGGGAGATGGAGATGCGTCTGGAGGCCGGAGTTATGGAGCGCTACAGCAGGGACGGCAGCGGACGGGACTACTTTCCGAAGGGGATATCCGTATTCAGCTATACCGAAGACGGGCTTCTGGAGTCGGTGATAGTGGCGGACGAGGCGGAACATCTCGTGCCCGCGTCCGGCGACGAGGTGTGGAAAGCCTACGGCAATGTCATACTCCACAATGTCATCAAGCAGGAGACGATGGAGACAGACACCATATTCTGGGATAGCGGCAAGAAGGAGATCTACACCGACTGCTATGTCAAGATGTATTCCCGCGACGCCTTCGCGCAGGGCTACGGGATGCGCTCCGACGACCGCATGCGCAACTCCAAGCTGTTCAAGCCTTTCAATAATTTCGTGTTGGTGGAGCGTGATACTACGGCAGTAATTATTGATTCTGTGAATTTTATTGGACCATTTCCAAAAAAATAGTTAAATTCGCAGCCCTATTGGAAAATTTTAAACTATAGCTATAAAATGGCGGTACTTGAAAAAATACGCGTTAAGTTCGGCCTCGTGATATCAATAATCATCGCGCTGGCCCTTCTGTCATTTATCATCGACCCGGGCACCCTTGAGTCCGCGCTCAATTCGATGTCGTCGAAGTACGATGTGGGCCAGATTGCGGGCAAGAGCATCTCCTACACAGATTTCCAGGAGGAAGTGGACAAATACACCCGGATCAACGAGATGCTTTCAGGATCTTCTGCGCAGAACGAGCAGACACAGAAACAGATCAGAAACGCCGCCTGGCAGGGTCTCATCGACAAGTATATGTTTGTCAAGAATGCCAAAGCCGCCGGCATCACCGTAGGCGACGCCGAGATGGTGGACCTTGTGTCGGGAGAGTCCCTCTCCCCTGTGATGTCGCAGAATCCGGTATTCGTCGACGAGTCCGGCAACTTCTCGTCAGATATGCTCAAGGCATTTATCGACAATGTCGGCAGCGACCAGTCGGGCCAGCTCCGCACATATTGGAACTATCTCCAGAACGCGGTGTACAACCAGCAGTTCTATCTCAAGTACGGCGCCCTTTTCAACGCCTCCTGCATCGAGAACGCGCTGCAGCTCAAGGATGACATCGCTGCCGGCAACACCACCGCCGACGTGGATTACTGCGTGACATACTATCCGATGAGCTCCGACTCCACCGTCAGCGTAAGTTCCGACGAGATACGCAAGTACTACAAGGCCCATAAGGACTTCTTCAAGCAGAAGGCGAGCCGCGATGCGGAGTATGTCGTATTCGAGGTCGTGCCGTCTTCCGACGATATCGCCGCGACAAGCGCCGAGATGGACGAGGCGTATGCCGAGTTCGCCGCCACCGACAATATGAAGACTTTCCTTCTGAAGAATTCCGACCGCCAGCTCTCAAGCTACTGGTACAAGGACGGCGAGCTCAACACCGTCAATTCCACACTCAATTCACAGATTTTCGGAGGCAGGAAGGTTTCGGATATCGTGAAGTCCGGCAACAGCTTCTATGCAGCCCGCGAGATGGCTGCGGCAATGGTTCCGGACTCCGTATATGTCAAGCATATACTTCTTCAGGGGTCGGGCGCTGCGGTTCAGAACACCGCCGACAGCCTTGTGACCGTACTCGGCAGGCGTAACGCCAGCTTCTCCAACCTTGCGTCCCAGTATTCTGCCGACCAGAGTTCGGCCGCTGACGGAGAGCTCGGAAGCATAGGCTGGATGACCCAGACCTATATGATTCCGGGATTCGAGTCGGTGATGACCGTGAACGCAGGCAAGCCTTTCGTCCTCAAAACCCAGTACGGCACGCACGTGGTGCTCGTGTCCAAGACCAGCAAGGCCGTCGCTAAGAAGCAGGTGGCGATACTCGAGAAGACCGCCATCGCAAGCAAGGAGACCTTCAACGGCTATTACGCCGAGGCCAACAACTTCGCCACCCTGGCCGGGGGCTCATATGAGGGCTACAAAAAGGCGGTTGACTCCACCAAGGTATATTCCCATTCCCTCAAGGTCACGGAGGCCACTTCGTCATACGGCGCTGTGGACCAGGCCAAGGAGGTGACGAGGTGGATTTTCGACAACAAGGCCGGCAAGGCTTCCGACATCATCACCGTCAACAACAACTACTTCTTCATTGCAGCCGTCAAGGCCATACATAAGGAGGGTTATGCTCCCGTCAAGGAGGTGGCTTCCACAATCCACGACAGACTCTACGCCGAGAAGATTCAGGCCAAGACCCTCAAGGATGTCGCTGCCAAGATTGAGGGCGCTTCCGACATCAACGCCGTGGCGGCCGCTCTCGGCACTACGGTCGACCGCAGCGAGGGTCTCTCGTTTGCAGCCACCACTGTCGACCCTGCTCTGCTCGGAGCCGCTTCCGCAGCTTCCGACGGAGTTGTGTACGGGCCTGTGCCGGGCTCTATGGGAGTCTATGTGGTGAATGTGAGCAACAGGCAGACAGGCTCGTTCTACACAGAGGAGGACGCCAAGAATCTCGCCGCCCAGAAGGGGCAGTATATGTCGCAGCTCATACTCAACGTGATGTCTGACTACGACGACGTCAAGGACAACCGCGAGAGGTTCTTCTAGCGGACGCCGCGAGAGTAGAATACGGAAAAGGGGGGGGGCTGACTAAAAAGTCCATATGGGACTTTTTAGTCACCACCCTTTCAGGTTTCTTAACCCCCGCAGACTGCCGTCTGCGACCCCTATGAGGGGCATTTCGCTCCTACGTCGCGGTCCCTGCGGGACTTTTTAGTCACCCTCTTTTCGCTTCCTTAACCCCCGCAGACTGCCGTCTGCGACCCCTGTCAGGGGTATTTCGCTCCTACGTCGCGGTCCCTGCGGGACTTTTTAGTACCACGTTTTAGTCACCCTCCTTTCCGCTTCCTTAACCCCCGCAGACTGCCGTCTGCGACCCCTGTCTCTTTAGATTTTTACTATATTTGCGGATAATGCACTGAAGCTATGGCCGAATCTGTAATTGAAGAGAAATGCGCCCGTTGCGGCGAAGTCCACAGGATGAAGTTCGCCGGAAGCGTGGACGCAATGGCGTCTCCCGAGCTTAAGGAGAGGGTTAAGAGCGGAGAGCACTTCGTCTGGACCTGCCCGCACTGCGGCTGCGTCAACCTGCTTCGCAGACCTTTCCTCTACCACGACCCCCAGGAGCGTCTGATGATCCTGCTCACCGATGCCGACGTCAAGGCGGAGGGCCTCCCCGAAGGCTATGCCGGCAGGGTGGTCAGCAGCACCGGCGAGCTGGTCGAGAAGATAAAAATCTTCGACGCCGGACTGGAAGATATTGTGATCGAGATGTGCAAGTTCGTCACCGTCAGAGAGATGAATAAAGACGTGGCGCTGAAGTTCTTTAAAATTGACGGTGCCGACTCCGAGTTGACGTTCACCTATCCGCAGGACGGCAGGATGGAGATGGTGGCCGTCGGATTTAATGTCTACGAAGACTGCGCCGGGATCCTCCGTCGAAACCCAGAGATCAAAAAAGCAGCCCGGGGACTCGTCAGAGTCGACCCGGACTGGCTCGCTAAATATATCGGATAGCCGCTCCTACAGCCTCCTTGCGCCGTCGGAGATGACCACGTCGTAGATCTTGGGTTCGTGGCCGAATCTCTCCGCGAACCGCTTCTTCGCTTCTGAGACGAACGGGGCGTATAGCTCGTCCTTGACGAGGTTGATGGTGCAACCGCCGAAGCCGCCGCCCATCACTCTCGACCCGGTCACATCCATCTTGCGGGCGAGACGGTTGAGGAAGTCGAGCTCCTCGCAGCTCACCTCATACAGACGGCTCAGGCCGAAGTGGGTCTGATACATCAGTTCTCCCACGGTCTCGTAGTCGCCTCTCTCGAGGGCGTCGCATACATCAAGCACCCTCTGCACCTCGCCTATCACATATTCCGCCCTGAGGAAGTCCTCTTCGGCTATCTCGCCGCGCACCTCGTCAAGCCACACCCGCTTGCAGTCGCTCAGGAAATCGATCTCCGGGTGGTTCTTCCGTATGGCCGCAGCGGCGTTCTCGCAGGAGCGGCGGCGCTTGTTGTAGGCCGAGGAGGCGAGCTCGTGCTTCACGCAGGAGTCCACCAGCACCAGTCTGTATCCCTCCGGATTGAAAGGGAAATACTTATATTCCAGAGTTTTGCAGTTGAGGCGGATGAGGCTGCCCTTCTTGCCGAAGCAGGAGGCGAACTGATCCATAATACCGCAGTTGACCCCGCAGTAGTTGTGTTCGGTGCTCTGGCCTATCTTGGCGAGCTCGAACTTGTCGATGCCGTTGCCGAAGAGGTCGTTGATCGCATAGGCGAAGCAGCTCTCGAGGGCTGCCGAAGAGGAGAGTCCCGCCCCGAGCGGCACGTCGCCCGCAAACACCGCGTCGAAGCCGCCCACCTTGCCGCCTCTCTTGGCGGTCTCGCGGCACACGCCGAATATATATCTGGCCCAGGCCTCCTGCGGCTTGTCCTCCTCTTGCAGGCCGAAAGATGCCGGGCAATCATAGTCCAGAGAGAAAAGGTTGACCTTGTCCGTGCCGTTGAGGCGGATTTCAGCCACAATGCCCTTGTCTATGGCTCCCGGGAACACATAGCCTCCGTTATAGTCGGTGTGCTCGCCGATAAGGTTGATTCTGCCTGCCGCGGCGTAGAACGCGCCGCCCTGTCCGTAAAGTTCCGTAAACTTGCCGTGGATTTTGTTTTTCATTTCCATTTTATGTGGTCTGAATTGTAGATATTCGCAAATTTATCAAAAATAAACAAAACACGCAACGGGGAGATGGTCGCTGATGCCGCCCCCGTATCTCGGGCCTATGAACGTGCGCCGCGGTTTCTGTCCCCCGAAGGTTCTGTCCTCCGTCAGCAGGGCCGGGTCGTCGAACACCTCCTCCCGCAGCCGGATGTCCCCGAAAGTGAAGCAGCCGTCGATCTTCTCCCACTGCCCGTTGTATTTGATGGTTCCCGGCCCGTTTCCGGGCCATAAAGCCTCGTTGAAGTCTCCGACACACAGAACCCTCTCCGCTCCGGCAGAGAGCAGCGAATCCGCCGTTTCCCGCATTGTCGCGAACGCCGCCCGCCGTCGGTCCGACTTGCCCCCGATTTTGGACGGGTGATGGTTGACGAGAATGCAGAATCCCCCGCTGAAGCGCACGGCAAGGATGTCGCGGGTCGCCATCACGACCCCGCAGCTGTCGCGGATGTGTATAGGGAAACTCTCCGAGAGTTTCAGCGCCGAGTGGCGGTAGAGCAGGGCGCAGTCTATGCCCCGCCGGTCGGGGGAGTCGAAGTGCACATAGGAGTAGTCCAGCTTGCGCAGGGGAGTCTCCCGGAGGAGGCTGCGCAGCACAAAGGAGTTTTCCACTTCGGCGAGCGCCACAATATCGGGCAGATCCCCGTAACGGTCGGCGAATCTGAGGATTATCTTGGCGAGAGCATCGCATTTGGAGTAGAACCTCCGCTTCGTCCAGTACTTCGGACGGGCGGGGGAGCGGTAGTCGAAGAAGTTTTCGACATTCCAGAACAGTACCGACAGGGAGTCTCCCTGCGCGTGCGCCGACAGCGGCAGCAGGAGGGCGAGAAGTGTGATCATAGTCCGTTTCATACTGCCAATATGGTGATTTTTGAGTACATTTGCACAATAATTGTTTGATTTATGTCTCTCAAATGCGGCATCGTGGGGCTCCCCAACGTGGGCAAGTCCACACTTTTCAACTGCGTCAGCTCAGGCAAGGCCCAGAGCGCCAATTTCCCGTTCTGTACAATCGAGCCCAATCTCGGCTCCACCAACGTCCCGGACCGCAGGCTTGACATCCTGTCGGAGATCTGCAAGCCGCAGAGGACCATACCGGCGACGGTGGATATTGTGGACATAGCCGGGCTGGTCAAGGGCGCGAGCAGGGGAGAAGGCCTTGGCAACCAGTTTCTCGCCAATATCCGCGAGTGCGACGCGATACTGCACGTGCTCCGCTGCTTCGACGACGGCAACGTGGTGCACGTGGACGGCAGCGTTGACCCCGTGAGGGACAAGGAGGTGGTGGATCTGGAGCTTCAGATAAAGGACCTTGAGACCGTGGAGGCGCGTCTCGGCAAGGCGGAGAAGGCAGGCAAGGCCGGCGACAAGGAGGCCAGGAAACTCGCCGATCTGCTCACCCGCTACAAGGCCGCCCTCGGGCAGGGCCGTCCGTGCAGAAGCGTCGCTCTCCTCAACGAGGAGGAGGCCGCCCTCTCCCGCGACCTCTTCCTGCTGACCAACAAGCCGGTGATGTATGTCTGCAATGTCGACGACGCTTCGGCCCTCAGCGGCAACGCCTATGTGGACGCCGTGCGCGAAGCGGTCAGGGACGAGAACGCGGAGATACTGGTGATTTCGGCCCGCACGGAGTCGGAGATAGCCGAGATGGAGGACTATGGGGACAGGAAGATGTTTCTCGAGGAGATGGGGCTCGAAGAGTCGGGCGTGGTCAGGCTCATCCAGAGCGCCTATCGCCTGCTCGGGCTGCAGACATTCTTCACCGCCGGAGCGGACGAGTGCCGCGCCTGGACCATAAAGGCCGGCGACAAGGCGCCAAAGGCCGCCGGAGTGATACATTCCGACTTCGAGAAAGGGTTCATCCGTGCGGAGGTCATCAAATACGACGACTTCGTCAAATACAGGACGGAAGCCGCCGTGCGCGCCGCCGGCAAGATGGGCGTCGAAGGCAAGGACTACGTCGTACGGGACGGCGACATAATGCATTTTCTCTTTAATGTCTGATATTGCTATGAAACGTTTTACTTTACTTCTTTGCGCCACCCTGCTGACGCTGGGAGCGTGCGGGCAGAAGGACAACTCCGGGACCAGCGAAAAGGAGCGGAAGGACGAGCCTGCGTTCTACAAAGGGGCAGATATCTCCTGGGTGACGGAAATGGAGAGCAAAGGCAACAGATTCTACAACTCCCAGGGGGAGGAGCGGGACTGCTTCGTCCTGATGAAAGAGCTGGGGCTCAATGCGGTGCGCCTCCGTGTCTGGGTCAACCCGTCCGACGGATGGTGCGGCAGGAGCGACTTCCTCGCCAAGGCCAAGCGCGCCGCGGCGCAGGGGCTGGAGATAATGGTGGACTTCCACTACAGCGACTCCTGGGCCGACCCTCAGCAGCAGTATAAGCCGGCCTCATGGGCGGGCAAGGACCTCAAGGAGCTTATGATAGCTCTCTCCGACCACACGAGCGACATCATGAACGCCCTCAAGACTGCCGGCATCACCCCGAAGTGGGTGCAGATAGGCAACGAGATCCGTCCCGGGATGCTGTGGGATACCGACCCCGGCATCAGCGGCGCCGCTTATGACGTCACTCAGGGAGGCAAGACCTACAAGGCCAATTTCACCAATCTGGTCAGCTTCCTCAATACCGGCTACGCTGCGGTCAAGGCCGTCTTCCCTGACACCATCGTCATCATCCACCTCGACAACGGCTACGACAACTCTCTTTATACCTATTACTTCGATAAGGTCAAGAGCCTCGGGGGCAAGTGGGATATGATTGGGATGTCGCTCTATCCGTACTGGGCTAAGCTCTCCAATCCGGACTACGAAGCCGACAAGGTCATCTCCGACTGCATCAACAACATCAAGCTCGTGAGCGCCAGATACGGCTGCGATGTGATGATAGTCGAGACCGGGGCCGAGTGTGCCGACGACAAGGGCAATCTCGCCTCCGACAGTGTGCTTCAGGAAGGTTACCGCCAGATGGACCGCATCGTCCGGGAGAGCCTCAACGGGACTTCCGGGCGCTGCAAGGGCGTATTCTACTGGGAGCCGGAGTGCAAGCCGGGGAAGTACAGGCTGGGGGCCTTCACCGACGACGGCCGCCCGACAGTGATAATGGACGCGTTCAAATAGTATGGAGAAGACCTGGAGATGGTTTGGCCGCAAGGACAGGATAAGTCTTCAAATGCTGCGGCAGATAGGCGTGGAGGGCATTGTCACCGCGCTTCACGAGATTCCGAACGGGGAGGTGTGGAGGGAGGAGGACATACGCTCGCTCAAAGACTACATCGAATCCGCCGGGCTTAGGTGGTCGGTAGTGGAGAGCCTGCCCGTGAGCGAGGCCATCAAGTATGCCGGAGCGGAGCGTGACCGCTTGATAGACAATTATATAGAGAGTCTGCGCGGGCTCGGGCGCTGCGATGTCAGGACAGTCTGCTATAACTTTATGCCTGTCATAGACTGGGTGCGCACGGATCTTGACCACCCTATGCCGGACGGCACTACCGCCCTCTATTTCGACTACTCGCATTTCGCTTGGTTCGACCTCAGGATACTCCGCCGGGCGGGCGCGGAGCGTGACTACCCGGACACGGTGCTATCCAAGGTGGAGCAGCTCGACAAGACCTTCACCGACGAGGACCGGCACCGTCTCGTGGACACCATCATCGTCAAGACCCAGGGCTTCATCAACGGCAACATCTCCGAAGGGGACGCCGCCCCGGTGCAGCACTTCAAGTCCCTGATGAGCTTCTATGACGGCATCACCAAGCAGGACCTGCTCGCCAACCTGGTCTATTTCCTCAAGGCCATAATGCCCGTCTGCGGCGAATACGGCATCAATATGTGCATCCACCCCGACGATCCGCCGATGCCTGTGTTCGGGATGCCGCGCATAGCCGGAAGCGCCGGGGACATACGCAATATCCTCTCCGCCGTGGACGACTTCCACAACGGACTCACCTTCTGCGCGGGGTCCCTCTCCGCCGGAGCGCACAACGACGTGGAGGCGATGGCGCGGGAGTTTGCGCCGCGCACGCATTTCGTGCACCTGCGTTCCTGCAACATCCTGCCCGGCGGCGACTTCATCGAAGCCCCGCACACTGCGGGCAGGGTCAATCTCGTGGAGCTCATCCGCATCTTCGAGCGCGAGGGGCGCAACCTTCCGATGAGGGTGGACCACGGCAGGACCATGCTTGGCGACGGGCAGATGGGCTACAACCCCGGCTATAGTTTCCACGGCCGTATGCTCGCCCTCGGACAGGTGGAGGGTATGATGGCGGCGGTGGCGGACGAATTGAAACATAAATAGATACGCAATGAATGAACTTTATTCAGTGAAGGGCAAGGTGGCCGTCATCAGCGGCGCCGCAGGAGCCCTGGGAGGGTCTCTCGCCCGCCATTTCGCATCGCAGGGGTCCGATGTAGTAGCCCTCGTCCACCGCGAGGAGCAGCTCGCCCCGACCGTGGAGGCGCTCCGGGCTCTGGGCGGAAACCCTTGCGGCTACGCCTGCAACGTGATGGACACCGGCTCTCTCAAGAAGATTGCCGGCGAGGTGGTGGAGAAGTATTCCCGCGTGGACATCCTCATCAACGTGGCCGGCGGCAATGTGGCGGGGGCTAATGTGATGCCGGACCAGAATTTCTGGGACATGAAGCTCGAAGACTGGACCCGGGTGCTGGATCTCAACCTCAACGGAACCGTCTATCCTTGCCATGTGTTTACGGAAGTATTTGCCTCCCAGGGATATGGCTGCATCCTCAACATCTCGTCAATGGCGGCCTACGATGCTCTCACGAGAGTCGCCGGCTATGGCGCCGCCAAGGAGGGAGTGTCCAATTTCACCCGCTGGCTCGCCGCCGAGATGGCCATCAAATACGGAGAGAAGATCAGGGTCAACGCCCTTGCTCCGGGATTCTTCGTCGGCAAGCAGAACCGTGCCGCCCTGCTCAATGAGGACGGCTCCCTCACCGAGAGGTCGGTCAAGGTCATCGCCAAGACCCCTATGAGGCGTTTCGGTGACCTGAGCGAGCTCAACGGAGCGGCTCAGTTCCTGTGCAGCGACGCCGCCAGCTTCGTCACCGGAGTGGTGCTTCCGGTGGACGGCGGATTCAGCTCGTTCAGCGGAGTTTAGGCGCCTTACATATCCACATTGAATACGAATCCCAGATGATGTCTCCCGACGGAGCCCATCAGGGATTCTATCGTATCGTATAGGCTGCCGCAGTTGTAGCTGTAGCTCAGTCCTATACGGGTCGGATAAGGCAGCCAGAGCAGATTGCCTAGCCTGACGCAGAAGTCCGCACCGGCGCTGCACAGGTTCCGTACTCCGCCGTTTAAAGGGAGCAGGGTGAGGTCCGCGTGCGGAGTGAGCTCGAAATTGCGGATATATGCCACCGGCGACAGGAACGACCAGTCCACGGGGAAGAGCGGCATCACATAGTCTGCGCTCAGTTTGGTCTTGGTGTGCACCGATGCGAGAAGAGTGTTGACGCTGCTCTCGAAACCGCGCGGCGCGGTGTTGGCGATGGATTCGCTGAAGACGCTGTCTCCCCGGGAGCTCGAATATAGGGCCGAGAGCCTCAGTCCGTGGGTGCTCAGGAGTCCCGGAGTATAGCCGTAGAGATAGAGATATGAGCCTGAACCCAGAAGCCTGCTCAGTTCGGGTCTTGTGCTGAAACACAGCTCCGCCCCCAGTCCCCAGCGCGGATAGACCCTCGACGGCGGGGTGGTCTCAACCACATAACCCCTCAGGTTTGCTGTGAGCCTGGTCAAATACCCCTCGTAGCCCGCCGCGACGCTCCGCTCGTTGCTCAGTCCGAGTCTCACCTGGGGGATGAGGCCGAGGGTGATGCCGCCCTTGGTGCTGCTGAGAGGGATGTAGAGATTGAGCAGGGCGGACGCAAGAGGTTTTGACGTGTCGCGGCTCTTGAGGCTTATCCTGCCGTCTTCTGAGACGATATCGTACTCGCGGGCGTTTCGGTCGTTGAAGTCAATCGAGGTCTCGATGACCGGATAGAAGCCCTTGTAGGTAAACTTGAGATGGCCCGAGTGCCGCCATCCCTCCGAGGAGAACCCCGCCTTGTAGGCAGCCGAACCATAGGCGTTGCCGAGCTCGTTCTGGAAGAACGCAGTGGCTCCGAGCCAGGCTGAGGAGGTGAGGCTCGAAGAGCTGATGCTCGACACCTCGTCATAGTCGATATAGAGCGGAGCCCAGGAGTGTATCTTTATGGCGTTGAGGAGTCTGTTATACTTTTTCGGCTCGCTTATGGCGATCTCCGCTCCGTAATCCACTGCCTGCTCTTCGCCCTCTTTCAGCTCCTCGGCGAAAGGGAAGCGCGGAGCGGTCCCGAAATCCGCCGCCTCGCAGACGAGAGCTCCCGCCGCCGTGCGGTAGATGAGCCTCCCCCCTGCGGTGAGAGCGCTGAAGTAGAGAGTATCCCCCTTTTCGTTGAACTGGAAGTCTCCCGCCCCGAAGCGGGTGGAAGTAAGCCGGCGGACTTCTCCTCCGGCAGGGTCAAAGAGATAGAGCTCGTCCACTCCGCTGAGGTCGGAGGTAAATGTCAGCTTCCCTTCCCGCTCCCGGAGGCGCTTGATTTTGACGGTCTGCGGGCCGAGCACGCAAGTGAGCGGGTCGAGCCGCCAGAGGCCGTAGCCGCCCTCCGAGAGGACGCTCGCGTAGAGTTCTTGCCCTATCCAGGCGGTCTCGATGACCTGGAGCCCTCCCGGGATCTTCCTCTCGCCCAGAATGTCGCCGCTGTGCGCGTTGAGTATCAGTACTCTGCATCTTCCCTCCGCAGGATATTCCGTCACCGACAGAAACCTGCCGTCAGCTGACGGGGCGGGGTGGAAGAGGCGTCGGGAGCGGGTGAGGGTTCGCCTGACCCCGAGGCTGTCGAGGCAGCGTATGTCCGACGAGGAGAGCTGCTCCCAGCGCGGGTCTTTGGAATACTCGCTCCAATACAGCATCCCGTTTGCCGGACTGTAGCTGAGTCCCGTGTAGCTGGAGCTGAAGCTCCCTATCCTGCGCACCTTGCCGCCGGAGGAGATCTTCACCAGTTCGCAGGGAGACGTCAGACTCTTGCGCACGGCGTAGAAAGAGTCTCCCGCAGCGGTGAGGGCATCATACTCGGTATATCGTCGCGGAGTGCCGACAAACTGTGCGGAGCTGATGAACGGAGCGCGGGTCTGCTCGTCTGAGAGCCATCGCGCGGCGAGAGTGTCGCAGACCTCCCGGAACGCGGCATTGAAGCTCTTGCCGGTGAGCTCCTTTACCGCGGGACCCAGCAGGGAGAATCCTTTCTTCCTTGCGATCCTGCCGAAATACTCTGCGGTGAGGTACGGCTCGCCGTAGATGCTGCGTATGCCGGCAATGGCCACATACCCTGCACGGTAATAGTCCGGAGCATATTTGTTGAGCGAGCCGTAGCGCCACTTCCAGAAGTCACGGTAGTCTCCTTCCGCGAAACTGACCCGGTAGTACTCCAGGAAGTCCGCCGTCCTGCCGCGTCCGCCCTTGCTCAGCGCAGTCTCGGCCACCACGGCGTCACCCTCCATAAACGCCTGACCCTCATAGACGGCGGCTACGGCCCCTGCCGCCATCTCGCCGAGCAGACAGTTCCACACTCTAAAGGGGCGTGCAGCCCCGAGCTGCATCTGCGAGACGTGGCGTGACTCGTGCAGGACGAGCTGCCGCTCCCAGGGGGTCGGCTCCGGGTAGTCCGGGTCCGGCTGGGTCTGAAGCTCCATTCTCCTCGGTATCCACATCACCATTCCGTTGGAATAGGCTGCGTAGGGGTGCAGCACCACCGGCATCGCCTTGCGGTAGCTTGCGTTGGGTTCGAATCCGGCGCTCTTGCCCACTATCGGGGCCACCTGCTCAAGGGTCCGGGCATAGACCCGCGCGAGCGAGTCCAGCCCTCTCGGGTAGATTACTTTATAGTGTGCGGTCTCCATGCTGCTCCACTTCACAGAGTAGGGTTCGTTACCGTTGGTGTAGAACTGGGCCCTGGCGCATAGTGCCGACAGGCAGCACAGAGCCGCTGAAATTATCATTTTAGCCTGCATAACGAACAAATCTAACATTTTTTTGCCTAACTTTAGAAATTTAAGTTTTGCAAGTACCTGCACAATGCTTATTTTGTAAAAAGTTTTATTACTTGCGATGAAAAAGACGCTCGGCATACTCTCCTTTCTGCTCCTGCTGCTCTCCTGCGGGCAGCGGGGCGGCAACGCGCACACGGACGCGACAAGGCCTTTCCCGGCGGTGGAGGCCCCCGCTATGCTCGCCGACGGGACGGAGCGGATCGACTTCCTGCTCGACCACTATTGGGACGGATTCTTTGACGGCGACGGACCGACCGATTCGGGCCGCGTGCTCGGCGTGCAGAACGCTGAGGTAGAGAAGCATACCGGTGCTTTCATAGGGCTTCTGGACTTTGTTCCGATGTCTGTGGCGCAGTCCAAGCTGCGGCACGTCTTCTCTCAGATCGAGGCCCGGGAGGAGCGCGACACCGCCTCTCCGGTGTACCTGCGGATGACGGAAATATTCTCCTCATATCTCTACGACCCGAACTCTCCGCTGCGCAGCGAGGACTACTACCTGCCGTTCGTGGAGGGTATGGCCGCATCTCGCTTCACCCCCGAAGACCGTCGTGCCGGCTACCTTTTCGAGCTGGAAAAATGCCGTCTCAACCCCTACGGAAGCCAGGTTCCGGACTTCAGCTTCAAGGATATCCGCAATCGCAGGCACAGCCTCTATGAAGTGCAGGCCGGCTATACGATGCTCTTCTTCAGCAACCCGGGCTGCCAGTCCTGCAAGGAAATAATAGACCAAATCGGGTCAAGGGACTATATCGACCGGATGATTGCCGACGGCACTCTCGCCATCGTCAACATCTACATCGACCGCGAGGTGGACAAGTGGCGGGAGTACGAGCCCGCCTACCCGCGCAACTGGCTCAACGGCTACGACTACCGGGGGGTCATCAACAGCGACGAGCTCTACTTCGTGCGCGCCATCCCGTCGCTTTATCTTCTCGACTCGCAGAAGCGCGTGATATATAAGGACGCACCGGTGGAGAAGGTGCTCTCGTTTCTCGACAACTACTCGACAAATCGATAAATCAAGCATAGCAGTATGGAAATCAAGCGAAAACTCTGGGGCAGGTCCGATTGCGGACAGGCTGTCTACAAGTACACCATCATCAACGGGAGCGGCGCTTCCGTCACCCTGTGCAACATCGGCGCAGGCATAGTCTCCGTCAACGTGCCCGACAAGGACGGCAAGATAGGCGATGTGGTTCTGGGCTACAACAGGCCGGAGAGCTATTTCGGGGACGGTCCTTGTCTGGGCAAGTGCCCTGGACGCTTCGCCAACCGTATCGCTGCGGGCAAGTTTTCCCTCGACGGCAGGCAGTACGAGCTGCCGGTCAACAACGGCCCCAACCACCTGCACGGCGGACCGGAAGGATTCCACAACAGGATCTGGGAGTCCCGCAAGCGCAAGGGCGGAGTGGAGTTCAAGTACTGCGCCGCCGACGGCGAGATGGGCTATCCGGGCAATATGACCGTGGTGGCCCGTTACGAGTGGAGCGAGGACAACGAGCTCAGGCTCACATTCTCCGCCAAGAGCGACGCCAAGACCGTGGTCAACCTCACCAACCACTGCTACTTCAACCTCAACGGCAAGGGTTCGGTGCTCCGCCACTACCTCAAGCTCAACGCAATGCAGTATCTTCCGACCGACCCGACCCTCATCCCGCTCGGCGAAGCGGAGCCGGTGGTGGGCACTCCGATGAACTTCATCACCCCGAAGAGGCTCGGGCGCGACATCCGCAAGGATTTCCCGGCGCTCAACTACGGCAAGGGTTACGATGCCTGCTGGGTGCTCGACGACTATATGCCGGGACAGATCCGGGAGGCGGCCGAACTCTACTCCAAGGAGAGCGGAAGGGAGCTGAAGGTCTATACGACCCAGCCCGGCGTCCAGGTCTATACGGGCAACTGGCTCGAAGGCTGCCCGCTCGGCAAGCACGGTCGCAAGTATCACGACTACGGCGGAGTGGCGCTCGAGTGCCAGCACTTCCCGGACAGCCCTAACCGCCCGGAATACCCGAGCACCGTCCTCAAGCCGGGCAAAGTGATGCACGAGGCGATAATCTTTGCTTTCTCGGTAAGGAAATGAAGCAGTATCTCGACCTCCTGCAGACGATAATGGACAGCGGGGTGATCCGTCACGACCGCACCGGAGTGGGCACTAAGAGCATATTCGGGCATCAGATGAGATTTGACCTCGGGGAGGGCTTCCCTCTGCTCACCACCAAGAAAGTCCACCTCAAATCCATCATCTACGAGCTGCTCTGGTTTATCAGCGGCGACACCAACATCCGCTATCTCAAGGAGCACGGGGTGTCCATCTGGGACGAGTGGGCCGATGCGGACGGCGAACTGGGCCCGGTCTACGGGCATCAGTGGCGCAGCTGGCCCGCCCCCGACGGGAGGAAGATAGACCAGCTCTCGGAGGTCATAGACTTGATAAGGCACGATCCCGACTCGCGCCGTATGCTTGTCTGCGCCTGGAATCCGGGGGAGATTGACCGGATGGCGCTGCCGCCTTGCCACTGCCTCTTCCAGTTCTATGTGGCGGACGGACGGCTCTCCTGCCAGCTCTACCAGCGCAGCGCGGACACTTTCCTCGGCGTGCCGTTCAACATAGCCTCCTACGCCCTGCTGACGATGATGATAGCCCGGACCTGCGGTCTGCAGCCGGGAGAATTCATCCATACCACAGGCGACACCCACCTCTACCTCAACCACTTCGACCAGGTGCGCGAGCAGCTGTCCCGCACCCCGCGTCCGCTCCCGACGATGAAGCTGAACCCAGAGGTGAGAGACATATTCGACTTCAAATACGAAGACTTCACCCTTGAGGGCTACGACCCGTGGCCGGCAATCAAGGCCCCTGTGGCAGTGTAGGCTATGGAGAAGTGCATAATAGTCGCCGCGTCCGACAACGACGCGATAGGGCGCGGGGGAGTGATGCCCTGGCACTTGAGCGAGGATCTCAAGTATTTCAAGCGGGTGACGCTCGGCTGCCCCGTGATAATGGGCCGCACCACATTCGAGTCCATCGGCAGACCTCTTCCCGGCAGGAAGAACATAGTCCTCACAAGCCGCGGGGGTCTTCCGGAAGGGGTGTGCCGGGTCTCTTCTCTGGAGCAGGCCTATGCTGAGGCCGAGCCGGCGGAGAGGTGCTTTGTGATAGGCGGGGCGCGGGTCTATGCCCAGGTCATAGGCGCTGCGGACCGCATCTATCTCACCCGCATCCACACCGCAGTGGGCGACGCCGATGCCTTCTTCCCGCGCATCGACCCTTCCCTCTGGGCGGAAGAATCCCGCTCCGGACTCCTCTCGGACGCGCAGAGCGGGCTCGAATTCGAATTTATCGTCTATCGCCGCCGATGATCAGACCCCCAGCTCGGCCTTCATCCTGCGGAGCAGGTCGAAGGCCTGCATCGGGGTCATATTGTTGAGGTCGGCCTCCTCCAGCTGCGCTTTGAGGGAGGAGAGGGCGGGGGCGTCGAGCTGGAAGAACGAGAGCTGCACGCTGCCGTCGTCTTCGAGGGCTATATTGCTGGCGTGCTTCTCGCGCATCTCAAGGCTGTGCAGGGTCTTCTCGGCCCCCTCCACCACTTCGCGCGGCATACCGGCGAGCCGGGCCACATGGATGCCGAAGCTGTGCGCCACGCCGCCTTTCTCCAGTTTGCGCAGGAAGATCACGTCCCTGCCGTCCTCCTTGACCGCGATATGGTAGTTCTTCATTCTCGGGTACTGTGCCTCAAGGTCGTTGAGCTCGTGGTAGTGCGTGGCGAAAAGGGTCTTCGCCCCCTTGCCGTATGAGTGGATATACTCCACTATTGCCCTTGCTATGGACATCCCGTCGTAGGTCGAGGTGCCGCGCCCGATCTCATCGAGCAGCACCAGCGAGCGGGCCGAGAGGTTGTGCATGATCATCGCCGTCTCCGTCATCTCCACCATAAAGGTGGACTCTCCCCTGGAAATATTGTCCGTAGCCCCCACTCGGGTGAATATCTTGTCGAAGTAGCCGAAACGGGCGGATGAGGCGGGCACGAACGAACCGGTCTGTGCCATCAGCACTATGAGCGCCGTCTGGCGGAGGAGAGCCGATTTCCCGGCCATATTCGGGCCGGTGAGGATGATGATCTGCTCCCCCTTGCTGTCGAGGCTGATATCGTTCGGCACATATTCTTCGCCCGGGGCCATCAGGGTCTCGATGACCGGATGCCTGCCGGCCCTGATGTCGAGCGAGGAGGACTTGTCTATCTCAGGACGGCAGTAGCCGCGGTCCAGCGCCTGCTGCGCGAAGCCTTGCAGGACATCGAGCTGCGAGACGACCCGACAGTTGGTCTGTATGTCGCGTATGGATTTCTGGACGGCGGCGACCAGCTCCGTGTAGAGCCGGCTCTCGATGCCGTAGATCTCGGCTTCCGCGTTGAGGATGCGCTCCTCGTATTCCTTGAGTTCGGCGGTGATGTAGCGCTCCGCATTGACCAGAGTCTGCTTGCGCACCCAGCCCGAGGGCACTCTGTCGCGCGAGGAATTGCGCACCTCGATATAGTAGCCGAACACATTGTTGTAGCCTATCTTGAGCCCCGCGATGCCGGTGGCTTCGATCTCGCGCTCCTGCATCTTGAGCAGGTAGTCCTTGCCTCCTCGCGAGATCTCCCTGAGCTTGTCGAGTTCGCCGCATACCCCCGCCGCGATGACATCCCCCTTGCCGAGCTGCGCCGCCGGGTTGTCGCAGAGCGTGCCGTCGATGCGGGAGAGGGTGCTGTCGGTGTTGCGCATCTCGCCGGCGAGCCTCTCGAGGGCGTCCACTCCGCTCGCAAGGCAGCGCTCCCTTGTCGGAGTCATCCGCCGCAGAGAACGCCCCAGCTGAAGCAGCTCGCGCGGCAGAATCTTGCCCGCGGCGGCGCGGGAGACGGCCCTCTCAAGGTCGCCGATCTCGCTGATGTCAGCCCGGATGTCACGCAGAGCCTGCTCGTTGTCCCGGAAATACTGCACTATGTCGTATCTGGCGTTGAGGCGGCGGATATCCATAATCGGCATCGCAAGCCACTGGCGCAGAAGCCTTGAGCCCATATTCGAGCAGCAGCGGTCTATCGTGTCCACCAGGCTCGCTCCGTCCTTGCCGGCGTTGCTCTGAAAGATTTCGAGATTGCGGAACGTAAACTTGTCCATCCACACGAAGCGGTCGCCGTCGATGCGGGAGACGGAGCAGATGTTGCCGAGTCCGGAGTGGCAGGTCTGCTCCAGGTAGACGAGCAGCGCGCCGGCGGAGCATATCGCAAGCGGGAACTGTTCCACCGCAAATCCCTTGAGGCTCTTCACCTTGAGCTGGCCGCGCAGCCTCTCTTCGGCGGCTTCCCGCACGAATGCCCACTCGTCCAGCTCGGTGATATAGTGTTCGCCGAAAAGCTCCCTGACCCTGCGGGCCTCCTCCCGCTGCACCACGAGCTCCTTCGGGGAGAACGAGGACAGCAGCGCCCCCACATAGTCCGTCGAGCCTTGGGCGAGCTGGAACGTGCCGGTGGAGACATCGAGAAAAGCCACCCCGCACTCCGCACCGCCTATCGTCAGTCCGGCGAGGAAGTTGTGCTCCTTCTGCTCCAGCATCCCCTCCCCGAAGGCGATGCCCGGGGTGACAATCTCCGTCACTCCGCGCTTGACAAGCTTGTTCTTGACGAGGGCGGGGTCTTCAAGCTGGTCGCAGACCGCAACCTTGTAGCCTGCGCGCACGAGCTTCGGAAGATACGAGTCCACCGCGTGGTAGGGGAAACCAGCCATAGGCGTATCGCCCTTCACGCCGTTCGTCTTGCGCGTGAGCAGGAGTCCAAGGACTTTGCTCACCAGCACGGCATCGTCGGAATAGGTCTCGTAGAAGTCTCCGACGCGATACAGGAGTATCGCTTCGGGGTGCTGCGCCTTGATGCTGAAGTACTGCTTGATCAGGGGCGTATCTTCTCCGCTTTTTGCCATATCGGCGCAAAGTTAATGTTTTTTGACCACGATTAGTTATCTTTGAACCCGCGAAAACCGGATATGACGATGAAACGCCTGCTGATAATCACCTACTACTGGCCGCCGACCGGCGGTTCAGGCGTGCAGAGGTGGGTGAAGTTCAGCAAATATCTCCCTCAATACGGCTGGCAGCCCGTCATCTACACTCCGGAGAATCCGGAGCGCCTCTCCTGCGACGAAAGCCTGCTCTCCGACATCCCGGAGTGTGCCGAGGTCATCAAGACCCGCATAGCCGAGCCATACGGAGTCTACCGCGCTCTTGCCGGGAGCAGGGGCGGAGCACGCGAAGTCAATCCTCTCAACGCGCAGAAGAAGTCTCTCGGCAAGAAGATTTCGCTCTGGCTGCGCGGCAACCTCTTCATCCCCGACCCGCGCGTGTGGTGGGTGCGCCCTTCGCTGCGATGCCTGGTGAAGTATCTCCGCGAGCATCCTGTCGATGCAGTGGTGACGACCGGCCCGCCGCAGTCTATGCACTTGATAGGCAGAGGCTTGAAGCGGAAGCTCGGACTCAGGTGGATAGCGGATTTCAGAGACCCGTGGACGGAGATGTTCTACTATAAGCATCTGTCCCTCACAGGCTGTTCCGACAGGAAGCACCGCCGTCTGGAGCAGAGCGTGCTGGACGAGGCTGATCTGGTGATAGCGGTCTCGCCGCCCGTGGCCCGCGATTTCGCTTCCAAGACCGCGACGAGAGTGGAGCTCGTCACCAACGGATATGACGAAGACGACTTCTCCGCCGCTCTTCCGGAGCGGACGGACGGCAGGTTCACTCTCGTGCATACGGGACTCTTCGCTTCGGACGGCAACCCGCTGAAGCTTTGGGACGCTCTCGCCGGGAAATGCCGGGAGGATGCCGTCTTCCGCTCCCGCCTGCAGATCCGTCTCGCGGGCAAGACCGACCCCGAAATCATCTCCGCCATCCGCGAGCGGGGGCTCGGAGACAATCTGGTGGACCTTGGCTACCTGCCTCACACGCAGACTGTTGCGGAGCAGAGGAGCGCCGACGTCCTCCTGCTGCCTCTCCGCCGGGAGCCGGAATACGCCAAGGTGCTGCCCGGCAAGATTTTCGAATATATCGCAGCCCGCCGTCCGGTGCTCGGAATCGGGCAGACCGACGGGGCCGCCGCCGCTGTGCTGCGCGACTCCGGGGCGGGGGAGATGTTCGGCTGGGACGAGACGGCCCGTCCGCTTGGATTTCTCCTCACATCCCATCCTGAGCCGCACGGGGCGGATAAATACTCGCGCCGCCGCTTGACGGAAAGACTTGTAGAGTTGTTATGAAGAAGAGACTGATATATTGCATCTGTACCGTGCTGGGGCTGCTCGTGCTCTCGTATGCCTATGTGCCCGAGGTACTTGGAGGGAAAATAGTCAACCAGAGCGACATCTCGGGCTGGCAGGGGATGTCCAAGGAAATGATGGACTGGAACTCCGCCCACCCCGACGACCAGACCGCCTGGACCGGCTCGATGTTCGGCGGGATGCCGACCGCTTCCTTCCACTCCTCCACCAAGGGAGACTGGACTCAGGCCCTCTACGACCTGCTGCTGACCGGCCGCCGCCCGGCGACCTATCTTTTCGTCTCGCTGCTCGGAGCCTGGCTGCTGATGCTCTCGCTCGGCATCCACCCGCTCATAGCTGTCGGCGGAGCGATTGCCGTGACCTTCTGCTCCTACAATATGCAGATCATCCAGGTCGGGCACAACACCAAGATGCAGGCGATAGCCTTCCTCCCCTGGGTGCTCGCCGCCCTGATATACACCTATCGCCAGACGCTGCGGGGAGGGAAGCGATGGCCGGTCTGGTCCGGACTCGGGGCCGCGCTCTTCGCGCTCGCGCTCAGCTTCCAGGTCAAGGCCAACCACCCGCAGATCACCTACTACCTCGCACTCGCGATACTCATCTACGCTCTCGTCCTGCTGCTGTGGATACTCATCGACAAAGAGCGCCGCAAGGCGATGACGGGCCGCTTCTTCGCCGCATCCGCGCTGCTGCTCGTGCTGGGATGCACCGGCATCGCCACCAACGCCATCAAGCTGCTGCCGACCTACGAATATACTCCGTACTCGATGAGGGGAGGCAGTTCGGCCGCGAGCGAAGACGGTAGCGGCACCAAAGGGCTCGACCTCGACTATGCCACAGCCTGGTCGTACGGCTGGGAGGAGCTGCCCAATCTGCTGATACCCAACTTCAACGGAGGCTCCTCCTCCGGCGCGGTCAACCCGAAGCGCTCGCAGACCGTAGAACTCCTCCGCGCCGCCGGGCAGACCAATCTGCGCGACACCGCGAAGAACCTGCCCCTCTACTGGGGGCCGCAGCCGTTCACCGCAGGGCCGATGTATATGGGGGCTGTCACGGTGTTTCTCTTCGTCCTCGGGCTCTTCTGCTATCGTGGCAAGGAGAAATGGTGGGTGATCGCCGCGACCCTTCTCGCCGTCCTGCTGGCCCTTGGCAGCCATCTGCTCTGGTTCACCAAGCTATTCTACGACTATGTGCCGTTCTACAACAAGTTCAGAACGGTGTCGATGGCCCTGGTGCTGCTCCAAGTCACGCTTCCCGTGCTCGGTTTTCTCGTGCTGGACAGGATTGTACGCAGCGGGGAGGGAGTGGCGGCGTTCAGGAAGCGCGGCTGGATCGCCCTTGCGCTTACCGGCGGCTTCTGCCTGCTATGCGCCGCTTTCCCGGGGATTGCCGGCGCTTTCGTCGGGACTTCGGACGCGGGCTATCCGGATGCCCTCGTGGAGGCTCTCGCAGCCGACAGGCGCCACCTGCTCGCCACCGACGCCCTGCGCTCCGCCCTGCTGACAGGGGCGGCTTATCTGCTGCTGCTCTGGGGCTGCAGTGTCCCGAAGTCGGCCCGCAAGACCTTCGCCGACAGTCCGGAGATGGGCTTCAGCCGCCGCAGGACCGCAGCTCTGCTGGTCTGTGTGCTGGTGCTCGGCGACCTGTTCTCCGTGGACAAGAGATATCTCAGCTCCGACGACTTCACCACTCCGCGCAACTTCCAGAGCCAGTTCAACAAGCGGCCGGTCGACGAATACATCCTCGCCGACACCGACCCGTCGTACAGAGTGCTCGACCTCACGGTCAACGTGTTCAACGACTCGCACCCGTCCTACTGGCACAAGAACATAGGCGGATACTCCCCGGCGAAGCTGCAGCGCTACCAGGAATTCATCACCGACACCCTGAGCGGGGAGATTTCCAGACTGTATTCCGCCCTGTCGGGCAAGAATACCATAGAAGAAATGGAGGCGGCGCTGCCATATCTGCCCGGGCTCGCCGAGATGAACTGCCGCTACATCATAGTGAGCCCGCAGCATCCGCCGCTCCGGTACGGATATGCCAAGGGTAATGCCTGGTTTGCGGAAGGGGAAGCCGGGGACTCCGCGGTCCTGACGCACTATGCTCCCAACGAGCTGAGATACAAGTATTCTTCGGCGCGGGGAGGGAAGCTGATATTCAGCGAAGTCTACTATCCTGCCGGCTGGAGACTCACTCTTGACGGCGGAGAGGAAACCCTCGACATCAAGCCCGAGGGCAAGGTGCTCCGCGCGGCGGAAGTGCCTGCGGGCGAGCACAGTCTCACGATGCGCTTCGACCCTCCGTCCTATGCGGCAGGGGAGAGGGTTTCGCGCGCGAGCTCCATAATCATCATTGTCGTGGTGCTGCTCTCCGCCGCTATTGCCGTGCGGCAGCGACTCTCCGGGTCAAAGCGATAAAGTCCTCGACCGAGAGCCGTTCGGCCCTCAGATCAAACAGCTCCGCCGACGAGTCGAAGCCCTCCGGAAGGATGGGCTTCAGAGCGTTGCGCAGAGTCTTGCGACGCTGGTTGAACGCGGTCTTGACCACCTGTCTGAAGAGTCTCTCGTCGCAGCCGAGTGCCGTCCTGGAGTTGCGGGTCAGGCGTATGACGGCAGACTGCACCTTGGGAGGCGGACAGAAAGCCCCGGACCCCACCGTGAACAGATACTCGATGTCGTACCAGGCCTGGAGCAGCACGGAGAGTATGCCGTAGATCTTGGAGCCGGGCTGCTCGGCGATACGCTCCGCAACCTCTTTCTGGATCATACAGACGACCTCAGGCACTCTGTCCTTGTCGTCGAGTATCTTGAAGAATATCTGCGAAGAGATGTTGTAGGGGAAATTGCCTATCACGCGGTATTCGCCGCCGAAGATCTGACGGATATCGAGCCTCAGATAGTCGGCCATATAGAGCTTCCCCTCGAGCTCCGGGAAGTGGCCGAGCAGGTAGTCCACCGACTCGGTGTCAATCTCCACCGGCCGCAGATCGATATCTTCCCGCTGAAGCAGATACCGGGTGAGCACCCCCATCCCCGGACCTATCTCCAGCACATCGCGGACTCCGCTCCCGGAGAGAGCGTCCACGATGCTGCGGGCGATGCCCTGGTCGGTCAGGAAGTGCTGTCCGAGGGATTTCTTGGCGCGAACCTCCATAGACTATCCGAGCTTCCCGGCGAGACGCGCCGCGAGTTCCACGAACGCCACTCCGTCCGGACGGGAGCCGAGCGCCACCGGTTCGCCGCAGTCGCCGCTCTCGCGTATGCCCTGCACGAGCGGGATGCGTCCGAGCAGGTCGATGCCGAGCTCTTCTGCCATCCTGGCCCCTCCGTCCTTGCCGAATATGAAATATTTCTCCTCCGGATGCTCCTCCGGAGTAAACCAGGCCATATTCTCCACGAGCCCGAATATAGGGCGGCTGATGCTCTGGTTGCGGAACATATTGACCCCCTTCTCCACGTCGGCGAGGGCCACGTTCTGCGGGGTGGTGACTATCACCGCTCCCTCCATCGGGATCTCCTGCACGAGGCTGATGTGGATATCCCCCGTCCCCGGAGGCATATCTATGAGGAGGAAGTCGAGGGTCCCCCACTTGACCTGCAGGATCATCTGTTTGAGGGCGTTGCAGGCCATCGGCCCCCTCCAGATGAGGGCCTGCCCCTTCTGTGCGAAATAGCCTATGGACATCCACTTCACCCCGTATTTCTCTATGGGGACGATCACTTCCTTGCCGTCTGTCTCCTCCGCTTCGGGGGTCTGTCCCTCGGTGGCGGTCATCACCGGCACTGACGGACCGTAGACGTCGGCGTCGGCGAGCCCGACCCTGTAGCCCAGCCCCGCGAGGGCGCAGGCGAGGTTGACGGCGACCGTAGATTTGCCGACCCCTCCCTTGCCCGAGGCGACGCCTATGATGTGGCGCACATTTGTCAGCTGCTCCGTCCCGAGTTCGCGGATATCGTTCTTCCTGGGTCTCGGTTTCACTTCATCCACCACCACCGTCTTGACCTCCGACCCTGCTCCCGCGGGCAGGTGGCGGATAAGCGCCGCCCTGGTGCTGCCGATGAGGTATTCCGCGAGCGGGTCGCGGCGTTTCGGGAAGGCAAGCGTCACGGTCACTCCGTCTCCTGAGATCTCGATGTCGCTGACCATCCCGAGCTCCACTATGTCCTCGTCCCTCTTGCCGGGATGGTGGACTTCGCGCAGAGCCTCGAGTATTTCTTCCTTGCTTGTCATTATTTTACTATATTCATCTCGTCGAGCAGCCAGCCTGCCCCTCCGAACTTGTCCATCATAAACAGTACATACCTGATATCCACGCAGATGCATCTCTGGAGTTCGGGCTCGAAGATGACATCTCCGCTCATCGCCTCCCAGTTGCCGTCAAATGCCAGTCCGACGAGGTTGCCGTCTGCATCCATCACGGGACTGCCGGAGTTGCCTCCGGTGATGTCGAGGTTGGCGAGGAAGCAGGTCACCAGTTCGCCCCCGGAGTTGGCGTACTGCCCATAGTCCCCGGTGTTGTAGAGTTCCTTGAGCCTGGAGGGCACGCGGAACTCGTAGTTGTCCGGGTCTTCCTTTTCCATCACGCCCTTGAGGGTCGTGTAGTATTTGTAGACGACTCCGTCCTTTGGCTCATAGCCCTTGACCGTACCGTAGGTGAGGCGGCAGGTGAAGTTGGCGTCAGGGTAGCTCGGCGAGTCTTTCTGCCACTCCAGCAGGGCTGCGGCGTAGGCCTTGGCCGGGGCTTCGAGCTTGTCTGTCCATAACGTCAGCCCTGCGCCGAGCGGGCCGGCCTTGTCGAGATATGCGTTTCTGAAGACGACCGCGGGGTCGTTCTCCAGATTGACTCCGGCAGCCCTCGCGGCCTCAAGCCTCTCCGCCGAGACGAATGCGCTCTCGTCGAACATCTTGTCGATCATCTCCTCGCAGACCTCCAGCCTGCCCTCCGGAGCGGCGTTCTCCAGATAGTGGCGTACCATAGCGTGCGCCACTTTCCTGTCCACCCCGGCGTCGTAGTCCTTGTAGGCGCTTGCGTCTTTGGCCTTCACGAGGCTCAGCAGCTCTATGCGGCCTATAGTCTCGGAGAGCAGGGTGTAGGCGCGGTAATCGGCGGAGCGGCCCTCGGTCACGGCTCTGATATCGTCCATCGGGGTGCCGTATCTGCTTTCGCGCTTCTTCTTCTCCCCTATCCATGCGGCGAGTCCGGACTCCTTCTCCTTCTGCCTGCCGATCACATCGAGTTTGCCGAAGGCCTCCTTCATCCCTATCCACTTCTTCCAGCCGTTGGAGGAGGAGGCATATTTGCTGGCGTATTGCAGACCCACCTTGTCGTCGGCGCGCATCTCTTTCCAGAGCACATCCTGACGCACTCCCCGGGCCGCGATGCGTATATCGTTGATGCTGAGCATCTCCTCCAGCTGGGAGGCGGTCTGGTAGCGCTGCGTGCGTCCCGGATAGCCCATGATCATCGCGAAATCTCCCTCCTCGACACCCTTGAGCGACACGCTGAGGCACTGTTTCGGACGCAGCGGCACATTGTCTTCCGAATAGTCCGCCGGTTCGTTGTCCGCGCCGGCATAGACCCTGAACATCGAGAAGTCGCAGGTGTGGCGCGGCCACATCCAGTTGTCCGTGTCGCCGCCGAACTTGCCGGTCGCCGCCGGCGGAGCGCCCACGAAGCGCACGTCGCGGTATATCTTGGAGACGATAAGATACTGCACGTTGTCGTTGAAGAAGCTCACGATTCTCGCCTCGCAGTGCGGATTGTCCTTTAAAGCCTTGGCTATCAGAGCTTCGCGGGATTTCTCATCGTCCGCCTTGCCGGTGACATCCGTCATCTTCCGGAGAAACTTCACCGTCAGCCCCGGCACCGGGATCTCCCCGCTGCGGTCGGCGGCCCAGTATCCGTCTTCGAGGTAGTTGTGTTTTTCGGAAGACAAAGCCTGTATGCTGCCATAGCCGCAGTGGTGGTTGGTCACGAGCAGTCCGCTTCCGGAGATGATCTCCCCGGTGCAGCCTCCGCCGAACTGCACTACGGCATCCTTGATGGATGAATGATTGACGCTGTAGATCTGCTCCGGAGTGAGTCTGGAGCCCAGATTGCGCATCGCGTCCGCATTGATCTTCTCCAGCAGCGGCAGCATCCACATTCCTTCGTCGGCCCGTGCCGACGGCAGCAGCACCGCAATTGCGGCGAGTGTGAGCAGTAACTTTTTCATATCTTACATATCAAATAAACACGGTTCCAATGCCTTGGGGTGGAAGGAGCGCCGGTGCTCCGGAGTCAGCCCGCAGCGGCGTATCGCCTCGATGTGCTCCGGGGTAGGGTAGCCCATGTTACGGACCCATCCGTACTCCGGATATAGCCTGTCCAGCGCTCTCATCCTCTCGTCCCGGTGGGTTTTGGCCAGCACCGAAGCGGCGGCGATGGAGGCGTAGGTCGCATCTCCGTGCACCACGGTGGCGTAGGCGTATCCCTCCATAGGGCGGAAACGGTTGCCGTCCACCAGCAGGAAGTCCGGCTTGACGGAGAGCCGGCGCACCGCCCTCTGCATCCCCTCTATGGACGCCCGGAGGATGTTGAGGGAGTCAATCTCCTCCGCGCTCACCTCCTCCACCGCCCAGGCGACGGCTTCCCTCTCGATCACTTCGCGGAGAGCGTCCCTTGCTCCCGCGCTCATCTGCTTGGAGTCGTTGAGCAGGGGGTGGCAGAAGCCCTCCGGGAGTATCACCGCGGCGGCGAAGACCGGTCCGGCAAGCGGCCCGCGTCCCGCCTCGTCGCATCCCGCCTCGATGAGCCCGGGGTGCATATTGCCCAGCAGATGGATAGTTCGCGGCATAGAGTGCAAATGTAGTCATTCTTCGCAAGCAATGTAAAAAATCTTTACAGCCATTGTAAGGATATTTTACAACCGACCGCCCGAAGAAATAATATAAAACACTGATTTGTAGAGCGTTACCCTTTTTGGCACGGTCAATGTTACAGTCTGTGGCGTAAACACCAAGAATATGACGAAACTCTGCATATCAAGTCTTCTGCTTGCGCTCACCTCACTGTGCGCTGCGGCGCAGGGAGGGCCGGCGATGAGCCTCAAGGATTGTATGGAATACGCCGTGTCCAACTCGACCAAGGTCCGCATCCAGCAGGCCGCCACGGGCGATGCGCAGATTGCAAGGCGCGACGCCATCCTCGCGGTATTCACCCCGACGGTAGGCGCCTCCACCTACGCCTACTACAACTTCGGCCGCGCAATAGACCCGGAGACCAACACCTACATCAACACGACCTCGTTCCACAACAGCTACAGCGTCACCGCCGGATATACCGTCTTCGACGGATTTGAGGCTGTCAACAACCTCAAGATAAGCAAGACTTCCCTCGCGATGGGCTACTCCCTCGAGGAGCAGGTGGAGGCGGACATCTGCCTCGCCACGATGGAAGCCTACTACAACGCGGCGTATTACAGCAAGATGGTCGACATTTATACTAGCCAGGTCCAGACGGCCGAGAGCTCCCTCCAGCTTGTCCGCAAGCAGGAAGCTCTCGGGGTCAAGGGCTACGCCGATGTGGTGCAGACCGAAGCCGACCTCGCCGACAGGCAGTACAGCCTCATCAACGCCCGCAATATGCTCTCCGACGCGATGACCAGTCTGCAGGACGTGATGTTCTGGCCTCTGGACTCGACACTCGTGATCGAGACCGAATTTGCCGACACCGACATCCTCGCCCGGGACAGCGGCTCCGACACCGGTCAGATTGTAGACTATGCGAGGACCCACCTGCCGTCCGCTCAGATTGCATTCGGCACTATGGACAACGCCCGTCTGGAGCTGAAGACCGCCAGGTGGCAGCTGCTCCCGACCCTGAGCTTCTATGCCGGCTGGTCCACCACATACTACGAGTACCCCGGCATACGCGAGACGGACCCGTTCCGCACCCAGTTCGGCAACAACGGCGGCGAGTATGTGGAACTCGCCCTCAGCATCCCTATCTTCAACCGGCTTCAGGGCTGGAGCAACATCTCCCGCAAGAAGCACGCCTACGAGAAGGCCTCCGCCGAATATGACCAGAAGATGCGCGACATCGAGGCCGAGGTGCGCCGGGCCGTGCAGGACAGGGACGGAGCGGCGGCATCCTACCTGCAGGCGCAGCGCAAGTCGGAGGTGCAGGAGGAAGCCTGGCGCCTCAACTCCCGCAAGTATGAGCAGGGCCTTATCTCGGGAATCGAGTATAAGACCGCCACCGACAACTATCTCGCATCCCGTGCCGACAAGCTCAACTCGATGTTCAAGTATTTGATAAAGAAGAGTGTAGTCGAATACTACGGAGGCATAGACTATATCAATCAGAAATAAAGCACAGCATTATGGATAAGATTATCGAGAAGAAGACCGGCTGGAGAGTCGCGTTCACCAGGAAAGCCCTCCCGTATTGGCTCGGGGCGGTGGTGCTCGCATTCGTGCTCTACCTTGCGTTTAGGGACAACTCCCGCGTATATCGCGTGGATAAGGAAACCCTCAGCATCAGCACCGTCGAGCGCGGAGAATTCAACGACTACATCCGGGTCAGCGGGCAGGTGCAGCCTATGACCACCATCCAGCTCAGCCCGCAGGAGGGCGGCGTGGTGCAGACTATCCTCGTCGAAGAGGGTTCGATTGTGCGGGCCGGCGAGCCGCTGCTCATCCTGAGCAACGACAACCTCGACCTTGAGATCCTCAACTCCGAAGCGGAGCTCGCCGAGAAGGAAAACATCCTGCGCAACACTATGATACAGATGGAGCAGCAGAAACTCTCCGTCAAGCAGGACGAGATGACCTATGAGCTGGACGTCAGGCGCAACCGCCGCAACTACGAGCAGCAGGCGGCCCTCTACGCAGACAAGCTCATCGCCAAAGAAGAGTACCTCAAAGCCAAGGAGGACTACGAACTCTCACAGCAGAAATACAATCTCGTCAAGGAGAGGTCGGTGCAGGACAGCCTCTATAGAGGGGTGGAAATCAAACAGATGCAGGAGAGCCTCAACAATATGCGCCAGAATATGGGGATGATACGCTCCCGCAAGTCCAACCTCACCATCAAGGCTCCTATCGACGGCGAGCTCGGTCTGCTGGACGTGGTGCTCGGGCAGAGCGTCTCATCGGGCATGAAGATAGGGCAGATCAACTCCGTCGGCGACTACAAGATCGAGGCTCAGATAGACGAGCACTATATCGACCGCGTGGTGTCCGGACTGAAGGCAAGCTTCGAGCGTCAGGGCGGCAGCTTCTCGGTGGTGCTCCGCAAGGTCTATCCTGAAGTGCGCGACGGCAAGTTTCAGGCCGACTTCAAGTTTGATCAGATGCAGCCGGACAATATCCGGACAGGTCAGACCTACTACCTCAACCTCCAGCTCGGGCAGCCGGAAGAGGGGATAATCATCCCGCGCGGCACCTTCTATCAGAAGACCGGGGGCAAGTGGATATATGTGCTGAGCGCCGACGGCTCCAAGGCCGTCAAAAGGGAAATCCGCATAGGCCGTCAGAACCCGAGATACTACGAAGTGCTTGAGGGTCTTGAGCCGGGAGAAAAGGTGATCACATCATCTTACGACAACTACGGCGAGGCCGAAGTCCTCGTGTTCTAGAAGCTGTAGGAATACAGAAGCTCAAACACCCGGGGGGAATAGCTGACGGAATTGTCGCTGTTCCCCTTTTCGCTTACGGTCACATCGCCGAGATCCAGATACCTCAGGGTGATACTGCTGCGTCCTGTAAACTTGAGGCCTGCTCCGGCGCTCCAGCAGGGTCTCCACGCGCAGCCGTAACGGGTCGTGTGCGTCTCCGAGTCGCTGCCGGTATATACTGCGCGGCTCAGCGTGGAGCAGTTCGCGCCGAATCGGGCCTCGACGAAGGCGTGGTGGTCCGGGTTGAGGAAGCCCTCACCCTCGAAGTCGATCTTCCAGGCCGCGCCCAGCATGGCGGCGAAGTTGAGGTAGGCGGGATAGACCGAATAGTTGTATCCCATATCGTTCTTCGCTATCTTGCCGAGCCCGTGTCGGATGAAACTCACGCCGGCAAGCGCGTCCAGGTGCTCCGTGAGCGCATAGTTGTACTGCGCCCCGATATCGAACCCGATGCGCAGCTGCGAATAGTAGTTGCCCCGACCGTTGTCGGTGTAGGCGCTGAGCGGGAACGAGGCCCCTGCACAGATCGCAAACTGAGCGTCGGCCTGTGCCGCGCTCAGAAACGCGGCCAGGCCGACACACAGGATTTGCAGTTTGTTCAGCATGGTGAGGGTCAGTCCTCTGCGCCCTCGGCGGCAGCGTACTCGGCGAGGAGCTTGGTCTGCACGTCGCCCGGCACAGGCTGGTAGTCCGCGAACTCCATAGAGAAGGTGGCGGAGCCTGAGGTCAGGGAGCTGAGGGTGGTGGAATAACGGTAGAGCTCGGCGAGAGGCACGCGGGCCTTGAGGATGGAGAATCCCTTGTCCGCACCCATATCGCCGAGTATGCCGCGGCGGTTCTGGAGGTCGGACATACAGGCTCCCTGATACTCCGCCGGGGTCATCACCTCGACATTGTAGATAGGCTCCATAATCTTCGGGCCGGCGTTGCGGAATGCCTCCTTGAAGGCGTTGCGGGCCGCGAGCACGAACGAGATTTCGTTGGAGTCGACAGGGTGCATCTTGCCGTCATACACATAGACGCGGATGTCGCGGGCGTATGAGCCGGTCAGAGGGCCTTCGCTCATCTTGTCGTTGATGCCCTTGAGGATGGCAGGCATAAACCGCGCGTCGATCGCTCCGCCGACGACGCAGTTGTAGAACTCCAGCTTTCCGCCCCACTCAAGGTCGAAGGACTCCTGGGTCTTGATGTTCATCACCTGGTCCTTACCGTTGATCTTGAAGACCTTCGGCGGCTCTGTCCCCTCCTCGTAAGGGCAGATGAGCAGAGCGACTTCGCCGAACTGCCCGGCGCCGCCGGACTGCTTCTTGTGGCGGTAGGTGGCGTTGGACGTCTTGGTGATGGTCTCGCGGTACGGAATCTTCGGGGCGAAGAGCTCGACATCGAGCTTATACTCGTTGTTGAGTATCCACTTGACGATGTTGATATGCTGCTCGCCGTTGCCGCTGAGTATGGTCTGACGGAGCTCCTTGGAGTACTCCACCACTACGGTAGGGTCCTGCGCGGCTATCTTCTTGAGAGCGTCTCCGAGCTTCTGCTCGTCCTGCTGCACCTTGGCCTTGATGGCGCAGCGGTATTTAGGGGCGGGATATACGATTTTGTCGCAGCTGATACCCGAGCCCGGAAGCGCGAGGGTGATGTTGGACTTGCCGTTCTTGAGCTTCACGGTACATCCGAGATCTCCGGCGTGCAGCGATGTGACGCTCTCCTTCTTGAGGCCGGCCACCGCGTAGATGGCGGAGATGCGGTCCTTGTTGCCGGACGCGGAATCCTCGAGGTCCATACCCGTGGTGACGGTGCCGCTCATCACCTTGAAGAAAGACACCTCTCCGAGGTGCTGCTCCACATCGTTTTTATAGATGAAGATGGAAGCCGGGCCGTCCTCCTTGCAGCTCGGGGCGGGCACCACGTTCTTGGTGAACTCGAGCAGCCTCTTCACTCCGATGTCCTTCTTTGCGCTGACGCAAAGCACAGGATAGGCCTCTCCGGCGACTATGCCGAGGTTGAGGCCCTTGCGGATCTCGTCTTCGGTGAGTTCGCCCGAGTCGAAGAACTTCTCCATCAGGGTGTCGTCGTATTCGGCGGCCTTCTCGATGAGCTCCTGGCGCATCATTTCGGCCTGGTCCTTGTACTCTGAAGGTATTTCGAGATCCTCGCGCGTGCCGTTGGCGTCCTTGAAGTGATAGTACTTCATCATCAACACGTCGACGAAGCCGTCGAAGCCCGTCCCTGCGTTGACCGGGAACTGGATATAGACGGCCTTGCCGCCCACCGCCTCCTTGATGGAGTTCTGGATGGTGTCCCAGTCGGCCTTCTCGGAGTCGAGCTGGTTGACTGCCAGGATGAGCGGGAGCTTCTTGTCGCCGGCGAGACGGAGGAAGTTCTCCGTGCCCACTTCGACGCCCTGCTGCGCGTTGATCACGAGCACACCGCTCTCGCAGACCCTGATTGCGGAATATGCGCCGCCGATGAAGTCATCGGATCCCGGCGCGTCTATGAAGTTGATCTTTGCTCCGAGGAACTCTGCATACAGAGGGGCGGCGTAGATGGAACGCTGGTTGATTTTCTCCAGTTCGTTGTTGTCGGACACGGTGTTCCTGTCCTCCACCGAGCCGCGTCTGTCGATAACCTTGCCCTCGTAGAGCATAGCTTCAGCCAACGTGGTCTTGCCGGACTTTGCAGCTCCGAGAAGTACCACGTTGCGGATTTCTTTGGTTGTGTATTCTTTCATCGTTTTAAATGTTGATAATTATGATCAATGATTCTATTGGCGCAAAGCTCACAAAGCTAATAAATATTGTCGCCAATACCAATAGTGTCCCTCAAATTGCGGCGATATTCAGCCACAATTTCGTCACCGGTCATCCCGAGTTCGGCGAGCAGCAATTCGTCCACCACCCCCGGCGGGACACCGAGCTTCTCCCGGCAGATGCCGGCGAAGTCCTGCGCGGAGAGGGGGTCGGACCCGCACTGCTCCAGCGCGCGGCTGAATGAGTCGAGAATCTGTTCTTTACATTCCATAATCTGTGCGCTTTTGCCAAAAATGGACTCTTGTCCGCAAATATGCAACATCTCCGACCGGGAAAAGCGTCCGGATTGAAAGAAAATGTATGTTTTTTATGTCTTTTGTTGTTTTTTTATGCACAGTGTCCACGAAATCGGGCACAGGCCATACTGGCATCCTCGTTAATTTTGACCACCCAAAAAATGACCCCGATGCTCAGCTACGACAAGGTACATACCAATATCCGGAAATTGCGCGAGAAGGCTGGATTGTCCCAGGCGATGATGGCGGAAGAGCTCGGAGTCGGACGCACGACATACATCAACTTCGAGACAGGCAAGGTCAGGCTTTTCGGCAAGACGTTCACAAGATTCGCAAACTACTTCTCGCTCAGCGAGGAGGAGCTGCTCTCGGCGGGGGAGTCCGGCGGGTTGCTGCACGACCGCAAGAGCTTCGAAGACCAGAAGCGGGCCATCATCGAGGACTACGAGCAGCGGCTCGCCGCGATGAACGAGAAGCTCGGCTCGATGAACCGCCTTGTCGAGGCTCACGAGATGACCATCAGAACCCTGACCGAGACCAACAGCTACCTTATGGGCAGGCTCAAGGACGAGTAGCCGCTACCGTCCTCCCACATAAGCGAGGGTCGCGGCGGAAATCCTGGTGCTCTCGGGACCGAAGGCCGCGCGAAGCGCCTTGTGGCAGGCGGCGAGGGTCGAGCCGGAGGTGAACACATCATCTATCAGCAGTATATGTCGGGGAGAGGCGGGGGCGTCCCGTGTCTCCGGGTCGGACGCGGAGCCGTGTCTGCATCTTCGCCCCGGGACTCCTGCGATGCTCCCGGGGCGGACCGCGAAGGCCCCGGAGACATTGCGCAGCTTCTCCTCTCCCGAAAGCCGGGTCTGGGTCGCGGTGCGCCTTACTCTGCGCAGCAGCTCCGGTCTGCATTCCGCTCCAAGCGCTGAAGCGACCTCGACCGCGATGACCTCCGCCTGATTGTAGCCCCTCCTCCATCGGCGCGTCGGGTGCAGGGGGACGGGCACCACCGTGTCCACTCCCTCGAAGAGAGGCGAAGCGGCAAGCCGGCGGCCCAGCATCCTCGCGAAATACCGGCCCGCCTCGAAGTCCCTGCGGTACTTCAGCGCCTGCGAAATCTTGGCGTAGCCGTTGTCGGAGGAGTAGTAATAGAGAGCCGCGGCATAGGCATACGGCTCATAGTCATCTTCCGCGATGACCGCGTTGAACTTGTCGGCCATAGGGTTGTGGCCGAGCGTGCAGAAGTGCGTCTCCGGCAGATCCGCGAGACAACCCAGACAGATATGCCTCTCCCGGAGCAGCAGACTCCGTCCGCACACCGCACACACTCTCGGCAGCACGAGGTCCGCAATCGCCGAGAGTGAAGTCTTCAAGTCAAGTCCGGTCAGCCGCGGGTCCATCCCGTCAGCAGTTCATCGCGCCGCAGCAGTTGATGACCTGTCCGCTGACATAGGACGAGAGGTCGCTGGCAAGGAAGAGGGCCACCTTGGCCACTTCGTCCACAGTGCCGCCGCGCCTCAGCGGGATAGTCTTCACCCACTGCTCCCTCACCTCGTCCGGCAGGGCGGCGGTCATATCCGAGATGATAAATCCCGGCGCGATGCAGTTGGCCCTGATGCCGCGCGGCCCCATCTCCTTGGCGATCGATTTGGCGAGGCCTATCAGGCCGGCCTTGGAAGCGGAGTAGTTGCACTGTCCGGCGTTGCCGCTGACCCCCACCACGGAGGACATATTGATGATGCTCCCCCCTCTCTGCCGGGCCATTATCGGAGTGACGGCGTGGATATAGTTGAATGCGGATTTGAGGTTCACGCCGATCACCGCGTCCCACTGCGACTCCTCCATCCGGAGCATCAGGCCGTCGCGGGTGATGCCGGCGTTGTTGACCAGGATGTCGATATGTCCGAACTCGGAGCGTATCCGCTCCACCGTAGTCTGCGTGTCGGCGAAGTCCGCCGCATTGGAGGCATAGGCCGCGACCTTTACCCCCAGCGACTCTATCTCCTTGACGGTGTCTTCGTTGACCTTGATGTCGGTGAATGCTATGTCCGCGCCTTCAGCCGCGAACCTGAGGGCTATGGCCTTGCCTATGCCCCGCGATGCGCCCGTGATGAGGGCGACCTTTCCTTCGAGTAATCCCATAACTAACTATTGTTGTGTAACATAGCCTCTTCGACATCGTCCGGAGCGATAGGCAGGCGCTTGTCTCCGAGCCGGCGTGCGCCGTCCGGGGTCACAAGCACGTCGTCTTCGAGCCGGATGCCGCCGAAGTCGAGGTATTCTTCAAGTCTGGAGTAGTTCACGAAGCCCTTGTCCGTCCCGTTGCGCTTCCAGTCGGCGATGAGGGCCGGGATGAAGTAGATGCCCGGCTCGTCGGTGACCACATTGCCGGGGACGAGCCTGCGGGCCATCCTCAGACTGCCCAGTCCGAGCTGCGCGGAGCGCTTCTGGTCCGGGTCATAGCCCACGAGGTCTTCACCGAGGTCTTCCATATCGTGCACGTCAAGCCCCATATTGTGGCCGAGTCCGTGAGGCATGAAGAGCCCCGCGATGCCTTCGGCGACCATATCGCCGACGCTTCCCCGCACGAGCCCGAGCGAGGCGAGGTTCTCCAGCATATGCCCGGCCACGGCAAGATGCACGTCGCGGTAGGCGACACCCGGGCGTATCATATCGAACGCCAGCTCGTTGCACTCATATACCGTGCTGTAGATGTCGCGCTGCTTCGGGGTGTACCTGCCCCCGGTAGGGTAGGTGCGGGTGAAGTCTGACGCGTAGTGGGCGTTGCTCTCCGCTCCGGCGTCGACTACCATCAGCTTGCCGGGTTCGATGACGCATCCGTGGCTGTGGCAGTGGAATATCTCGCCGTGCTGGGTGAGGATGGTGGCGAAGCTCGGACCCCAGCCCTTGGCGAGGGTCACTCCCTCCATCTCGCCGACTATCTCCTGCTCGACCCTGCCCGGGCGTATCCCGTTGCGGGCTACGGTATGCATCTCGTAACCGAGGTTGCAGGCATCGTCGATGAGGGCTATCTCCCTCGCGTCCTTGACAAGCCGGAGCGAAATCACCGCCCTCACAAGAGCCTCGGAAGCCTTCGCGCAGCCCTTCTTGCCTGCGGAGAACACTTCGGAGAAGTCGAGCCCGAGCAGCGCGGAGAGCCTCTGCGCATTGTAGTGGCGGGAGGCGGGCAGGAAATGTACCTTGCGGCCCTTCAGGGCGGCGGGCAGCGCGTCGTAGGCGGCGGTCTTCGCCACTCCGGCCCTGTCGGCGAGCGAGCGCACAGATGGCATCTCGCCCATCCAGATGATGTCGTCGATGCTGAAGTCGTCGGCATAGACGGTCTCCTCGCCGCTCTCCAGATCGATTGTCGCGGCGAAGCGCGGCTCATCTATCCCGAAGAAATAGAGCCAGTTGCTGTCCTGCCTCCACTTATAGCAGTTGTCCATATACTGTGCGGGGGACTCCACGTTGCCGAGCATCACGATGATGCCGCTCTCTGCCCGCATCTTTTCCATCAGCGCCCTGCGGCGCGCCACATATACTTCTTTTTCAAACATAATCGTCCGCACCCGCCGCTCTGGTGGTCCGGCAGGCGTCGCAGACAAAGGTAATGATTATTTTCTTTTGCGTCGCGACCTAGCGGAAGATCAGGGAGAACACCGTGGCCTCGTCGTCGCTGCGGCTGAGACGGAGATTGCCGCCGTGCAGGCGCATTATCTGCCGGGAGAGACTGAGTCCGATGCCTGTGCCCTCCTGCTTGGTGGTGAAGAACGGCACGAATATCTGCGAGCGGCTCTCCGGGCTGATCGGGCGCCCGTTGTTGCCCACATCGACCACCACGCAATCGCTTCCGTCGATATCGGCCGTGACGGTCACCCTGGTCGCTCCGGCCTGGACGGCGTTTTTGAGCAGATTGATGAGTATCTGCGCAATCTGCCCCTCGTCGGCATAGAGCAGGATGTCGCTCTGCTTCTCTTCGAAGCTCGCCTCAGCCCCGTGCTCGCGCAGGAAGCCGTCGTTGAGTTCCAGCACCTTGGCGGCAAGGTCGCGGACATAGAACGCCTTGCGGACAGGAGCGGCCACCCGGGTGAGGTTGCGATACGACTCCACGAAGCGGATGAGGCTGCGCGAGGACGAGGAGATAGTCTCCAGACCCGCCTTCACCTCGTCTCCGTCGACCTCCTTGAGCGCCTCGCTCAGGGACGCGATAGGGGTCACGGTGTTCATTATCTCGTGGGTCAGCACCCTGATGAGCCGCGTCCAGGATTCGCTCTCCGTCTCTTCGAGAGCGGAGCTTATGTCGTTGAACGTAATTATCTTGACATCCTTGCCGTCGATGTGGTCGAGGGTCGCGGAGATGGAGATGCGTCTCTGTGTGCTCTCGCTGTAGAACGAAGCCTTCCTGTCCGCGCCCTCCTCCACCGCGTCGAACGCCTCATAGACCTCCCTGTCGATGATGGTGAGCTGACGCAGCGAGGTAAGGGTCGCGAGTCCGAGCAGACTCCGGGCCATCCTGTTGGAATACAGCACTCTGCCCGTGCCGCGCTCCACGACCGTCACGCCTGTGGACACATTGTCCAGCATCCTCGCGTAGTAGCTCTCGCTCTCCCGGATGTGCATCGTCTCCTTGTCGAAGATATGCTTCAGTCGGTTGAGCGTGGAGTTGAGCTTGTGGTTGAATAGAGTGCCCTTTCCGAAGCGGAAGTTGGTCTCGTGGTCCTCCAGCGCGTCGAGCATATAGTTGACCTTGCGCCGCACCTTGTCCGTGGTCAACAGGGAGGTGAGCAGCGCGGTCAGCACCAGCACCGCCACCAGCAGCAATATGACCGCAGGGAGGCTCAGCATCCGCTATATGCCGTATTTCTTGAGTTTGCTGTAGAGGGTCGGGCGGCTGATGTCCAGCGCCTTGGCCACCAGCGAGAGATTGCCCGCAAACTTGTCCATCGCTGAGCGGATGGTGCGCTCCTCGGCCTCTTCAAGGGTCTCGATGCTGTCCTGGGCCTTGATGACGGGGTGGCTTGTCAACTGCAGCTCTTCCGGCCCCAGTCCGCCGCCCTCGGAGAGGATCACCGCCTTCTCGATGCAGTTCTGGAGCTCGCGGATATTCCCCGGCCACGGGTATTCCCTGAGGGCCTTCTGCGCCTCAGGACTCAATGATGAGACCTCGCGGTGGTACTGCGAGGCGTATTTCTCCATGAAGATGCCGGCGAGGTGCAGGATATCGTCCTTCCGCTCGCGCAGAGGCGGGATATGCAGGTGCACCGTGTTGATGCGGTAATATAGGTCTTCGCGGAAGCCGCCGTTCTCCACCAGTCCCGCAAGGTCCATATTGGTCGCGCAGATCAGCCTGATGTCCACTGGGATGCTCCTGGTGTCGCCCACCCTCGTGACGCTGCGGTTTTGCAGGACTCTTAGGAGTTTGGCCTGCGCGGAGAGGGGGATATTGCCGATCTCGTCGAGGAAGAGGGTGCCGCCCGCGGCCTGTTCAAACTTACCCGGATGGTCGGCGACCGCGTCCGTAAACGCGCCCTTGACGTGGCCGAAGAGTTCGCTCTCGAAGAGGGTCTCCGGGATGGCTCCCGCATCCACACTGACCAGTTTTTTGCCCGCCCGCAGCGAGGCGCGGTGTATCTCGCCCGCCAGCACATCCTTGCCGGTGCCGTTCTCGCCGGTGATCAGGACGGTCGCATCTGTCGGGGCTATCTTGCTGATCGTATGCCTGATGGCGTCCATCTCGGGACTGTCTCCCCAATAGATGTCGACGCTTCCCGTGGCATCCTCGGCCTTGCGTGTCTTGCGCGAAGCCTGACAGGCGGAGCGCAGGGTGGATATCAGGCGATCGTTGTCCCAGGGTTTCGGGATGAAGTCGTACGCGCCCCGCTTCATCCCCTCCACCGCGAGCTGCACGTCGGCGTAGGCGGTGAAGAGCACTACCTTGAGCTCGGGGAACCGCGACCTCAGCTCCGAGAGCCAGTAGAGGCCCTCGTTGCCGGAGTTGATGTCGGCGGTGAAATTCATATCCAGCAGCACCGCCTCGGGCTTGAAGCGCTCGACGGTGCTGACCAGAGTCACGGGCGAGGGCAGCAGCTCCACCGCCCCGAAATGCATAGGCAGCAGGATCTTCAGCGCGGAGCGTATCCCGGCGTTGTCGTCCACCACCAGTATTCTTCCATCCTTATTCATGTCCGCAAAAATACAAAAAACAAATCATCTGAGGACAAGAAACCATTTCCGGGCCGGGACGACCTTGACGGTGCGGCTTGCGCCCGCTTTTGCCGTCGTTGAGATGGTAAGATGATTTTATTCTTTATTCTTCAGCACGGTCTGCCCGTCGACGCAGTCCACTTCGATGGCGGAGTCCTTGCGGATCTTGCCCTCGAGGATTTCGCGGGCGAGACGGTTGACGAGCTCCCTCTGGATCAGCCTCTTGACAGGACGCGCGCCGTAGGCCGGGTCGTAGCCGTTGTCCACCATATCGTCCTCGAACGCCTTGGTGAAGCTCAGCGACACATTGTCCTCCTCCAGCTTCTTGCGCAGGATATCCATCTGTATGCGCACGATCTTGCGGATGTCGTCGCGGGACAGCACGTCGAAAGTCACTATCTCGTCGATACGGTTGAGGAATTCCGGACGCATACGCAGCCTGAGCTCCTCCTCCTTGAGGTTGGAGGTCATTATCAGGATGGTGTTCTTGAAGTCCACCGTGCGGCCCTTGTTGTCGGTCAGACGACCGTCGTCGAGCACCTGCAGCAGGATGTTGAACACATCCGGGTGGGCCTTCTCGATCTCGTCGAGCAGCACCACCGAGTACGGCTTGCGCCGGACAGCCTCGGTGAGCTGGCCGCCCTCGTCGTATCCGACATATCCCGGAGGCGCGCCGATAAGCCGGCTGACGGTGTGGCTCTCCTGGTACTCGCTCATATCGATACGGGTCATCATATTCTCGTCGTTGAAGAGAAACTCCGCGAGCGCCTTGGCGAGCTCGGTCTTACCCACGCCCGTAGTGCCCAGGAAGAGGAACGAACCGATAGGCCGGTGCTCGTTGGACAGGCCCGCACGGCTGCGGCGCACCGCGTCGGACACGGCTGCGATGGCCTTGTCCTGACCGACCACCCTCTTGTGGAGCTCGCTCTCCATCCGGAGCAGCTTCTCCTTCTCGCTCTCCAGCATCCTGTTGACCGGGATGCCGGTCCAGCGGGCGACCACTTCGGCGATATCCTCCGGAGTCACGGCCTCGGTGATGATAGGGTCTTTGATGGCGGCCTGCCTGGCGCTGAGCTCATCCACTCGGCGCTGCGCCTCGGCGAGCTTGCCGTAGCGGATCTCCGCCACCTTGCCGTAGTCGCCGGAACGCTCCGCGATGGCCGCGTCGCGCTTGTAGTCCTCGATACTCTGGCGGAGGTTGTTGAGCTCGGTGACTATCCCCTTCTCCTCGTCCCAGCGCTTCGTGAGCGCTTCGCGCTCCTCCTTGCACTTCTTCAGCTCCTCGTCCAGCTTCTCGGACTTGAGGCTGGTGCCCTCGCGCTTGATGGCCTCCTTCTCGATCTCCAGCTGGCGGATGCGGCTGTTGAGGTCGTCGATGGGCTCGGGCACGGAGTTCATCTCCAGCCTCAGCTTGGATGCCGCCTCGTCCACGAGGTCTATAGCCTTGTCCGGGAGGAAACGGTTGTTGATGTAGCGGTGGCTGAGGTTGACGGCGGCGATCAGCGCGTCGTCCTCGATGCTCACCCGGTGGTGGTTCTCATATTTCTCCTTGAGCCCGCGCAGGATGGCGACGGACTCCGCCGGACTCGGCTCGTCCACCATCACCTTCTGGAAACGGCGCTCGAGAGCCTTGTCCTGCTCGAAGTACTTCTGGTACTCGTCGAGGGTGGTCGAGCCTATGGTGCGCAACTCGCCGCGCGCCAGCGCCGGCTTGAGGATATTGGACGCGTCCATCGCGCCGGAACTCCGCCCCGCGCCGACCAGAGTGTGGATTTCGTCTATGAAGAGGATGATCTGTCCGTCGCTGTCCACGACCTCCTTGACCACCCCCTTAAGCCGCTCCTCGAACTCTCCCTGATACTTCGCGCCGGCGATGAGCGCACCCATATCGAGGGAGAAGACCTTGCGGTCCTTGAGGTTTTCCGGGACCTGCCCGTTGACAATCTTGGTGGCGATGCCTTCGGAGATGGCGGTCTTGCCCACACCCGGCTCGCCCACGAGGATAGGGTTGTTCTTGGTGCGGCGGCTCAGTATCTGCAGCACGCGCCGTATCTCCTCGTCGCGCCCGATCACGGGGTCGAGCTTCCCCTTTGCCGCGGCCTCGTTGAGGTCTATGGCATATTTGCTTAAGAATTCGTATTTGCTTTCCATAACAATAATCGTCGGCTCCGTTAGGGAACCGACGAGTTACCGTTCAAATCATATTCCACTGACAAAATGTCAGCGCCGGCCCGAAAGCCCTTATTCCGCAGGGGTTTCGGTGGTAGGGGCCTCCTGCTGGATAGGTGCGGTAGGGAATGCCGGCTGCTGGTTGGCGGCGGCGTTCTCGATCTGGTCCGTGATATCCACTCCGGTGCCGGAAGTGCCGGTGGTGAAAGAAGTTACGATGGAGACGACGAGGATGAAGGCTACGAGCCCCCAGGTGACCTTCTCAAGCAGGTCTGCGGTCTGACGCACGCCGAAAGTCTGGTTGCCCGCCACGAAGTTGCTGGCCATGCCGCCTCCCTTGCTGTTCTGGAGGAGGACGACGGCTATCAGCAGAATCGCCGCGAGGACGATGAGCACGGTCAAAATTACGAATACGGTATTCATCTGTTATTGTTCTTTTTGTTTTATTTCTTCAATAAGGGCTGCAAAGTAAACACTTTTTTCCGGATAACGCAAACTTAGCTTCGAATAAATCTCTATGGCCCGCTCCCTGTAATCCTGCTCAAGATAAATCTTTGCGAGAGTCTCGGTGCAGAAGTCCGCCTCCGGGGTCTCCTCGCCGGTGTAGCCTCCCTCCTCGCGGACCTTGCTCGCGAAGCGCGAGAAGATGCCGTCGTCGGAGCGGCGCACCTCGTTGTACTGCGACTGTGAGAAGTAGTCCCCGCCCACCACGACGACCTTGCGCTCTTCGTCCCGGGGGCCCGGCAGATAGGTGTCGGCGAGAAGCTTGAGGTCCTTGTCGCTGCAGTCCGCCTTGTGGCGGGAGCGCACAAGGTAGGCGAGCATCCGCCTTGAGCCGAGGTGCAGCGCCGTCTCTGCGAGCTGGCTTCCGGACAGGACACCGAGCTGCGACATCCTGCGGCACAGCTCCATCCGCGCCCCGGCGTACCAGGGATAGCGCGAGACCACGCCGGAGAGCTCGTCCAGCGTAAGGGAGTGTATGTCAATCCTTTCTACCATTGCGCAACGGTTGCGTTGAATATGTCTTCCACTATCTTGTCCACAATCTCCGCGGTCAGTGTGGCCTCCACCGAGTCGAGCGACATCGTGGAGTCGTAGTCGGCGTAGCCCGAGAAGTCCTTGCTCTCGAATCCGTCTTCCGGGTACTTCCGGTTGGTGAACGCGACCTTGACCGTGATGGTGAGCCTGTTCTGGGAGGCGACATCGCCTGCCGCGATGGCCGATGCCGCCACGGTATAGCCGGTCACCTCGCCGGTGATCTCAAGGTCGCCGTCGGTGTCGACCTGCTCGAGCCTGGTCATCTGGCGGAACCGGGTCTTGAGCGCTTCCGTGAGGTCGTTGCTGAGCGTCGGGTTGACCTTGAGCGCCTTGTACTCGAAGTAGTTGATGGTGATCGTGTTGACGTCCGGCTGGATGGATGTGCCGGAGAACGAGTATATCCCGCAGGAGGTCAGCGTCGCGAGAGCGAGCACAAACAGGGTGAACTTTCTCATTTGCCTTTTTTTTCCGCGAGTTTGCGATAAATCGTGCGCTCCGAGATGCCCAGCTCGGCCGCCGCCGGCTTGACTTTGCCCCCGTATTTGGCAAGGCACTTTTCGATGAGGTCGTCGTTGAGCCTGCGTATCGAGAGGCTGTCAGAGGTCTCCGGCACGCTCCGGCTCCCGGGCTCGGGAGTCCGGGTCTGCGGCTCCGGTTCGTCATACGGGCGTGCGCCGATGAGCTTCGGAGTCCCGGCAGCCGGGGAAGCCTGCCGTCCCGACTTCAGCTCGTCCACGTCGGCGCGGAGGCCGTCCACCTGCTGCTTGAGGTAGAAGATGGCCTTGACCAGCTGCTGCTTCTCGTCGTCGGAGAGAGTGCCGCCGTCGCTGCGGGCTGCGGTCATCAGCGCCCCCTGCTCCTCGGGAATATAGCGCCGGAGGGTCTCCGGCCCGATTTCCACCCTTTCGGTACCCGGCCCGACCGGGCGCGACTCTATCGCCGTCACGGTCTCCGCCACGTTCTTCAGCTGGCGTATGTTGCCCGGCCAGCGGTAGCCCGTGAGCATATTGATGGCATCGTGGTTGAGGTTCACCTTGCAGAGCCCGTATTTCTCCGAGAAGTCGGAGGAAAACTTGCGGAAGAGCAGGTAGATGTCGTCCTTGTTGCGGTCGCGCAGCGAGGGCATCTGGATCTGTATGCCGGTCAGGCGGTAGTAGAGGTCCTCGCGGAACTTGCCCGTCGCCACCGCATAGCCGAGGTTGACGTTGGTCGCCGCGATGATGCGCACGTCGGTCTTCTCCACCTTGGAGGAACCGACCTTTATATATTCCCCGTTCTGAAGCACCCTGAGCAGCAGGGCCTGGGTCTCCTTGGGCAGCTCCCCTATCTCGTCGAGGAAGAGGGTGCCCCCGTCGGCCTCTTCGAAGTAGCCCTTGCGCTCCCCGATCGCGCCGGTGAACGCGCCCTTCTCGTGGCCGAACAGCTCCGCGTTTATCGTCCCCTCCGGTATCGCTCCGCAGTTTACGGCGAGATATTTGCCTGTCTTGCGGCGGCTGAACTGGTGGATTATCTGCGGGATGGCCTCCTTGCCGACACCGCTCTCGCCCGTGATCAGCACGGTAAGGTCGGTGGGGGCGACGGCCACGGCGGTCTCGATGGCTCGGACCAGGCCGGCGTCGTTGCCCACGATGTCGAACTTGTTCTTCAGTCTTTGCAGCTCCTGTATATCCATTACTCAAGTTTCGCAAGTAAAAAATATTGTCGTAAAACAAGCATTGTGCAGGTACTTGCAAAACTTTCCCCTCCCGCACAAGCTCCGCTTATTATTGTTATGTTACCCTTTAGGGTTTCTGAACCCCCGCAGACTGGCGTCCGCGACCCCTGCTTGAATCCATTATTTGTTTTTTTTGCAGTTCCAAAGTTAAGTAATTTTTAGTACTTTTGTGAGAATTTGGTTTTACGAATATTATTTGACAGTTTTATGAAACGTATTTTTAAGATTTTTGCGCTATGCGCTCTCGTGGTCGCAGCCGCTTCCTGCTCCAAGTCAAGAGCGGAGCAGATGAAGCTCGCCGAGAAGATTGACGTCAAGTGCAGTCCGGAGGTGCTTGCCCTCGTGGGGGACAAGATCCCCGCCGAGATTGCCGTTACCTATCCGGCCAAGTATTTCCATCAGCAGGTCACTCTCGAAGTCACCCCTGTCCTCGTGTATGAGGGCGGTGAGCAGGCAGCCGGGACTTTCACATATCAGGGCGAGAAGGTCAAGGACAACTATCCCGTAGTCCCTTATGCCGGCGGCACCGTCACGGAGAAGGTCGCCTTCGACTATGTCAAGGGCGTAGAGAAGTCTTATCTTGAGCTTCGCAGCGTGGCTTATTACAACGGCAAGGCCATCGAAATCCCCGCCATCAAAGTGGCCGACGGCTGCAACGTGACCCAGCTCCTCGCCACCACCAAGGGTGAGTACAGCCTCAAGAAGGACGCATATCAGGACATCATCAAGGAGAGCGCGGAAGGCCAGATCCTCTACGACTACAACTCCGCCAACGTCAAGAGCAGGGAGCTCCGCTCGGCTTCCGTAAAGGAGCTGCAGGCGGCCCTTGAGGAGATAGCTTCCGACTCTCGCTACACCGTCACCGGCACCAAGGTCATCGCTTACGCTTCCCCTGAGGGGGGTCAGAGCTACAACGCCAAGCTTTCCGACAAGCGCGCCGCTTCCGCACAGAAGGTATGGAAGAAGGTGACCGGAGGGATGGAGGCCGACAATCTTGAGGTGCAGAGCGTAGGTCAGGACTGGGAGGGATTCCAGGAGGCCGTCAGCAAGTCCGACATCGCTGACAAGGAGCTCATCCTCCGCGTCCTCTCGATGTACAGCGACCCTGCGGTGCGCGAGAGCGAGATCAGGAATATGTCCCAGGTCTACACCGAGATCAACAAGAATGTCTTCCCTGAGCTTCGCCGCGCTCGCTTCATCGCTGAAGTTGACTACCGCAACTTCTCCGACGCGGAGCTCAAGGAGCTTGCCGACAAGGCTGTCGACGTGCTCGACGAGGAGGCTCTCCTCAGAGTCGCTTCCAAGGCCGAGACCCCTGCGCGCCAGGCCGAGCTCTATAAGACCGCGGTCCAGAAGTACGGCTCCGACAGGGCGAGATTCAACCTTGCGGTGCTCGCGCTCAACGACGGCAAGGCCGACGAGGCGGCCAAATATCTTGCGGCGGTCAAGGAGTCTGACGGGGATGTCCTCAACGCCAAGGGCGTATGCGAGATGCGCAACGGCAACGACGACGCCGCCGAGAAGCTCTTCAAGCAGGCCGGCACCCCCGAGGCCAAAGCCAACCTCGGCACCCTCCACCTGATGCAGGGCAAGTACTCGCAGGCGGCTTCCGAGCTCGCCGGCACCGGCAGCCACAACGCCGCCGTGGCCTACATCCTCTCCGGCCAGCTCGACAAGGCTTCCGAGAGCATCACCTGCAACTGCCCGAGGAGCAACTACCTCCGCGCCATCATCGCCGCCCGCAAGGGCAACTCTTCCGATGTCGCGAAGTATCTTGAGGTGGCAGGGAAGAACGCCGGCTTCAAGGCCCGCGCCGAGAAGGACGTCGAGTTCGCAAACTACAGATAATTTTGTAAATAATTTAAATTTCCGTATATTTGCAGCCCCCAATTTTTTGGGGGCTTTTATAATTTATTGTTTTAACACCATTTATGCCAACAATTCAACAATTGGTTCGCAAAGGACGCGAGGTTATTGAGGTCAAATCAAAATCTCGTGCGTTGGATGCTTGCCCTCAGAAGCGTGGCGTATGCCTTAGGGTCTACACGACTACCCCTAAGAAACCTAACTCAGCGATGCGTAAGGTTGCCCGTGTACGTCTCACCAATTCTAAAGAGGTCAATGCCTACATCCCTGGCGAGGGCCACAACCTCCAGGAGCACTCCATCGTGCTCGTGCGCGGAGGCCGTGTGAAGGACCTTCCAGGTGTACGTTACCACATCCTTAGAGGAGCTTTGGACACTGCCGGCGTTGAGGGGCGCACCCAGTCACGTTCGCTCTACGGCGCCAAGAGGCCGAAGTAATTGCCTGAAGGATGGTTTAATTATTAATTTTTCAAGTAATGAGAAAAGCAAAGCCTAAGAAGAGGATTCTACTTCCTGATCCTAAGTTTCACGACACGCAGGTTACCCGCTTCGTGAACAACCTTATGTTGCAGGGGAAGAAGAGTATCGCGTATTCTATTTTTTACGATGCCATTGATTTGGTAGGCGAGAAGATGAAAGATTCTGACAAGGCTCCTTTAGATATTTGGAGGAAGGCTCTCGAGAACGTGACCCCTCAGATTGAGGTGAAGTCACGCCGTATCGGCGGTGCCAACTTCCAGGTGCCTACTGAGTTGCGCCCGGAGAGGAAGATTTCGCTTTCTATGAAGAATATGATAAGCTTCGCCCGCAAGCGTTCCGGCCACTCTATGGCAGAAAAACTCTGCGCGGAAATAGTTGCCGCGTACAACAATGAAGGTGGTGCATTCAAGCGCAAGGAGGACATGCACAAGATGGCGGAGGCCAACAAGGCGTTCGCTCACTTTCGTTTTTAGTTGATTGCGTCAGATGGCAAAGAGAGACCTTAAATACACGAGGAACATCGGCATAATGGCCCACATTGATGCCGGCAAGACCACCACCTCGGAGCGTATCCTCTACTACACCGGCAAGACCCACAAGATAGGTGAGGTCCACGAAGGTGCCGCCACTATGGACTGGATGGTCCAGGAGCAGGAGAGAGGTATCACCATCACGTCAGCCGCCACCACGGCGTTCTGGCACTACAACGGGGAGATCTACCAGATCAACCTGATCGACACTCCGGGTCACGTGGATTTCACCGTCGAGGTGGAGCGCTCACTGCGAGTTCTTGACGGCACCGTGGCGACATTCTGCGCCGTGGGAAGGGTACAGCCCCAGTCTGAGACCGTGTGGCGTCAGGCGGACAAGTACCACGTCCCTAAGATTGCGTATGTCAACAAGATGGACCGTGTGGGTGCGGACTTCCTCGCCTGTGTGGAAGAGATCAAGACCAAGCTCGGCGCTACCGCCGTCCCTATCTGTCTACCTATAGGCGCGGAAGAGAAGTTCCAGGGGATTGTTGACCTGATTGCCAGGAAGGCCATATACTATGATTCCGGCGAGGAGCTGGTAAACTACGAGATCAAGGACATCCCTGCGGATATGCAGGATGCCGTCGCCTTCTGGAGAGACAAGCTCGTGGAGGCTGCCGCAGAGTGCGACGACGCTCTGATGGACAAGTACTTCGAAGCTCCTGAGTCCATCACGGACGAGGAGCTCATCGCCGCTCTCCGCAAGGGGACCGTCGCGATGCAGATCGTGCCTGCCTGCTGCGGCTCGTCGTTCAAGAACAAGGGAGTCCAGTTCCTGCTGGACGCAGTGATGCGCTACCTCCCTTCTCCGCTCGACATCGGCGACACCAAGGCGACCGACCTCAACTCCGGGGCCGAGGTGAAGCTCAAGCCGGCAGCCGACGCGCCGTTCTGCGGTCTCGTGTTCAAGATTGCCACCGACCCGTTTGTGGGGCGTCTCGCATATGTCAGAGTGTATTCAGGCCATCTCGACGCCGGCACCTATGTATACAACAGCCGTTCCGGCAAGAAGGAAAGGGTTGCGCGTCTGTATCAGATGCACTCCAACCACCAGAACCCCATAGAGTTCGTGGAGGCGGGGGACATCTGCGCCGCAGTGGGATTCAAGGATCTCCGCACCGGCGACACGATCTGCGCCGAGGGCAACAAGTTCTCCCTTGAGTCAATGGAGTTCCCGGATCCGGTGATCGGCATCGCGGTGGAGCCGAAGACCCAGAAGGATCTCGACAAGCTCGGCATCGCGCTCTCAAAGCTCGCGGAGGAGGACCCGACCTTTACCGTCAAGTCCGACCACGACACCGGCCAGACCGTCATCAGCGGTATGGGTGAGCTCCACCTCGACATCATCGTCGACCGTCTGCGCCGCGAGTTCGGCGTGGAGATCAATCAGGGAGCGCCTCAGGTCAACTACAAGGAGGCGGTCACCACTTCCTACCAGCACCGCGAAGTCTTCAAGAAGCAGACCGGCGGTCGAGGCAAGTTCGCCGACATCATCGTGGAGATCGGACCTGCCGACGAGGGCCAGACCGGACTTCAGTTCGAGAACGTGGTCAAGGGAGGCAATATCCCTAAGGAGTTCATCCCTTGCGTGCAGAAGGGCTTCGAGGCTGCAATGGCCAACGGAGTGCTCGCAGGCTATGAGGTGCCATCGCTCAAGGTGACCCTCATCGACGGCTCCTTCCACCCTGTGGACTCCGACCAGCTGTCGTTTGAGCTTGCGGCCCGCATGGCTTTCCGCCACGCCTGTCCGAAGTGCCATCCGGTTCTGCTTGAGCCGATTATGAACCTTGAAGTAGTGACTCCGGAGGACTATATGGGAGATATCGTGGGAGACCTCAACCGCCGCCGCGGACAGATCGTGGCGATGGACTCGACCTCCAACGGCGCCCGCATCGTCAAGGCGTTCGTGCCTCTGTCCGAGCAGTTCGGCTATGTGACCGTGCTCCGCACCCTGTCTTCAGGCCGCGCGACCAGCACGATGTCGTTCGACCACTACGCCGAGGTGCCTGCCGCGATGTCCAAGGACATCATAGAGAAGAGCGGATACAAGCTGCCGTCTGACGACGAATAATTAACGTGAATAGAAAATCTTTTGATATGAGTCAGAAAATTAGAATTAAACTCAAGTCTTTCGATCATATGCTGGTGGACAAGTCAGCCTCTAAGATCGTCGAGACGGTGAAGGCCACCGGTGCGAAGGTGAATGGTCCTATTCCTCTTCCTACCAACAAGAAGATCTTCACTGTCAACCGCTCCACCTTCGTCAACAAGAAGGCGCGCGAGCAGTTTGAGCTCGATTCTTACCGCAGGCTTCTCGACATCGAAGAGTCCAACGCCAAGACCGTTGACGCTCTGATGAAGCTCGAGCTCCCTTCCGGTGTAGAGGTAGAGATCAAAGTCTGATACCGGGCGGTGTTTTGTCCGCCCTCCGGTCCCTTAGCTCAGTTGGTTAGAGCACCTGACTCATAATCAGGGAGTCGCAGGATCATGCCCTGCAAGGACCACAAAAAGGAGCGAGCCCGTGGCGGCTCGCTTCTTTTTTTGTAGTCCTTTTCTCCTGACCCCTATGAGGGGTATTTCGCTCCTACGTCGCGGTCCCTGCGGGGATGACTAAACAGAGTTTAGTCACCCCTGTCTGGGTTTCTGAACCCCCGCAGACTGCCGTCTGCGACCCCTGTCAGGGGTATTTCGCTCCTACGTCGCGGTCCCTGCGGGGATGACTAAACGGAGTTTAGTCACCCCTGTCTGGGTTTCTGAACCCCCGCAGACTGCCGTCTGCGACCCCTGTCAGGGGTGTTTCGCTCCTATGTCGCGGTCCCTGCGGGACTTTTTAGTTAGGCAATCTCTTTCCGCCTTGGCAATCTCTTTCCGTCTTGGTTTTTCTGTCTGGGTTGACTCTGCTCGTCCACGATAATGGGGCTTTTTGTGGACGGTACACTGTTTTTGCCCGTCCCGTCCATGATTTAGCCTCCAGGATGGATGGCGGGCAGCGGTCTCTGCTAGGAGTCGGGGCGCGGTCACTGATGTGCGGGCCAGGTGGGGATGTTCCCGGGCAAAAAGTTCCCTACCTGGCGACGGCCCCTGCTGCTGAGGGGCTTCAGTGGCATCCGCCAAATCCAGGTAGAGAATAAATCCGCCAAAATCTTCCCTACCTGGACGGCGACGGCGGACGGCGAGGAGAATTTGCTCCTCCCGTCCATGATTTGGCCTCCAGGATGGACGGCGAGGAGAATTTGCCCGTCCCGTCCATGATTTAGCCTCCAAGATGGACGGCAGGCAGCGGTCACTGAGGCGCGGGCCAGGTGGAGATGTTCTCGGGCAAAAGTTCCCTACCTGGCGACGGCCCCTGCTGCAGAGGGGCTTCAGTGGCATCCGCCAAATCCAGGTGGGGAATAAATCCGCCAAAATCTTCCCTACCTGGACGGCGACGGCGGACGGCGAGGAGAATTTGCTCCTCCCGTCCATGATTTGGCCTCCAGGATGGACGGCGAGGAGAATTTGCCCGTCCCGTCCATGATTTAGCCTCCAAGATGGACGGCAGGCAGCGGTCACTGAGGCGCGGGCCAGGTGGAGATGTTCTCGGGCAAAAGTTCCCTACCTGGCGACGGCCCCTGCTGCAGAGGGGCTTCAGTGGCATCCGCCAAATCCAGGTGGGGAATAAATCCGCCAAAATCTTCCCTACCTGGACGGCGACGGCGGACGGCGAGGAGAATTTGCCCGTCCCGTCCATGATTTAGCCTCCAGGATGGATGGCGGGCAGCGGTCTCTGCTAGGAGTCGGGGCGCGGTCACTGATGTGCGGGCCAGGTGGGGATGTTTCCGAGCAAAAAGCTCCCTACCTGGACGACCGGGCAAGCGAATGGCGGGGCAAGCTGATAGGACTTGCGGAAGCGAAAGAAGGGTAAGCGGACAGGATTGCGGGAAGTGAAAGCAGGGCAAGCGGACAGGCTTTGAGGGAGGTGAAAGCTGGGCGATCAAACGGTGGTGGCGCCATGTCGGTCTGACGGAGTTGTTGAAAACCTGTTGAAAAATTCTTGGAAAAAGGTGCGAAAAAATTTGGAAATCTGCCCCCCCCTATTATATATTTGCATAAATCAGCGACTTGTGCGCGCGGGGAGGAAAGCGGAGGGCTCGGCGGAGACGCTTGCGGAGAAGGAGACGGAAGAGGTAGGAGCGTGAGAGAGTGAGGGCAGAGAGTGGAAGCAGAGCGGCATAGAGAAGGAGAGGAAGGGTGTGGAGACGGAGTGTGCGCGTGAGGAGGAAAGCGGAGGGCTCGGCGGAGATGCTTGCGGAGAAGGAGGCGGGCTCGGTGGAAGAGACGGAGAGGTAGAGAGCAGAGTGTGAGAGCAGAGCAACCTATGGCTAGATAGGAAGTGTGGGGAGAGGAGTGTGTGAGAGGAGGCAGGAGTAGGGTAAGGGTAAGAGTAAGAGTAAGAGTAAGAGTAAGCAGAAGCAGGAGAAGGAGAAGGAGAAGGAGAAGGAGAGGGAGGAGTGTGTGAGGCAGGAGCGGCGGTCCGGCGCGCCGCTGAAGTGGAAGGATACAGACTAACCAACTTATTTTAAGATTATGACAGAGAAAAGACTCTACAGGTCTCCGGA
>CAVGLS010000002.1:0-71334 GCA_963630225.1 bacterium
AGGGGTGACTAAACTCCGTTTAGTCATCCCCGCAGGGACCGCGACGTAGGAGCGAGATACCCCTGACAGGGGTCGCAGACGCCAGTCAGCGGGGGTTAAGAAACCCGGACAGGGGTGACTAAAAAGTCCCATATAGACTTTTTAGTCACCCTCCCCCCCGTTCGTTTGGCCATCGCCACGGACGCCGCGGCTACAGGAACCAAGGGTCCTTCGTGCTGTTGATATACACATAGCCGCCTCTGGTGGTGCCGTAGAAGAGCTGGAGGTACGGGTTTCCCGTGATTGCCTGGTCTTCCTTCCGGTCATTACTGCCCTTGTCATCGTGGAGAAAGTCCAGCCAGATGTCTCCGGGATTCTCGAACGACTTTTTGGCAAGGGCTTCGGTCCACTTCCCCGCCCCGGCGTCGAAATATTTGACCGGGAAATTGCCTCTGCTCCAGAGGAACTGACTTCCGTCGGAAGGAAGGTCACGCATCCGCTTGCCGTTTATTATGAAGTCCGGGCCTGAGAGGTAATGCTTAAGCCACGTATCGCTATCCAGCACTTTGAGCATCCATCGCAGCGTGGCGACAGGCACCTTGCCGGAGAGCGACATCAGATAGTTGATATTCCTCTGCGGAAGAGGATAGACCGTCGCTGCTGCCGCGTTGTGGAACAGGCCCACCTGATTTAGGTCGGCGGAGTGCCTGACAGTAAAGGAGGAGCTGGAGACCAGCTTTCGCCCGTCCCACTTGTTGGTCACGGCGAGAGTCACTGTCTGGGTACCGTACGGCAAGATCAGTCCGCCGGGGACATACTCTCCATCGACTCTTGTGGGCTGGGAACTCTCCTTGTAAGACCAGATGTATTGCGAGCCGTTATATTCCCCTTCGGTGACAGGGTGCAGCTCCTTGCCCGATTGACACTTGAAACTGTTCCCCTCGCCCGAATGGCTGAACTCGAAGCGTGAGATGTCGCCGTTCTGCTGGCAGCATTTTATATGGTTACGCATCGTATCCTCCCCGATATCGTTCAGATAAGTCCACCAATGGTCCTTATAGTAGTCTGTCGACTCCCCGAGTCTCGGGATGGACAGCGCAATCGTGAGGCTGAGGGACGAGGCGGGATCACCGCTTTTCACCAGTAGAGACGGGGCTTTCAGCACGAGCGAACCGAGGCTGAAAGTCTGGTCGGGCCGCGAGGTGTCATAGGGGAACTCTTCCTCGAGCTTTAGCGGGCCGGAAGACGTCTCAAGGGTCGTTCTCGCGAGATATGCCTTCCCGCTGAAGAGGTCGAAAGCCAGATTTGCAAGCCAAGGCCAGGCAGATTTGTCGTAAGTGGCCGTCGGGGCCAGCAGGGCTTCCGCAAGCACCGGATGGAAGTCCGCCGCGTCCAGCGGCGAGCCGTCCGTATCCGTAATGCTCATACCTATATCCACCTCATTGCCGTCGAAAGGAATCACAGTCTCGCTGTACGACCATCTTTTCTTGAGCTTGGGGAGAATGATGTTCAGCGGGATCGTGACAAGACCGTCGTTGAGAGGATCGTCGCTGCATATTATGATAGAGCCGGGAGCTCTCTGGCCGTTGAGGGCTCTGGAGTCGGTCGGGCTGAAGCAGCAGAGCTGCAGCGTCCCGTCAGCAGGGATGCTCTGAGAAGCGTAGGAGTCGGGATCGCTGAAAGGATAGACCACCGAGTTGTCGGAAGCGAGCTTATAGTAGCCGGGAAACTCCGCCGAGAGACTCGGGGAAGCTTTCCAGTGGGTGTTGTAGATGTGCTCCCCGCCGGAAGTCGAGCTCTGGTCGGCGATATAGTAGAGTGTGCCGCCCTCGAAGCCGGAGAAAGAGAGCGTGCGGCACTGCGCGACATAGATCGGATCTTCGGGAGCACCGCTGTCGCCGCTGACCTTGATGTCCTCGCGGGTGACGATTTCGGCGCTGATGGCCCTGCCGCCGGGATAAAGTGTCAGGCTCAACGGGACGGAGCGGCCGGGAGCGAAGCGGGAGGGGTCGCTGACCTTGAAGAGGAAGCGCCCCCCGGCATAGCTGACAGCTATGCCGAGCGCTGCAAGCGCTTCCCGCTGAGGCTCGTTGGCGCTGTCGTGGGTGGCGGACCAGAAATCCGAAGTCCAGGCCAGGTCCGTGAGGCTCGAGACCCTGTAGCCCCCGTCCACGAGCCGTGCGGAAGATATGATGTTCGCTCCCCTGCCGGCAAGCTCCAGATTGAGGTCCAGCTCCGCCGGTCTGTTCTTCCTCACCACCACCGTCTTGCCCTCAGGAAGTCTCCCCGCGAGCTCCCCGGAGAGGTAGAACTCCCTCCTGTCCGTGAGGCCGTCCACCTCGACTTTCCACTCGGGAGAGAAGATGGACTCCGCGTCGAATCCGAGGCCTACCCTGAAACTCAATCCGCGCTCTATATCGAAGTCGGTGACCGCGTCCCTGCCAAGCAGGAAGCGGTAGACCGCGCTTCCCTCGAAGCCGGACGCGGCTCCGAGGTCGGCCTTGAACTCCACATAGCTCACAAGGCCTCTCCGCGAGGGCTCCACATTGTCAAGCGTCTTTCGGGACGGATCGTCATTGCCCGGCAGGAGCACTCCCTGGCGGTTCTCCGGCACATAATAGACGAACTCTTCGCAGAGGGCGTTCTTCATAGTGGCGTCGGCATCGCCCTGAGGGAGCACATCGCCCGCTTCCAGCGCCCGCGAGCCTCCAGAAGCGAAAGGCATCAGGCGGCAGTTGACTTGTCTCAGAGTCAGGCTTCCGTTGACGAAAGCGTCCAGACTGCTACCGGCCATCCCGCTGTGGTCCACCGTGACGATGAGCCGCGAGAACAGCCGCTTCATCCGGACGCTGACTCCGGAGGCGGATGCTGACACTCCCGGCTGCGACCAGCAGAGCGGGATGCCGTACAAGGCGGCGTCGGAGAACTGCTCCCGGCGGTATCCTCCCTCCGCGGCCCCTCCGTCCATCCTGTAGTGGAAGTCCTCCAGAGAAGCCTCGTCGGCGGGGAAGGCGGGAGCTCTCTTCGCGCCGCCGCTCCCAATCTCCCAGAGGTTGCCGAGCAGATAGAGGTTGTAGCTTCTCCCCGCGGGGAGACTCATCTCAATCCGGCCCCCGATGGCTTCCGGGCCTATCTCAAGCTCGGAGTCGAGCAGCCCGGTCGAAGCGTCATAGGCCGCGAGCACCGCCCCGCTGAATATACTCTCGACATCCGAGCCGAGACTCGTCTTGGTCCCGGGCCAGTCCTCCCTACTTATGATCAGACTGAGCGACTTGGTCTGCGTCTCGGCGTCATCATCAATGAACCTCACCGCCCCGGGCAGTTCCGGCTCGCAGGAGGCCGCAAGAAGCAGTCCCAGCATAGCCGACAATATCCTGTATGGTCTCATATCCTTATATCTTTGAAAACATCATCGCTATCCCAATCAATAATCTTCAGGTTCACCTCGGTCCCCGCGTAGTCGATCTCCACGCTGACGTCCCTGAGATCCTCCCGCGTCCAGTCGTAGCCTGCCTCTTCGAGCTTACGGTCGAGTTCAATCGTGAGGAGAGGCGCGTCGGGGGTGCCGATATGCAGCAGCTCCAGGGAGAGCCGGTTCTCCGCCTGCCGGGGGATCCGCACCAGGAAATCGCCCGTCGAACTTCGGGCGGCCATCGCGCAATAATCTCCCGCAAGCGCCTGACGTCCGTAGAGGTCAAGCCCGCAGCTCTCCGCCTTGACCCTGAACGCGCAGTCGTAGAGCGCCCCCGGAGACAGTCCTGTCACGACTATCTCCAGACGGCAATACTGCTTGTGCGGACGGGCGTTGATGCGGTGCTCGTCGCCCTCGCAGATGAACTTCTCGCTGTAGAGCCAGATGGGGTCGGCCTCCAGTCCGTAGGGGGTCATCAGCGAATCCCCCCTCACCACGGCGTTGTCCAGCCCCGCGACCACCGCGGCCCGGTTGCTCCTGCGGGCGAGGGCTATCAGGTAGCCGACATCCTCATATTGCTGCAGGATTATCATCTCCCGGCGGAGCAGCCGGTCCGAACTGAAAGACACCGCCGCCTCGGCGAAGCCTGCCAGGATGAAATCATCCACGGCCACCGACGTATAGCAAGGGCAGGCGGTGCGGCTCTCCTTGACCGAGCAGGACGGGGAGAGCAGCGTTACAATCAGCAGGACGGCAAGTCCTCCCGCTATACTTCGGGCTTGCATACTCAGATGGTCTCGGTGTAAGAAGTCCCCTCAGCCCAGTCCTCGACGGTTATCGTACAGGTCAAATCCCTGAACTCCACCGGTTTGTCCGGATTGTCCGAGCCCGGGCGGTTGATCGTCAGGTTGACTTTGTACTGCTTGTTGGCCTCAAGGCCGGATCCGGAGTTGTAGAGCGTAATGGGATAATAGCAGTCGTGCCAGTTCCTGCCGTCGCTATATGTCGCCGCTATCACGAGCCTGGTGGCACGGGGACTCCACGTCCCGCCTATGACATCCCCGCAGTCATTAGGGAAAGTATAGAAAGTGTGGGCGTTGGTATAGGTCTTTCCGTACTCGAGCACCGTCCCGCTCTGAGAGCCGCCGTCGTAGATAAGCGCTTTCTTGTTGGAGTCCGTCTCGGCTCCCATCCGGGCATACCAGGAGCCGTCGTCCTTGAGCGAACTCGCAGGAGCGGTCTGCCCGAAGTTGATTATGGCCGGGACATTGGTCAGATAGATGTCCTTTATCTTGAATGAGCCGGTCTTCTGATAAACTGCGGACTGCATTTCGTTCTTTATGCTCTGAAGTATCACTGAGGCACAGGCTCTCCTGACCTTGATTCCCTGGGACTGGGTGCCGGAGTCGAGCGTGACATCCCGCGCTCCGCCTATCATCAGCAGCTTGTCCGCCCTCATCCCGGAGAGCTTCATGGTCTTCGCGAGCAGATCCGCCACCGTGCCCACGCTCCCGTCTGCGGTGTAATTGACATCCGCATTGACTATCACATAGATATGTCTCTTCCCCACCGTACACTTGAGGGAAGCGGCACTATATGTCTTATCCCCGTTCAGCTCAGTCCCTCCGAAGCCTTCAGCAAGACAGGCGTCCAGCACCGAACCCGAGTCATCACTTCCCGCCCTGAATACGAAAATCTGCACATTCCGGATCTTGTTTTCATTTGCAAGAACCTCACCGGTCACTTTGGTCGCCAGACCGCCGTCCAGAGACAGCTTCAGTTCACAGACCTCGCCTTCGCTGCCGCCGACTTGCGGGGCGGTGACGGGAAGCTTGTTGCACCCAACGGCCACAAATGCCGCGGCGGATGCGAGAAATAAAAATGAGTTTTTCATAATTAAAACATTACTAAAAAGTTAACTAATCGTCTTGATTTAAATCATATTTCTTTATCAGCACCGAGATCTCGGGGTCGAGATTGCCCCTGTGGACCAGCGAGCGGTCCTGCGAGCAGGCGCGCAGATAGCACTCCACCGCATCTCTTTCGCGCCCCTGCCGCTGATGGACTATTGCGAGCAGGTAGTTCACATTGGCGGTAGGCTTGCAGCCCTGCAGGATGTTGAGCGCAGAGCTGTTGCGGTCCAGCGCGACGCAGGCCACGGCGGTGTTGTAGTCCTGATAGGGAGAGAGAGCATCTATGGCCCCGTCGTAGTCGTGGTCGCGCAGCGCCTGCACCCCCTTCATATAGACCGAGTCCAGCACCGTCGTGTGCACCGTGTCCTTCTGCATCCCCCGCCTGTGCAGGCAAAAGTTGAATCTTACCGTCCTGAGTCGCGGATACAGGCTGTCGCTGACGTATTTATAGGCCGTGCTCCTGCGGAGAGCCGCCTCCCGCGCATCGAGGTCTTCCATCCCGGCGAGCGAGAAGTAATACTCCCTCTCGGCGGAAGTGAGAACCGTATCCTTCTCCACCAGAGCGTCCAGCACCTGCCAGTTCTCACCTCCGCTTCTTGAGAGGAAGCGGACATCCCTGCGGCTTCTCCCCGAACTCTTCATCGAAGTCTCACCCATATCATCTCCCACGGAAATGAAGAGCCCGTCGGCGTGACGCAGCGAATCCTTTATGTATTCGACATATTTCGAGAAATACTCCGACACTCCCCCGGCACGCCTGTAGGAAAGCGAGGCGTTGGACCTGAAGCTGCCCTCCGGCGAGGCCGAGGCCACTATCACTATGGAGTCGAGCTCAAAACTCTCGTCTGAAACCAGCTCCCGGAGATTCCGCCTTATGGCCGCAATCTCCCTGCGGTTGCCGGAGAGCCGCTCGTCCACTTCGGCGCTGCCCGTGCGGAAGTCGATGTAGCTCGTGGTGTTGGCCTGCACATTGCGCGAGATGATCCTGGTCAGATACCTCGGAGTCCCGTCTGCGAAGGCGCTCACGGAGCTGATATAGAATGTCAGCGGCGGCGACTGCGGGACGGTATACAGCCTCCTGTCGCTCTCGAATATCTCCCCGGAAAGGCACACGTCCACCTTGCGCAGCTTCGGACGCGTGCGTATGGTCTGCACATAGTTGTAGATGAACTCCCCTCCGTCGCCCACCAGCACGGTGTCGAGCCTGATGCCCTCGGTGACTATCGGGGCCTTGACATAGCGGTGCCACATCTTCTCCCGCATGGATTTGAGGCGTCCGTTCCGCCAGACGAGGAAGCCGTTGGTGTAGTGCTCCACGGCCTGCGCCTGAGTCACGCCGAACGCGCTCTCGAACTCCGACTCGGTGACATAGCTGCTGTCGTTGCGGAAGGCATATACGGCGGGGATGTTGCGTGCGAGGAAGATCTCGAGATTCCTTATGTCAATCAGTTTCAAAGTATCCGTGATTATCCTGTCCAAAAATCTCTGATAGTGCTGGTAGCCCCTGAGCTGCGCCTTCCGGTAGGCGCTTCCCGTGACCACGACATCGTCCAGCGCGAGGCTGTCGGAGAGTATCTTCATCGTGGGGTGCAGCCTGAGCTGCCACTTCGAGTCTGTCATCTGCGGCGGCACTATCACCTGGAACTCCAGGTCCACACTTCCGTTGCGCTCGGCGACATTGCGGAAACGAGCCGTCACCATCGCCGCGTCGAGCTGTTCGGTAGCCACCATATCTCCGCTGTTCTCATCGCGTATCGCCTTCATTATGAACACCTCCCTCCCGTCGAGCCCGGTCACCCTCAGAGTATCCCTCCGCGGCTCGGACGGGAAGTCGATGTCCTCCTCCGCCACCAGCTCCTTCTCTTGCGGCAGCCGTATCGCGGCGGACAGGCCGCCGTCTCTCAGCTCGGACATCTTGCGGGAAGATGCGCACTCCCAACACAGGGCCGCCGCAAGAAGAAGGACGGAGGCGGGCGGTATTGCTGCGCTACATTTCATAGTTAAGCGGCTCCGACCCGTCAATTATCGCCACCCTGTTGGCGACGATGTCGGCGGAAACCCTCTCCACCCCGTCGGAAGCCGTATATTTCTGATATCGCAGCCTCCCCTGCACATAGACCTTTGTACCTTTCTCAATCTTGGAAAGGTCGTGGATATACCTGCCTTCCCGGGCCATCACATTGTGCCAGCTGGTGTCGATGATGGCATGTCCGTCCTTGTCTTTATAGGCGTAGTTGGTCGCCACGGTGAACCTCGCCACCATATTGTCCGTAAAGGTCTGCATCTTCACGCTCCCGACGGAGCCCCTGAGTTCAATTCTGTTCAACTGTTCCATAAAAGTTTTTCATTATCCGGTTGCGGGAACGAGGCCGCGCGGTCCTTGTCCCGCAGCAAAGGAAAACAGAATGTACGGAAACTCGGCATAAGAAAGATAAATAATTTTTCTTTGCGCACCTCAAAATTAAATCTTTATAAAGAAAGAGATAAATCTTTGAAATGTTTTTTAGCAATCCTTGCGACAACGGATAATTCCTGTAATATTTGGCGAAAACACAGACTATGGCTTACAGAATCAGCAGAAAAGGTGAGAGCAGCTGTCTCGAATGCGGGGACAGCCTGCACGGGCGGAAGGACAAGAAGTTCTGCTGCCTGAGCTGCAAGAACAGCTACAACAACCGCAAGTATCAGGAACTTCGCCGCTACCGGGCGGACATTATGTGCAGGCTCTCCAGAAATTACGAGATTCTGGAGAGCCTGCTCAGCGACGGCGCAAGGGGAGCGAGGCTTGAAGACCTTGCGACCGACGGCTTCGACGCCTGCTGCATCACGGGGTCGCGCAAATATGCGCGGCATCTGGAGTGCAGCTGCTTCGACATCAGCTATTTCAGGACGGAAAGCCGGATATTCAACATCCGGCGCAGGGAGCTCAGCGAAGCTTTATCAGGCCCATCTCAAGCCCCCAGCAACCGTCAGTGATGATCGGCACCTTGCGTCCGTCCATATCGGGGACATAGACGAAGCCGTCCACGAAAGTATGCGAATGCCCGCCTATCACGATGTCGATATGGCGGGTTTTCGGTACTATCTCCTGATCCTCGCGGTATCCCAGGTGCGATAGCAGGATGATGAGGTCGCATTTCTCCACAGAATGCAGATAATCGGCCCAGCGGTTCGTCACCTCAACATTGTCGAGCTGGGCGAAGCGTGATGAGACTGTCGCGCTGACATTGGTGGACAGGTCGGCCTCGAGGCCGATGACGCCTATCTTCATCCCCCCACGCTCCAGAATGGCATACGGCTTGACATAACGGGCAAGCTCGAACTGCGAGATATCTATGTTGGCGGACACCACCGCCACTCCGTCCAGCATAGCAAGCCTTTCGGTGAGCGCCTCTATGTCATTGTCGAACTCGTGGTTGCCGAGAGCGACGCAGTCGTAGCGCAAATCATTGATGACCGCGGGTTCAAGCCGGCCTTTCAGCTCCGTGAAGTAGGATGTACCCTGACTGAAGTCGCCGGCGTGCAGAAGCAGGACCTTGTCCTCCCCGTATACGCAGCGCACCGAGTCGATGAAGGCCGCTCTCTCGATGACCCCGCCTCTGCCTGCGTCCTCCCCGGAGCGCAGGGGTTCGAAGTGGCTGTGGGTGTCGTTGGTATGTATGATCACGAGCCTCGGCTGCCTCTCACAGGCCGGAAGCGAAAGCAGCAGTGCGCAGAACAGCAGAATTCTCTTCATCATTTCTTGTCCCTCCTCTCACCTTTGATCACCACCCTGCCGTCGGAAGCCCCCTCGATAAGCCGGCCCTCATTCTCATATTCCATTACATACGGAAGCATAGAGTCAATTATTTTTTTGTCGGTGATTATCAATTCCTTGGCATTCTTCGCAATATTGAGTCCGTCGCCTCCGTCGAGCAGAAAGTCTATGGTCGCGACACCGTATATCCTGTCGGGGTCTATCTCCTTGCCCCCCACAAGCAGGGTGTCAACTCTGCCGCTGTCCACGACAAGCTTGACTCCCGCGACGGGCTGCACCTTGCCGGACGCCATGAAGTCGAAGACGGCCTTCAGGTCGCGTCCCTCAAGGGCCACATAACAGAGGTGGTTGCGGAACGGAAACATCGACACGATGTCATCCATGATCACATCTCCCGCAGGCATATCCACCCGGATGCCGCCGGAATTGGCAATCGCCACGTCCACCCGCCTGCCTGTGCTGCGGGCGGTATCGTCCAGAAGACGGTCAACGAACCAGTTGGAGAGGTCGCCGTCGGCCCGCTTGGTGTGCATCTCCTTGGCGGAGTGTGCTATGACCTGCTTGAGATGCGCCATCTCCGGCTGCACCGCGATAAGTTCGGCGGCGACCTCATAAGTGGCGCTGCCTTTCGGGAACAATCTGCCATTCGGAGCCATGTAGCAGCCCTCGTCCACGCTTCCCAGCGCCTCGGCCACATTATCTGCGGTCGGCGCGGTGACTCCCGTCCTGTGGCCGTCCATGATGAACTTCTCCCAAATGAAACCGCGCGAGCAGGAGCTGGCGAGCAGACTTAGCGCGATGGCGGCAACTATTTTTGCTTTAACCATTTCCACAGATCTTTCCAAGTTGATTTCTTGCCGAACATAAGGATACCGACCCTATATATCTTGGCAGACATCCAGGCGCAGGCGACGAAAGTAAGCGCCAACAGCACAAGCGAGAGGATTATCTCCCAGCCAGGCACGCCGAAAGGCAGACGCGTCAGCATCACGATCGGAGAGGTGAACGGGATGATTGAAGCCCAGAACACGATAGCGCTGTCAGGCGCCTTGTACGCGTAGAGGGCGATGAAGAACCCGAGCAGCAGCGGCACGGTGGCCGGAAGGGTGAGCTGGCTTGAGTCCCCTTCGTTCTCGACCGCCGAGCCTATGGCGGCGAACAATGACGCATAGAGCATATACCCGAGCAGGAAGAAGGCGATGAAGCAGAGCAGAATCAAGCCCAGATTCATATTCGAAAGGGACGAAAAGATGAGCGTGGCATCGTTGACCTCCGCCATCGGCTGCCCGATTGCGCCGGAGGCCATCCCGCTGATCTGCTCCGCATCCATATTGCCTATGAGCTGCGGCCCGGCGAAGGCGCCGACCGCTCCCACTATGACTCCGGTGAGGAGTATCCACAGCAGGAACTGGGTCAGGGCCACAAGCGCGATGCCTATGATCTTGCCGAACATCAGTTCGGTGGCCTTGACGGAGCTTATCAGCACCTCGACCACCCGGCTGGACTTCTCCTCGATGACAGAGGAGGAGACCATGCCGCCGAAGATGGTGATGAACATATAGATGATCATTCCGAGCACCATCGAGACGGCCATATAAACCCCCGATTCGGATATTTTTGCCTTACCGTCTTCGCCGAGGGTGTAGGAGCGCATCTTGATGCCAGGCTTCACGTCCTTCATTATCTGCCCGAGCCCCTCGATGCCGTAGGATGCGACGCGGTAGTCCTCCACGGCGGAATTGATCCTTCTGTTGAGGACTTCGGACATATCCATCCCGAGAGGCTTGTAGGAGTAGATGTCTGCCGTGAGCGACTTCGTCGCCGGGTCGAGCGCGGATATCGAAAGTACTGCATCATAGCCGAGAGAGGTCAGATTGGCCTTAAGCGAATCGAGCCGCTGCCCGCTGCAATCCGCAAAGCTCATAGTCTCGGTGTCCGAGAGCGTAGGCATCACGATGCCGGACTCGTCCACGACGGCGACTCTCTTGGCCTCCTCTTTGGTGTTCATCATTATGATCATCGGCAGAAGACATACTGCGGCGAAGAATACCGGTGCGAGAAAAGTAATCAGCAGGAAGCTCTTCTTCCTGACACGGGTCATATACTCGCGGTTGATGATCAGTCCTATGGTTCTCAAATTCATTTCACTTCCTCCCCTTCAGTTACGAGTTTAATGAAAATATCGTTCATCCGCGGCATCAGTTCGCGGTACGAGTTGATCTGCACGCCCCTGTCGAGAAATGTCCTCAGGGTGGAAGTCCCGTCGGTCTCGCGCGGCAGCACCTCGCTGTGGCGGCCTTCGGCGTCGGTATAGACCAGCTCGACATTGTTGTTACCGTAGCGGCGCCGGATGTCGTCCACCCCTCCGGCAATCACCAGATGTGACCTGTTGATGAGGGCGATCTCGTCGCAGAGCTCCTCCACCGACTCCATATTGTGGGTGGAGAGCAATATCGTCGCGCCTTCGTCTTTAAGACGGAGTATCTCCCTGCGCACGACCTCGGCATTGACCGGGTCGAAGCCGGAGAACGGCTCGTCGAGTATCATCAGCGACGGCCTGTGCACTACTGTGGTGATGAACTGCAGCTTCTGGGCCATACCCTTGGAGAGTTCCTCCACCTTCTTGTCCCACCAGGACTCTATGCCGAAGCGGATGAACCATTCCTTGAGGGCAGCACGCGCCGCGCCGCCGCTCATCCCCTTGAGCTGCGCAAGATACATAGCCTGCTCGCCGACTTTCATCTTACGATAAAGTCCGCGTTCCTCGGGCATATAGCCTATCTTCTCGACGTCGCGCTGAGTTATCGGCGCACCTTTGAAGCGAATCTCGCCGGAGGTCGGGATGGTGATTCTGTTGATGATGCGGATGAGGGTCGTCTTGCCCGCCCCGTTGGGGCCGAGAAGACCGAATATCCTGCCTTCAGGGATTTCAAGGTTGATGTCCTCGATAGCAAGCTTTTCGCCGAAACGCTTGCTGACATTTCTACACTCTATTATTGCCATAGCACCGCAAATATATAAAAAAAAGACCGCCCTGGGACGGTCTTAACATATAATTAACAGACGAATGTCTCTTACCTTATCTTGAGCACCGGAGCTATGTCGTTGAGGTTCTGCTCCGGGAGAGTGACGCGGAGGCCTTCGGCGCTCTGGGTGAACTTGAGCCTGCCGTAGCCGAGCAACTCCACGCTCCTGACTTTCCGGAACTTGTCCCTGGAGAGGGACTTAACGAGGAGGCTGCGGCCCTCCGGCCATGCAAGTGCGGTGGCGTAGAGGACTTTGCCTTTCTGCGTGAAGCGTATCTCGTCGGGGCCTGCCTTGGTATAGCTGCCCTCATTGAATCCCTGCGCGTTGATAGCTATGTCGGCGTCGGCAATCGGGCCCTCTCCGAAGACTCTCCACGGACGGGTGTCGTAGATGCTCTCGGAGTTTATCCTCATCCAGGCGCCGAACTCGTCGAGGATGGCCTTCTCCTTCTCGTCGAAAGTGCCGTCGCTGCGCAGAGGCACGCTCAGGAGCAGATTGCCGTTCTTGCTTACGATATCCACGAGGAGCTTCGCCACCATCGCCGCTGATTTATAGCCTCCGCTCTCGTAGATGGCCGTGTTGTAGTGCCATCCGCCGAGGCAGGTGCAGCTCTGCCAAGGGTTGGGGATTATCTCATTGGGGGCGCCCTTCTCCACATCCCAGGTGATCGCCTTGCGGTGCTCCTCCTTGAGTATCTTGCCGAACATCACCGCTTCAGGCTTGCCGCCCCGGGTCGCGCTGCTGCGGTTGTAGAAGTGCGCCGCAATCTTCAGGCCGGCATCGCTGATCCCGTTGAACGGGATCTCCGTCACGTCGAAGTACAGCAGATCGGGATCGTATCTGTTGATGACATCCAGCGTCCTGTCATAGAAATTGGTCACGAACTCCACGCTCGGAAGCGCCGCTCCGTCTTGCCAGTTCCACTGGTTGTGGATCATATAGTCGGCCCAGCTGCCTTTGCTCAGAGGATGATCCTGGCAGTACAGCTTCTGAGGGTCAAGCCCCTCCCACCATTTGCCCTGACCGTCTTCCTTGGTGAGCCATCCGTCATAGTTCTCCCCCATACGGGGACCGCTGCGGTCGTAGCGGCGCGACGGTTCATACCAGGTCCAGGCGTGGTCCGCGTGCAGGCTGACGCCGAACCTGAGCCCGTACTTGCGTGCGGCCTTGGCCCAACCGTCGAGTATGTCCCTCTTCGGGCCTATGTTGACGGAGTTCCACTCCTGATACTTGCTGTCCCAGAGGTCGAAATTGTCGTGGTGGTTGCCGAGAGCGAAGAAATACTGTGCGCCGAGACTTTTGTAGTATGCGACCAGCGAGTCGGGGTTCCAGCGTTCGGCCTTGAAGAGAGGCAGGATGTCCTTGAATCCGACATCCGCCTGATGTCCGTAATGCTCGCGGTGATATTTCCAGGCAGCAGAGCCTTCGATATACATCGTCCGCGCCATCCAGTCACCGCTTCCCTCCACGCATTGCGGCCCCCAGTGAGCCCAGATGCCGAATTTGGCATTCCTGAACCATTCGGGCACCTGATACTTGTCGAGAGACTCCCAGGTCGGGGCGAACTCGCCCGTCATCATCTGTTCGTGCTCTTCGGAGACGGGAACCGGATAATCCTGAGCCTGCAGCCCCGCGGAGACAAGCAGGGCTGAGGCAAATACGAGGACTCTCTTCATCTTACTTGGTGGCGAGAGCTACGACCGAACAAGGAGGCAAGGTCAGCTCGATGCCGGCCTTGGTCATCTTGTAGTCTTTGAACGGCGCCGGAGCGACCTTGTCCGCGCTGCCGAAGTCGTTGAAGTCACGAGCGTCGCCGGAAGTCAGCACCATGGCGGACACCACCTTGGAGACGGCCTTCGCATTGTCGAAGCTCACGAGCACCTTGGCCGGCTTCTTGAGGTCGGTGTTGACAAGCGAGATGTTCAGCACGCCGTCCTTGCGGGAAGCGGTCACGTCCACTGCCGGCACATCCACCTTGCGGTCGCAGACGGTCTTAGGAGTCAGACAGTCGGAAGCGACATATTCGGCGCCCTGGTGCACGTTGTACATCTCGAACACGTGGTAGGTCGGCGTCAGCACCATACCGGTCTCGTTTGTCAGTATCATAGCCTGGAGGACGTTCACCACCTGTGCGATATTGGCCATCTTCAGACGGCGGGTATATTTGTGGAAGATGTCGAAGTTGAGGGCGGCCACGATGGCGTCGCGCATCGTATTCTGCTGATAGAGATGCCCGGGATTCGTGCCCGGCTCCACATCGTACCAGGTCCCCCACTCGTCGAGCAGGAGGTCCACACGGCCCTGAGGATCAAGCTCGTCCATTATGTCGATATGCTTCTTGAGCACATCCTCGATCTCGATGGTCTTGGAGAGGATATTGTAGTAGTCCTTGTCGCTGAACTTCGTGGCCGCTCCCTTGCTGCGCCAGTCGACCACCGTATAGTAATGGAGCGAAATCCCGCTCATACCCTTGCGCCCTATGTTCTGCATCAGCACCCGGGTCCAGTTGTAGTCGTAGTCGGAAGCGCCGCTGGCGATCTTGTAGAGCCGGTTGTCCCCGAAGTTGCGCAGATAGGTCGCGTACCTGCGGAAGAGGTCGCTGTAGTACTCCGGGGTCATATTGCCGCCGCAGCCCCAGGCCTCGTTGCCTATGCCGAAGTACTTCACCTTCCAAGGCTCCTCGCGGCCGTTGGCGCGGCGCAGGTCCGCCATGGTGCTCTTGGCGTCGGAGGTCATATATTCCACCCACTTTGCCATCTCCTCCACGCTGCCGCTGCCCACGTTGCCGCTGATGTACGGCTCGGTGCCGAGCATTTCGCAGAGATTGAGGAACTCGTGGGTGCCGAAGCTGTTGTCCTCAAGGGTACCTCCCCAGTTGTTGTTGGAGATGTAGGAGCGCTTCTCCTGCGGACCGATGCCGTCCATCCAGTGGTAGTCGTCGGCGAAACACCCTCCCGGCCAGCGCATCACAGGGACCTTGAGAGCCTTGAGGGCCTCGAACACGTCCTTGCGGTAACCGTTGACGTTGGGGATGTCGGAGTCCTCTCCCACCCAAAGGCCGCCGTAGATGCAGCGTCCCAGATGCTCGGAGAACTGCCCGTATATTTCGGCCGGGATGGTGACGCCGGTGCCGGCATCGTGGATTTTGATTGTAGCGTCCTGGGCATTGAGGGCCGCAGGTGCAAGCAGGCACATACCTGCGAGGATGACAGTGCTTAGTTTGTTCATAATTGTGTGATTCGTTTTGTGCAAAAATATAATATTTTTGAGTATTTTCGCAATCTATGGCCAAGGCATCCGTCAATATTGAAACACTGTGCAAACAAGTTGTAACGGATATCCGGAGCGGGAAGTTCTCGCCCGTCTATCTTCTGATGGGGGATGAACCCTACTATCCCGAGCTTGTCTGCCGCGAGATCCTCGCGCACTGCATTCCCGAAGAGCAGAAGGACTTCAACGAGACTGTCTGCTACGGGGGCGATGTCACTGCCGAGCAGCTGATCTCCGCCGCAAGACGCTATCCGATGATGGCGGAGCGGCAGCTGGTGGTGCTCAAGGAGGCCCAGACGATGGACGGGCTGGAAGAGCTCTCCGTCTATTGCAACGACCCGCTGGAGAGCACCGTGCTGGTGATACTCCTGCACGGGGTCGGCACGGACAAGCGGCGCGCTCTCTACAAGGCCGTCAGCAAATGCGGAACGGTGGTGGATTCGCCTGCGCTCCGGGACTATGAGATGCCGCGATGGATATCCTCCTACTTTGCCGGGCGCGGACTTCAGATCGATCCGGCGGCTGCGGCGCTGCTAGCCGAATATGCGGGCACCGACCTTTCGAAGATTGCGGTGGAGACTGACAAGATGCTGGGGAATCTTCCCGAGGGGACGGGGGCCGTCGGTGTCGAAGACATCGAGAGGAATGTGGGCATTTCCCGTCAGTTCAGCGTGTTCGAGCTCACCAAGGCCCTCTCCTGCAGGGAGGCGGCCAAGGCCCTGAAGGTTGCCGCCAACATAGGCTCGGAGCCCCGGTTCTACCCTCCTGCCGCGATAAGTGCCATCTATCTGAGCTTCAGCAGAGTGCTGAAGTATGAAGCCCTGCTGATGCGCTCCCCGCGCCCCTCCCCGGAGGACAAGGCCAAAGCCCTCGCCGGGGTAAGTTCGTATTTCTACGCCGAATACGACACCGCCGTCAAGAACTATCCCCTCCCAAAGACGATGGCAGTGATATCGCTTCTGTGCAGATATGACTACCTCGCAAAGGGAGGGGACGGTGTCCAGATCCCTGCCGACCAGCTACTCATCGAGCTCTGCGCCAGGATTCTGAGTGTTTAAGGACTATTTCTCGTATTTTTTCTCCTTGGTGCGGGTGAGTTTCTCTTTCATCGCGTCCACACACTCGGTGATGGCGTTCTCGAAAGTGTCGGCGACGCGCTCGATGATGAGACTCTCGCCCGGGATGCGGATCTGGATTCTTGCTTTTTTGCCTTCCTTGATGTCCTCAAGCGACACCTCGGCCTCTTCTGCCACGCCGTCAAAGAACTTGGCGAGACGCGCGACTTTCTTCTCGACGAATGCGGTGAGCCTCTCACCGGCGTCGAACTTCAAAGCTTTAAGTTTAATCTCCATTTTTACCTCCGTTTTTAGCCCTGGGATGGGCGTTTTTATAAACATTCCGCAGACGCTCTATGGAATTGTGCGTATAGACCTGGGTCGCCGCCAGTGAAGAATGTCCGAGAAGTTCCTTGATGGAGTTGAGATCGGCCCCGCCCTCGAGAAGTTCGGTGGCGAGCGTGTGTCTCAAGGTATGTGGCGACTTCCTTCCGCTGACTCCTCCCGTCGCGCCCAGCTCCCTCTTGACCGCCCTGTCGACGAAGACCGGATAGAGTCTTCCGCCCGCGGGGGTTTGCAGAAGCGGTGCTTCAGGTCGAAGATCCGCACTTTTCAAAGAGCTCTGCGATTGTAAATATAGTGAAATTTCCTTACATAGCGACTCGGTGAGCGGAATTTCCCGCATCTTAGAGCCTTTTCCGAGCACCCTCACGACCCGGCGCGTCATATCCACGGAGTCCCGGTCCAGCGAGATCAGCTCCGCACGCCTCATCCCCGTGCCGTACAGTATGCTGATTATCAGCCGGTGGAGCATATCTTCATACGAGCCGAACTCCGGCACTCCGGCAGTGCGGCGGAAATACTCCTCCATCGCGTCCCTGCGGAAAAACTCGGGCAGCCGCTTCTCCTGCCTGGGCTTGTGCACGAGCCTCACCGGGTTGGAGGTGAGAAGGCCCTCCCGGACAAGGAAGCGGCAGAAGCCGCTCAGCACGCTGAGGTGCAGCGACACCGTCCGGGGACTCTCCCCCAGCCCGTCCATCAGATGCACCTCGTAGGCCCTGATGCTCTGCACGTTCATATATGAGGCGATGTCCTCGGAGGAGTCGCAGCCGCAGAAAGAGAAGTACCCGTCGAGAACCCCGCCGTAGATCTCGCAGGTGCGCGCGGAGAACCGGCGCACGGAGCGTATGTATTCTATATATTTATCCCTCATCTGCTGCCTTGAGTCCCAGCTCCGGTGCGCGGCGGCGCATATAGACGTCGGCTTCGTCGAAGTTGTTGCCTATGACCCCGTCGAGTATTGCCTCCTTGACCATCTCCTTGAGTTCCCCGATCTCGTGGCACGGCGGGATGCCGTAGACCTGCATCACATATTCTCCGCTGATCGGGTTCTTGAAGTTGCGTATGGCGTCCTTGGCCTCTACCTCCACCAGCTTTCGCTTCACGAGCTCGAAGTTGGACCGGATACGGGCGACCTTGGCCTCGTTCTTCGAGGTGATGTCGGCGTTGCAGAGCAGCATCAGGTCGTCGATGTCGTCGCCGGCATCGAAGAGCAGCCGCCTCACCGCGGAGTCCGTCACTCCGTCGTCCACGAGGGCGATGGGCCTCAGATGCAGCCGCACCAGCTTGGAGACATACTTCATCTCGTCCATCGAGAGGGCCAGCCTGCGGAAAATCGGCGGCACCATCCTCGCCCCGATCACATCGTGGCCGTGGAAAGTCCAGCCGAGCGACTTGTCGTAGCGCTTGCTCGCCGGTTTGCCTATATCGTGCAGCAGGGCGGCCCAGCGCAGCCAGAGCAGGTGGTCGCGGCCCTCCTGCGGCGCGACGTCGTCCGTGCGGATATTGTCCGTGACCGCCAGGGTGTGGGCGAAGTTGTCCTTGTGTCCGCGCCCGTCGACGGTCTCCACGCCCTTGAGGGCGGAAAGCTCAGGAAGGATGTGTGGCAGCAGACCTGCGCTGTCCATAAGACGGAACGCGACCGAAGGCCTCAGGGTCACAAGCATCTTGTCGAGTTCCTCGGCAATCCTCTCGCGGGAGAGGATACTCAGCCTCCCGGCCATCCGGCGCATGGACTCAACAGACTCCGGAACAATCTCGAAAGTCCTCTCGGGGGTGGACAGCTTGGCGGCGAACCTCACGGCGCGAAGCATACGGAGCGGGTCGTCGGAGTAGGTCACGTCGGGGTCGAGCGGAGTGCGGATTATGCCCGCCGCAAGGTCCCTGATGCCTCCGAACGGGTCCACCAGCGCACCGAAGTCGTCCTGCTGCAGGGAGAAGGCCATCGCGTTGATGGTGAAGTCGCGGCGCATCTGGTCGTCCTCCAGAGTGCCGTCCTCGACTATGGGCTTGCGGGACTCGCGCCGGTAGGACTCCCTGCGGGCCCCCACGAACTCCACCTCGTCACCTTCGAAACGCAGCATCGCGGTGCCGAAGTTCTTGAAATATGAGACTTTTTTGTGCAGCCTCTCCCCCACCGCCTGCGCAAAGTCGATGCCGCTGCCCTCCACCACTATATCTATATCGTTGCAGGGCCTGCCGAGGAAGCAGTCGCGCACATAGCCGCCTATCACGAATGCGCGGACATTCTTCTGTGCGGCCACCTCCCCCACTATGCGGAAGATGTCTTTCCGGAGGAACTGTGCTGTTATCGTTGACATATCATCTCTTCATAGGAGGGAATATGGTCGCAGGGCTCGAACACTCCCTCTTTCAGGGCGTAAATATAGGTCAAATTTCCGTTCGTCAGCATCAGAAATCTTACCCCGAGCACCGAATTGTACCGCATCGCCTGCTCGACCACCCTCGAGGAGAGCTCCACCTCCGGGCGCTTGCACTCCACCACCGCAAGCGGGGAAGCGTCTCTGTCATAGACGATTATATCCGCCCTATAAGGTTTGTCTCCGAAGCGGAACCCCACCTCGCTCATCATCAGATGCGGCGGCACCTTGAAGACGTCGCGGAGCTGCACGATAAACCACTGCCGCACCCGTTCTTCGGCTGTGGCAGTGACATTCCTGCGGCGCAGGGGATCCCAGAGCAGCGCCATTATCCCTTGGCCTTGACTGCGGCCTCCTCAATAGGCAGACAGGCCCTGTAGCGGGCCATATAGGCTTCGAACCCCGCCACATCCTCCGCAGACGGCGCAATCTCGCTGCCGGCGTTGCCGGCGAACACCTTGGAGTCGAGATAATCCTCAAGCCCGAGCCCCTGTCCGTCGACAAGATACAGTGCAAGCAGGGCAATGCCCCACGCACCTCCCTCGCCCGCAGTCTCCATCACGGAGATAGGTGAAGCGAGAGCCGCGGCGAGCACCCTCTGCCCCACTCCCGGAGTCTTGAAGAGCCCTCCGTGGGCGGTAATCCTGTCCACGCGTACACCCTCCTGTCTGAAGAGTATGTCATTGCCTATCTTGAGCACGGCGACTGAAGCGTAGAGCTGGGCGCGGAAGAAGTTGGCAAGATTGAATCTGTCCGCAGCCGACCTCACAAAGAGCGGACGGCCCTCTGCAAATCCGGCCACCGGTTCGCCGGAGACATAGTTGTAGGCGACGAGTCCGCCGCAGTCGGCATCGCCCTCAAGAGCGTGTCTGTAGAGCGCCCCGTAGACCTCCCCCATATCGCCGTCCAGTCCGAGCAGCTGACGGTACTCCCTGAAGAGTCCGGCCCAGGCATTCAGCTCGGAAGTGCAGTTGTTGCAATGGACCATGGCCACAGGGCTGCCGGACGGGGTCGTGACCATATCGATCACCTCATACGGACGGCTCAGGGCCTTTTCGAGCACTATCATGGAGAATGAGGACGTGCCGGCGGAGACATTGCCGGTGCGCGGACGCACGGCGTTGGTGGCCACCATACCTGTGCCGGCATCGCCCTCCGGAGGGCAGAGAGGCACTCCGGCCTCAAGGTGGCCGGACGGGTCGAGCAGCAGTGCGCCCGCCTCCGTAAGAGAGCCGGCGTCAGCACCGGCAGGCAGCACCTCAGGAAGTATGTCGAGCAGCCTCCAAGGGTAGCCGCGAGGGGCGACGAGAGAGTCGAACTTCTCAACCATATCGGCGCGGTAACCGCCGGTCCGCGAGTCTACCGGAAGCATCCCGGAGGCATCCCCCACGCCGAGCACGCGCCGGCCGGTGAGCTTCCGGTGCACATAGCCCGCGAGCGTGGTCATGAAGTCTATCTTCCCCACATGATCCTCCCCGTTGAGTATGGCCTGATAGAGGTGCGAGATGCTCCAGCGGAGAGGGATGTTGAAGTCGAAGAGGCGCGAGAGTTCGGCTGCAGCCTCGCCCGTATTGGTGTTTCGCCAGGTGCGGAAAGGCACGAGGATCTCGCCGTCAGCGCCGAAAGGCATATAGCCGTGCATCATGGCGCTGACACCGATCGCCGCAAGTCTCTCGATCTCAACGCTGTACTCTGACTTCACATTGGCCCTGAGGTCGGCGTACGAGCCCTGAAGCCCCCGCCAGATCTCCTCGACCGAGTAGGTCCAGAGCCCGTCCGCGAGACGGTTTTCCCACTCATAGCCGCCCTGTGCGACGGGGCGGCCCGCAGTGTCGATAAGGACTGACTTGATGCGGGTGGAGCCGAGTTCAATGCCGAGAACGGCCTTCCCCGCCCTGATAAGTTCGGCGGTATTCATTATTTCAGGGCTTTGTTCAGAAGATAGTAGACCTCGTTGCAGCGGATCTCCTTCTTGAACCCGGACACGGTGGTGTCCTTGCCGATGTGCAGCATCTCGATGTCGGCGATTTCGGCGTAGTCCTCCCAGTATTCGGCGTCCAGGTCATAGGAGAAGGCGGAATGGTGGGTGCCGCCGGCGATGATCCAGGCGGCTGCGCCGACCTCGAAGTTCGGCTGCGGAATCCAGAGCGCGGATGCCACCGGAAGCTTTGGCAGCGGCTTCGGCTTGATGCACTCCACATCGGCTGCGATGAGGCGGAAACGGTTGCCCATATCCACGATGGTCGCGGCCACCCCGGCTCCTGTCTTGCTGGTGAAGACCAGACGCGCCGTAGGGGTCTTGCGTATTCCGATGCCGAGCTCGTGGACCTCGAGGCGAGGGCGTGAGGCGGCAATCAGCGGACTGACTTCAAGCATATGCGACTGCAGGATGGCTGAGCGCTCGCCGTCGAAGTTGAGGGTGTAGTCCTCAAGGAAAGAACAGCCCTTAGGCAGCCCCTGGCTCATATACCATACCGTACGGTAGAGAGCGGCGGTCTTCCAGTCGCCCTCCGCGCCGAAGCCGTAGCCCTCGGCCATCAGCCTCTGGGAGGCGAGGCCCGGTATCTGGTCAAATCCGCGTCCTGTCTTCTCCACCTCGACATCTCCGAGATCGTCGAAGTTGGTGGTGAAGCCCTTGGCTCCGCTCGCCTTGAGCACCGCACGCAGGGTAAGCTCGGCCTTGGCTGAGTTCCAGACTTTCCTATAGGCGATGCCGGTCTTGTCTTCAAGGGACGCTTCGTGCTCATAGAGAGAGAAATACTCGTCCACAAGAGCATCCACGTCGCTATCTGCGACGGCATCAAAATACGGCATCAGCTCGCTGAAAGGCATATAGTCCACGTGATATCCGAGCCTCATCTCGGCCTCGACCTTGTCGCCGTCGGTCACGGCCACGTTGTTCATCTGGTCGCCGAAGCGGATGATGCGGCAGTCCTGGGCGTCGGCCCAGGCTGCGGCCACCCTTTCCCACACGGCGATATGCCCCAGAGTCTTGGGATCCTTCCAGTAGCCGACCACTGTCTTGTGGTTCTTGCGCATACGTGCGAGGATATGCCCGAACTCGCGGTCGCCGTGGGCGCTCTGGTTGAGGTTCATAAAGTCCATATCCATCGTATCCCAAGGGATCTCCTCGTTGAACTGGGTATGGAGGTGGAGCAGCGGCTTGCGGAGCTTCTGCATCCCGTGTATCCACATCTTGGCAGGCGAGAAGGTATGCATCCAGCTGATGACGCCCACGCACTTCGGCTCGGCCTCGGCGCGCGCCATCACGTCCGCAACTTCGGCGGAGGAGTTGGCCGTACCTTTATAGACCAGCCTTATCGGGAGCAGCCCGGAGGCGTTCATCCCGTCCACCATCTTCTGCGAGTGACCGTCCACCTGCACCACGGCATCACCGCCATATAGGAGCTGAGCTCCGGTCACGAACCATACTTCAAGATTTTCAAATGCCTTTATCATAATGTCTATTTCTTTTTTGTTTGTCCATAATAAGCGTTCGGGCCGTGCTTGCGGGAGAAGTGCTTCTCCACGAGCAGCGGATTCATAGTGAGATAAGGGTTGACCCCGTATGCGATATATGCCATCTTCGCCACCTGCTCCAGCACGACGGCGTTGTGCACCGCATCGGCTGCGTCTCTCCCCCAGGTGAACGGGCCGTGGTTCTTGACCAGCACGCCCGGAGTATGCACCGGGTTGAGCCCTTCGAAGCGGCGGACTATCACATTGCCGGTCTCAAGCTCGTAGTTTCCGCGTACCTCCGACTCAGTCATGTCGGCGGTACAAGGCACGGCGTCGTGGAAATAGTCCGCGTGGGTCGTGCCTATGTCCGGTATGTCCCTGCCGGCCTGGGCCCAGGCGGTGGCGTAGGTGGAGTGCGTATGCACCACTCCCCCTATCTCCCGGAAAGAGTGGTACAGCACCAGATGCGTAGGAGTGTCGGAAGACGGGCGGAGCGACCCCTCGACGGGATTGCCGTCGAGATCCACGACCACCATATCCTCCGGACGCATAGTCTCGTAGCTGACTCCGGACGGCTTGATGACCACATATCCGCTCTCGCGGTCGATGGCGGACACGTTGCCCCAGGTGAATATCACCAGACCGTGGCGCACGAGTTCGAGATTGGCCTCGCAGACTTTGTATTTGAGTTCTTCAAGCATACTACCAGAGAATAACGTAGAGGAGGGCCACGATGAGGATGATTACCGCCGACCAGACATTGTATGACCTGCTCGTGCGGAAGAGGCTGAGGTCGACAGGCAGAGCCTTAGGGTCAGCCTTGCGGTCGCGGGAGTTGCTGTAGAGCCAGATAGCCTGACATCCGACCAGCACACCGAAGAATATGAAGGCCTGGAAGCCGATATCGTTGAGATAGGCGATGGCGTTGTTTTCCGGAGTGGCGCTGTCAGGCAGGCAGGCTCCCCAGATGACAACGACGAGAGCCATCACCACGAAGAATAGACCCGCGCCGCCCAGTATCTTGGCCCACTTGACCATGGCGTCGCAGTCCTTCTGCTCCGGAAGGGCGACGGAGACGAACTTCCTGTCGAGAAGCGAGAGTGTCACGAAGAATGTGAGGAGGATTATGAAAATGTAGCCTGCGCGGAGCTGGAACGGCACGCCGCCGAGGAATATCTTGAAGAGTACCCCGAGCGGGATGGTGATGATGGCGGTCCATACGGCGGCGCGGCTGGAAGCCCTCTTCCAGAGAAGTCCGAGGCCGAATACGACGATAATGCCCGGATAGATGAATCCCGAATACTCCTGGATATATTGGAACGCCTGGTCCAGTCCGCCGAGGAGAGGCTCCACCGCGATGGCTGCGATGACGAGGGCGGCGAGCGAGGTCAGACGGCCCACGCGGACGAGCTTCCTGTCATCGGCCTCCTTGTTGATGTACTTCTTGTATATGTCCATCGTGAAGAGGGTGGAAGTGCTGTTGAACATCGAGGCGAGCGAGGAGATGATCGCTGCGGCAAGGGCGGCGAAAGTGAGGCCCTTGACTCCGGTCGGAGTGAAGTTGCGGACGAGCCAAGGATAGGCGTCGTCGGCCACGTTGATTGAGCCCTTGAGGCCGGCGAGCAGCTCGGGATGAATGGAGATGTAGTATGCGCAGATGCCCGGAAGCACCACGATGAAAGGAATCAATATCTTGAGGAAGCCGGCGAAGATGAGGCCCTTCTGGGCTTCGCTCACGCTCTTGGCTGCAAGTCCCTTCTGGATGATGTACTGGTTGAATCCCCAGTAGCCCAGGTTGGTGAGCCACACTCCGCCTACTACCGCGGCTATGCCCGGCACATTGGCGAACGCGCTCTCGCCGTGGCTCTGCTGGGTCACGAGGTGGAGGTGTCCGTCGTTGAGATGGTCGCCGGTGGTGAGGTCGGTGAAGATGTTGTTGAGACCGGCGAGAGCGCCCGAGCCGTCACCTACGGCGCTCAGGGCGAAGTACGCTGTCACCAGGCCGCCGCCCACCAGGAAGAATACCTGCAGCACGTCGGTCCAGGCCACGGAGGCGAGACCGCCGTAGATGGAATAGACTCCGGCGATGATGTAGAGGAAGAGGATGATCACCAGACGCATCGACACGCTGAAACTCCCTATCTGGAGCACCGCGCCCTGAAGTCCGAGTATCTGCTCGATGGCAAGAGCCCCGAGCCAGGCCACGGAAGTCAGGTTGACAAAGACGTAGAGGAAGAGCCAGAGTATGGAAAACGCGAGCCCCACGCCGTCGTTGTAGCGTTCGCGCAGGAACTGCGGGATGGTGAATATCTTCTGCTTGAGCATCGTAGGCAGCAGGAACTTGCCGATGACGACCAGCGTCACCGCCGCCATAAGCTCGTAGGCCGCGGTCGCGATGCCGTCGGCGTAGCTCGTGCCGGACATCCCGATGAATTGCTCGGCGGAGATGTTCGCCGCGATGAGAGAGGCTCCGACCGCCCACCAGGTCAGCGTGTTGCCTGCAAGAAAGTAGTCGCTCGCGGACTTCTCCTTGCCTTTCTTGTTGCGTCCGAGGAAGAGTCCGAGAAATATCAATATCGCGAGGTACGCGAGGACAATGGCAAGGTCGACCGTCTTGAATCCCGATGCCGCTATCTGTTCAAAAACACTCATATCAAGCTATTTGACATAAAACGCATAGACGCAGTGGCTGGTGTAGGTCTCGCCCGGACGGAGTGTGACGGACGGCCAGAGCGGCCTGTTGGGGCTGTCGGGATAGTGCTGGGTTTCGAGGCAGATGCCGGCCCTGCGGTTGTAGATGGCGCCCCCCTTTCCGACTGTCCTGCCGTTGAGGAAGTTGCCGGTATATACCTGTACGCCCGGCTCATCGGTATAGACGTCCATCGCGATGCCCGTCTTCTCGCAGTAAAGGGTCGCGGCCACCGCGGAATCGTCGCCCCCGGTGTCGAGCACCCAGTTGTGGTCGTAGCCGTTGCCGTTGCGTATCTGCTCATAGTCAGTCTCCCCTATGCGCTCTCCTATCCGGCGCATCGTACGGAAGTCCATAGGCGTGCCCTCCACCGGTATGTTCTCCCCGAGAGGGATGCAGATCCGGTCAATCGGGGTGAACTCGGAGGCATTGACATAGAGCAGGTCGTCCACTATGCTTCCGGACGGGTCGCCGCTGAGGTTGAAATACGAGTGGTTGGTCATATTGATGACGGTCGGGGCCGTGGTCGTCGCGGAATATGCGATATCGACCCTGTTGTCTCCGGTGAGGGTGTAGGTCACATAAGCGGTGACTTCCCCCGGGAAGCCGTTGTCCCCGTCTGCGGAGACGATCCTGAGTTTGACGTGGCTCGCATCGGCCTCCACCACCTCATACGGCCGGTACTGCCAGCCGGTCACTCCTCCGTGGAGGCAGTTGCCGTGGTCATTGGCCGACAGGCTGTACTCTGTGCCGTCAAGGGTGAACTTCGCCCCGGCGATGCGGTTTGCGTAGCGCCCGATGGAGGCTCCGAAGTCACTCTGGTGGTTCTCGGGATAGTAATCTTCCACCTTGTCGAAGCCGAGCACGACATCTCTCAGGACTCCGTCGCGGTCAGGTACCATGATGGAGCTGATACGTCCGCCGAAGTTGGTGACGGTCACCTGCATCCCGGCATCGTTCTTCAAAACATAAAAGGCGTCGCCCGCTTCCGTCTTATCGGAGCAGGCGAGGATTGGCAGGGCACATAGGCCGAGCAAGATTCGATTGATGTTGTTCATATGCTAAATAGTGTTTCTACGGGTTATAATACATCAGGTACAAATTTACCCAATTATCCCGAATATGACGCAGCGGCGTGAAACAATTATTTTTTTCCGTGTTACTTTGAAAGAATAATGAGCAATAATGATTGATTTGCGGCAGGCCCGGACCGCCGCCCTCACGACATTTGGGGACGGCGGACCGATTATCACGCCGTTTGACGGCGGACGGGGGCGCAATTGCGGATTTTATGGTATATTTGCCGAAATTTTCTAAAAACAGATGATAAGTACTGAAACTGCCGCCGCGATTGACAGCATCGATGTGACCCTCAACGCCGGGGGGATGAACACGATCAACATCATCCTGGCGTTCGTGATGTTCGGGGTGGCGCTCGGCATCAGGCCGCGTATGTTCATAGAAGTGTTCCGCAAGCCCAAATCCGTCATACTCGGAGTGTGCTGCCAGTGCATACTGCTGCCGCTCTTCACTTTTCTGCTCGCGCTCGCGCTCGGGCACCACATCACCTGGACTATGGCGATGGGGATGATACTCGTGGCGGCCTGCCCCGGAGGCAACATCTCCAACTTTATGAGTTCGCTCTCCCGCGCCAACATCGAGCTCTCGGTCAGCCTCACGGCCATCAGCACGGCGCTTGCAATCCTGATGACCCCGTTCAACTTCTGGCTCTACGGCAACCTCTACCTCCACTTCGCCAACATCCCCGGAGAGGTGCCGCAGCTCGCGATTCCGCTCTGGGACGTATTCAAGACCATATTCATCCTGCTGGGAGTGCCGCTCACGCTCGGAGTGCTGACCGCGCACTACCTTCCGACCGTCGCGCAGAAGCTGAAGAAGCCGCTCCAGTGGCTCAGTCTCGCGTTTTTCGTGGCGATGGTCGTACTCTCGTTTATGGGCAACATCAGCGCGTTCCTCAAATGCATCAAGTATATATTCATAGTGGTGTTCATCCACAACCTGCTCGCGCTCGGCATCGGCTTCGCCGCAGGCTCGGCGTTCAGGGTCTCCGACCGTGACCGCAGGACACTCACCATCGAGACCGGCATACAGAACAGCGGGCTCGGGCTCGTGCTGCTGCTCGGGACTACGATCTTCGCAGACTTTCCCGCCCACGGCGGCACGCTCGTAATCACCGCCTGGTGGGGCATCTGGCATATAATCAGCGGACTTACCGTCTGCGGACTCTTCAGGTTAAGAGACTCCCGCAAAGCTCTCAAGGGATGAGGCGCATCTGGGAAAAGAGTTCCGGCTACGACTTCTGGAGGCGCTATGTGGACTTCTGCACGAGGGCCTCGTTCCGCAGCATCGATATCGTAGGGCTTGAGAATCTGCCCCGCGACGGCGCGGTGCTGCTTGCGCCCAACCATAGGGCGGCGCTGATGGACCCGCTGCTGGTGCTGCTGCTCCGCAAAGGGCCGACAGGCTTCGGTGCGCGGGCCGACATCTTCCGCAAGAAGCGCATCTCCGGCATCCTGAGATGGCTCAGGATACTTCCGCTCGCCCGCGAGAGGGACGGGCTGCACGAAGTCGCGAAGAACTGGGAGACTTTCGAAGAGATCATCGACTGCCTCGGCCACGGAGTGCCTTTCTGCCTCTTCAGCGAAGGCACGCACAGGGCGGAGCGCGGGATGATGCCGGTCAAGAAAGGGCTCTTCCGAATAGCCAAGATGGCCTGCGAAGAGCTGACAGGGCCGGTGCGGGTAGTGCCCGTGGGCATCGACTACGACTACTTCTTCCGTCAGGGAGGGCGTGCCGCCATCCGGATCGGGAAGCCCATCGACATCCGGGAGGCCTTCAGCTCCGACGATCCGGAGGGGGACATCTACCACCGGCTCTGCGCCGAACTTCGGGAGCGCGACCTCGCCCTCATCGACCGCCTGCCGGACAGGGAGCACGGCAAGATTGCACTGAGGCTGCTCGCGGCGCTTCCGTTGCTGCCTCTCTACCCCGTCTTCGGCCTGGCTTCCGCCCCGATATGGCTTCCCGCACGCATCATCCTCGCTAGCTTTGAGGACAAGGCCTGGTCGCACACGGTCTACTACGCCTGCCGGCTGCTGCTGCCGGTCTTTCTGCCGTTCTACTATGTTTTCAGCTTCATACACAACTTCTTCACGGACCTCATAACAGACTTGAAATGAAACGGTTTATCTCTCTTTTGCCGCTCGTGGCGCTCTGCCTCCCCGCTGCGGCCCAGAAGCAGGATATAGCCAAGGAAGGCTACAATCTCCTGCCTTTCCCCATTCTGGCGTTCGATGCCGACAAGGGACTGCAGTACGGGGGCTTCGCCAACCTTTTCGACTACGGAGACGGCACGGTCTATCCCAACTACAACTCAAAGACTTACCTCGAAGTGTCCCTTTTCACGAAAGGCTCGCAGCAGTACTTCCTGATGTACGACAACAAGAAGATGATCCCCGGAGTCCGGCTGTCGGCCTCTCTGGTGGCGACGGTGGACAAGGCGCTGGACTTCTACGGCTTCAACGGCTATGAGTCCTACTACGACTACGACCGTATCCGTCTCGGCAAGGCCAACTCAAAGGGTTCAAAAGACCCTGCGAACTATCTCTACACCCCCTACTACAGGTCCGCCCGCTACCAGATTATGGCCAAGACCGACTTTATCGGCGAGATTGTCGAGCACCTCTCCTGGGAGGCCGGCTACCATCTGAGGTGGATCAGGCAGGGAGCCATCGACAGGGCGAGCATCAACAAGGGCAAGGCCGACTACAACATCTTCCCGGATTCGGTGCCGACGCTCTATGAGAATTATTGCAAATGGGGACTGATCGGCGAGGACGAAGCCGATGGGGGCTTCATCAGCAGCGTGAGGCTCGGATTGGTCTATGACAGCCGCGACAAGGAGGGAGCGCCCACAAGGGGCATCTGGGCCGAGGGACATCTCACCCTCGCGCCGCGCTGGCTCGGCACCACCAGCCCGTTCTACCGCTACTCGCTCACTTTCAGGCAGTATCTGCCCATCATAGGGAACGATGTGCTGACATTCGCCTACAGGCTCAACTACGAGGGCAATTTCGGGAACGACGCGCCGTACTATGTGCTGCCGTTCATCACCGTGATGGGAGAGAGCTGCGACCGCGACGGGATGGGAGGCTACCGCACCGTCAGGGGGATAATGCGCAACAGGGTCACGGGGCTCGATATGGCGAGCTATAATGCCGAATTCCGCTGGAGGTTCTATCGCACGCAGCTTTTCAATCAGAACATCTCGCTGGGGATCAGCGCGTTCAGCGACGGAGCGATGTCCACCCGAGGAAGAGATATGACCTTCCGGGGCAAGGAAGAGGACAAGGCCTCATACCTCGAATATATGGCTGGCGGGCAGAGCAAGGACAGTCCGCACATCACAGTGGGCGCAGGTCTCCGAATCATTCTGAACGAGAACTTCATCCTCGCCTTCGAATACGGAACCCCGGTCAGCCGCTTCTACCCGCAGAGCAACCCTCTCCGCGGTCAGGACGGCGGCGGAGCGTTCTACATCAACAGCGGCTATCTCTTCTGAGAGAGAGTCCTGTCGTAGATATCCCTGATGACCAATCCAGCCAGCGTCATACCGAAGATGGCCGTGATGTGGGCGGCGGTGCCGTTGATGACGGCCTTGCCGGATGCGGCGGCCTCTTCGTCCAGGATTTCGGCGCCTGCGGCCTCCAGACCTCTGTTCTCCAGCACCTCGTCTCCGTAGACGCAGAGGAACGAACGTTCCCTGACCCCGCCCTCGCGGCGCAGTTTCTTGCGGAGCGCGGCACCGAGCGGACAGTCCCTCACTTTCCAGAAGTTGCCCGTCCTGATGCGGGTGGGGTCCAGCTTGAGCGCGGCTCCGAGGGAGGAGAAGAACACCCCGCGGACTTCCATCCCGCGCCTGATGAGATATGCCTTATCTTTCAGAGAATCGATGGCGTCGATGACATAGTCATAGTCGTCGAGAGCGAACCCGCCGGCAGTCTCTTCAGAGTAACGGCTGCACAGGGCGGAGATCCTTGCGGAGGGACTGACATCGAGCAGTCTTTCTTTCAGCGCCTCCACCTTGGGGCGGCCCACGGTGCTTGAAGTCGCCATCAGCTGGCGGTTGACATTGCTGGCGCTGACCGTGTCGAAGTCCACCGTCGTGAGGTCTCTGACCCCGGAGCGGACCAGAGCCTCGGCGCACCAGCCTCCCACCCCTCCGACTCCGAAGAGAATGACGCGGGCGCTGCATATCGCCTCCTGCACATCCTCCCCCACGAGGAGAGTGGTCCTCCGGAGATATTCCTCCATCGCTATCGGCCGGCTATGGCCTCGATCTCGACTTTCGCCCCTTTCGGCAGCGCGGCCACCTGATAGCAGACGCGGGCGGGCTTGTCGCCCTTGAAATATTCGGCATAGACCGCGTTCATCGCGCCGAAGTCTGCGATGTCGTCCAGCAGTACTGTCGTCTTGACGATGTCTCCGTATCCGAGGCCCGCCTCCTCGAGGATGCAGCCGATATTGTCCAGACTCCTGCGGGTCTGTGCCTCAACGCCCTGCGGCATTTCGCCGCTGGCCGGGTCGAGAGGGAGCTGCCCTGAGATGAAGAGCGTTCCGTTGAGTTCCACCGCCTGTGAATACGGCCCTACAGCCGCCGGAGCCTTGGGTGATGATATTGTCCTTTTCATTGTATAAAACTCGGTTTTTTGACTCGCAAAGTTAGGGAATTCGGTTAAATAATGGTAACTTTATAGGCCAATTCAGAAATCAACCGGTATGAAGACACGCATTCTCCCGATATTGTGCGCCGCCGTACTGCTCGGCATCTGCACCGAGTGTCCTGCCGCGCGGAGCCGTATCGGCGGTGACTATTCGGCCTACAGGCCGCATCTTATCTTTGATGTCGGCTTTGACCTGCGCTTCGACAACAGGGAGCACACCCTCGAGGAACTCTCCCCCTCCGGCACCATCTTCGGCGCGAGGATCGACCCCGCCGTGGGTTTTACCACAAGCTTCTACAAGTCCCGCCACACGCTGACGGGAGGGCTGTCGTTCAGCAGGGATTTCGGCGGGGTGAAGAACGGCGGGACCGGAGCGGACAGGGACATCTTCTTCTGGTACGGCTATGAGCGCGAACTTGACGAAGATCTCGTCTTCGGGCTCACGGGAGGCATCTTTCCGCGCAGCGCCAGCCGCGAGAGCTGGTCCACGGCATTCTTTTCCGAGCGCCGCTGCTGGTATGACCCCTATATGGAGGGCCTGCTGCTGAGCCTGGACGGCGAGAATGGCCGGATAGAGCTCGGCTGCGACTGGCTCGGGAAGCACGGGGCCGCGCCAGATGTCAAGGAGCAGTTCCTGCTCTTCTCCGCCGGGCATCTGAAGCCGCTCAAATGGCTCAAGCTGGGATACAACGGCTATATGATGCATCTGGCCAACTCGAGTGAAGCTCCCGGAGTGGCGGACAATATTCTCGTGGAACCTTACCTGGAGTTCGAGTTCGGAGGAGGGCGGCGCTTCTTCAGCGAATTCTCGCTGCGCCTCGGCTACATCCAGTCCCTCCAGCGCGACAGGGAAGTCTCGTCGGACTTCAAAACCCCGGGGCTTGGGGAACTCTCCCTCAAGGCCGTGCGCTCCGACTTCGGCATCAGCAACAGTTTCTATTACGGTTCAGACATACTCCCCCTCTACAACAGCCTCGACACCGGCGGCACTCCGTATGCCGACAGGCTCTATTTCTCCGACCCGTTCTTCCGCATCAATGCCGAGGGGTCCGGCAAGCCCGGTTTCTATGAGCGGATGGAGCTCTTCTGGGCACCGCAGCTCGGACGCTGCCTGAGGCTGAAATTCGCCCTGGTGTTCCACTCCAACAGCGGCTCGTACAGCGGCAGTCAGCAGATTATCGGCATAAGTTACAATTTGACAGGAAAACAATATGAATTCTAAAACCACATTGTTCTCTGCGGCGCTGCTCGTCTGCACGCTCGGATTTGCGCAGCAGAAGGCCAACTACGCCCTCGCCGAGAGGTTCTCCTCCAAGAAAGTCGGACAGATGGTATTCTCCACCCGGATAAGCCCCAACTGGTTTAGGGACAGCGACCAATTCTGGTACAGCTGGAAGACCCCGAAGGGCACGGAGTACTACATCGTAGACCCGGTCAAGGGCACGAAGACCAAGGCTTTCGATATGACGGAGCTGGCGAAGCAGGTCACGGAGACCGTACGCTATCCGTTTGACGCGCAGCATCTTACGCTGCGCGACCTGGAGCTCAGGGACGATCGGGAATTCCGCTTCAGCATCGTATCCGGTCTCAGCAACGACCTCGACACCACGTTTTTCCGCTACGACATCGCTTCCCGGAAGCTCGACACCGTCGCCAAGAAGAAATACATCTACCCCAGATGGGTTTCAGTGGCCCCTGACGGCACGTTCGGAGTCTTTGTCAGGAACTCCAACCTCTGGGTGATGGACTCCACGAGCCTGCGCAAGGCGGCCAGGGACGAGAAGGACAGCACCATCGTTGAGCACCGGCTCACCCTCGACGGCATCCGACAGTTCGGCTACGGCTATGGCAGCTATACGGGTGACACCGAGACGGATACGACCAAGCGGCACTACCCCGCCGAGCTCGTATGGTCGCCTGACTCCAGGCACTTCGCCACCACCAGGTACGACACCCGTCCGCTGAAGGATTTCTGGGTCATCAACTCACTCGCCAGACGTCCGGAGCTCGAGACTTATAAATATCAGATGCCGGGCGAGCCGGGAGCGGTAGGGTATCTGTATCTGTTCACGATGACCGAGGGCAACAGCGCAGCCGTGTCGCAGGAAATCAAGTGCCGCGCGTTCAAGGACCAGGCAATCGACGTGCTGAGAGGGCGGAGGACCTCGGCGGACGGATACCTTGAGTTCTGGCAGAACAAGTGGCTTGGCGACAACGGCGGCTTCTACCTCATACGCCAGAGCCGCGACCTCAAGAGGCTGGACCTCTGCCGCGTGGATATCGGCTCCGACTCCACCCGCACCGTCATCTCCGAGAGGGCGCGGACCTATATCGAATACCGCACCCCTTACCTTATCGACGGCGGCAGGAAGATCATCCACTGGTCAGAGCGCAACGGCTGGGCCAACCTCTACCTCTATTCGGCTGACGGGACCCTGATCAAGAACCTGACCGACGGAGCGTTCCACATCGAGGACATCCTCGGGGTCAACGAGCGGGAAGGCTATATCCTGCTTAGCGCCTGCGGGGTCAGGGCGGACGAGAACCCGTATCAGATGCACACTTTCCGCGTCCCTCTGAGCGGCGGCGCGCTGCAGCAGCTCGATATGGACGATATGGATGTGCTGTCGACCGCCAGCGACGACGCCAAATACTTCGTGGCCAACTACTCCCGCGTGGACTGCACGCCGGCTGCAGCTCTCTTCTCCGCCTCCGGAAAGAAGATCCGCGAGCTGGAGACTGCGGACCTCAGCCTGCTCTTCGAAGCCGGCTACAAGTTCCCGGAGCGCTTCAAGGTCAAGGCCGCCGACGGGGTCACCGACCTCTACGGAGCGATGTACAAGCCGTTCGACTTCGACTCCACCAAGGTCTATCCCATCTGCGACTATGTCTACCCGGGGCCTCAGGTGGAAGCCAACAACATCTCCTGGAGCAAGGGTTTCACCCGCACGGACCGGCTCGCGCAGCTGGGCATCATCGTCATCACGGTGGGCAACAGGGGCGGCCACCCCAACCGTTCGAAGTGGTACCACAACTACGGCTACGGCAACCTGCGCGACTATGGTCTGGAGGACCAGAAATACGCCATCCAGCAGCTCGGGGCGAGGCATCCGTTCATCGATCTGGACAGAGTGGGCATCCACGGACACTCGGGCGGCGGGTTTATGAGCACCGCAGCTATCCTCAAATACCCTGACTTCTTCAAGGTGGCGGTCTCCTGCTCGGGCAACCACGACAACAGCATCTACAACCGCTGGTGGAGCGAGCAGCACCACGGGGTGCTGGAGAAGATAGAGCAGGGCGACACCACCTTCGTCTACCACATCGACACCAATCAGGAGCTTGCCCGCAATCTGAAGGGCCATCTGATGCTGTTCCACGGGGATATCGACAACAACGTCCACCCGGCCAACACCATCCGCGTGGCGGACGCCCTGATACGCGCCAACAAGCGCTTCGATATGATGATCCTCCCGGGGGAGAGGCACATTTTCGGAGATATGGACGAGTACTTCTTCTGGCGTATGGCGGACTACTACGCCGAGTGGCTGATCGGCGACTCAGAGCGCCACAAACCGGACATCACGCAGATGAATAACGACTGAGCCCTGAACCCTCACAGCTTCCAGGGGGTCTCGATGTCGGACGGCATCCTCCAGTCGCCGCGCGGGGAGAGGGAGACCGATCCGACCTTCGGGCCGTCCGGGATGCAGGAGCGCTTGAACTGCTGGGTGAAGAAGCGGCGAAGGAAGGTCGAGAGCCAGTGACGGACGGTCTGCTCGTCGTAAGTGGCGGCGAAGGCCTTGAGCGCGAGGAAGAGGAGCTTCTCCGGACTGTAGCCGAAGCGGAAGAAATTGTAGAGGAAGAAGTCGTGAAGTTCATACGGCCCCACGAGATCCTCTGTCTTCTGGACGATGCCGCCATTTTCGTCTGCCGGGATGAGCTCCGGGCTTATCGGGGTGTCGGCTATGTCCAGCAGGACTTTGCGCACATCTTCCGAGCCGCTGAACCTGTTGTCCGCCCCCCATACGACCAGAGTCCTCACCAGGGTCTTGGGCACGCTGACATTGACGGCGTACATGGACATATGGTCTCCGTTGTAGGTGCACCATCCGAGGGCGAGCTCCGACAGGTCGCCCGTACCTATCACGATGCCGCCTTCCTTGCCGGCGATGTCCATAAGGATCTGCGTCCTCTCGCGGGCCTGGCAGTTCTCGTAAGTGAGGTCACGTATGCTCTCATCGTGGCCTATGTCCTCGAAATGCCGCCGGGTGGCGGGAACTATCGAAATCTCCCTTGCGGTGACCCCCAACAGACCCATCAGGGAGAGAGAGTTGCCGTGCGTCCTGTCGCTGGTGCCGAAGCCCGGCATAGTGACGCAGACGATGCCCTTGCGGTCGAGTCCCATCGCGTCGAAGGCGAGCGTCGTGACCATCAGCGCAAGCGTGGAGTCGAGCCCGCCGGAGATGCCTATCACGGCCTTGCGGCAGCGTATATGTTCCATCCTGGTGGTGAGCCCCGCGACCTGCGCGGAGAGGATTTCGCGGCAGCGTTCGCCGAGCGCCACTCTGTCGCCCTGAGGGACGAAAGGATGCGGCTCGACATCCCGGAGCAGTCTTGCCTTGAAATCAGTATCGACGGGGCTGCCGGCATCGACGATTTCGTATGCGGGCGCTTTCCCCTCGAAGCGGTAGGAGTGCTCTTTGGAGCGGAGGATATCCATCTTCTCGATGTCCACATCGGCCATTATGGCTCCGGACTCCCGGTTGTAGCGCTCGCTTCCGGCAAGGATGCCGCCGTTCTCGCAGATAAGGGAAGACCCGGCCCAGACAAGGTCCTGGGTAGATTCGCCGTATCCGCAGGAACAATACACATATGCCGCAAAAAGTCTCGAAGATGTGGAGGACACGAGCTGGCGGCGATATTCGTGCTTCATCAGCACTTCGTTGCTGGCGGAGAGGTTGACTATGAGTTGCGCTCCCGCAAGCGCCGCCCAGGTGCAGGCAGGCACGGGGGCCCAGAGGTCCTGGCAGATCTCCACGCCGACAAGAGCCTTCCCGATGCGGAAGAGCTGACGGCATCCCAGACGCAGTCCTTTATGCCCGGCATAGTCAATCTCCACACCTTCATCGGGCAGCACCCTCGCGGACTCGAACCATCTCGGCTCATAGAATTCACCGTTGCCGGCGAGGTAGGTCTTCGGGATCACACCGAGTATCCTGCCGCCGCGGGAGACCACGGCGCAGTCGAAAAGCCTCCCGTGATATTCGAGCGGCACGCCGAAGATCAGCAGTGCACCGGACTCCGCAGTCTGCAGGAGCATTTGCTCAACGGCAGCCTCCGCGCCATCAAGCAGCGTCCGCTGCCCGAAGAGGTCGGCGCAGGTGTAGCCGGTCACGCTCAACTCCGGGAACACAATCACCGACGCGCCCTGAGCGCTCAGTTCTGCAGCCATTCTTGCCATTTCCCTGCCGTTCGCCGCAGGGTCCGCGACCTTGACCCGCGGCATCGCCGCCGCCACCCTGAGAAATCCGTAGTTGTTCATCCTGTTTCTTTTCTGCAAACTTACGCAAATAATCGCGCTTATCCTATCCACTCCCCCAGCCTCTCTTCCAGCGCGGCATACTCGATGAGGAAGCCGTCGTGACCGAAAACGGAGCTGATCTGCCCATACTCCGCGTCCGGGAGCATCGAGGCGAGCGCGCGGCCGGACTCCGGCGGGAAGAGACAGTCGCTGTCGATATTCAGCACGAGGCAGCGGGCCTTGACTCTCGAGAGAGCCGCCGCCACCCCGCCCCTGCCCCTGCCTACATTGTGGCTGTCAAGAGCATAGGTCAGATACCAATAGCTGTATGCATCGAACCGGTCGGCAAGTTTGCGCCCCTGATAGCGCTGATACGAAGCCGCCCTGTCCGCGAAAAGCGTGTCCGGATCCGCCTCGGCCTGGGTCCCGACATAGCCCGCATAAGTCCTGTAGGAGAGCATCGCAATCGCGCGGGCGCACTCCAGCCCCTTTCCGCCCCCGTCCGGCGAGACCCCGAAACTCGGGTCAGCGCGAAGCGCCATCCTCTGGGCCTCGTTGTAGGCCGTCAGATACGGGGAGCACCTCGCCTCCGTGGCGAGGAATACCGCCTTCCCTATCACGGACGGCTCCGTCACCGCCCATTCATAAGCCTGAAAGCCTCCGATGGAAGGCCCTATCAAGATATCTATCTTCTCTATTCCCAGATATTTACGCACAAGGATATTGGCCGCAACCATATCCCTTACCGTAGTCTTCGGGAAAGATGTCATATACGGCCTGCCGTCCGCCGGATTGAGCGATGCAGGGCCGCTGGAGCCGTATGGCGAGCAGAGCATATTCACGCACACCACGAAATACCTGTCAGTATCTATCAGCTTCCCGCTCCCCACCATCTGCGGCCACCAGTCTTCCGGGTCGGAATTGGCGGTCAGCGCGTGGCATATCCAGACCACTTTCTCGCCTTCACGGCGTGCGTGTTCTGAGCAATGGAATACGATTTCCATCCCCTCCAGGCTCCCTCCGGCTTCGAAGCTGAACGGAGCGGACACATTGATTTTACAGAGTTTCATCTTACGGATGCGCCCCGGCACCAGCCCGTCCCGAACTCCGGGCAAACGGTCCGCCAAAGGCACGAGGTGCGAATTTCGCTCACTCTTGCGAGAAAAGCAAATTTGAATTGTGGAATATATGAACTAACTTCGCAAACCGAAACCCGGACAAATCCCGGGGCACATTCAGTATGAAGGTCATCAAGTTCGGCGGCACATCGGTGGGCAGTCCGGAGAGCCTGCGCAGCGTCAAGTCAATCATCGAGTCACAGACCGAAAAGGTCATCGTGGTGGTTTCGGCCCTGGGCGGGGTCACCGACAGCCTCATCAGCGCCGCAAGGCTCGCCGAAGGGGGCGATCAGGAGTTCCGCACCCTGCTTCGGGAGATCCGGGAGCGGCATTTCGCGATGTGTGACGGGATGGTGGAGGACGCGGAGGCGCGGAAGATTCTCAAGGACCGTCTGGGGGCGCTTCTGGACAGGCTCGGCAACATCTGCGAGGGCGTCTTTATGCTCCGCGTGCTGCCGCGCAAGGCAGAAGACGAGATACTCAGTTTTGGGGAGAGGCTCTCATCACTGATAGTGACGGAAGTCGTCAGGGGCGCGAGGTTATACGACCCTCTGAGGTTCATCCTCACCGAACGCGGCGCCCGCATCGACAGGGCCGACATCGCGGCCTCCTACCCGCTCATCCGCGAAGCATTCGCTCTCTACGGCGGCGGGGAAGAAGTGGCCATAGTGCCGGGATTCATCTCCTCCGACAGGGACAGCGGGGACATCACCAACCTCGGCAGAGGCGGCTCCGACTACACGGCAAGCCTCATCGCGGCGGCGCTGGATGCGGATTCGCTGGAAATCTGGACCGATGTCGACGGGTTTATGACCGCTGACCCGCGCATCATCCGCACATCCTATGTAATCGACGAGATGAGCTACGACGAGGCGATGGAGCTCTGCAACTTCGGGGCTAAGGTCATCTATCCGCCTACGCTCTATGCAGTGTGCAGGAAGAACATCCCGATAATAATAAAGAACACCTTCAACCCCGGAGCCCCCGGCACCACCATACACCGCGACTGCCCGGGCGGCGGCAGGACGGTGAGGGGCATCTCCTCGATAGACGACATCTGCCTCATCACCCTGAGCGGCAACTCTATGGTCGGAGTAGTGGGAGTGGACAGCAGGATATTCTCCGCGCTCGCCTCCGAGGGCATAAGCGCGTTCCTCGTGTCCCAGTCCGCCTCCGAGACCGGCATCTCCATCGGGGTCAGCAGGACCGACGCGGACCTCGCCCGCAAGCTGCTCGACGGGGAGTTCGAAGCAGAGATCGGGAGCGGAGCCATCGACCCTGTCAGAGTCGAGCGCGAGCTTGCCGCAGTCGCGGTGGTAGGAGAGAATATGAAGCACAGCGCCGGCATCGCCGGCAAGCTTTTCGGCATACTCGGACGCAACGGGATCAGCATATTGGCCTGCGCCCAGGGTTCATCCGCCAACAATATCTCCTTCATCGTGGAGCGCCGCTTCCTGCGCAAGACCCTCAATGTCATCCACGACGGCTTCTTCCTCTCCGAATACCAGGAACTCAACATCTTCGTCTGCGGAGTCGGCACGGTCGGCGGCCAACTGCTGGAGCAGCTGGCGCAGCAGAGGGAGAAACTGATGCGCGAGCGCAACCTCAAGATAAACATAGTCGGGATAGCCCGCAGCAGCATCGGGATATTCGACCGCTCAGGGATCGATCCGACTGCCTGGCGGGAGGCCCTCTCCGGCGGCATTCCGCTCGACGTGCAGCGCCTCAGGGACGAGGTCATCGGGATGAACATCTTCAACTCCGTATTCGTGGACTGCACCGCCAGCCCCGATGTGGCGTCACTCTACGAAGACTTCTTCAATCACGGCATCTCGGTCGTGGCCGCCAACAAGATAGCCGCTTCCTCCGACTACGGGATGTACCGCCGCCTCAAGGAGACCGCCCTGCACAAGGGGGTCAAATTCCTCTTCGAGACCAATGTGGGCGCCGGACTTCCCATCATCAGCACCATCAACGACCTCTGCAACAGCGGCGACCGCATACTCAAGCTGGAGGCCGTGCTGAGCGGCACGCTCAACTTTATCTTCAACACCCTCTCAGCACAAGTGCCGTTCAGCCGCGCGGTCAGGATGGCTATGGAGCAGGGCTTCTCCGAGCCGGACCCGCGCATCGACCTCTCCGGGAAGGATGTTATACGCAAGCTCGTGATACTCTCCCGCGAAGCGGGCTACGAAGTGAGCCAGGAAGATGTGGAGACGGAACTATTCGTCCCGAAGGAGTTTTTCAGCTGCACTGAAGAGGAGTTCTGGCGCAGACTGCCTTCGCTCGACGCTGATTTCGAGGCAAGGCGGCGCAAGCTGGAAGAACTCCGTCTCAGATGGAGATTCGTGGCCGAGATGGACGGAGGCCGGTGCCGCGTTGCGCTCAGGGAAGTGGACGGGAACAGTCCCGCCTGGTCGCTGGACGGCTCCAACAACATCGTACTGCTCACCACCGAGAGGTACGCGCCGCACCCTATGGTCATCCGAGGCTACGGTGCGGGTGCCGGGGTGACGGCGGCGGGAGTGTTCGCGGATATAATGAGAATAGCAAACATATAGAACAAGGAAAATATGAAAGTTGCGATAGTGGGCGCGAGCGGAGCGGTGGGACAGGAGTTCCTCCGCGTGCTCGAAGAGAGGAATTTCCCCGCTGACGAGCTTATGCTCTTCGGCTCGGAGCGCAGCGCGGGGAGCAGATACGCCTTCAGGGGCGAAGAGATAGAGGTGCGTCTTCTGCGGCACAACGACGACTTCAAGGGAGTGGACTACGCGTTCGTGTCTGCAGGCGCGGGGGCGTCACGCGAGTTCGCGGAGACCATCACCCGGTATGGGGCGACGATGATTGACAACTCCAGCGCTTTCCGTATGGACCCGGACGTGCCTCTCGTGGTGCCGGAGTGCAACGCCCCGGACGCTCTCGAGGCTCCGCGCCACATCATAGCCAACCCCAACTGCACCACAATTATGATGGTGGTGGCGCTCAAGCCGATAGAGGCCCTCTCGCACATAAAGAGAGTCCGCGTCGCGAGCTACCAGTCGGCCTCCGGCGCAGGTGCGCAGGCGATGGCGGAACTCGAAGAGCAGTACCGCGACATAGTCGAGGACAAACCGGTGAAAGTCAGCCGCTTCGCATATCAGCTCGCCTACAACCTCATCCCGCAGATAGATGTCTTCCAGGACAACGGCTACACCAAGGAGGAGATGAAGATGTACAACGAGACCCGCAAGATACTGCACTCCGACATCCGCTGTTCGGCGACCTGCGTGAGGGTATCCGCACTGCGCTCGCATTCCGAAGCGATATGGATTGAGACCGAGCGGCCTCTGGAAGTCGGACAGGTGCAGGACGCGCTCGCCGCAGCCCCGGGAGTCAGCCTGTGCGATGACCCCGCCGCGCTCGAATACCCTATGCCGCTCTACACCGCCGGCAAGGACGACGTATTCGTCGGTCGCATACGCAAGGACATCTGCGACGAATGCGGCATCACCCTATGGCTCTCCGCCGACCAGATACGCAAGGGCGCGGCCCTGAACGCCGTGCAGATAGCCGAATATCTCATATCCGGGAGAGAATGAGTTTCGTCATCATCGACGCCGTGCCGTCGGACGGCGAGGTCCTGTTCTTCGGACACCTCTACGGGAGGATGGTCAAGGACTAGAGACAGTCCGCCGCCCCGTGCCCCTGACGGGGCCGAAGGGCTGCGGAAATGCCTCAGACCGAGTCCCTGACGGGCGATAGCGGTTATCGATGATAATAATGGCCGCAAACTTGCGTATGGCTCTTTTTTTGACTACTTTTGCGCAATTCGGCGGCCGGGGTTCCGCCGACACCCTGTCGGAGCAAAGGGCGAGACGCCGGGGGCTCTCGACATAATGAGCTGATAATCAATATAAACAATATGTCCAACAAACTACAGGAACTTACCGACAAGCTCTACAACGAGGGACTGTCGAAAGGCAAGGAAGAGGGGGAGCTTCTTCTCGCCAAAGCGCACAAGGAAGCCGACGCGATAGTGGCTAAGGCCAAGGCCGACGCCGAGGCTATAATGGCCGAAGCGGAACGCAGCGCGGCAGACCTCAAGTCCAAGGCCGAATCCGACGTGAAGATGGCGTCGGCCCAGAGCCTTCAGGCCACAAAGAAGTCTATCGAAGACCTGCTCGTCGGCAACCTCATCTCCGGCAAGGTCAAGGAGGCCCTGGACGACCCGGACTACCTCAAGAAGCTCATCACCGCAGTGGCTGAGCGATTCAATGCCGAGGAGAGCTGCGAACTCAGGCTCGTCCTCCCCGAAGCCCTGCAGAAGCAGCTCGAGCCTTGGGTGAAGACCGAGCTCCGCAAAGCCCTGGACAAACCCGTGGAGGCCGAGTTCTCCAAGAAAGTTTCCGGCGGATTCACCATCGGGCCGAAAGACGGCAGCTGGTATGTCAGCCTCAGCGAGGAGACATTCAGAGAGCTCATAGCCGAGTACATCCGTCCGGTGACGCGCAAGCTCCTCTTCGGCGGCAATGCATAACTATGAATACATCATTGCGGGACTTCCGGTCCTGCAGCACGGGACGGAACGCAGCAGCGGGGTTGATGCCGAGGGCATACTCGCCGAGATCCGCAGCCAGCTCTCCGCCCGGGACAACTCCCTGCTGGACTTCCTGCTCTCGGGCTTCGAGGGCGGCAGTCTCGACGGACACTTCTACGCCAAGGCGCTCTCCCATCGCAACCGCTTCATCCGCAGCTACTTCGCCTATGACCTCGACCTGCGCAACACAAAGGTCGAGTGGATCAACAAGACGCTTTCCCGCCCGGAGGGGCAGGACATCGTAAGCACCGCAAAGGACGAAGAGGGGCGCGGCAGCTGGAATCCGGAGTTCGAGGGCCGGGCAGAGGTGGAGGCGGTGCTCTCCGGAAGCGACATCCTCGGGCGCGAGCGCGGACTCGACGAACTGCTGTGGAAGCGCATCGAGGAGATCACCCTCAGCGACCTCTTCGACATCGAGCTGATACTCGGATTCGCCGCAAAGCTCAAGATAGTCGACAGGTGGGAGAAGCTCGACCCGGAGACGGGGCGGGAGTTTTTCCGCAAGCTCGTGCAGGACATCCGCGCAACATACGACAACAAAAAAAACACTGATATATGACGACAACAGGAAAGGTAACAGGCATCGTTTCAAACCTTGTGACCGTTGCGGTCAACGGTCCTGTGGCCGAAAACGAGCTCTGCTACATCGACCTTGCAGGGACCAAACTCCTCGCCGAGGTCATCAAGGTCAACGGCGACAGCGCTTCCGTCCAGGTCTTCGAGAGCACCCGCGGTCTGAAGAACGGCGACAGCGTGGAGTTTCTCGGCAGGATGCTTGAGGTGACCCTCGGGCCGGGACTGCTCTCAAGCGTCTATGACGGCCTTCAGAACGACCTCACCACTATGGAAGGAGTGTTCCTGAAGCGTGGGGAATATACGGACCCTCTCGACCACTCCAAGCTATGGGACTTCACCCCTATTGCAGCCAAAGGCGACAAGGTGGCCGCAGCCGACTGGCTCGGCGAGGTCAAGGAAGGCTGGCTGCCGCACAAGATCATGGTGCCGTTCAGCCTCAAGGGGGAATACACCGTCAAGAGCGTGGCCCCCGCCGGACAGTACAAGATCGACAGCGTCATCGCGACCCTCGACGGACCTGACGGGGAGATCGATGTCACGATGACTCAGAAATGGCCTGTCAAGATAGCCGTCAGAGCCTATCAGGAGAAGCCGCGTCCTGAGAAGATAATGGAGACCGGCGTCCGCGTCATCGACAGTTTCAACCCTATCGCCGAGGGCGGCACAGGCTTCATCCCGGGGCCGTTCGGCTGCGGCAAGACAGTGCTCCAGCACGCCATCGCCAAGCAGGGCGAGGCCGACGTGATCGTGATGGCCGCGTGCGGAGAGCGTGCCAACGAGGTCGTGGAGATATTCACGGAGTTCCCGGAACTCATCGACCCTCACACCGGCAGGCATCTGATGGAGAGGACCGTAATCATATGCAACACTTCCAATATGCCTGTAGCCGCGCGTGAGGCATCCGTCTACACGGCTATGACGATATGCGAATACTACCGCGCGATGGGCCTGCGCTGCCTGTTGCTCGCCGACTCCACTTCCCGCTGGGCCCAGGCCTTGAGGGAAATGTCCAACCGTATGGAGGAGCTCCCGGGAGCCGACGCTTTCCCGGTGGACCTCTCGGCCATCATATCCAACTTCTACTCCCGCGCCGGGATGGTCCGGCTCAACAACGGCCAGACCGGAGCCATCACGTTCATCGGCACCGTCTCCCCTGCAGGAGGCAACCTCAAGGAGCCCGTGACCGAGTCCACCAAGAAAGCCGCGCGCTGTTTCTATGCTCTCGAGCAGAACCGCGCCGACCAGAAGCGCTACCCTGCGGTCAGCCCTATCGACTCCTATTCCAAGTATCTCGAATATCCGGAAATCGTCAGCTGGCTCGACTCAAAGGTTGAGCAAGGCTGGGTCGACAAGGTTCTCAAGGCCAAGAACATAGTCCGGAGGGGCAAGGAGATGGCCGACCAGATCAACATCCTCGGCGACGACGGCGTGCCTATGAGCTACCACGAGGCGTTCTGGAAGTCCGAGCTCATCGATTTCGCCTTCCTGCAGCAGGACGCCTTCGACGAGGTGGACGCCCTCTGTCCGATCGACAGGCAGAAATACATGCTCGGGCTCATCGTCGGCATCTGCGAGCGCGAATTCAGCTTCGAGGACTTCGAGGAGTGCCGGAGCTACTTCAAGCAGATGATCAACATCCTGCGCCAGATGAACTATTCAGAGTTCCGGAGCGACAAGTTCAAAGAATATCAGCAGCAGCTGAGCAAACTCCTTTCATAATATGGCAGTCAAAGCATATCAACGCACATACACCCGGCTCAACGCCATCACCAAGGCCACCGTCTCCCTCAAGGCGGCCGGAGTGGCGAACGACGAGCTGGCAACCGTGGGTGGCAAGCTCGCCCAGATAGTCAAGACCAAGGGCGACACCGTCACGCTGCAAGTATTCTCCGGCACCGAGGGCATCCCTACCGACGCCGAGGTGTCGTTCATGGGAGCGCCTCCTACCCTCAAGGTCAGCAGGCAGCTCTCCGGACGCTTCTTCAATGCCTACGGCAAGCCTATCGACGGCGGCCCGGAGGTAGAGGGGGAGGAGCGCGAGGTGGGCGGCCCGTCCGTCAACCCTTACAAGCGCCGCCAGCCTTCGGAACTCATCCCTACCGGCATCGCCGGCATCGACCTCAACAACACCCTCGTCTCCGGACAGAAGATTCCGTTCTTCGCCGACCCGGACCAGCCGTACAACCAAGTGATGGCCGATGTGGCGCTGAGGGCGGACGTGGACAAGATCATCCTCGGAGGAATGGGCCTTTCCAACGACGACTACCTCTTCTTCCGCCACAAGTTTGAGTCCGCCGGCGCTCTCGACAGGATAGTCTCGTTCGTCAACACCACCGACGAGCCGCCCGTGGAGCGGCTGCTGATCCCTGATATGGCGCTCGCAGCGGCGGAATACTTCGCCGTCGACTGCAACGAGAAGGTGCTCGTGCTCCTTACCGATATGACCCTCTATGCCGACGCGCTCTCCATCGTCTCCAACCGTATGGACCAGATCCCGTCCAAGGACTCGATGCCGGGCTCGCTCTACTCCGACCTCGCCAAGATCTACGAGAAAGCCGTGCAGCTGCCCGACGGCGGTTCCATCACCATCATAGCCGTGACCACCCTCAACGACGGGGACATCACGCACGCGATTCCGGACAACACCGGCTACATCACCGAGGGGCAGCTCTTCCTGCGCGCCGACTCCGACTCCGGCAAGGTCATCGTGGACCCGTTCCGCTCGCTGAGCCGTCTCAAGCAGCTTGTACAGGGCAAGAAGACCCGCGAGGACCACTCCCAGGTGATGAATGCCGGAGTGCGCCTCTATGCCGATGCGCAGAACGCGAAGACCAAGCTGGAGAACGGTTTCGACCTCTCCGACTACGACCTCAGGTGCCTTGACTACGCCAAGGAATACGCCACCCGGCTGCTCTCCATCGACATCAACATCAGCATCACTGAGATGCTCGACACCGCGTGGGAGATATTCGCGAAGCACTTCTCCCCGGCAGAGACCGGCATAAGGCAGTCATTGATAGATAAATACTGGAAGAAATAGCATACAGTGGCCATCAAATTTCAATACAATAAGACTTCGCTGACGAGTCTTGGCAAGCAGCTCAAGATGCGCCGCAACGCCCTGCCGACCCTCAAGAATAAGGAGTCGGCTCTGCGCGGCGCCGTGCTCACGGCCAAGAACGAATCCCGGAGGCTTGAAGAGGAGCTTGAGAGGTCACTCGCGGGATACGACTATCTCGCGGCGCTGTGGAACGAGTTCGAGCCGGGGCTCATCCGCATCACCGATGTGGATCTGCGCACCGTCAAGGTGGCAGGCGTGAAGACTCCGCAGCTGGACGAAATCCACTACGAGATACTGCCGTTCAACGCTTTCGTCAAGCCGGCCTGGTTCGTCGACGGGGTGCGGATCCTCAAGGATCTGACCCGCATCGGCATCGAGTCGGAAGTCTATGAAGAGAAGCGCCGCATCCTGGAGTTCAACCGCAAGAAGACCACCCAGAAGGTCAATCTCTACGAGAAGGTGCAGATCCCGGGCTATCAGGAAGCGATACGCAAGATCAAGCGATATATGGAAGACGAGGAGAACCTCTCCAAGGCCTCTTCCAAGATAGTCAAGACCCGGCACGCCGCAGAGGAGGAGGCTGAGCGATGATCACAGCAATGACCAAATATTCCTTCATCCTGCTCAGCGGGGAGAAGGAGGAGTTCCTCAGAAGTCTCCAGGAACTCGGAGTGGTGGACATCAGCCGCTCGTCGAAGCCGGTGGACGACGTCTCCGGACATATTGTGTCCGACATAGAGGCGGCCAAGGCCCTCATCAAGTGCATCCGCAACGGATCGGACGCGCATCTGGTGCAGCTGCAGAACGACGCTGTAGCCCTGCGCCGCAGTCTTGAGGAGCTCAGCGTCTGGGGGGACTACGACAGGGAGAAACTCTCCGCGCTCGGAGTCAAGTTCTACCGCGTGTCCAAGAAGTCCTTCAAGCCGGAGTGGGAGCAGGCATACGCCCTCCAGAGAGTCACGGAGAAGGACGGCAGCATCTGGTTCGTCATAGTGGGCGACAGCGCGGGTTTCCCGCTCAAGGAACTCCCTGCTCCGCAGAAGACCGAAGCCGAAGTGCGCTACGAGCTGGAACGGCTCGAAGCCAAGATTGAGAACTACCGCAGCGGACTCGAGAAGCGCCGCTCCGAACTGCCTGACCTTGAAGAGAAAGTACGCTCCCTCTATGCGGAACTGAGTGTCTACCTCGCCGGCGTCACCGGCAGAAAAGCGGCGGAGAATTCCCTTGTGGTATTCGAGGGCTTCGCCCCGTCCGAAGAGGATGCAAGGCTCAAGGAGGCGTTCGACGGGATGGACATATACTACATCGCCGAGAGCGCCACAGCCTCCGACAAACCTCCTATCAAGCTGAAGAACAACTGGTTCGTGCGTCAGTTCGAGCCTCTCACCTCGATGTACGGGATGCCTGTCTACAACGAGTTCGACCCGACCGTGTTCCTGAGCATATTTTTCCTGCTCTTCTTCTCGATGTGTATGGGAGATATGGGTTACGGGCTGATGCTCATCGGCATCGGGCTCTTCCTCAGGGGCAAGAGCGGCGGACTCGCCGATATGTGGGGGCTCATCACCATCCTCGGGGCCGGCACGGTGGTGGTTGGCTTCGTGATGGGCGGTCTGTTCGGAGTCAGCCTGCCGGACCAGAACTGGGTTCCGGACTGGATGAAGAAGTGTATGATCAGCGGCGACATCGAGCTGGGCGGCAACCTCTACGCCAAGCAGATGGTACTCTCGCTGCTCATAGGCGTGGTGCACATCTGCCTCGCGATGATAACCAAAGCCGTCTGGGCGGTGAGGCGTGACGGGTTCAAGGACAGCCTCGGCACGCTCGGGTGGACTCTTCTGATAGTCGGCGGAGTGGCCGGCGTCAGCATAGGGGCGCTCGGGGTACTCCCGGAAGCGGCGATCAAGTGGCTGCTCATCGCCATTGCCGCAGTGTCAGCGCTCGGCATATTCGTCTTCAACAAGATCGGACGCAACCCTCTGCTCAACATCGGGGTCGGACTGTGGGACAGCTACAGTATGGCCTCGGGTCTGATAAGCGACGTGCTCAGCTACATCCGTCTCTACGCCCTCGGTCTTTCGGGCGGAATGCTGGCGCAGACTTTCAACCAGATCGCCGAGATGGTCAAGGGCAGCGACCCGACATGGCAGTGGGTCCCGTTCGTGCTGATCCTCGCAGTCGGGCATGTGCTCAATCTGGCGATGAGCTGCCTTGGCGCGTTCGTGCACCCTCTGCGACTCAATTTCGTAGAATTTTTCAAGAACTCCGGCTACGAGGGCCAGGGTTCTGCATACAACCCTATCAGGAAATAAGTAAAACAAATAAACACAAACAATTATGCTTAACACAATTCTTGGTTACCTCGGACTGGCACTTATGTTCTGCCTTGCGTGTATCGGCTCCGCCTACGGCACCACCATCGCCGGCAACGCTGCCGAGGGCGCACTCAAAAAGCTGCCGGAGAAGTCATCCACTTATATGATTCTCTCCGCCATTCCTGCCACCCAGGGCCTCTACGGCTTCCTCGCCTTCGTGCTCTGGCTCGGCAATGATTTCGCCAACTACGGCCTGCTTTATTTCGCGGTGGGCATAGCGGTCGGACTCGTGTGCCTTGTCACCGCCATCCGTCAGGGTCAGGTCTGCGCCAACGGTATCGTAGGTGTAAGCCAGGGCCATAACGTGATGACCCACACGATGATTTACGCGGCTCTCCCGGAGTTCTACGCCATCCTCTCCCTCATCTCGTCCATCCTCATCGGACAGATTGTAGCTTAACTATCCGCGCATCCCGGGCCGGAATGTCAGTGACAACGGCCCCGCCGCAGCGCGTGACACTCTTCAGCTCCTCCGGGAAAGCGATGCTGACCCTCGGGACAGGACTGTCGGAGAAGTTGCAGAACACCAGATAAGCCTCAGAGTCGTCATAGCGCAGAAAGGCGAAATGGCGATCCGCGTCGAAACCTTCGGAAGAAAGGTTGCAATAGCACAGATCCCAGCATTTCCCCTGCGAAAATGCCGGGATTTTTGCATAGCGGAGCATCTGTCTGTATCGTTTCAGCACCGCCTCCTCCTGCGGAAGCAGGCTGCCGGTGCCGTGGATTGCCTCATATAGCCGCCCGACAGTCTCAGGTCGGGTGATGTCGAAGATGGAAGTGCGCCCGTTGTCGCTCTCGGACGCCGCCTCCCCCGCTTCCTGCCCGAAGTAGAGCATAAATGACGCGTCGTTGAAAAGAAGCGACACCGCAAGCGCGGCATAGGCTTTGTCCGCAGAGCCGAGGAAGAATCCGGACGCCACCCGCTGCTCGTCGTGGTTTTCCAGGAAATTAAGCATCCGGGGCTGCAGCCCGGAGAGGAACTGCCAGTTCCAGGTGATGGCGCGGGCGCTCAGACTGCCGGTGCTGATGGCCCTCAGGCTGTCGTAGAGGCCGGATTTGTCGTAAAGCAGGTCGAATCCGACCTCATCTATATAGCGGCCGTAGTTGCACTTGCCATAGACCTCTGCGACGAATAGCGACTTCGGATAACTCCGCTTCACGTCCGCAATCAGTCTTCCGAGCGCCTCCGGCGGCACCAGTTCCACCATATCGCAGCGGAATCCGTCCACTCCCCTCCCGAGCCAGAAGAGCAGAATCTCCGCCATCGCCTCGCGGGTCTGCGGAGAATTCCAGTCGTTCTTGAGAGTGTCGGTCCAGTCGGCATCGCAGTAGTCGTAGTGTACAATCTTCCCCTCGTAGTCCTTCGCGACGTGGTTGGGGACATAATCTATCAGAAGTTTCAGCCCCGAGGCGTGGACCCTTGCGACGAGCGCATCGAACTCTTCCATCCTCCTCTCCGGATTGTCGGCGAGATAGGGATTGATATCCATCCAGTCGGAGATGGAATACGGGCAGCCGGGATTGCCTTTGACGAAACTCTTGCCGCTGGCGTGGCGCGGTATGCCGGTGAGCCATAGGAAATCGGCCCCGAGGGAGCGTATGTAAGCGAGCGCCGGCTCATCCCAGGAGGATAGGCGACCATCGCCCCAAAGCCTCGCAAGAGCCTGATAGATAATGTGTTTCATATAACGATCAAAAAGGATAACCTACGCCGAAATGCACGGCGAATCCGTCGCGCTTCAGCCAGCCGGACGGCCCGACCCAGCGGCTGCCCGCCTCACGGGACGGGTCGTGGACTCTGAATCCCATATCGAGGCGCAGGAGGATGAAGTCCATATTGAGTCTCAACCCCCAGCCCCAGTCGGCGGCCACGCTCCCGAGGCGGAACTGATCCATCTCGTCCAGCTGCCAAACGTTGCCGGCCTCGGCGAAGAGTGCGCCCTCAAACTTCCAGAACATCCTGAAACGGTATTCCATATCCGCCTCCAGTTTGACATCGCCGGTCTGGCTCGGGATGATGAAGCCGGAACTCATCTCGCTGAAGCCCGGCCCGAGCGAACGCACCTGCCAGCCCCTCATGCTGCTCGCCCCGCCGCAGTAGAACTGTTTTTCGAACGGAAGCGCCAGCGAGTTGCCGTAGGCCTTGCCTATGCCCGAGTCGAAGCGGAACGCAAGCGCCTGACTGTCATTGCCGCCGAAGCGGAAAGTCCTGCCAAGGGTCAGCGACACTTTGACATACTGGTTGTAAGGCAGACCGAACAGACAGTGTTTGCCCGCGTCGTCGGTCGGCATGAAGCGGTTGAAGAGCGAAATGAGGTTGCCGGCCACATCGACCGACAGCCGCTCATAGTGATATGGGGTCTTCGGGACTATGTCGGAGTTGGTGGTATGGTAGAGAGTTCCGCCCACGCCCGCATCTATCTGGTCCTCAAACGAATCCCAGAGATAAGGGTTACTGATGAGCGTACTCAGGAAGCTGTCGCTGATCTCGTGGAGACTGACCAGGTTGAGCTGCAGGGGATAGAACTGGTAGAAGAGACTACGACCCCTCTGGCCGCTGTAGCCGTATGAGAGTCCGGCGATGCCGCGGCGGTACTCCGGACGATTCTGGTAGTTGTAGCTCGCCTTGATCTCCGTCCTCGGTATCGCGCCCCCCGATTTGTCCGCCCGATAGTGCCGGGCGTTGGGGAAGCCCAGACTCGCCGACACTCCAAGCTCCGTCGCGTGCACATCAGTGCCTGGATTGAACTGCCAGTTGCCGGAGAAGTCCAGATTGAACCTCTCGCCGCCGCTGAAGAGATTCTTATGGAAGAATGTGAGCTGCGGAGACACTCCGAGCAGCCCGGAGGAGTTGGACGAAGCCTCGAAATTGGCCTTGAAGCCGAACACCCCGGAGCCGCCGAGCCGGATGTCGCAGTCCACCCTGGCGCTGTCGACAGGGGTCAGCTCGACATTGACGCTGTTGAACACATTGAGCACGGAGAAGCGGTTGTAACTGGCGTTGACCAGACTCTCGCTGTACCAGTCGCCGGGATGTATCGTGTTGAATTTCTCCAGCATGGACTTCTTGAAGAAAATGCTGGAAGGATAGTGTATGCTGACATCCCCGATACGGTATTTCACTATCGGCGAGTCGCTCTGCGGGCTCTCGTTGCGTGTGTACCCGCGGATGCGGTAGTAAAGGATGTTACGCTCGCCGAGGGTGTCGGCTTCGAAGAAGTAGTTGTTCTTGTTGAAGTTGTAGTAGCCGAGGTTTCTGAAATATGACGCGCTCCGGACGGTCTCGGCCTCAAGAGCCTTGCCCGAAATGTAGTCGCCCACGCGTATCGTGACGGAGGCGCTGTCGGCACGGAACTCATCGCCGAACTCCCCCTCCGGCACTTCAAAGACGAGGCTGTCTATCCGATACCTGCTCCCGGGTTCGACCAAGTAGCGCACGGAGGCCTTGCGCCCCTTGTAGGCGACAGACGGGGTCACCTTGGCGTTATAGTAGCCCAAGTAGGTCAGATGCGACTTCATCACCTCGCAGCTCTCCCACATTTCTCCCGCATCGAAGACCACCGGGGCGGTGCCGATCTTCTCCCAGAAGGCATTCAGGCCCCTGCCGCTGCCGTCGGACCAGTTGTAGACGCTGACCAAAGGCCTCCAGCCCAGAAGGCTGGAATTTGGCTGCTGGCGCACGTATTGTGAGAGCTCGCTCACCCGGGGCTTGTCCGGACCCTGCACTTCCACCCTGCTCGACGAGAGCAGATACTCTCCCTCGGAGAGAAGCCTGGTGGTGCTGCACGATGCGAGAGTCAGCAGTGCGGCAAGGCTAAGCACGGATCTTCTCATAGCGACCTTCTCCTTATCTCCGACAATGTGACGGCCGTGGCCGCGGCGACATTGAGCGACTCCGCGCCGCCCGCCCCGAACGACGGGATCAGGAGCCTCCTGTCGAGTTCAGCCCTCACTTCGGGACTGATTCCCACGGATTCGTTGCCCATCACCACAAGCCCGTCGGGCTCAAGGTCTGCGTCATAGATGTCCTGTCCGTCAAGCACCATCCCGCATACTGACATCCCCGCCGCACGAAATCTCCGGCAGACTTCCGGGAGGCCGGCTTCGATGAGCCTCACTCTAAAAATCGACCCCATGGAGGCCTGGACGACCTTGGGGTTGTACTGCTCCACGCAGTCCTCGGACACGAAGACCGCACTCACGCCGAACCAGTCGGCAATGCGGATGATAGTCCCCATATTCCCGGGGTCACGCACCGAGTCGAGCGCCAGATACAGACCGCGTTCCGGCTGCTCCGGCAGGCGTTGCGCAAGCGGCTTTTTGACCACTGCCAGCACCGGAGAGGGAGTGGAGAGAGAGCTGATCCTCGACATCACCTCCTCCCCGGTCTCTTCGATGCTCCATCTGGCCACCACTTCCATCCCCGAAGCAATCGCCTCCCGGACCATCTTCTCGCCCTCGACGACAAACTCCCCGTACACGTCGCGGAATTTCTTCTCCCGCAACGAACGTATGCGCTTGATTTCGGCGTTAGTGATCATCCCCGGCGCAGAGCCTAGTCCACAAAACGGATCTTGCTCAGGTCGCGCGGCTTAGCGTCAGGAGTCTCGTCAGGGTAGCCAACTCCTATCATATAGAGGAGGCTGTAGCCCTCGCTGAAGTCGAGCTTCTTCAGGAAGGCCTTCCCGTCGGCGTTGTTCTTGAGGAAGTTGACAGGACCTCCGAGGCATACGGTGCCGAGGCCCAGCGAATGTGCTGCGAGCATGATGTTCTCCCCGAGCAGACCGGCGTTGAGTCCGTCCTCTCCTTCAGGCACGGCGACGAAGATGACCGCCGGCGCATTTCTGAACATATTCTTAAAATTGGCGTCGCGCCCGACCATCTCCGGATTGGCTTTCTTGAACTTCTCGGTGATGGCGTCGATGCTCTCGGCGCTGTCCACGATTCTGACTTCCCAGCGCTGCGCATTCATCCCGTTCGGGGCGTTGACGCCACACTCCGCGATGAGCTGGAGCTTCTCCCGCTCCACAGGGGTGTCCTTATACTTGCGGATGGAGCGGCGGCTCATAATTGCATCTATCACCGGATTGACAGCCTTACAGCACTGCGCGTCAGTCCGGCAACACTCTGTAGCTTCCTTACAGCAGGATTTTTGACTCTCCCCGCCGCGGTTGCCGCAGGACGGGAGACTGAGAGCGGCGATGGCCGCTGCGAGAACAATGGCATACTTTTTCATAACAGTCGCTAAGTTACAAAAAAAATCATATCTCCCCTCATACGGCATTTGTCAGGGCATATTTTTTGTGGCATAGGGCCGGACGCGCTACAAATAGAGTAAGCGCGGGGTTTTGTTTTATAGATACAAGTTTCGCAAGAGCGAAACACGGTTTTAGAGGCCCGCAGGGCCGAAAGCAAGTGATGGTGACTAAAGGGACCGCGACGTAGGAGCGAAATACCCCTCATAGGGGTCGCAGACGACAGTCTGCGGGGGTTCAGAAACCTGAAAGGGGCTGCCTAAAAAGTCCCATATGGCCTTTTTAGGCAGCCTCTTTAGGGAAAGGGTAATATAATAACAATAAGCGAAGCTTGTGCGGGAGGGGAAAGTTTTGCAAGTACCTGCACAATGCTTGTTTTACAACAATATTTTTTACTTGCGAAACTTGAGTTATAGATATGGATATTAAGAGTATAGGAGTACTCACCTCCGGCGGGGATGCGCCGGGGATGAACGCATGCATCAGGGCCGTGACGCGGGCAGCGATTTTCGAAGGATGGAAAGTATACGGCATCGTCCGCGGCTGGGAAGGTCTGATAGAGGGGAACATAAAGGAACTCACCACCGAGAGCGTCAGCAACACGATCCAGCGCGGCGGCACCATCCTCAAGACCGCCCGCAGCGAAGAGTTCCGCTCTCCGGAGGGGCGCGCCAAGGCTTATGAGAGCATAAAGAAATACGGCATCGACGCCCTTGTGGTGATCGGAGGCAACGGCTCTCTCACCGGAGCGCAGCTGCTTGCAAGCGAGCACGATGTGACGGTCATCGGCCTGCCGGGCACCATCGACAACGACCTCTACGGGACGGACTCCACAATAGGATATGACACCGCGCTCAACACCATAATGGAATGTGTGGACAAGATCCGCGACACCGCCACCAGCCACGACCGGATATTCTTTGTCGAGGTTATGGGACGCGACGCGGGCTTCCTAGCGCAGAACAGCGCGATCGCAGCCGGAGCCGAGGCGGCCATCATCCCGGAAGACAATACCGACATCGACCAGCTGGCGACTTTTATCGGGAGGGGCATACGCAAGAGCAAGAACAGCAGCATCGTCCTCGTGTCCGAGAAGGACGGCGGCGCGATGCATTACGCAGAGCGGGTGCGCAAGGAGTACCCGCAGTACGACGTCAAGGTGTCGATACTCGGGCATCTGCAGCGCGGCGGCACCCCTACGGCGTATGACCGCATACTCGCCAGCCGCCTGGGAGTCGCGTCCATCGAGGCTCTCAAGGAGGGGCAGCGCAACGTGATGATAGGCATCAAGAACGACCAGATCGTCTACATCCCAATCTCCCGCGCCGTCAAGATGGACAAGCCGATCGACCGGGAGCTTATCAATGTATTGAGCATATTGTCGATATAGGTCCGGATTCGGGAGACGGTCTTGGTTTTTTGGGGAGCCTGCCTGTTTTTTTTGCGAATAGAACTCAGGACAGGCTCTGAAATCAAAATTTTTTGCAGTATCTTTGTGCGCCCGTTGAGAGGGGGCCGCCAGGGGCTGCAAGTCCGACTCCCGGCAACACGGGCCACAACAGGCGACAGTGCCGCGCAGCGGTCCGGTCGCGGATATCGGGTGCACGCCCGGACGGGGTATTAGCTCAGCTGGTAGAGCGTCAGGTTCGCAATCTGAAGGTCAGGGGTTCGAACCCCCTATGCTCCACGAAGGGGGGGGGTGACCGAAAAGTCCATATGGGACTTTTCGGTCACCCCCCTTTTCGTTGCCTTAATCCCCGCAGACTGGCGTTGCCTTACCCCCGCAGACTGGCGTTGCCTTACCCCCGCAGATTGGCGTCTGCGACCCCTGTCAGGGGTATTTCGCTTCTACGTCGCGGTCCCTGCGGGGATGACTAAACAGAGTTTAGTCACCCCTGTCCGGGTTTCTGAACCCCCGCAGACTGCCGTCTGCGACCCCTATGAGGGGTATTTCGCTCCTACGTCGCGGTCCCTGCGGGACTTGTTAGGCAATTTAGGCAATCTCTTTCCGTCTTGGCAATCTCTTTCCGTCTTGGTTTTTCGGCAGTCAAGTCGGTGGACGATGTGCGGAGACTTATCAAGCAGAGCTATTGACATCGTGCAATATTATTCTTTAATTTGCACCCAGACCGCCGTGAGGCGGACGCGACTCAATAATGATTTTTTTAATAATTAATGGCCGGCCATTTCCGAAAGGAGTGGCCGGTTTCTATTTCATTAACCAATCAAATTCAAAACAGTATGCATTCAAACATTTTTGAACTTAGGCGTGAGTGTTTCACGCCTGAAGAGTGGGCGGAAGAACTGGAAATCGCCGACTACAATGGTCTACATATATGGACGGAACTTGATATGAGACCGGTCCGTTTATCGGCGGGCGGGAAGTTCAGTCGAGGATGAGTGCAGCCGTGGCGGCGAAAACCACCATAGCGACAGCGGCCCCGAGCCAGCGGAGGGTCGTCGCCCTCGCATCAGGCCAGCTGCGCAGTCCGTTCACTATGCGCACCGCCGCGCCGAGCAGCAGCGCCGGCAGGAACACGGCCAAGTGCAGCGGAGCTGCGGCACAGGCGATACCGCCCGCTACCGCTCCGGCCGGTATCAGCGTGAGTGCTGCTGCGAGGTCGTTCCATTGTCTGGAGCAGACGGCGCAGAGAAACTGCATCGCGAGCGGCAGCAGCAGCGCCGCCGCCAATCCCGCCGCCTCCGGCGGCCTCAACGCGAAGCACAACGCAATCTCCGCATAGTACAGCACACCCACCGTCAGCCTGATAAATCTTTCGTCCGGTTTCATATTGCCGCCAAGATACGAAGTCTTCGCGGGTTTTCGTCTATTTTTACCAAATATAAACCTTGCGTTCACTTGCCGCCAATCATGTCCGCCTGCCCTGCCGTCCGCAGAGACTACAGCCCGCCACGCAGAGACAACGACTGCGGCCCGCCTCCTCGCAGAGACCACAGTCCGCCGTCCATCCTAGAGGCCAGATTATGGACGGGACGGGCAAATCTCTCTCGCCGTCCGCAGAGACTACAGCCCGCCCCTCAGAGATTGCGGCTTGCCCATCGGGGACTGCGACCCATCCCGCAAAGACTGCGGTTTGCGCCGCAGAGACCGCGACCCGCCCCTCGCGCTTCAATAAGCCCGGCGACCGCATGTCTCGAAAAAACAGGACAAAGCAAAAGAAATGAGTTGTGACCGTCTCGGCAACAACTCATACTAACCACATAATTAATAACACTAAAACTAATAACCAATAGGCTGACGGGCCAGAACGGTCACTTACTCAACCCGAATGCAAAGGTACTACAAAAAATTTAATCTGCAAATCTTTTTTGAAAAATTTTTAATAATTTTTGTATCTCCTATAAATCAAGGACTTATAATTAAGCAAAAATTTGCAGATTACCTCCTGCAGACCATCTGACGCCGCAGAGATCGCGCTGGAGACGCGAAATGGGTTTGACTCGGGTCTGTCCACAATAAGGGGTTTTTTCGTGGACGGGGCGCTGTTTTCGCCCGGCTCGTCCATAATAGGGGTCTTTTCGTGGACGGGACGCTGTTTTTGCCCGCCCCATCCATAATATAGCCCTTTCTGTGGACGGGACGCTGTTTTTGCCTGGCTTATCCACAATATGGGCATTTTCGTGGACGGGACTCCGAAAAAGAAAGAATCTGAAAAGTCAATGGACCGATTAGTCCTCCTAAGAGATCCGGGAGGGAGCCGACCAAGGTCAAGGCAACGAAAGAGGCTGACTATAGGGACCGCGACGTAGGAGCGAAATACCCCTTATAGGGGTCGCAGACGACAGTCTGCGGGGGTTCAGAAACCCGGACAGGGGTGACTAAACTCTGTTTAGTCATCCCCGCAGGGACCGCGACATAGGAGCGAAATACCCCTCATAGGGGTCGCAGACGCCAGTCTGCGGGGGTTAGGGAAAGATGAGGAAGATGAGGAAGATGAGGAAGATGAGGAAGATGAGGAAGATGAGGAAGACGGGGAACCCGAGGAAGACGGGGAACCCGAGGAAGACGGGGAACCCGAGGAAGAAGAGGAAGCCCGGACCGAGGTGGTTCGGAAAGCTTTTCAGTCTTCCCGGTTGAGTTTTTCAAAACAAATTCCTATATTGCAGGATAGTTTCGCCGCTGCTCCGGCCCGCTCGCTGCGCACAGTGACGGTCTCCGGCGGCACCGGGAGACACAAATAACTGATAAACAGAGATAAAATGTTCAAAGGTCAACCAAAAGGTTTGTTTGCTCTGGCACTCGCCAACACCGGCGAGCGCTTCGGCTACTACACGATGCTTGCCATCTTTATGCTCTTCCTTCAGGCCAAGTTCGGCTGGGAGCAGGCTGCGGCGAGCCAGGTTTATTCAATTTTCCTCGCCGCCGTCTATTTTATGCCCGTAGTTGGCGGATGGCTGGCTGACAAGATCGGCTACGGCAAGTGCGTCGTCACCGGCATCAGCGTAATGTTCATCGGCTACCTGCTGCTCGCGGTGCCTACGGCGGCCAATACTCTTGGCGTCACCCTGATGTTGGGAGCGCTCCTGCTCATCGCCATCGGTACCGGCCTCTTCAAGGGCAACCTCCAGGTGATGGTCGGCAACCTCTACGACGACCCTAGATACGCCTCAAGACGCGACTCCGCATTCAGTCTCTTCTACATGGCGATCAACATCGGCGCGATGTTCGCCCCGTCCGCCGCCACCGCGATCACCGACAAGTTCCTTGCCAAGGCCGGGCTCATCTACAAGGCTGACATCCCGGCGCTCGCCCACCAGTTCCTCAGCGGCACAATCTCCGCCGAGAACAGCGACAAGCTCGCGAGCCTCGCATCACAGATGCCGGGTTCGGAGGCCGCATCCATGAGCCTTGGAGACTTCTCCGCCTACTACATCGAGCATCTCTCCTCCGCCTACAATATGGGCTTCGCGGTAGCCTGCGTCTCTCTGATAGCCTCCATACTCATCTACTTCTGCTGCCGCAGCTGGTTCAAGCACGCCGACATCAACGCCAAGCAGGCCAAGGCCGCGAACGTCAAGGTCGAAGAGCTCAGCCCGAAGCAGACCCGCGAGAGGATCGTGGCGCTCTGCCTCGTTTTCGCCGTGGTGATATTCTTCTGGATGGCATTCCACCAGAACGGCCAGTCGCTCACCTGGTTTGCGCGTGACTACACCCAGGCCACAGCCGAAGGATTCACCCGCTTCGGATTCAATATCTGGATACTCGCGCTCGTGGCGGTATCGATCTACACCCTCTTCGGGGCGTTCCAGTCCGAGAGCACGAAAGGCAAGGGCATATGCGCCGCAGTCACCGCACTGCTCTGGTTCGGCGCATGGAGGATTTACGCCGGCATGCCTGCGATCCTCAACATCCAGCCGCAGCTCTTCCAGCAGTTCAATCCGTTCTATGTGGTGTTCCTGACCCCTGTTTCGATGGCCATATTCTCCTCCCTCGCGAGCAAGAAGACCCCGAAGCACCCCAACGGTCTGGAGCCTTCCGCCCCTAAGAAGATCGGCCTCGGAATGTTCGTGGCGGCCCTCGGCTACCTCATCATGATCATAGCCTCGGTCGGACAGCCTTCCCCGGCAGAGCTGGACGGCACCGTATCTCCGGATCCGGTGGTGCCGGCATACCTCATCAGCACCTATCTGGTGCTCACCTTCGCCGAGCTCCTGCTCTCCCCTATGGGCATCTCGTTCGTCTCCAAGGTGGCTCCTCCTAAATACAAGGGACTTATGATGGGTCTCTGGTTCGCTGCCACGGCGGTGGGCAACTACCTCAGCTCCGTGCCGGGACTCCTCTGGAAGGCCGTTCCGCTCTGGGCCAACTGGGCGATATTGCTCGCTCTCTGCGTGATCGCAGGCGGGATAATGTTCGCTATGCTCAAGAAGATAGAGGCCGCCACGGCATAAGCTTCAGGCGATTATGGCCAATTCCGGGAAATTCGGCAGCACGCTGCTCTATTGCCTGACAAGACCCCTTGCCATCCTGCCCCTCGGATTTCACCGCAAGTGCGGTGCTCTGATAGGCAGGATTGCCGGCGGGCTGCTCAGGTATAGGCGCGATGTGGTGATGACAAACCTCGCCCGCTGCTTCCCGGAGAAGAAATACGATGAGCTCGGGGACATCTGCAGGAAGTCCTACACCCACTTCGGCAAGCTCTTCGCCGAGGCGATGTGGTTCGGGGCACAGAGTCCGGAGCGGCTGCGCAGGTCCGGTGTGGTACGGATAGTGAACGTCGCCGACATCAACGCCTGCTGGGACAAGGGACGGAGCGTCATCGTGCTGGGCTCGCACTGCGGCAACTGGGAGCTTCTCGGAGGCTACCGCTCGTACTGGGAAGACGAGCAGTTCAAATATGCCGAGAAGAATATGTGCGTCATCTACCGCAAGCTGTCCAGCCCGGCCTGGGAGGACTTCATGAAGCGCAACCGCCAGAGACCCATCGTCGACAAAAAACACTACGACGGGATGGTCGAGTCGTTCAGTCTGGTAAGATACGTCCTCGCCCACCGCAGGGAGAAGATGTTCTACAATGTGGTGACCGACCAGTATCCCTACGCCTCCTCAAGGCTCAAGGTCAACGACTTCATGCACCAGGAGACCTGGTCGATGGACGGCGCACCAGCGCTGGCGCACAGGCTGGGAATGTCGGTCTTCTTCCTCAGTATGAGGGAAAAGGAAGACGGCGACTACGAGATGCGATTCATCCCTGTCTGCGAAGATGCGAGCGGGATGAGCGTGCTCGAGATACTCAACAGATACTATGCGCTGCTGGAGGAGGAACTCCGCGGGCAGCCGTGGAACTATCTGTGGACACACAAAAGATGGAAATAACCCTCAAAACTGTTTGTTAATATGACTATCAAGGATTTACAACCGTCCGTAGTCTGGGACGCATTCTACGGACTCACACGCTGCCCTCGTCCTTCAAAGCACGAGGAGATCGTTCGCCGGCACATACTTGACTGGGCCCGGGAGAACAATGTGGATGCAGCCGCCGATGAGACCGGCAATATCATCATCCGCGTCCCGGCGACCCCGGGATACGAGAACCGCAGGGGCGTAATCCTCCAGGGACATATGGATATGGTTCCCCAGAAGACCGCCGACACGGTCCACGACTTCCTCAAGGACCCTATCGAGACCAGGGTCGACGGCGAGTGGCTCAAGGCCAGCGGCACCACCCTCGGGGCGGACGACGGCATCGGAGTGGCTATGGGGATGGCTGTGGCTGTGGACAAGAGCCTCAAGCACGGACCGGTGGAGGTGCTCATCACCTACGACGAGGAGACCGGGATGACCGGAGCCAATGCGCTCAAGCCGGGCATTCTCAAGGGCGACATCCTCATCAACATCGACTCCGAGGACGAAGGCGAGCTCTGCATCGGTTGCGCGGGCGGTCTGGACGCCATCGCAGACTTCAGATACGAGAGCGAGAAGATGCCATACGGCTATGTTGGCTATAAGCTTGACGTCAAGGGCCTCTCCGGCGGCCACTCCGGTATGGACATCTCCCTCTACAGGGCCAACGCCAACAAGGTCCTCGCCAACGCCATCATCCCAATAATGGAAAAATATGACGGCGAACTCGTGTCCATCAACGGCGGAAGCCTTCGCAACGCCATCCCGTTCGAGGGAGAGGCGGTGGTCGCCGTGCCTGCAGAAAAGGCGGCGGGCGCGCTCAAGGCCATCAGGAAAAACTTCGCGGCCGTGACCGCCAGATACAAGGAGAGCGACCCCGCAATGTCCTGCAAGGTCGAGAAGTGCAAGGCCGGTCCAAAGCGCATCGAAAACAAAGTGGCGCTCAACGCCCTCAAGGCCATCGCGGCCTGCCCGTCCAACGTGATCAGGATGAGCCAGAGCATGCCGGGTCTCACCGAGACATCCATCAACCTCGCCATCGTCAGGAGCGGCAGAGGCCACATCCGGGTCGCGTCGCTGCTGAGGAGCGCCGTCGACGAGTCCAAGGCCGAGCTCGCCCGGTGCGTGCGCTACATCTTCGAGTTCGCGGGGGCGCAGGTCAAATTCTCCGGAGGCTACTGCGGCTGGATTCCGAAGCCGGACGCACCGGTCATCAAGCTGCTCAACGACACCTACAAAAAGATGTACGGCAAGCCGATGAGCATACTCGCGACCCACGGCGGCCTTGAGTGTGCGCTCCTCGGGGCCAAATACCCTAACTGGGAGATGGTTTCCATCGGACCTACCGTCCGCTACCCGCACTCTCCGGACGAGAAGGTCCACATCCCTTCTGTCCAGCAGACCTGGGACTTCCTCAAGGCGGTGCTCGAAGACATCCCGGAGAAGAAGTGATCCGGCTTGGATGATGACTCCGGAGGTCAGACGACAACTCATAGACTGGGCCGACAGATACAACGACCCAGTCTATTTTCAAGAGGATCCGATAGCTTTCCCGACCCGGTTTCTGAGGAGCGGCGCAAGCCTGCAGGACATAGAGATTGCGGCCCTCTTCGCTTCGCATCTCGCCTGGGGAAGACGCTCTATGATCGTCAGGGACTGCGGCAGGCTCTTCGAGGAGATGCGGTGGAGGCCCTATGACTATGTGATGGTCGGCGGCTGGAGGGACGATCCCGCCAGCATACACCGCACGGTGAAGTGGTCGGAGATTGCCGGCATCTGCCGCTCGCTGCGGGACTTCTATCTGGCGGAAGACTCTCTGGAGAGCCTCAACGCCAGAGAAATGCGCGTGAGGATATTCTCCCGCAGGAGCGACCCCAAGGCCGCCGACAAGAAGATCCACCTGATGCGCCGCTGGCTGGTCCGTCGCGACGGCAAGGTCGACCTCGGGGTCTGGACCCGCACCTCCCCCTCGGATCTGATCATTCCTCTGGATGTGCACGTCTACGGCACCGCCGTCAAGCTCGGCCTCACTTCCCGCCGGAGCAAGGATATCGTGACCGCCCTGGAAATTACCGATGCATTCAGGGAAATATTTCCGGACGACCCCGCCAAGGGAGATTTTGCACTCTTCGGATACGGTATAGACAATGCCTAAAATGTATATAATATCGGGTTGCAACGGCTCCGGCAAGACGACGGCGTCCTACACCCTGCTGCCCGACCTCCTGGGATGCAGGGAGTTCGTCAACTCCGACGAATTCGCCAAGAGCCTCTCGCCCTTCGACCCCGGTTCGGCCTCCATCACGGCCAGCCGCTATATGCTGATGAAGATAAATTATCTTCTGGGGCGCTACGAAGACTTCAGCATCGAGACCACGCTCGCGACCCGTTCGCTGGTGAAAATCATCAACGAGGCCCACTCCGTCGGCTACGAGGTCACCATCCTCTATTTCTGGCTCAACTCTCCGGAACTCGCCATACAGCGCGTCCGGGACAGGGTCGCCTCCGGCGGGCACAACATCCCCGACAATGTGGTGCGCAGGCGCTATATGATGGGGCTGCAGTATTTCTTTGACACATACCGTCCCATTTGCGACAGGTGGATCCTCGCGGACAATTCCAAGTCCAACTTCAGCATCGTCGCCGAGGGCACGAAACAATACTCCTACATCAGGGACAACGACAAGTATCTCCTGATCTGGCACACAATCCATCCCGATGAAGAGATTTGACGGATTCACTCTGACGGAAGACCAGTTGCGCCGCATCGTCGCGGCGGGCATGCGCCAGGGGGGCGACTGGTGCGACCTCTATTTTGAGGACACCGAATACGGCGACCTGCTGCTGCGCGACGGAGAGGTCTCATCCGGAGGACACCACATAGACTGCGGATGCGGCATCCGCGTGCTCAAGGGCGAGAAGACAGGATACGCCTATTCTGAGGGCATCGACTATGCATCCCTGCTCAAGGCCGCTTCCGCGGCCGGCTCGATAGCCTCGGTGAGCGGCGGCGCATCACATAGGCAGGCGTTTGACGGGCAAGCTCTTGCGCCGGGGTTCATCGCTCCGGACCGATACCCTCTCACCTCTGACTGGAGGTGCGGCGGGACAGACTCCCGGATAGACTTCCTCCGGCGGCTCGACTCCGAGATACGCAGGCGCGATGCCCGCGTCATCAAGGTCATCGCCTCGCTCTCCTGGTCGGTGAGCGAGGTCGTGATGTACAACTCTCTCGGAGAACTGACTTCCGATTTGAGGCCTCTTGGCAGCATCTCGGTACAGACCATATTCCGCAGCTCCGACAGGACGGAGAACAGCAGCGTCTCCAGAAGTCTGCGCTGCGGAGCGGAGATGATAGGTCCCGAAGTGCTTGAAGACCTTGCGGCAAGAGCCGTGGCCGGCATCGACGAGAGATTCGAGGCCCGCAGGCCGAAAGGCGGGCAGATGCCCGTGGTGATGGGAGCCGGAGCATCCGGGATCCTGCTCCACGAAGCTATGGGGCACGCGTTCGAGGCTGACTTCAACCGCAAGGGACAGTCCATATTCTCCGACAGGATGGGTCAGAGAATATGCGCCGAAGGCATCAACATCATCGACGACGGCACCATCACCGCCAACAGGGGCGCGTGCCGCTACGACGACGAGGGCGTCCCGGGGCAGAAGACCTATATGGTCACTGACGGAGTGCTGACTTCCTATCTGCACGACCGCATCAGCGCGGCATACTACGGGGTCTCCCCCACCGGTAACGGACGGCGGGAGTCGTTCCGCTACAACCCGATCCCGAGAATGAGGGCGACCTATATGGAAAGCGGCAGCGGCGGCACCGTCGGGGACCTTATCGCCTCGGTGAAGAAAGGAATATACGTGGACCAGTTCGCCAACGGCCAGGTCAAGATCGGCGAGGGCGACTTCACCTTCTATGTCAGGAGCGGCTTCCTCATCGAGGGCGGACATCTGACGATGCCGGTCAAGGATATCAATATAATAGGCAACGGTCCGCAGGCTCTCGCCGACATCGAGGCGGTGGCCGCCGACCTCAAGATAGACGAGAGCGCCTGGACCTGCGGCAAGGAGCAGAGCGTGGCCGTATCCTGCGGCATCCCGTCCGTGCTCATAAGCAATCTTACCGTAGGAGGAGAATGATGATAAGCACAGCAGACATACGGCTCGTGGAAGCGAGTCTTGAGACGGCGCGGAAGTCCGGGGCCGAGAAAGCCCGTGCGACCCTGTCCAGGAGCGAAGAGGACCTCGTGGCGACCCTCAACGGGGAGATAGACCGAGTGACGCACTGCGCCGACAGTTCGCTGAGCCTTGCGCTCTATGCGGACGGAAGATTCGGTGTCTTCTCCACCAACAAGCTCAGTCCCGAAGCGCTCGGAGACTTCATCCGGACTTCAGTGGAGATAGTGAAAAGCATCTCCCCCGACCCTTGCAGAGACCTGCCGGACCCGGAGCGCTGCTGCGCGGTGGCGAAAGGCGGCGACGAACTCCGTCTCACCGACCCGACCCGCGAAAGCCTCACGCAGGAGGAGCGCAAGCGGATAGCCTCCGAGGCCTCCGCATACGCAGGCGCTGACATACTCTCCGAAGAGGGGGAATACTCCGACAGCATCTACGACACCCTGCTGATGGATAGTAACGGCACCCTCTGCAGGCATCGCGAGACCTCGTTCGACTATGGGGCCGAGGTCACGGTGGAGCGTGGCGGCGAGAGGTACAGCGGCTACTGGTGGGACTCCTCCTCCCGGCTCAAAAACCTGGATGCCGCCGCCTGCGCCCGCAGGGCTCTGGAGCGGGCGGAAGCGATGGTGGGGGCGGAAGCGCTCGGCAGCGGCAAATACACAATGGTGGTAGACAGCGAGGTGGCTTCGAAAGTGGTTTCGCCCATTCTGAAGGCCCTCAACGCCTACTCCATCCAGCAGAACAACTCCTTCCTCGTGGGAAGTCTCGGCAAACGGATATTTCCCGAGGGGCTTACGATAATGGATCTTCCGCACATAGAGGGACAGACCTGCTCCAAGCTCTTCGACTCGGAGGGAGTGGCGACGCGGGAAGCTCCGATCATAAGGGACGGAGTGGTCTGCGAGTATTTCGTAAACAGCTATATGTCCCGCAAGATGGGCATAGCGCCCACGATAGAGGACGCGACGCGGCCTAAAGTGCTGCCGTGGCCGGGTGGGGAGGGTCTGCATCAGGCGGATATCCTGAAACTATGCGGGAGCGGAATACTCGTCACCGACTTCAACGGAGGCAACAGCAACCCCGTGACGGGCGACTTCTCCTACGGAGTGGAAGGGTTCTATTTCGAGAACGGCCTGATACGGAGGCCGGTGAGCGGGATGCTGGCGACGGGCAACTTCCTTTCCCTGTGGCGAGGACTGGTCGCCGCCGGCGACGACGCGAGGGACTGTATGTCGAAACTTATTCCTACCTTAGCGTTTTCAGACGTTGACTTCAGCGGGTAGGATTACCCCTCCAGCACAATGCATATAACAGAAACACAACAATATATGAAAATCGAAAAGAACAAAGTGGTCTCGCTCAGCTACGAGCTGACGGTTGAAGGCAAGACCGCCGACAAGGCCGGTTCCGACTCCCCGCTCGAATATATCCACGGCACAGGTATGCTGCTGCCGAAGTTCGAGTCGGAGATTGACGGGAAGCAGGAGGGTGACGAATTCGAATTCACCCTCACCCCGGCGGAGGGTTACGGAGAATACGATCCGAAATACGAGATCGACATACCCCTGGCCTCATTCGAGGTCGACGGCAAGCTTCGCAGCGACCTGCTCGTCCCGGGCAATGTGATACCTATGCTCAACTCATCCGGACAGGTGGTTCAGGGACTCGTGAAGTCGGTGGGCGCGGAGAGCGTCAAGATGGACTTCAACCACCCCATGGCGGGCAAGACCCTGCACTTCACCGGCAAGGTGGAGAAGGTGCGCGAGGCCAGCGAAAAGGAGCTCAACGAAGGCCTGCACGGCGAGTATCTCCCACAGGAGGGCTGCTGCGGCACCTGCAAGGGGGAATGTAAAGAAGGAGGCTGCGGCTGCGGGGACAGTCAGGACGGCTGCGGCTGCGGCGAGGCCTGCGACTGTAAATAGAACCTTGACCGTTGAGGACGGCCGTCGTCATACTGAACTGGAACACGCGTGACTACCTCGCGCAGTTCATCCCCGTGGTCGAAGAGAGCCTGCGGGGGCTCGACGCCGGTCTTGTCGTGGCAGACAACGCCAGCAGCGACGGTTCCGCCGAGATGCTCGCGGAGCACTTCCCCCACGTCAGGACGATACGGTTAGGGGAGAATTTCGGATTTACCGGCGGCTACAACCGTGCATTCGCACAGCTGCTTGACGGCGGGGAAGATGAGCCCGAGTATCTTGTGCTCCTGAATTCCGACGTGCTGGCAAGTCCGGACTGGCTGACCGTTCTCATCGCTTATATGGATTCTCATCCGGACTGCGGGGTATGCGGGCCGAAACTGCTCGCGCTGCTCCACGAAGGCGGGGAATACCGGCGCGGAGACCGGCTCGAATACGCCGGCGCTGCGGGAGGCTGTCTGGACCGCTACGGCTACCCGTTCTGCAGGGGGCGCGTGCTTGCCCGCACCGACATGGACTCGCCACGCTACGGCTCAGTCAAGGATGTGCTCTGGGTGTCCGGGGCCTGCCTTATGACACGCTCCGCCCTCTGGAAGTCCGTCGGGGGCCTGGACGACAGGTTCTTCGCCCATATGGAGGAGATCGACTACTGCTGGAAGGTGCAGCTGCTCGGCTACAGGGTCAGCGTTGTCCCGTCCTCCGTAGTGTATCACCTCGGCGGAGGGACGCTCCCCCGGACTTCGCCCGCCAAGCTGAAGCTCAACTACCGCAACGGGCTGCTCCTGCTGGACAACAATCTCGCCTCCACGATAGGGCCGCGCAAAGCCCGCAGGCGCATCCGCACGCGGAAACTGCTGGACCTGTGCAGCGCGCTGGCATATCTGCTCTCCGGACGGCGGGACGATTTCCGCGCCGTGCTGGAGGCGCACCGGGAGTACCGCACGCTCAGGGCCAGTCCACGCAGGATAGCGGAGCCGAAAGGCAGACCGGCGGGGCTGACGGACATCTGCATCATACTCCAGTCGATGCTGAGAGGAAAGAGGATATTTGATTATTTGCAACGCTATGAAGATAGTCATTGAAGGCGCAGGCGAAATCGGGACCCATCTCGCCAAGATGCTCAGGGCCGAGGGCAATGAAATCACGGTCATCGACGACAACCATCAGAGGATAGAGGCTCTCGCGGCCACCTCCGACGTGGAGACCGTCATCGGCAAACCGTCTTCGCTCAAGGTGCTCCGCGAAGCGGGAGCGGGCGAGGCGGACCTCTTCATCGCGGTCTATCCTTTCGCGGCCCAGGAGATCAACATCGTGGGCGCGATGCTCGCCAAGCGGCTCGGCGCAGCCAAGGTGATCGCACGCATCAGCGACGAAGACTGCCTCTCCGCAGAGAACAAGCTGCTGTTCAAAGAGTCGGGCATCGACATGATGTTCTACCCCGAGAGGATCGCGGCGGACGAAATCATCGATTTCCTCAAGCACAATTCCACCGCCGAGACTATGGAATTCGCCCGCGGCAAACTGCAGATTGCGGTATTCAAGCTCAATGAGGACTCCCCTCTCCTGGACCTGAAGCTCTCCGAATTCATCGGCAACATCCCGGCGGACCAGCTCAAGCAGTTCCGCGTGATAGCCCTCTCCCGCGACGGCAGGACGGAGATTCCGAAGCTCAACACCAAGTTCCGCTTCGGCGACCTCGTGTTCACCATCTCCCGGCGCGAGGGAGTCGGGCTTCTCTACAGGCTCTTCGGCAAGAGCAATATAGACATAAGCAGCGCATTCATCCTCGGCGGCAGCCGCACGGCCGAGATGCTGGCCCGCTCGCTCGCGCAGAACGGCCTGTCAGTCAAGATAGTGGACAAGGATCGCGAGCGCTGCATCAAGCTCTCCGAGAGCCTTCCGGAAAGAGTACTCGTCATCAACGGCGACGCCCGCAATTCCGACTTCCTCTACGAGGAGGGCATACAGCAGTACGATGCGTTCATCGCCCTGGGCGACAACGACGAGAGCAACGTGCTCTCCTGCGTGGTGGCGCGCAAGTTCGGCGTGGCCCGAACCGTGGCCGGAGTGGAGAACATCGAATATATAAGGCTGGCGGAAGAGATGGGCGTGGACAACATCATCAACCGCAAGCTCATCACGGCGGGGAGGATTTTCCGCCTTACGCTCTCGGGCAATGCGAGGTTCGTGCGCTATATGGCGGGCACCAATACCGAAGTGATGGAGTATACCGTGGCTCCGGGAGCCGCCATCACCAAAGCTCCGCTCAAGGGCATAGACTTCCCGGCCAACGCAATCGTAGGCGGTGTGATCAGGGGCAACGACGCATTCATCGCCGTCGGCGACACGCAGATCGAGGCCTACGACAGAGTGGCGATATTCGCCCTTCCGGAGTCCATCAGCGAGATAGACCGATTCTTCCGGTGACAATATGTCACTGGCAGGGGATTTGATTGCCAATGGGCGCAAACAACGACTGAATTATGGCAGAAAAAGAAGATATAAAGCAGGAAACCGAAGCGGCAAAAGAGACAGAGGCCGCGGAAGGCAGGAAGAAGAAGCAGAAGAAGGAAGACCCGCTGCGCAGGCAGGTGGAGGAGCTTACTGACAAATTGGCGAAAGAGAAGGACGACTATCTCCGTCTGATGGCGGAGTTCGAGACTTTCCGCAGGCGCTCCGCCGAAGAGAGGCTCACGCTGGTCGCTTCAGCATCAGCCGACACCATCAAGGGGATGCTCCCGGTGCTCGACGCCTGTGAGAGGGCCGTCGAGATGCTCGCCTCCTCCGCCGACGACGCCGCCAAGGAGGGCACCAACCTCATCTACGACAAGTTGATGGGCTACCTCAAGTCCAAGGGGCTCGACCGCATCGAGGCCAAGGGCGAGAAGTTCGACACCGACTTCCACGAGGCCGTGACCCAGATCCCGGCCGGCAGCGAAGAGATGAAGGGCAAGGTGATCGATGTGATCCAGACCGGCTACACCTTCAACGGCAAGGTCATACGCTACGCCAAGGTAGTTGTGGGAGCATAATATGGCAGAGAAAAGAGATTACTATGAAGTGCTCGGCCTCCAGAAGGGGGCGAGCGAGGAAGACATAAAGGGCGCATACCGCAAGGCTGCGCTCAAATGGCATCCCGACCGCTGGGTCAGCGGCACGGAGACGGAGAAGAAGACGGCCGAGGAGAAGTTCAAGGAAGCCTCCGAGGCATACTCAGTGCTCAGCGACCCGGACAAGAAGGCGAAGTACGACCAGTTCGGATTTGCCGGAGTCTCAGGGGCGGGGGCCCAGGACTGGTCGCAGGGTTTCAGCAGCATCAACGACATACTCAACAACCTCTTCGGGGCCGGCTTCGACTTCAGCGGCTTCGGCGGCTCGTCCTACGGCAGAAGAGAGCGCGGCGCTTCGCGCACGATACGGGGCGGCGATGTCAAGGTCAAGGTCCGGCTCAGCCTCGAGGAGATTGCCACCGGCTGTGAGAAGACCGTCACCGTCGAGCGTAATCGTCCGTGTCCGAAGTGTGCGGGCCGGGGCACGACAAGCGCCTCAGACATCAAGGTCTGCCCTACCTGCAACGGAAGCGGTCAGGTGATGAGAGGAAGCTTCATTTTCAGCCAGGTCTCCACCTGTCCCAACTGCAAGGGCAGCGGCAAGATAGTCAGCAACCCCTGCTCCGGATGCCGGGGCACCGGCGTGGTGAAGGTTCGGGAGAGTGTCAGCGTCAGGATCCCGGCCGGAGTCGAGAACGGCATGCAACTCACCGTGCAGGGCGGCGGCGACACCGGTCCGCAGGGCGGAGCGAACGGCGACCTCTGCGTAATCATCGAGGAGGCTCCGCATTCGCTCTTCAAGCGTGACGGAGTCAACCTCTTCTACACCAAAGTCATAAGGGTTACGGATGCGATACTCGGCTGCGAGATCACGGTGCCGTGCCTCGACGGGCCACAGACCCTGAAACTCCCGGCCGGCACACAGTCCGGCACGGTACAGAAGCTTCGCGGCAAGGGACTTCCGGCGGTCAACGGCTACGGTGTGGGCAAAGGCGACCTCTTTGTCAAGATACTTATCTGGATACCTCACAAGCTGAGCCGCAGCGAGAAAGACGCGCTGGAAGCAATCAGGAGCAGCGACAGCTTCAAGCCGGCCCCGACCCGGGAGGATATGGAAATACTCAAGAAGGAGAGCGAATTCTTCTAAAAAAATTTGCCGGATTGCAATTATTCACTATATTTGCAGTCCGAAAAAAGCAGCCTCTCTTCAGACGGTTTGATGACGCTGCGCTTGACAACATAATTTGAGATTATGGATTTGATGAAAATCGTGGAGCAGTCCTTCTCTGAGAACAAGGCTGCATCCTACCCGGAGTTCAAGGCAGGTGACACCATCACCGTGACCTACAAGATTAAGGAAGGCGACAAGTTCAGACTTCAGAGTTTCCGCGGCGTGGTCATCCAGATTTGCGGAGCCACCCCGTTCACGAGGACTTTCACCATCCGCAAAGTATCCAACGGTGTCGGAGTCGAGAGGATTTTCCCTTACGAGTCACCGGCAATCGAGAAGATTGAGCTCAACAAGGTCGGCAAGGTCCGTCGCGCACGCATCTTCTACCTCCGCAATCTTGCAGGCAAGAAGGCCCGCATCAAGGAGGCGAAGCGCAATGTAGCGAAGGAGACTCCGGCAGCATAAAATACGGACCGGCCGAGTGCCGGTCACGATTTGGCGCCTTAGCTCAGCTGAATAGAGCATTTGACTACGGATCAAAAGGTCGCAGGTTTGAATCCTGCAGGCGTCACGAAAAGGGGGTGACTAAAAAGTCGAAAGACTGATTAGCCACCCTCTCTTTTTGTCATCAGGC
>CAVGLS010000003.1:0-69198 GCA_963630225.1 bacterium
GACCACCGCCATCAATGCAGGAAACGACAACCCCTACTGTCCTGAAGGCTACAGGCTTCCTAACCAGGCTGAACTGGCTATGCTGAAATATTATGATGTCATCTCCGACCCAATGGTGTCCCGAACCTATTGGGATCTGGGAGTTGTCGGGTACGGAGGTTCCGGAAAAGACGGTGGCAATAAATACGGTTACATCTATTCAAGTAATAATATTTCGCTTGATAGGAGTGGATATAATTACGTCTACCGCTGCGTGCGTGACATCCGCACCGACTGACCCGCGAAAGTGCGGCTACTTCTCCAGCAGCTTCTCGCTGCGGGCGATGAAGTCCGCGAGGGCCTTGCCCTTGAGCATCCCGTTGCCGAGCAGCGCGAGGTCCACCACCTGGTGCAGCAACTCGCAGTCCTGCTTCTCCTCCCATATCTTCGCGATGAGCGGACTCTCCATATTGACGATGATATTGTAGGACTCCGGCATCGTGCCGTAGAAATTCATCCCGCTGCCGAGGGCGCTCATCTCGCGGTAGCGCCGCATAAACTCGTTGCGCGTGATCAGCACCGGGGAAGCGCCCTCACCGAGGTTCTGCGCCTCGACCATATATTCGTTACCCTCCGGCAGAGCCCCCTTGAAGAGGGATTCGAGAGTCTTCCTGTCCTCCTCGCTCAGCTCCGGCTTCACCTTCTCCTCCTTAGGGATCAGACTGCCCGCTGAGTCGCTGTCCACCCGGGCGAAGCGGCTGTGGTCGATCTTGCTCTCAAGCAGGTTGACGAAATGGCTGTCCAACTCGCAGTCCATCAGGAGGACATCGTAGCCCATATTCTTCGCCGCCTCGATGTAGCTGTACTGCTCGTCCGGCTTCGTGGCGTAGAGATAGACCACATTCTTGTCTTTGTCGGTCTGGACCGGCTCGATGGCCGTGCGGTAGTCCTTGAGCGAGAAGTACTTGCCGTCGGTGTTCTTCAGCAGGGCGAAGTCCAGGGCGCGGCTGCAGAACTTCTCGTCGCTCAGCATACCGTACTCGATGAATAGCTTGATGTTGTCCCACTTCTGCTCATACTGCTCCCGCTGCTCCTTGAATATCTCCTCCAGACGGTCGGCCACCTTCCTGGTGATGTAGCCGCTGATCTTCTTGACGTTGGAGTCGCTCTGAAGGTAGCTGCGGCTGACGTTGAGCGGGATGTCCGGCGAGTCTATCACTCCGTGCAGCAGGGTCAGGAAGTCGGGCACGATATTGTCTACGTGCTCCGTGACGAACATCTGGTTGCAGAAGAGCTGGATCTTGTTGCGGTCGATGGCCATACGCTCCTTGATCTTAGGGAAGTAGAGCACTCCGGTGAGCGTGAACGGATAGTCCACATTGAGGTGGATCCAGAACATCGGGTCCTCCTCCATCGGGTAGAGCTCGCGGTAGAACTTGAGATAGTCCTCATCCTTGAGCTCGGACGGGGCCTTGGTCCAGATAGGCTCCAGGGTGTTGATGACATTGTCCTCGTCGGTCTCTACGCTCTTGCCGTCCTTCCACTCGGTCTTCTTGCCGAAGACCACAGGCACCGGCATAAACTTACAGTATTTGCCGAGCAGCTGGCTGATGCGGCCCTTGGAGGCGTATTCGGAGGCGTCATCGTCGAGCCACAGAGTGATGGTGGTGCCGCGCCCGGTGCGCTCGCCCTCGCCCATTGTAAACTCCGGCGAACCGTCGCAGGACCAGGCGACCGCCTTCGCACCTTCCTTCCAGCTCAGGGTGTCGATGCCGACCTTTTTTGCGACCATAAAGGCGGAATAGAATCCGAGTCCGAAGTGGCCGATGATGGAGCCGATCCGGTCTTTGTACTTGTCGAGGAACTCCCCGGCGGAGGAGAACGCGATCTGGTTGATGTACTTCTCGACCTCCTCGGCGGTCATCCCTATGCCGCTGTCGGAGACCCTGAGCACCTTCTCCTTCTCGTCCAGCTCGACGCGCACCTCAAGCTCCCCCGGCTCGCCCGGGACCTCGCCGCTCGAGAGGAGGGCCTTGAGCTTCTGGGTGGCATCCACCGCGTTGGCGACTATCTCGCGCAGGAAGATTTCGCGGTCGGAGTAGAGGAACTTCTTGATGACGGGGAAAATATTTTCGGTGGTGACGCCGATCTTGCCTTTCAATGAATCTGTAGCCATATCTTTGAGTCTTATATAGTCAAAAAACCGGCCGCACTCCAAAGGTGCGACCGGCACAACAAAAATCAAATAGCGTTCCAGTGACAAATTGTCACCGCCAGCGGGAGAGAGCCTACTTGTAGAGGAAGCGCTTGATGCTCATCTTCGGGGTCTTCTCGAACGGCACCATCACGACTTCCACCTTGGCTATCTGGCTATATGCAGGGAGCTGGCGGTTGGCGGCGATGCGGAGCTTCTCCGGGATGTCGGAGACGGTCTCCTCGTCGAGTCTGGCGGCCTTGATGGCGTCCTTGTCGAGATATACGAGGGCCACGAGCTTGCCGGAGCGGTCCACGACCACCGACTCTGCCACATAGTCCTGGTTGTTGATGATGGCCTCAAGCTCCTCAGGGTAGATGTTCTGCCCGTTGGCGGAGAGGATCATGCTCTTGCTGCGGCCCTTGATGAAGCAGTTGCGGTCTTTGTCGATGATGCCGAGGTCGCCGGTGCGCAGATACCCGTCGTCGGTGAACGCGGCCTTGTTGGCCTCCTCGTTCTTGTAGTAGCCTATGGTGACGTTGGCGCCCTTGGCCTGGATCTCGCCGGCGATGTGCTGAGGGTCGTCGGAGTCGATGCGGGCCTCGATGCAGTCGATGATCTTGCCGCAGGAGCCCTGGACATAGCGTGACCAGTCCTCATAGGCGAGCAGCGGAGCGGCCTCGGTCATACCGTAGCCCACGGTGTAGTGCAGGCCTATGCGCCTGAAGCACTTCTCCACCTCCGGGTTGAGAGCTGCGCCGCCCATAATGTAGGAGCGCACCCTGCCGCCGAACGCCTCGTCGAGGGAGGAGCGGACCTTGTTGAATATCACCTTGTTGACCCCCGGGATGGCGCAGAGCACCTTCATATACCACTTGCCGAGCACCGGCTTGAGCTTGGACTTGTAGATCTTCTCCATCACGAGCGGCACGGTGCAGACCAGATACGGCTGGACATCGTGCATAGCCTTGAGCAGCAGCGACGGGGCCGGGGTCTTGCCGAGGAAATAGACGGTCGCGCCGCCGCAGAGCGGGTAGAGCATCTCATATACCATACCGTAGACGTGCGCCATAGGAAGCATCGACACGATGGAGTCCTCCGGATAGACGAGCACGTGCTTGAGCCCGTAGCCGATGGAGGCGCTGAGGTTGCGGTAGGTTAGCATCACGCCCTTCGGGGCGCTGGTGGTGCCGGAAGTATAGTTGATGACGGCGAGGTCGTCGAAGTTGTCCACCGGGAAGCTGAAGTCGGACGGCTTGAGCCCCTCCGGGTACTTCTCCTCGAAAGCCTTGTCCATAGCCTCGTACGCGGCCTTGAACTTCTTGTCCGGAGCGTAGAGCAGGGAGAAGTCGTCGACATTGACGGCACCCTTGAGCTTCGGCATCACGGAGACGTCGAGCTTGTCCCAGATCTCCTGGTCGGTGAAGAGCAGCACGCTGTCGGAGTGGTCGGTCAGATGGGCCACGCTGTCCGGGTGGAAGTCGGCCAGTATCGGGACTATCACGGTCTCGTAGGCGTTGACTGAAATATAGGTGACGGCCCAGCGGGCGGTGTTCTTGGCGCAGAGGGCGATCTTGTCCCCCTTCTTGATGCCGGAAGCCTTGAACATCATTCCGAACTTGGTGATCTGCTTCACGAGCTCGGCGCTGGTGAACGACTCTCCCTTGTAGTTGCAGAGAGCCGGCTGGTTCCAGGCCGCCTTGAGGGCCTTCTCGAGGTGAGAAAGATAATGTTCCATTGTTTCGCTTGATTTAGATTTTGGTGCAAATCTACCCCCGCGCCGCCCCATAGACAAGCGTTATCATTGCAATGTGGTGAATATTTGCGATATTTGTGGTGAAACAGAGTAATCTGTGGTGAATTGCTTATGAGAAAGAAGCCTATTATCGCACTGATCTACGATTTTGACGGGACGCTCTCCCCCGGCAATATGCAGGAATTCGGGTTCATCCAGGCGGTCGGCAAGACCGCGGAGGAGTTCTGGCGGATGAGCGACAGCATCGCCGCCGGGCAGGACGCGTCCAACGTGCTCGCCTATATGAAGCTGATGTTTGACGAGGCCCGGAGCAAGGGGATAGGGCTGCGCCGCGAGGACTTCCGCCGGTTCGGGAAGGACATCCGCCTCTTTGAGGGGGTGAAGGAGTGGTTCGAGGCAGTCAACGAATACGGCCGCAGCAGGGGTGCGACGGTCGAGCACTATATCAACTCCTCCGGACTCCGCGAGATCATCGAGGGCAGCCCTATCGCGGGGGAGTTCAAGCACATCTTCGCCGGCAGCTTCATCTACGACGGGCGCGGCGAGGCGGTCTGGCCGGGGATAGCGGTGGACTACACCGGCAAGACGCAGTATCTCTTCAAGATCAACAAGGGCATCTTCAGCGCCCGCGACAACAAGCTCGTCAACGCCTCCACCGCCGACGACAAGAAGCGCATCCCGTTCACGCATATGCTCTATTTCGGCGACGGCGACACGGACGTGCCGTGCATGAAGATCGTGGGGATGTTCGGGGGGCACTCCATCGCGGTCTATGACCCCGCCGACGAGCGCAAGAAGGCCGCCGCCCAGAAGCTCAGACGGCAGGGACGCGTGAGCTTCGCAATCCCCGCCGTCTATACGGCCGACTCCAGGGCGTTCCGCATAGTCTCCGCGATCATCGACAAGATAGTCGCCGACTACAGGCTGGACTGTCTGGAGAGACGATGACTACTCCCTGTTCGGGTCGTCGATATAGGCGCTGCCGAGGTCGGCGGCGCGGTCGCCCGTGCTGTTCCTGCCGAACTCGTAGTCGTTGCCCGGAAGCACCGCGTTGAGCAGGATACCCACCAGAGCCGCTGCCGCAAGGCCGCTGAGCGAGGTAAATCCGAGGTCGATCGCGTCGTTCGCGCCGTACTTGATGCCGATGGCGAGCACGAGGATGAGGGCCGCGATGAGCAGATTGCGGGACACGGTGAAGTCCACCCGGTTCTCCACTATGTTGCGCACGCCGACGGCGGAGATCATACCGTAGAGCACGAGGGACACGCCCCCGATGGTGGAGGTCGGCATCACGCCGATGAGGGCGGCGAACTTCGGGCAGAAGGAGAGGATGACGGCGAAGACGGCGGCAAGACGGATCACTCCCGGGTCGAATACCCTGGTGATATTGAGCACGCCGGTGTTCTCGCCGTAGGTGGTGTTGGCCGGGGCTCCGAAGAGGGACGCCACGGAGGTCGCGAGACCGTCGCCGATGAGGGTGCGGTGCAGACCCGGATCCTCGAGATAGTTGATGCCGGTGGTCGAAGAGATGGCGCAGATGTCGCCGATATGCTCCACCATGGTGGCGAGCGAGATGGGCACGATGGTGATGACGGCGGCCACGATGAGCCCCCAGTCAGGGTTCCTGAACACGGCGAAAGCGGTGTTGTCCCAGGTGAACGGAAGACCGATCCAGGCCGCGTCGCGGACCTTAGTGAAATCCACCTGGCCGAAGCAGGCGGCGACGAAGTATGAGCCGAGCACGCCGAGCAGGATAGGCACAATCTTCACCATACCCTTGCCCCAGATGTTGCAGACGACGATGATGGCCACCGCCAGCAGGGCGATCCACCAGTTCTGCGTGCAGTTCTGGATGGCCGAGCCGGAGAGTGTCAGACCGATGGCGATGATGATGGGGCCGGTCACTACCGGAGGGAAGTAGCGCATCACCTTCCTGGCCCCGAACGCGGCGAAGAGCCCCGCGAGGATGAAGTAGATGAGCCCGGCGCAGAACACCCCGACGCAGGCGTAAGGGAGGGACTGCGCCACGTCCAGCCCCCTGGAAGCCCCCATCTGGGTGACGGCGGCATAGCCTCCGAGGAATGCGAACGACGAGCCGAGGAAGGCCGGGACCTTCATCTTGGTGCAGAGGTGGAAAATGAGGGTGCCGAGCCCCGCAAAAAGCAGTGTCGCGGAGACGGAGAGTCCGGTAATCACCGGCACGAGGATCGTCGCTCCGAACATCGCGAAGAGGTGCTGGAGTCCGAGGATGGTCATCCTGCCCTTGCCGAGGCTGCGGGCATCGTAGATTGTCTGGTCTTTCTGTACTGTAGCCATAGTTATATGATGATGTGTGATACTACTCCCACTCTATCGTTGCGGGCGGTTTGGAGGAGATGTCGTATACGACTCGGTTGATGCCCCGCACCTTGCGTATGATCTCGTTGGAGACGTCGGCGAGGAAGTCGTAAGGGAGATGCACCCAGTCGGCGGTCATCCCGTCCACTGAAGTCACGGCCCTGAGGGCCACGGTGTTCTCGTAGGTGCGCTCGTCGCCCATCACGCCCACGCTGCGGACAGGGAGCAGTATGGTGCAGGCCTGCCAGATGCTGTCGTAGAGGCCGTACTCGCGGAGTTTGCCGATATAGATCGCGTCGGCCTCCTGGAGGATGGCGACTTTCTCCGGGGTCACCTCCCCGAGTATGCGTATGCCGAGGCCCGGGCCGGGGAACGGATGCCGCCCGAGTATCTTCGCATCGAGCCCGAGGGCCTTGCCGACCCTGCGCACCTCGTCCTTGAAGAGCAGGCGGAGCGGCTCCACCACCTTGAGGTTCATCTCTTTGGGGAGTCCGCCCACATTGTGGTGGCTCTTGATGGTCGCGGAAGGGCCCTTGACCGAAGAGGACTCTATCACATCCGGATAGATGGTGCCCTGGGCGAGCCAGCGTGCGCCGCTGATGGTCTTTGCCTCGGCGTTGAAGACCTCCACAAAGTCGCGGCCAATTATCTTGCGCTTCTGCTCAGGCCCGGTCACGCCCGCGAGGTCGCCGAGGAATCGTTCCGCTGCGCGTACTCCCTTGACGTTCAGCCCCATCCCCTCATAGGAGCGGAGCACCTCGTCGAACTCGTCCTTGCGGAGCAGGCCCGAGTCCACGAATATGCAGTGCAGCCTGCGGCCTATCGCGCGGTGCAGCAGCAGGGCCGCCACGCTGGAGTCCACTCCGCCGGACAGACCGAGTATCACCTCGTCGTCTCCCAGCTGCTCCCTGAGGGAGGAGACCGTGGACTCTACGAAATTCTCCGCCGTCCAGTCGCCCGCGCAGCCGCAGATGTCCAGCACGAAATTGCGCAGTATCTCCGTGCCGCACTCGCTGTGGTGCACTTCCGGGTGGAACTGTATGCCCCAGACATCTTCCGAGACGAAGCGGAAGGCGGCGTTCTCGACGCTCCCAGTGGATCCTATGACCCCGGTGCCTCCCGGGAGGCGGGTGATGGTGTCGCCGTGCGACATCCAGACCGTCGATCCGCTGCGGACGCCCTTCAGGAGGGGGTCTTCCGGGTCGGTGACGCAGAGAGTGGCGCGCCCGTATTCGCGCGAACCTGCCGCGGCCACTTCGCCGCCGCCGCTCTGCGCGAGCCATTGTGCGCCGTAGCAGATGCCGAGCACCGGCATCCTGCCCCTGATCCCGCTCAGGTCGGGCTGCGGAGCGTCAGCGTCCCGCACCGAGGCCGGGCTGCCGGAGAGTATCACCCCCCGCACCCCGCCCAGGTCGGACGGTATCCTGTCGAACGGCCATATCTCGCAATAGACTCCTATCTCGCGCACCCTGCGGGCTATGAGCTGGGTGTACTGCGAGCCGAAGTCGAGGACAAGTATCTTATTCACCTCTGGAGTAGTTTGGAGTTTCTTTGGTGATGGTCACGTCGTGCGGGTGGCTCTCGGCCATACCGCTTGCGGTCACGCGGACAAAGCGGGCGCTCTTGAGGGCTTCAAGGTCCCGTGCGCCGCAGTAGCCCATCCCGGAGCGCAGTCCGCCGACCAGCTGATAGACCGTCTCGGAGAGAGTGCCCTTGTACGGCACGCGGCCCACGATCCCCTCAGGGACGAGCTTGTTAAGGTCCGTAGTGCCCTCCTGGAAGTAGCGGTCGCGGGAGCCGGCGACCATAGCGTCGATAGAACCCATCCCACGGTATGCCTTGAACTTGCGTCCGTTGTAGATGATGGTCTCGCCCGGCGACTCCTCGGTGCCGGCAAACATCGAGCCGCACATCACGCAGTCTCCGCCGGCGGCGAGCGCCTTGACCACGTCGCCGGAGTAGCGGAGACCTCCGTCGGCGATGAGGGTCGCGCCGCTGCCCCTGATGGCCTGATATGCACCGTAGATGGCGCTGAGCTGCGGCACGCCCACTCCCGCCACTATGCGGGTGGTGCAGATGGAGCCGGGTCCTATGCCGACCTTCACTCCGTCGGCCCCGGCCTCCACGAGAGCCTCTGCGCCCTCACGGGTGGCGACATTGCCCACCACCACGTCGAGCTCCGGATATGCGGCCTTTATCTTCCGGAGAAGCTCAATCACGTTGCGGCTGTGGCCGTGGGCGGAGTCCAGCACCACCGCGTCCACGCTCTCCGCCGCCAGCGCGGCCACCCTGTCGAGCGAGTCGGCCGTGATGCCCACCCCTGCGGCGACCCGGAGCCGCCCGCGGGAGTCCTTGCAGGCCTGAGGATACATCCTCTCCTTGATGAGATCCTTGTAGGTGATAAGCCCCACGATATGTCCGTCCCTGTCCACCACCGGGAGCTTCTCCACCTTGTAGCGCTGGAGCACCGTGCGGACGTAGTCGCGGTCGGTGTTGCTCGCCGGGATGGTCACGAGGTTCTCCGACGTCATCACTCCCCGGATGGATGCCGTCGTGTCCGTGATGAAGCGCACGTCGCGGTTGGTGACGATGCCGACCAGCCTGCCCTCGCGGTCGGTGACCGGGATGCCTCCGATGTGGTTGTCGTGCATCAGGCGGAGCGCGTCGCCGACCGTCTGGTCCTGGTCTATCGTGACAGGGTCGTTGATCATCCCGTTCTCGGCGCGTTTCACGCGGCGCACCTGCGCGGCCTGCGCAGCTATGCCCATATTCTTATGGATAACGCCGATACCACCTTCTCTTGCTATTGCGATGGCCATCGGCGCTTCCGTCACCGTGTCCATTGCCGCCGACACGATCGGGATGTTGAGCGGGATGCGGCGCGAAAAGCGGCTGCCCAGACAGACCTCCCGGGGTGTGACTTCCGAGTACGCCGGGATCAGAAGCACATCGTCGAAGGTGAGGCCCTCCATTGCGATTCTTTCTTCTACGAATGACATTTTGATGGGGTGTGATTACAATTGTGCAAATTTACAAAAATTATTTCTTATTGACCCGCTTCCGGTACATCTGCCAGGTGTTGTAGCAATTGTGCCAGATGCTGTAGAATCCTTCAGCGACGGAGGTCACGGGAGTGAAGAAGCTGTAGCCCATCCACATCCCGAAGACGGTGTTCTTCTGCCCGAACGCCTGGCCTGCGGAGATGGGGCAGGCGTGCCTCCTGCCTATCAGACGGCCCGCCCGGAACTGCAGGGCGCAGGCGAGTATCGAGGCGACGAAGACCTGGGCGATGACGGACAGGCCCGAGGCGTTGTGGACTATGGCGCGGGTGCTCATCAGGATGGCGAGGCTGAGCGAGACGGACCAGATGTAGAACGAGAGGTTGGGGAAAGACTGCAGCCAGCTATGGAAGCGCGGCAGCAGGGCCCTCACCGCCCAGGCGCAGAGCGCCGGAAGGATGAGCAGCGGGAACACTTTGGAGAGTATCCTCAGGAAGGCCGTGAAGAAGGAGAACTCGGGCGAGGGGTGCAGCAGAGGCAGCATCAGCGGCACGAGCACCGCCACGGCGAGGTTGACCATCACGGTGTAGGTGACGACCCCGGCCATATTGCCGCCCAGCTTGCCGGTGACGACTGCGCAGGCGGTGGCCGTGGGGCAGATGACGCAGAGGGCGAACGCCTCCACTCCGATGCGGAACGGCAGTCCGGGGAACAGTATCAGCAGCAGCATCAGGAAGACGAAAATCCCGCACTGAAGCCCCAGGACGACGAGCATCCATGAGTGCAGGCGCATCTGGCGGGGTTCAATCCTGCAGAAGCTCAGGAAGAGCATCGTGAATATCAGCAGCGGCTGGAGATGGGTGATGAAAGCCTCCAGAAACGGCCCTGCGGGGTGCAGGGCCGGAATGGCGGCATAGATCAGATAGGCCGACGCCCCCACCATCATCCCGATGATGAGAGACCAGTCCCGGAGGAACTTGCGTATGGTGTACCGGTATTCTGCTGACATTATCGCTGCATCCTGTCAATGAAACACTCGACCGTGTTCTCCATCAGCATCGCGATGGTCATAGGGCCGACTCCGCCCGGCACGGGGGTGATGTGGCCCGCCACGCGGGCGACCGAGTCGAAGTCCACGTCCCCGACCAGCCTGCCGTCGGCGCTGCGGTTCATCCCGACGTCGATGACGACCGCTCCGGGCTTCACCATATCGCCGGTGACTGTGCCTTCCCTGCCCACTGCCACCACCAGGATGTCGGCGAGCAGCGTGACGGCCTTGAGGTCGGCGGTGCGGGAATGTGCGATGATGACGGTGGCGTTCTCGTCGAGCAGGAGCTTCGCGACCGGCTTGCCCACTATGTTGCTGCGGCCCACGACCACCGCCGTCCTGCCCTCGATGCCCACTCCCGCGCTCTTGATGAGCTCGATGACCCCCTTCGGGGTGCAGGGCTTGATGCACGGCGTGCCGGTCCAGAGCGCACCCACGTTGAGGATATGGAAGCCGTCCACGTCCTTCTCGCGGGAGATGGCGTAGATGACACGCTTCTCGCTTATGTGCTTCGGGAGGGGCAGCTGGACGAGTATGCCGTCCACAGAGCCGTCCCGGTTGAGGGTGTCGATCATCTCCAGCAGCACCTCTTCGGAGACGGTCTCCGGCATCGTCACGAGACGGGAATTGATCCCGACATAGGACGCCGCCTTGACCTTGTTGCGCACATAGACCTGACTTGCGGGGTTGTCACCGACTATGATGACCGCGAGCGAAGGCTTGCGGCCGTATTTGACTTCGAGGAGCGGAATCTGCTCCCTGATCCTGTCCTTGACGGCGAGCGAAACCGCCTTGCCGTCGATGATCGAGGCTTTCTTACATTCCATTGCCTGATAAGCTATATCGTTGCGGTAGAAGAGATTGTCGCACTTGATGCGGGCAATCCCGGAGTAAACTCTGTCTCTGGCCTCAGAGATGTCGCGGCCCTCGCCCACCACCATCAGCACCCGGCCTCCGGCGGTGACGAGACGCCCGTCCCTTATGGCGGTGCCCATCGAGTAGAGCCTCAGACCGGCCAGGTCTTCCGTCCCGACGATCTCCGCCCCCTTGTCGTAAGGGCCCGGATAGCCCTTGGAGGCGAGCACCACGCCCATGGTCACGCTGTCCTTCCAGCGCAGCGGCCCGGGTTCGCGACCGGACGCGACCGCGTCGAACACATCGTAGATGTCGCTCTCCAGCAGAGGCAGCACGACTTCGGTCTCAGGGTCGCCGAAGCGGGCGTTGAACTCTATGACCTTGACTCCCTGAGGGGTTTTCATAAGACCTCCGTAGAGCACGCCGCTCAGCGGCCTGCCCTCGGAGCACATCGCGGAGGCGGTGCGGCAGAGGATATCCCTATATGCAAACTCGCGGTCCTCCCCGCTGATGAAAGGCAGTCCGGTGTAGGCCCCCATACCTCCGGTGTTGGGCCCGCGGTCGCCGTCGAAGGCCCGCTTGTGGTCCTGCGCGAGAGGCATAGGGTAGACCTTCTCCCCGTCCACAAAGCACATAAATGAGAACTCAGGACCGCTGAGATAGTCTTCGACCACCACCTTGCCATCGCCGAAGCTCCCGTCGAGCAGCATATTCCCAAGCGCCCGCTCCGCCTCCGCGAGATCGGCGGCGACGACCACCCCCTTGCCGGCGGCGAGCCCGTCGTACTTGATGACCGCCGGGAACGGCCGCCCGGCCACATAGTTGAGAGCCTCGGCGTAGTCCGTAAAGCAGCGGTAGGCGGCGGTGGGCACTCCGTATTTGGACATCAGGCGCTTGGCGAACTCCTTGCTGCTCTCGATCTCGGTCGCGGCCCTGCTGTGGCCGAAGATGCGGAGTCCGGCGGCCCTGAAAGCGTCGGCTATGCCCGCGGCGAGCGAGGCTTCCGGCCCCACCACCGTGAGGTCTATGCCGCTGCGGAGCGCGAAGTCCCTGAGGGCTTCGACGTCGGTGTCGGCAATGGGGAGGATATGGGCCTGCCGCCCTATGAGGGCATTGCCCGGGGCGCAGAAGATCTCCCCCACCTGCGGAGAGCGGCTCAGCGCGTCCACTATCGCGTGGCAGCGTCCTCCGCCGCCGACTACAAGAACCTTCTTCATCTCTTCTAATGCTTGAAATGTCTTACTCCCGTCATCAGCATCACGATGCCGCTCTCGTCGGCCTTGGCTACTGCGTCGGCGTCGCGTATGCTGCCGCCCGGCTGCACGATGGCGCTGACCCCGTACTGCGCGGCGAGGGCGACGGTGTCGTCGAAAGGCAGGAAGCCGTCGGAAGCCAGCACGAGCCCCTCGCAGCAGCCGGCCTCACGCGCCTGCCCGAGGGCGATCCGGGCGGAGCCCACGCGGTTGGTCTGCCCCGCTCCGACTCCGACGGTATGGCCGTCGCGCACCACCGCTATCGCATTGGATTTGATGTGCTTGACTATCTTCCATCCGAAGTCGAGGTCGCGCATCTGCGCCTCCGTAGGCTTCGCTGCGGTGACGCACATATCTTCGCTCAGCGTCTCGACCGCCTTGTCGGCCTGCTGCGCGAGCATCCCCCCGCAGACCGAGATATACTGCATCTGCCCCGCCGGGTCAGGGGTCATATCGACCTGGAGGACGCGGAGATTCTTCTTGGAGGAGAGTATCTCCAGCGCCTCCTCCGAGTAGGACGGAGCGATCACGATCTCGAGAAATACCGGCTTCATCCCGCGTGCAGTCCCGGCGTCGAGTTCGCGGTTGACCGCCACGATGCCGCCGTAGATACTGACCTTGTCGGACTCGTATGCCGCCTGCCAGGCCTGCGAGATGCTCGGGGCCACCGCCGCGCCGCAGGGATTCATATGCTTGAGGGCTATGCAGCACGGCTCGGAGAAGTCGCGGATGGCGAGAAGCGCCGCGTTGGCGTCCTGTATATTGTTGTAGGACAGCTCCTTGCCCTGTATCTGAGTGGCGAAGGCAAGAGAATATGGACACTTCCCGGGGGCGGCGTAGAACTTGGCGCTCTGGTGGGGGTTCTCCCCGTAGCGCAGCGGCTGGCGGAGCTCGTATTCGAGGAACAGCTTCTCCGGAAGACCGGCCTGCGAGCGCATATAGGTCGCGATGCGGATATCATACTCGGCGGTGTGGGTGTAGGCCTTGGCGGAGAGCCGCAGCCGGGTCTGTGCGCTTGTGGAGCCCCCGGCCTCAAGCTCTGCCAGCACCGCAGAGTAGTCGGCGGGGTCGCAGACCACAGTGACGTCGCGCCAGTTCTTGGCGGCGCTGCGCAGCATGGACGGGCCGCCGATGTCGATGTTCTCGACGGCCTCCTCCATCGTGACCCCCTCGCGCCCGACCGTCCGGCTGAAGGGGTAGAGGTTGACGCAGACCAGCTCTATGGTCTCTATCCCCTGCTCGGTGAGGATCCGCATATGATCGGGGAGGTCGCGGCGTGCAAGGATGCCCCCGTGCACCTTGGGATGAAGGGTCTTCACCCTTCCGTCGAGTATCTCCGGGAAGAGGGTGACATCGCTTATGTCGACAGTCCCCACTCCGTTGTCTTCCAGCAGTTTGCGCGTGCCGCCGGTGGCCACTACCTCCCAGCCGAGCGAGACGAGTCCCCGCACGAACGGCACGAGTCCCGTCTTGTCGCTGACGCTGACTAAAGCTCTCTTATGGTTCATATCTCTTTCAACAGTTTCGCTATGGTTTCCACATACAGGCTGTGCTCGACCTTATGTCCGATGCGGTGCACCTCCCCGGGATCATCTCCCTCGTATTCAAAGGCCCGCTGGGCGATGATGCGGCCCGCGTCGAGCTCGGATGTCACGTAGTGGATGGTGACGCCGTAGACCTTGACCCCGAACGCGACCGCCTGCTCCACGGCGTCAGCGCCGCGAAACGCGGGCAGCAGGGACGGGTGGATGTTGATGATGCGGCCCGCGTATGCCCGCAGCAGCACGTCGGAGACGATGCGCATATAGCCGGCGAGACAGACGAGCTCCACCCCCTTGCGGTCCAGTATGGCGACTATCTCCCGCTCATAATCGGCCTTGGAGGCATAGTCCGCCGGGGAGAACACAAAACTCTCCATCCCCCGGGCGGCGGCTTTGGCCACCACCGCGGCGGCGGGTCTGTCGCAGACCATCAGCACCACTTCCGCATCGAGCCTCCCGTCCGCGCAGGCGTCGGCGATGGCCTCGAAATTGGACCCCGTGCCGCTCGCGAATACTGCCAGTCTGTGCTTCATGCTATATTATCTTTACGCCCGGGCAGTCCGTGACCTTGCCTATCACTGAAGCCTTCTCTCCCCGGGAAGCGAGGATGGAGGCGGCCTTGCCGGCCTCGGACCCGTCCAGCACGATGACCATCCCTATGCCCATATTGAAGATGTTGAACATCTCCCGGTGCGGCACGCCGCCCCATTTCTCCAGCAGGCGGAATATCGGGAGTATCTCCCAGGTCCCCTCCCGGATTTCGAGGCCCTGACCTTCGCGGAGCACGCGCGGGATATTCTCGTCGAACCCGCCGCCCGTGATGTGGCAGATGCCGTGCACATCGCAGTTGCGGATCACCTCCAGCACCTGCTTCACATAGATCCGGGTCGGGGTGAGAAGCACGTCGCCGAGCCTGCGTCCGCCCAGCTCCGGGATCTCGTCGGTATAGGACAAGCCACTGTCGGACACTATCTTGCGCACGAGGCTGAAGCCGTTGGAGTGCACTCCGCTGGAAGCGATGCCGAGCAGCACGTCGCCCGCTTTGACCCTGCTCCCGTCGATGAGGGCGGACTTCTCCACGGCTCCGGTCGTAAATCCGGCGATGTCGTATTCTCCGTCCCCGTACATCCCCGGCATCTCGGCGGTCTCGCCTCCGACGAGCGCGCAGCCCGCCTGACGGCAGCCTTCGGCCACTCCGGCCACTATGGCCTCGACCTTGGAGGGTTCGTTGCGCCCCAGCGCCACATAGTCGAGAAATACCAGCGGCTCGGCGCCCTGGGCCAGCACGTCGTTGACGCACATCGCCACGGCGTCGATGCCTATGGTGTCGTGTCTGTCGAGGGCGAACGCTATCTTGAGTTTTGTGCCCACTCCGTCGGTGCCGCTGACCAGCACCGGCTCCCTCAAGCCGAGGGAGGAGAGGTCAAACATCCCTCCGAACGAGCCTATGCCCCCCATAGAGCCCGGCCTCGCGGTGGAGGCGACACAGTGTCTGATCCGGCGGACAACTTCGTATCCGGCTTCGAGGTTTACGCCCGCGCTTTCGTATGATTTAGCCATATCTTAACGGTTTATTGCAGTTAAACGCCTGAGGACCTCCTCGTATGAGGGCATTATGTTGCCGAGGTCGTGGCGGAACCTGTCCTTGTCCAGCCTCCGCCCGGTGGCCTCGTCCCAGAAGCGACAGGTGTCGGGGCTGATCTCGTCGGTCAGCATTATCCGCCCCCCGGAGTCGCGTCCGAACTCCAGCTTGAGGTCCACGAGGGTGATGCCGGCGCGGGAGAGGAGTTCGCTCAGCAGGGCGTTGACCCGGCGGGCGATGCTGTAGATGGTCGCGAGCTCCCCCTCGCTGACTATCCTGAAGGCCACCGCCTGGCTGTCGTTGATCAGTGGGTCGCTCAGGGAGGAGTCGTTGTAGTTGAGGTCGTAGATGACCGTCGCGGGCCTGGTGCCCTCTTCGAGGGCGAGCCTGTCGGCGAGCGAGCCGGCTATCAGGTTGCGCACCACGAGCTCCAGCGGGATGAGGCTGCACCTGCGACACAGCTGCTCCCGCTCGCCGAGCCGGGAGATGAAGTGGGTGCGTATCCCCCGCTGCTGCAGATAGTCGAAGAGCAGAGAGGATATGCTGTTGTTGACTATGCCCTTGCGCGGGAAGACGGCGGTCTTGACATTGTTGAACGCCGTGGCCACGTCGTTGAAGCATATGATCACACGGTCCGGGTCTTCCGTCGCGAAGATCTGCTTCTCGTTGCCGTCGAATATGAGTTCTCCTCTGGTCATCTATCTTTGTCTCTTGCGGAAATAGTCCACGGCGTTGCGGAAGAGCGGCTCTTCGAGCTCCTCGCAGATGTTGCGGAAGGTGTTGCGCTCGTATCTCTCGCTGTGCCCCATCTTGCCGAGTATCAGGCCGTCGCGGCTGATGACCCCCTCGATGGCGTAGAGCGAGCCGTTGGGGTTGTAGGGGGGCTGCATCGTCACCTCATCGGTGATAGGGTCGACATATTGGAACGCCACCTGCCCCTGCTCGAAGAGTTCGCGGGCGAGCTGCTCCCCGACCACGAACTTGCCCTCTCCGTGGCTGACCGCTATGGTGTGGACATCCCCGAGACTGAAGCCCGCGAGCCAGGGCGAGCGGGTCGAGCTGACGCGGGTCGACACCATACGGGAGACGTGCCGGTTGATGTCGTTGCGGAAGAGGGTCGGCGAGTCCGGACTGACCTGGCCGGTCCTGCCGTAGGGCAGCAGTCCGCTCTTGACCAGGGCCTGGAAGCCGTTGCAGATGCCGAGGATCAGTCCCCGACGCTCGAGCAGGCCGTCAATAGCACGGGATATCTCTTTGTTTTCCAACACATTGGCTATAAACTTGCCGCTTCCGTCAGGCTCGTCGCCGGCGGAGAAGCCCCCCGAGAGCATAAGTATCTGGCACTCGGAGATGGCGCGGCTCATCTCGGCTATGGACTCCAGGACATCGTCCGGAGTGAGGTTGCGGAAGACCCCGAAGCGGACCTCGGCCCCGGCCTCGCGGAAGGCCTTGGCGCTGTCGTAGTCGCAGTTGGTGCCCGGGAACACCGGGATATAGACGAGCGGCCTGTCCACCGGACCGCCGCTGTAGGACGGCTGCCTATATGCCGGGGCGCTGCACCTGATGGAGAGCAGGCCCTTGCCGGAGGCCGGCACGGTGACAGGATAGACCTTGGAGTAGCGCCGCGAGTTGGCTTCCATCAGGGAGTCTATGCTGATGCTGACCCCGTTGATGCGGAGCGTGCAGCCGTCGCCGTCGGTGACGGTCCCGAGGTGTTCCGCTTCCGGGAAGTCCAGCTCGGTCCCGGACTCGACCACTATGGAGCCGGGGATGCAGCTGAAGAGCCCGTCTTCGGATATCCTGACGTCGGCGCCGAACATATTGCCGAACGACATCTTGGCGAGAGCCTCGGCGACGCCGCCGAATCCCACCGCCCAGGCGGAGACTATGTCCCCGGAGGCGATTTTGCTCCGGATATGGCTCCACGCGGCCTTGAGCCCCTCGACGTCAGGCATCCTGTCGGCGAGAGGAGTGTGGCGGAAGAGGTATATGTGGTTGCCGCCCCACTTGAACTCCGGGGATATCACCTCGCCGGCATCGACGGTGGTGACCCCGAAGGAGATGAGGGTAGGAGGGACGTTGATGTGCCCGAAGGTGCCGCTCATCGAGTCTTTGCCGCCGATGGAAGGGAGGCCGAAGGCGAGCTGCATGCGGAGCGAACCCAACAGCGCGGCGAGCGGCCTGCCCCAGCTGCGGGGGTCGGAAGTCATCCTCTCGAAGTACTCCTGGCAGGAAAACCGCATCTTCGAGTAGTCCCCTCCGGCAGCGACGACCTTGGCGCAGGCCTCCACCATCGAGTAGGCCGCTCCGTGGTAGGGGCTCCAGGAGGAGATGAAAGGGTTGTAGCCGAATGCCATCATCGAAGCGGTGTCGGTGTAGCCGGCGGCGGGCAGCTTCTGCACAGAGACCTGGGTCTCAGTGGCCTGCAAGACCCCGCCGTAGGGCATAAGGACGGTGGAGCGGCCTATGGTGGAGTCGAACATCTCGACGAGGCCCTGCTGAGAGGAGACGTTGGGCATATCCATCACCGAGAGCATCCTCTCCTTGAGGGAGCCCCCCTCGGGATGCAGCGCGAAGGGGTCTCTGTCCTCCACCGCGCCCACCTTCGCGGATGCGCTGTGTCTCGCTCCGGCGCTGTCGATGAACTCGCGGCTGAGGTCGGCGACCTTCCCTCCGGAGTCGTACATCCGCATCCTGCCGCTGTCGGTGACGTCAGCGACATAGCTCGACTCGACATTCTCGCTCCGGCAGAGCTTCTCGAACTCCTCCCGGTCGGAGGCGGCTATCACCACCGCCATCCGCTCCTGCGACTCGCTGATGGCGAGTTCCGTGGAGTTGAGTCCGCTGTATTTGACCGGCACGCGGTCGAGGTATATGTCGAGCCCCGGGGCGAGCTCGCCTATCGCGACGCTCACTCCGCCGGCCCCGAAGTCGTTGGATTTCTTGATCAGCCGCGTCACCTCCGGACGGCGGAACAGCCGCTGGAGCTTGCGCTCCTCCGGGGCATTGCCCTTCTGGACCTCGCTGCCGCAGGTCTCGATGGACGCCTCGTCGTGCTGCTTGGAGGAGCCGGTCGCGCCCCCGATGCCGTCGCGTCCGGTGCGCCCGCCCAGAAGCAGGATGACGTCGCCCGGCACGGGGCTCTCGCGGCGGACGTCCGCGGCCTTGACCGCTCCCACGACCGCTCCGACTTCGAGCCTCTTGGCGACATAGCCCTCGTGGTATATCTCGCGGACGTGCGTCGTGGCAAGGCCTATCTGGTTGCCGTAGGCGGAGTAGCCGGCAGCCGCCTTGCGGCTGATAAGCTTCTGGGGAAGCTTACCGGGCAGCGTCCCGCTGACCGGCCGGCATATGTCGCCCGCCCCCGTCACTCTCATCGCCTGATATACGTAGGCCCTGCCGGAGAGCGGGTCGCGGATGGCCCCGCCGAGGCAGGTGGCCGCACCGCCGAACGGCTCTATCTCCGTAGGGTGGTTGTGGGTCTCGTTCTTGAACTGCAGCAGCCACTTCTCCTTCTCCCCGTCCACTTCCGCAGTGACGTAGATGCTGCAGGCGTTGTTCTCCTCGCTCTGCTCCAGGTCGTCGAGCAGACCCCTCCTGCGCAGGCACCTCGCTCCTATCGTCGCCAGCTCCATCAGGCAGAGGCTCTTCCCCTCGCGGCCGAGCTCCCTGCGGACGGAGTCGAGCTCCGCGATGGAGGCCTCGATCTCCGGGCGTATGAACGAATCCTCCACCTCTATGCTCTCAAGCTCAGTGGTGAAGGTGGTATGGCGGCAGTGGTCGCTCCAGTATGTGTCGAGGATGCGCAGCTCGGTCTCCGTAGGGTCCCTGCGCTCGGAAGCGAAATATCCGACCACCTCGGCGAGGTCGTCGGGGTGCATCGCGAGGCCCCATCTGCTGCAGAAGCCGGGATACTCCTCCGGCTTCATCCGGGTGAACCCGTCGAGCCTCGCGAGCGGCTTCACCTCGGCCCTGTCGCCGAAGGCGAGGACGGAGAGGTCCTTCTCCCGCGACTCCACGGCGTTGACGTAGTAGCGCCTGACGGCCGCGAGGTCCCCCTCGGAGATGTCGTCGTCGAAGATGAGCAGGCGCGAGCTTCTTATCCTCACGTCCGCCGCCGGGTCGATGAGGTGGACGCAGTCCACTGCGGACGAGGCCCTCTGGTCGAACTGGCCGGGGATATATTCCACCGCCAGATATCTGCGCCCCTCCAGCGGACAGGCGTCGCTGACGGTGTCGGTCACCCGCTCGCCGAAGACCGTGTAGCGGCACTTCTCAAGCAGAGCGTCCGTGAAGCCGGAGAGGTCATAGACGTTGAGCAGCCTCAGGGAACGGATGGAGAGAGAGAGGTTTTCGTTGAATTCGCTCCTGAGGCTCTCCGCCTCCACTCGGAACTCCGAACGCTTCTCTACATATATGCGACGTGCTTCCATATTCTAGATTTCTGTCTGAAGTACCTTGTCGGCCTGTCTCCTCCTGAACTCGTCGAGCGCCTCGCGGAGAGCCCCGTCCCGCAGCGCGAGTATCGAGACCGCGTAGAGGGCGGCGTTGCGGGCCCCGTTGACGGCCATCGTCGCCACCGGCACCCCCGAAGGCATCTGCACTATGGACAGCAGCGAGTCGAGCCCGCCCAGAGCGGCGCCTCCGATGGGGACTCCTATCACGGGGAGCGAGGTCATCGCAGCCGCCATCCCCGGGAGATGCGCAGCCCCGCCGGCGCCGGCGATCACTATCTCCACCCCCCTCTCGCGGGCGGAGGCCATATACTCGCAGAAGAACCTGGGCGTACGGTGGGCGCTGATCACCTTTTTCTCGTAAGGCACGCCGAACTCGTCGAGGGTCGCACAAGCGGCGGACATCACTTCCCAGTCGCTCTTGGACCCCATAATGATACTGACTTGCATAATCGCTGACCCTAAAAATGAAACTACCGAGCCGCAAAGTTACAACAACGCTTCGGGGTCTGCAAATCAAGTTATCGACAATTTGATGTTGATAACTATTTTCCGTTTTCAGCAAATTTTTACCTACCTTTGTGCGATTGCGGTGCAGTCAAATCCGACGATGGTTCAGGATATTTTGCTCAGGGGAAGCGGTCCCGATATTCTCATCAGGGACGGGGTCATCTGCAGAAAGGGACACAGGCTGCAGGTCGGGAGCGACGTTGCCGTCGTCGACACCTCAGGGTGCCTTGTGAGCTACGGCTTCGCCGACATCCACAGCCACCTCCGCGAACCGGGCCATCCATATAAAGAAACGATACGCAGCGGCTCAATGGCCGCCGCCGCGGGCGGCTACACCACCGTCTGCGCCATGCCCAACCTCGACCCGACGCCGGACACCCCGGAACATCTCGCGGTCGAGACCGACATCATCGGGCGCGACGCCGCAGTGGAAGTGCTGCCATACGCCGCCATCACCCTCGGACGCAAAGGAGAGCGGCTGGTGGACTTCGCCGCGCTCAAGGGCAAGGTCGTGGCCTTCTCGGACGACGGCAGCGGGGTGCAGAGCGCCGATATGATGCTCCGCGCGATGCAGGAGGCCGCCCGCGAGGACTGCATCATCGCCGCCCACTGCGAGGACAACAGCCTGCTGCGCGGGGGCTATGTCCACGACGGGCGCTACTGCGCCGCCCACGGCCACAGGGGCATCTGCTCCGAGAGCGAGTGGGGGCAGATAAAGCGTGACCTGGAGCTCTGCGGACGGACCGGCTGCCGCTACCATATATGCCACATCTCCTCCGCCGAGGGCGTGGACCTCGTCCGCGAGGCGAAGCGCCGGGGAGTGAGAGTCAGCTGCGAGACCGCGCCTCACTATCTCTGTCTCTGCGAAGACGATATGAGGGAGGACGGAAGGTTCAAGATGAACCCTCCCCTGCGCAGCGAGGCCGACCGGGACGCGCTCATCGAGGGCTTGAGGGACGGCACGATAGACGCGATTGCCACCGACCACGCGCCGCATAGCGCGGATGAGAAGTCCCGGGGGCTGGAAGGCAGCGCGATGGGCATAGTGGGGCTGGAGACGGCTTTCCCCGTGCTCTACACTTCGCTCGTGCTGGGCGGCAAGCTGCCGCTCGAGACTCTGGTGGATGCTCTCTGCGCCTCTCCGAGGAAGGTTTTCCGGCTCGGGGGAGGCAGCCTGGAGGAGGGTGCGAGGGCCGATGTCTGCGTGGTCGACCTGCGGGACGAATATACGATAGACAGCAGCCGTTTCCTCTCGAAGGGACGGTCCACCCCGTTCGAGGGATGGAAAGTGCGCGGGCGGGTGATACTGACGCTCAAGGACGGGAGGATAGTCTACGACGGGAGGCCCGGCCGGACTGATGCGGGAGACAGAATATAGTTTATGCAGAAAATACTTTACACAATCAGGAGCAACGATGCTGTGGCACGGGACACTTTCCGGCTTCATCTGAGCTCCGACGTCCCCCTTGCGGTCCGCGGCGGAGAGTTCGTGGACATAGCGCTGGACGGGTTCTACCTCCGGAGGCCGATTTCCGTCTGCGACTGCACTCCGGACGGGCTGATCCTCCTCTACAAGACGGTGGGCGCGGGCACGCTGCAGATGTCCCGGATGCGTCCGGGCGAGACTCTGGAGCTGCTCACGGGGCTGGGGCACGGCTTCACTCCCGACTCCTGCGCCAGCGACGCCCTGCTGGTCGGAGGCGGACTCGGCGCGGCTCCGCTCCACCTTCTCTGCAAGGAGCTGCTCGCCTCCGGCAAGAGGGTCAGCGCGGTGCTCGGGTTCAACCGGGAGGACGAGATAGTGCTCCCGGAAGAGTACCGTGCCCTGGGGGTTGAACCGGTCATCGCCACCCTGGACGGCAGTGTCGGGGTCAAGGGATTCGTCACCGACGCCATACGCGAGGCCGCCCCGAAGTATGACTTCTTCTACACCTGCGGGCCGATGAAGATGATGCAGGCGGTCTGCACCTCTCTCCCCTGCGGCGGAGAGGCGAGTCTGGAAGAGCGTATGGGCTGCGGCGCGGGATTCTGCTACGGCTGCTCCTGCCGCACGGCGCTCGGGGCGAAGAGGATATGCAAGGACGGACCGGTATTCAGAAAGGAGGATATAATATGGTGAAGGATCTTTCGGTAGAGCTCTGCGGGGTGCATCTGGACAACCCGGTCATCCCGGCGAGCGGCTGCTTCGGCTTCGGGCTGGAGATGGCGGACTCGTTCGACCTCAACAGGCTCGGAGGCATCTGCCTCAAGGGCACGACGGAGGAGGAGCGCTTCGGCAATCCCACTCCGCGCATCGCCGAATGCTGCGGCGGGGCGCTCAATTCCGTGGGACTTCAGAACCCGGGCATAGACGCTCTCGTGGATGAGAAGATCCCGCTTCTGCGGGAAGTGTATTGCGGGGTCGCCATCGCCAATATCAGCGGGTTTTCCATCGACGAATATGTCCGCTCCTGCGCCAAGGCGGACGCCTGCCCGGGGATAGATATGATAGAGGTCAACATCTCCTGCCCCAATGTGCACAACGGCGGGATGGCCTTCGGCACGAGCGCCCGCGCCGCGGCGGAGGTGACGGCGGCGGTCAAAGCCGTATGCGACAAGCCGGTATTCGTCAAGCTGAGCCCGAATGTGACTGACATAGTGGAGATTGCACGCGCCTGCGAGGATGCCGGGGCGGACGGTCTCACTCTCATCAACACCCTGCTCGGGATGAGGATAGACATACGCCGCCGCCGGAGCGTGCTTGCTGCGGGGGCGGGCGGGTTTTCGGGCAGGGCAGTGTTCCCGATAGCGTTGAGGATGGTCTATATGGTCGCGAAGGCCTGCCGCATCCCGGTGATGGGCTGCGGCGGAGTGTCGAGCGCCGAGGATGTGGTGGAGATGATGATGGCGGGGGCCTCCGCGGTGCAGGTCGGAGCGGAAAATCTCCGCAACCCTTTCGTCTGCCCGGAGATAATCGACGCCCTCCCCGCGCTGCTGGAAGAACTTGGAATCGAAAAAATCAGCGATATATGCCAAAAGATGTTATCATAGCCTGCGACTTCAGCGGCAGGCGGGAGACGATGGACTTCCTGGAGCTCTTCAGCGGAGAGCGCAGACCGTTCGTCAAGATAGGTATGGAGCTCTTCTACAGCGAGGGGCCGGACATAGTCAGGGCCATCAGGGCCCGGGGGCACAGGATCTTCCTGGATCTCAAGCTCCACGACATCCCCAACACGGTCCGCAAGGCCTGCAAGGTGCTTTCGGGGCTCGATGTGGATATGTGCAACGTGCACGCGGCGGGCACGGCGGATATGATGCGGGCCGCCCTTGAGGGGCTCACCCGCACGGACGGCAGCCGCCCGCTGCTGATAGCCGTCACACAGCTCACCTCCACGAGCGAGGAGAGGATGCGCGGCGAGCTGATGATAGACGCGCCGATGGACGAGGTGATCGTCCGCTACGCCTCCAACGCCCGCGCCGCCGGACTGGACGGCGTGGTCTGCTCCCCTCTCGAAGCCGGGACGGTCAAGGCCGCCTGCGGGAGGGACTTCCTCACCGTCACCCCCGGGGTCCGCTTCGAGACGGACAGCAAGGACGACCAGTCACGCATCACCACCCCGGCGCGGGCCCGCGAGATTGGCTCGGACTATATAGTCGTGGGCCGTCCTATCACCGCTGCGGGGGACCCTGTGGCGGCGTACGGAAGGTGTCTGAAAGAATTTCTGAACCTATAAGCCTGTGCGGGGAGCCGGAGTTTTGCAAGGCTCTGCACAATGCTTATTTTACAATAGTATTTTTTTACTTGCTAAACTTGAGTAAGATATATTATGGAGCGGACAATAGCAAAGGAACTGCTTTCGATCGGAGCCGTATTCCTCCGTCCGGAGGAGCCGTTCACCTGGGCCAGCGGCATCAAGAGCCCTATCTACTGCGATAACCGTCTGACCCTCTCCGCACCGTCGGTGAGGCAGAAGATAGAAGCCGGACTCGCCGGCATAGTGATGCAGCACTACCCCGGGTGCCGGATGCTTATGGGCACCTCCACCGCCGGCATCGCGCACGCCGCCATCACCGCCTCCATACTCGGCCTCCCTATGGGCTATGTCCGGAGCGAGGCCAAGAGCCACGGGCGCGGCAACCGCATCGAGGGCCGTATGGACAAGGGGACGAAGGTGGTCGTCATCGAGGACCTCATCTCCACGGGAGGCAGCGCGATAGAGGTCGTGCAGGCCCTCCGCGAGGAGGGTGCGGAAGTGCTGGGCATCGCCAGCATATTCACCTACGGAATCCGCCGGGGGCTCGAGAAGATCGCCGCGGCGGGCACCGTCAATCACTCTCTCAGCAACCTCGACGCCCTCGTGGAAGTGGCGGTGGAGGAAGGCTATATCGCTCCGGAATGGAAAAGTAAAATCATCGAATTCAGAGACGGCTTATGAAACATCTTATCGACCCGACGGATCTCAGCCGCGAGGAGACCGACCGGATCATCGCTCTGGCGGAGGATATCATCGCGGACCGCAGCAAGTATCAGGACAGGATGGCGCACCGCAAGCTGGCCACCCTCTTCTATGAGCCGAGCACCCGCACGAGGCTGAGCTTCACTTCGGCGATGATGGAGCTCGGAGGCGACGTGCTGGGGTTTTCCGATGCGAAAAACTCCTCGGTGAGCAAGGGCGAGACGGTCCGGGACACTGTCAGAGTGGTGGGCTGCTTCGCCGACATCATCGCTATGCGCCACCATCTGGAGGGGGCGCCGCTCGTCGCCGCCGAAGTCTCCCGGGTGCCTATCATCAATGCGGGGGACGGCAGCCACAGCCACCCTACCCAGACCCTGACCGATCTGCTCACCATCAAGCGCGAACTCGGCTCGATCGACGGCATCCGCATAGGATTCTGCGGCGACCTGCGCTTCGGACGCACTGTCCACTCCCTAATCAAGGCTCTCTCCCGCTACAGCGGGGTGCGTGTAGTGCTGATCGCTCCGGACGAGCTGCGGCTTCCGGACTATATCAAGCACGATGTATGCGACAGGATGGGCATAGAGTATAAGGAGACACGCTGCCTCGACGAGGTGCTGCCGGAGCTCGACGTGCTATATATGACGAGGGTGCAGAAGGAGCGTTTCCTGGACGAGGACGAGTTCGACAGGGTCAAGGACAGTTTTGTGCTGGACGCGAGGAGGATGGCGCTGGCGAAGCGCCGTATGGCGGTGCTGCATCCGCTGCCGAGGGTCAACGAGATCCTCACCGAGGTGGACTCCGACCCGAGGGCGGCGTATTTCCGTCAGGTGGAGAACGGCAAGTTTGTCAGGATGGCGCTGATATGCAAGCTGCTGGAGTGGAAGGACGACCCCGCCCACGCTATGCCCGCCGCAGGAGAGCCTGTCATCGACTCCACCCTGCACTGCTCCAACCTCAAGTGTATCTGCAACAATGAGCAGGTCCAGCCCCGCTTCCGCGAGAGCGGCGACGGGGTGATGCGCTGCTGGTACTGCGACTCCAAGGTCAAGTGACCGGTCGCTTGACCCCCGGACTCGGGCCTCTGCGGCCCCCGCAGACTACCGCCCCTCGCGGGAGCGGCGGTTGAGTTCTGTCCGGAAGGCGGCGGCGTTGGTGTTGTGGGCGGAGAGGCTGCGGGCGAAGACGTGCTTGCCCGAGAAGTCGGAAGCGGCGCAGAAGTAGAGGTTGCCGCCGCCCCAGGGCCCGCCGAAATCCGGATTCAGCACCGCCTCCAGCGCGGCTCTCGTAGGCACGCAGATGGGCCCCGGAGGCAGGCCCTGATGGGTATAGGTGTTGTAGGGCGAGTCCACCTCAAGGTGCTTGTGCAGCACGCGGCTGAGCTTATAGTCATAGCAGAAAGCTACGGTCGGGTCGGCCTGCAGGGGCATCCCGATCTTGAGCCGGTTGAGATAGACCCCGGCGATGAGCGGCATCTCCGGCTCGTAGTTGGACTCGGCCCGCACTATGGACGCGAGTATTGAGACCTGGTTGCGGGAGAGTTTGAGAGCCGCGGCCTTAGCATCGTTGTCGGGAGTCCAGAACGCGTCGTAAGCCTCCTTCATCCTGTCCAGCACATCCTCTGCAGACGCGGTCCAGTAGATATCGTATGTCGCCGGCATCAGAAGGGAGAAAGCGTTGCGCGGCGTGAAGCCGTAGCGGGCGAGCAGGCTGTCGGAGTCGAGCGCCCGCCTCATCGAGGCCGAATCCAGCAGCAGCTGACTGCTTATCTTGGCGGCAATGTTCCCCTTGAGCCGCAGATTGCCGGAGAGAGTCACTCTGACCGGAGTCTGCCAGCCGTTGTTGAGCATACGGGCCACATAGACGCTGGAGCAGGACTTGCCGACGGTATAATGCCCGGGGGTGAGGTACTCCGAGACTCTCTTTGACTTGAAGCTGCGCTCCAGACTCCTGCGGCTCCTCACTCCCGCCTCGGAAGAGATGAGTTCGAGGGCCTCCGAGGCCGTGGTCCCGGGATAGATGCAGATCTCCGCCGTGCGGCTGAAATTGGGCCTGCGGTTGTCGGCATACCAGAGGCAGGCAAGGCCCGCGCAGACAGCGCAAAGCACTGTCAGAATTGTGAGCACACCGGCCTTCCTCATCACTTGGAGCGGAGTTTGACGCTGTCGCCAGCTTCCAGACGGACCCCGATGAGCGTCGGATTCATCTTCCGGAGAGCGGCAAGCCGTACTCCGAAGCGCTGCGAGATGGCCCAGAGGCTCTCGCCGTCGCCCTCGACCACATATCTATATACCCCGTCAGCGGCCTGCGCCTTCTTGCGGGCAAGATACACTTTAGTGCCGGGGGCGAGCGGACGCTCCGCATCGAGATCGTTAAATCGGAGCAGCTCGCGCAGGAAGAGTCCGTTGGCGGCGGCGATGGTGCCGTAGTCCTCGCCCTCGATGGAGTAGACGAAAGGCACGCCGTTCTGCTCGTAGACGCTGCGGCTCAGCGAGAGGCGCACCGCCTCCCTATATTTGCGGTCCACCACCTCCGGAAGCACCTCCTTTGGGGCTTCAGCCTCCAGCGGCGGCTGCACGCTGACCTTGGTCCTGCGGTCGTATTCGTATAGTTTATAGTCCTCGATGAGCGAGATAAGCTTGTCGGCGTAGCCCGGGTCGGTGGCATATCCGGCCTTCTTGAGCCCCTTCGCCCAGCCCTTGTAGTCGGTCGTCTTCAGCTCGAAGAGGCTCTTGTAGCGGTCGCGCCCGCGGAGGAAGTCAGAGTGGTCGCGAAACGAAGCCTCCACGCTCGGGTAGACGCGGAAACACTCCCCCGGCGCGTTGTCGTCCTCTTTCATCTTCTTGCCGCTCCAGTCGTTGTGGCACTTGATGCCGAAGTGGTTGTTGCCCTTGACGGCAAGTCGGGACTGCCCGGCGTTGGACTCCAGCAGCCCCTGCGCCAGGGTGATGCTGGCCGGCACTCCGGTCCGCTTCATCTCGCTGACTGCGAGCGAAGAATACTTCTTGATATATGCGAGGCGCGGATTGTCCGCGGCAGCGAGTGCCAGGAAAGCCGCAAGGATAGTGAGGGCAAATCTTTTCATCTGTTCGCTATGTCCGGAAACGCTCTACAAAAGTAAGCAATTCAAGTTTCGCAAGTAATAAAATTTGTTGAAAAATAAGCATTGTGCAGGTATTTGCAAAACTCAAATAAACAATAATTTCAAAACGGCCCCTAGATTTCGAAGATGTCGCCATCCTGCGCGGCGACGGTGTTTGGAAATATGTCCGTGCACTCCTTGAGATAGGCGTCGAAATCGACGATCCTTGAGGAATAGTGCCCGACGATGAGCCTGCCCGCACCGGCCCTCAGAGCGCAGCGGGCCGCCTGGGCGGTGGTGCTGTGGTAGCGCAGCGCGGCCTTGTCCTCCATCGCGTCCTGGTAGGTCGCCTCGTGGTAGAGGCAGTCCACTCCCCTCACCCACTCCGGGATGCCCTCCATAGGAGCGGTGTCGGAGCAGTAGGCGTAGGATTTCGGGACTATGCCGGGGTCCCCCGCCGCCGCGAGGGCGCGGCGCGGGGTGAGGATCTCGTCGAAGCGGTAGCCGTAGCACTCAATCTTGTGGTTGAGCGGGAACGCGCTGACCCTCACCGCCTTGGAGTTATGCACCGTCTGCAGGGAGCTGCACTTGACCGGGGTGAAGACGATGCGGTAGTTCATCCCGTCGCCAAAAAACGATTCGTAGAACTTCACCACGGAGCCGAGAGCCTGCGGTCCGTATATATACAGATCACCGCTGCGCCCGTACATAGCCATCGAGCTCAACAGTCCGAAGAGGCCGAACAGGTGGTCGCCGTGTATGTGCGAGATGAATATGGCCTCGACCTTGAGGAATCCGGCGTGCAGGCGCCGCATCTGCTGCTGAGCCCCCTCGCCGCAGTCGATGAGAAACAAGCGCCCGTGCACGCAGAGCAGTTGGGCGCTTGGATTTCTATCAGAAATGGGCATAGCCGAAGCTGTGCCCATTATCTTGAGTGTGAAGTTCATACTTGAGAGAGAGGGATTACTCGCCCTTCTCGAGCTTCTCCTTGAGAGCCGCAAGAGCGTCAATGTCGCCGAGGGTTGCCTTCTCGACATTGGCGTTGACTCTCTTGACCGCCTTCTTGGTGCTCTCCGCCTCGGCTGCTGCGGCCCTCTCCTTGACCTCGGCGTAGGTGCGGAGGTGTGAGAGAAGGATGCGGCGGGTCGAGCGGCGAAGCTCTATCACCTTGAACGGAAGCACGTCGCCGACGACTGCCTGCTTGCCGTCTTCCTTGACGAGCTCACGGCTGAACGCGAAGCCTTCGGCCTTGCCTTCGAGGGCGATGTTGGCGCCCTTGTCGGTGAGGGAAGCCACGGTGCCCTCGACTGTAGAGCCTACAGGATACTTGGCCTCGATCTCGTCCCAAGGGTTAGGGGTGAGCTGCTTCAGACCGAGAGAGAGCTTGTGGTTGGCCTCGTCGAAGTCGAGGATCTGGACATCGATGCTGTCGCCAGGAGAGACAAGCTCTGAAGGATGCTTGATCTTGTTCCAGCTGAGGTCGCTGATGTGGATGAGCCCCTCGACACCGTCCTCCAGCTCGGCGAATACGCCGAAGTTGGTGATGTTGCGCACGATGGCCTTGTGCTTGCTGCCGACAGGATATTTGTCGCGGATGCTCTCCCAAGGGTTAGGGGTGAGCTGCTTCAGACCGAGGGAGATCTTGCGGGCCTCGCGGTCGATGCTGAGGATCTGGGCCTCAACCTCGTCGCCGGCCTTGAGGAACTCCTGTGCGGAGTGCAGACGCGGAGACCAGGACATCTCGGAGACGTGTACGAGACCCTCCACGCCCGGCTCAATCTCGACGAACGCGCCGTAGTCGGCGATGAGGATGACCTTGCCCTTGACCCTGTCGCCTACCTTGAGGTCAGGATTGAGCTTGTCCCAAGGATGCGGGGTGAGCTGCTTCAGACCGAGGGCGATCCTCTTCTGCTGCTCATTGAAGTCGAGCACGACGACCTTGATCTTCTCGTCGAGGGAGACGACTTCCTCCGGATGGTTGACCCTGCCCCAGGAGAGGTCGGTGATGTGGATGAGACCGTCCACTCCGCCGAGGTCTACGAACACGCCGTAGTTGGTGATGTTCTTGACGACACCCTCGAGGATCTGGCCTTTCTCGAGCTTGCTGATGAGCTCGGCCCTCTTCTGCTCCTGCTCCGCCTCAAGGAGAGCCTTGTGGGACACTACCACGTTGCGGAACTCCTGGTTGATCTTGACGATCTTGCAGTCGATATTCTGGTTTACGAACTGGTCGTAGTCACGGATAGGCTTGATGTCGATCTGGGAACCCGGAAGGAACGCCTCGATGCCGAACACGTCGACTATCATACCGCCCTTGGTGCGGGTCTTGACGAAGCCCTTGACGATCTCGTCGTTCTCGAACGCCTCGTTGACCCTGTCCCAGGACTTGAGGGTGCGCGCCTTGCGGTGGGAGAGCACGAGCTGGCCCTTCTTGTCCTCGGCGGACTCCACATAGACTTCAACCTTGTCGCCGACCTTGAGGTCAGGATCGTAGCGGAACTCGGAGACGGGGATGACGCCCTCGCTCTTGCCGCCGATGGTCACCACCACCTCACGCTTGTTGAGCGCGGTGACCTCACCCTCGACGACTTCGTTCTCCACCACCTTGGAGAGGGTCTTGTCGTATGCTTCCTCGATGGCCTTGCGGTCGTCGCTTCCATAGACGTCGCCGCCCTCGAAAGCGTCCCAGTCGAAGTCCTCAGGCTTCACCGAAGCGTTGAGGATGGAGCTCTTCTTCTCCGCCTTCGGAGCCTTGGGGGCCTCTGCGGCAGGAGCGGCCTCCTCCTGCACCGGAGCGGCTTCTTCCTTTACGGGAGCGGTCTCCTCCTTTACGGGGGCGGCTTCCTCCTGCATCGGAGCGGCCTCTTCCTTTACGGGAGCGGCCTCCTCGGCTGCAGGCGCAGCCTCCTCCTTTATCGTTTCGGACGCGGCCTCCGCTACCTCGGCAGCCTTCTCCTCGACCTCGGAGGTGACCTCGGCTTCAGGAGCGTTGCTCGCGACTGAGGCGATGCCTTTCCTGGCGCCGTCCTCGGACTCGTACATCTGGCTTGAGCCGATGACCTGATGGTTGGCGGCCTTGAGGTTGAAGTGATACTTTCCGCTCTCAGTCTCTCTGAGTTCGTAGCGGGACTCGTCGCCCGCGTTTTTCTTTACTGAAGCTATTCCGTTCTCGCAAGCCTTGAGGGTGGTGTACATCTCGGATGAGAGTATCACCTGTCCGTTGCCTGCCTTGAGATTGAAATAGTACTGGCCGTTGCCCGCCAGCTTGATTTCGAATTTACCCATTTGTAATCAAGAACAAACTATTGGTTTGACATTATGTATTGTGCCGCCCGGAAGACCCGGGACAAAAGCGCGCAAATATAGCAAGAAAATTCTGACAATCAAAGCATTTTCTTGCGTTTGAACACAAACCAGATGCCCAGCACCAGCGCGAGCATCAGGGCCGCGATCAACACCCAGGCCAGCGGCAGGCCGGCGAGGGGAAGGGCGACGTTCATCCCGTAGAAGCTCGCCACGAGCGTGGCAGGCATAAGGAGGAGGGAGACGAAGGTGAATATCTTCATTATCCGGTTCTGGTCGAGGTTGATGATGCCGACCACGGTGTCCTGCATATATTCGAGCCTCTCGAAGGTGAACGTGATGTGGTTGATCAGGGACGCTATGTCCTGGAGGATGATGCCCATATCCTCCCGGAAGTCCGGATCCTTGGGGCAGAGGCGGCTCTTGAGCACGTTGGAGATGAGGCGCTGCTTGTCCACTATGTTCTCGCGCACGTTCATCGCGTTCTGCTGCAGCTGGTTGATATCCAGAAGGAACTTGACGTTGATGTCCTCCATCTGGTTGATGCGCTTGCTGAACTGGGACACATCCTTGGCGATCAGCTCGACGATGTCGGCGTCGAGGTCGACCCGCCTGTCCATAATCGCGAGGAATACCGAGAAGCCGTCCGGAAACTGGTCCGGGAGGGCCTGAACCTTGAGCTGAAGGGTGTCGATGGAGCGGAGGGGCATCTCCCGGACGGTGGTCAGGATACCGCCGGCGATGATGAACGAGACAGGATCCATCAGCATCTCGTCGTCCGCAGGCGAAAGGAAGTTGGTGTTGGCGAAGACCACCCCGCCCTCCTCGGAGAAACGGGATGAGCTCTCGATCTCCTCGACCTCGGCGCGGTTCTGGATCTCGGTGCCCAGATATGCTTCCACGGCCCTCTTCTGCTCTCCCGACGGCTGCAGGAGGTCTATCCAGAGGACATTTTCTTTGCTGATAGCAGCAAACTCCGCTTCAGACCGGGCGAAAACTATCTCAGCTCCCTGCCTGTAGAAAATCTTGATCATAAGCCTTAGCCTTTTAAGGATCCCGTACCTTGGCGCCTGCATACGGAGAAGCAAGCCTGCAAAGTTAAGAATTATTCCCAAAAAACCACTATCTTTGCCGGCCTGAAGTACGGAGAAATGGATCTTATTGAACCGATACTCACAGCCGTGTCGCTCTGCGCCGACTGTTTCGCCGTGGCAGTGTGTTCGAGCGTCACTCTTGGGAAGACAGAGTTCAGGAGCGTGGCCTCGGTCGCGCTGTCGTTCGCGCTGATCCAGACCGGCCTGTTGCTTGCCGGCTGGTTGGTCGGCGGGCTCTTCGTCGAGCTGGTCCACAGAATCTCGCACATCATCGGCTGCGTGCTGCTCGCCTATGTCGGCGGCTCGATGGTGCTGGAAGGCGTGAAGGACCGGTGCGAGGAGCATAACCTCAACGGGTTGAAGAATATAGTCATAGGGGGCGTCGCCACCAGCATCGATGCGCTGACGGTCGGGGTCGCCCAGTCGATGGAGCGGGACGCGGAGAAGAGCATCTGGCCGCTCGCCGCGGCAGTCTTCGCCGTGACTCTGGCTTCGGTTGCCGCCGGTATCTGCGGCGGGCACAGGATAGGTCACCACTTCGGCAAATGGGCCGAAATCATCGGCGGGCTCATCCTTATCGGGATCGGTATAAGTTTCGTAGTCTGACAGCCCTTCCCGTCCACGATTCGGCCCCCAGGATGGACGGGAGCCCCCGCGGCGCCGGCGGCAGAGCGGGAATACTATGGCTTGAACAGCTGACGGTTGAGAATCGAGCGCCCGAGAGTCAGCGAGTCGGCGTATTCGAGATTGTCGCCGAATCCGAGACCTCTCGCGAGAGTCGAGACCTTGACCCCGGAACTCTCAATCTGACGATAGATATAGAACGAAGTCGTCTCCCCCTCCACGTCCCCGCTCAGCGCGAGTATGACTTCAGAGGGTCTCTCCGCCCCCTTGAGCCGCTCCACGAGAGCCGCGATATTGAGGTCCGAAGGCCCCACCCCGTTGATCGGGGAGATGATCCCGCCGAGCACGTGGTACACTCCGCGGTACTGTCCGGTGTCCTCTATGCTCATCACATCCCGCACGCTCTCCACGACGCAGACAGTGCCGTGGTCGCGGCTGCGGTCGGCGCAGACGGGACAGACGTCCCCGTCGCAGATCATCCCGCAGACTCCGCAGTAGCGCACCTCGTCGGCGAGGCGGTCTATGGCCGAGGCGAAGCGGTGGATGTTGTCCGACGGCTGCCGGAGCAGGTGCAAGGCCAAGCGCAAGGCGCTGCGGGAGCCGACCCCCGGAAGGGAGCTGATGGCTTCCACAGCGTCTTTCAGCAGCTTGGACGGATAACGCTCAGCCAATACTATCTGGCTTTGCCGTTGGAGCCGAGCACATTCATAATCTTGTGGATGTACATCTTCTTCATCTCCTCGCGGGCCGGCTTGAGATACTGGCGAGGGTCGAAGTGAGACGGATTCTCAGCGAGATGCCTGCGGATGGCGGCGGTCATCGCGAGACGGGAGTCGGAGTCGATGTTGATCTTGCAGACCGCGCTCTTGGCGGCCTTGCGGAGCTGCTCCTCAGGGATGCCCACCGCATCAGGAAGCTTGCCGCCGTATTGATTGATCATATCGACATACTCCTGAGGCACTGAAGAGGAGCCGTGGAGCACGATAGGGAATCCCGGGAGCTTCTTCTCGATGGCCTTGAGCACATCGAAAGCGAGCGGCGGCGGCACGAGGCGGCCGGTCTTCGGGTCGCGGGTGCACTGCTCCGGCTTGAACTTATATGCGCCGTGGGAGGTGCCGATGGAGATGGCGAGGGAGTCGCAGCCGGTCTTCTTCACGAAGTCGATGACCTCCTCAGGCTTGGTGTAGTGCGACTCCTCGGAGGCTACCTCCTCCTCCACTCCGGCGAGCACGCCGAGTTCGGCCTCGACGGTCACATCATACTTGTGGGCGTACTTCACGACCTTCTTGGTGAGGGCCACATTCTCGTCGTAAGGAAGAGAGGAGCCGTCGATCATCACTGAAGAGAAGCCGAAGTCCACGCAGCTCTTGCAGAGCTCGTAGCTGTCGCCGTGGTCGAGATGGAGCACAATCTGAGGCTTTTTCCATCCGAGCTCCTTGGCATACTCCACAGCCCCCTGCGCCATATAGCGGAGGAGAGTCTGGTTGGCGTAGTTGCGCGCGCCCTTGGACACCTGGAGGATCACCGGAGACTTGGTCTCGGCGGAGGCCTGGATGATGGCCTGGAGCTGCTCCATATTGTTGAAGTTGAAAGCTGGTACGGCGTAGCCGCCCTTTACGGCCTTGGCGAACATCTCGCGGGTGTTCACAAGTCCGAGTTCCTTAAAAGAAACCTTCATAAGACAATTAAATTATATTAACAATAACCAGTTTTTCAATAATCGCGCAAATTTAGTTATTTTTGTGCAAATAAACACAAAATGACGGGGAAAGTCCTCATATTTTCAGCGCCTTCCGGTGCAGGAAAGAGCACGGTGGTGGGCCACCTGCTCGGGCTGCATCCCGAGTTTGAGTTCTCCATATCGGCCACCTCGCGCCCGCCGCGAGGGACGGAGCGCGACGGAGTGGAATACCGCTTCATCTCGGCGGACAGATTTCGCGAACTGATTGCGGAAGACGCTTTCGTCGAGTACGAGGAAGTCTATCACGACCGCTTCTACGGCACGCTGAAGAGCGAAGTCGAGCGCATCTGGTCCAAGGGCCATGTGATAGTGTTCGACGTGGACGTCAAGGGAGGAGTCAATCTCAAGCGCTATTTCGGCGGCGCGGCGCTCTCGATACTGATCCTGCCTCCGAGCCTGGAGGAGCTGGAGCGCAGACTGCGCGGACGCGGCACCGACAGCGAGGAGTCCATACGCGAGCGGCTCGACAAGGCCGGCTCGGAGATCGGATATGCGCGGGGCAAGTTCGACCGCGAGATAGTCAACGACCGCCTCCAGGACACTTTCGCCGAGGCGGAGTCCATCGTAAACGGATTCCTATGCGGATAGCCGTCTATTCCGGTTCTTTCGACCCCCTGCACATCGGACATCAGGCCATAATGGAATACCTGACCAATGTCCGCGACTTCGACTGGGTCTATCTGGTCATCTCCCCGCAAAACCCGCTCAAGGGCCCGGAGAAGGCCCTCAACGCCGAGCTGCGCTACCGCGCCGCGGTCGAAGCCGTGCTGCGGCATCCCGAACTGCACGTCTGGGTGGACGACATCGAGCTCCGTATGCCCGCCCCACACTATACCATCAAGACCCTCGACGCCCTCAAGAAGCGCGAGAGGGAGAACGATTTCACGCTCGTGATCGGGGCCGACAATCTGGAGAACATCCACAAGTGGCGGGACGCGCCGCGGCTCCTGAGCGAATACGGGGTCACGGTCTATCCCCGCAAGGGCTACGACGTGCACAGGATCAGGCAGATGCTGCTCGAAGAGTGCAGACACTTCCCCGCACCCTATGTGCTGGACTTCTGGACCACGCCGGACATCGTCAGTCTGGAGGAGCTCGACCGCCTCTACAACATCCGCATCATCGACGCGCCGATAGTGGACATCTCCTCCACGGAGATACGCGAGCGGGAGGAGGCCGGAGAGGATATGTCAGATTATTTAATGTAAACATATGACCAACAGAACCATCCTTGCACTGCTGCCCCTCGCGGTATTGGCGGCTGCGTGCTGCAATTCAGCAGATTATTTCCCCGCAAAGGGGGCGGAGAACGTCAACCCCGACACCCATCTGGTGCTGAGTTTCAATGAAACCCCGTCCATAGGGGAGGCGGGATTTGTCCGCATCTGGGACGCCGAGAGCGGCGAGTGCGTCGACAGCCTCGACCTCAGCATCCCCGCCGGCCTTACGGAGAGCCGGACCTACGCGCCTGACTGCGACTACACCAAGGTCCCTTACGACTACAGCCGCGAGTTTGTCGCCACCAACCGCAACACCGTCCCGGGCACCCCGTCCGGCACGGCGGAACCTACCCCGCGCGATATGCAGCTGACCATCATAGGCGGCTTCACCGACGGTTTCCGCTTCCACCCTATCATAGTCCGGGGCAACCGCGCCACCATCTATCCGCACAACAATATGCTGGAGTACGGCCACAGCTACTATGTCACCATCGACGAGGGAGTGCTGGTCTGCGGCGGCTTCAAGGGCGTGAAGAAGGGGCGGTGGAGCTTCTCCACCAAGGCTTCCGGACCTGCGGACCCGCGGCATCTGACCGTGGCCTGCGACGGCGGAGCCGACTTCAACACGGTGCAGGGGGCGCTCGACGCGGTGCCTGACTTCTGCGCCGACACCACCCTCATCGAGATAGGGGCGGGCGACTACGAGGAGATAGTCTACGCCCGCAACAAGAGCAATGTCATCATCCGCGGAGCCGGGATGGACAACACCAAGGTCCACTATGCCAACAACGAGGTGTTCAACCCTCATCCGCTGACCGTCAAGACAAACGAGTGGCCGGGGACTTTCCCGTCCCGCCGCGCCGCCTTTATGCTTGACAACTGCAGCGATGTCACCGTCGAGGACATCACCATCGCGACCGACCTCACGGGACAGGCCGAGGGCCTGCTGCTCAACGGGGAGAGGATCGCCCTCTACAACACCCGCATCATCGGCTCGGGCGACGCGCTCCAGGCCAACGGGACCATCTATATGCAGGAGTGTGAACTCATCGGAGACGGCGACACCATACTCGGGCGCGGGAGCCTGTTCGCCTACCGCAGCCGCTTCTACAACCACGGCGGCCCGTTCTCCTGGGTGCGCAACGTGGACCCTGCGCACGGCGACGTCTTTGTGGAGTGTCACTTCGAGGGACTTCCCGACAGGCCGGCGGACTTCGGACGCACGCACACCAACCACGGCACGGGCTACCCTGACGCGGAGTTTGTGGTCATCAACTGCAGCACGCGCCACTTCAACCCTCTGGGATGGAGCAGCATCGGATGCAAAAGCGCAAGGATGTATGAGTTCCAGACGCGCGACGCCGACAGCGGGAAGCTCGTCGACGTCTCCGGCAGGCACGAGTGGTCACGCCAGCTCGACCCGGTCAAGGACGCGAAACTCGTCGCCCTCTACAGCGACCCAGCCTTCGTCCTCGCCGGCTGGAAGCCCCGGGTCCGATAGCGCCCCTCTGACGAGACATACCGCACCGCCCCGCAATATCAAGCTGTGAGTATCCGCGTTCTGCGGCTAGTCCAGCCAGCTGAAATCGCTGGATATGAGGAGCTCCTCTTTCTTCACCAGATGCGTGGTCTGCATCGGTATCGTGCGCCAACGCAGCCCGTATTTGTCTGCCAAGCTCTTGACATAGTCGCAGTTGTCGTATGTCATCAGATAATGGCACCGAAGGTGTGACACCTTGTCGAACAGGCGGTCGTGGTCCACTTCCGATAAGGTATAGAGCCTCCTTCCTGCCACGGTATACGGCGGGTCTATGAAATAGTATGTGTTGTCAGTGTAGTGCGACGCGTCGAAGTAGTCAAACGCGTCGCCTTGCACGAAGACGATTTTTGATTTGTTGCCTGCGATGTCCCGGATTCTCCTTGCCAAGGTGACGGGATACCATCTGGATGATATGCCCCTGTTGTTCTCCCCGTTCTTGATGACTCCCGAGCCGGGGGCTAGGATACCGCCGTGATTGGTCCTGTTGCGGATGATGGTTTTGAAAGCAAGCTCCCTCTCGTCGGACGGGTCGGACGAGACAATCTTGGCAACATTCTCCGCCGTCATCTGAAAACCGAGAATCCGCTCGGCGAGCCATTCGCCATCGTTCAGAATTGTGCTCCACACGGAAGCGACATCCCGGTCTTTCTCTATCAGAAGGGCCGAGCCGACCAGCCCTTCAGCTACTGCCGTGAGGCCTACAGTCCCGCCGCCGCAAAACGGCTCGACGAGTTTTTTGTCTCCGCCGGAAGACAGCCAAACCCTTACGGTAGGGACAAGCCAGGTCTTGCCGCCCGGGTACCTGAATGGACTTCGGTTGGGGACTGATGCCACATTCACCGGTCTGCTGACGGCAAATGGAGTGTCATCAAATAAAGTGCGTTCAGTAACAGCCGGCATAATCAAAGAATATCCATCAACCCGACAGGCTTCTCCGGAGCGAGATTCTGCTTCTCGTCGAATTTGGCCTGAAGCGTATCCATAAAATCAGTCACCTTGCCCGGATGCGGCGTTATCACAGTATTCAGTGCCTGCTTGAATTCAGTATAAACCGTCCTGACATATTTCAGGTGGTATTGATTGTCAGACGGATTTAAGACCAAATCATAAAGGAACCAGGCGACGTCCGCATCCTTTTCCGGAACTTCCGGCAGTTCCCGCAAGGTTTTGTAAAACGACTCCTGAATCACAACACACTGCTTCTTCCCCCAAGACTTGAAGATACCTCCTTTGTAGAGCAGTTGAGGGATGAGGCGCTTTCTTGAAGAAGACAGGTAATCAGGGTGCGGATAATTCTTGCCGTGCCATTCGATGTCGGGAGAAGGATTGCTCATATACGCATCGAACGAATTGCGAAGATTGCCGGAAATGTACACTCCCTGAACTTCCACTGACGCAAAATCCAGAACTCTGCCGCTTGTCCCGTCATAGCGGACCACGACATAATCTATATTTCCGGCGGACTGTCCGAAGGAATCCAGCAACTTGATTTCTGACAGTGATGTCCAGGCGGCATCCTCCCCGAAAGCGAATCTGGCCGCATTCTCTATTATGATCCAGTCTTCACGGAATCTGACGGGACAGGTTATGACCCTGTCGCCGTTATAGAAGATGCTGCATACTCCCAATGGGGCTTCAACCTTGTCTTTCGTGCAATTCGGTACGATGTTGCCAAAAGGACAAAGTTTATTTTTTCTGTAATGGTTCGCTCTCTCTCCCTCATTAGTGACAGGAAAGCCGAACACCTCTGCCAACGGATGCGCCATAATCTGATAAGTATTGAGCGAAGCTACAAAAAACTCCCGACAAAACAAAGGATTCACCGGGCAGATATGCGTGTCTCCCCCAGCCCCTACAGCTCAAGGGTGAGCGTGTGGCGGCCGGGGGAGTATGGGATGAACTCGGAGCGTCCGGAGGCGGAGTTGCGGACGGTGATGTCGTATTCGGCGTCGCGGAACTTGCGCACGATGCGGTATTCCCGGATGGAGGCGGGCAGGCAGGGCTCGATGAGCAGACCGTCGAACTGCGGCTTCAGCCCGAGCAGATATTCCGACACGGCGTTCCAGTTCCAGGCGGCGGTGCCCGTGAGCCAGCTGTTCTTGCCCTCGCCCGGACGGGCGGCATCCTTGCCGGCAATCATCTGGCAATAGACATAGGGCTCGACCTTGTGCAGCCGCTGGTCCCTGATGAACGCCGGGGCGATGCAGGTCCAGTGCCTCCAGGCATCCTCGGCGCGTCCCGCAAGGGCCTCGGCGATGACTATCCAGGCGTTGTTGTGGCAGAATACGCCGGCATTCTCCTTATATCCCGGAGGATATGAGGATATCTCTCCGTAATCGGGATAATAGCGGCTGAAGGCGGGATTGTTGAGCACTATCCCGTGGGGGGTTTCGAGATGTCTCTTGACGGAGTCCAGAGCCTTGTCGCAGAGCCCCTCGGAAGCGCCGATGCGGGCCATTGAGCACCAGCCCTGGCTCTCGACGAATATGCGCCCCTCGCCGCACTCCGACGAGCCGACCTTGCGCCCGAAGAAGTCGTAGGCCCGGAGGAACCACTCCCCGTCCCAGCCGAAGCGACGCACCGCGGCGGACATCTCAGCCGCAGCCTCGCGCAGTCCGGCGGAAGGCTTCCCGAGGCGGTCGAGCAGAGCGGCGTACCGGCCCGCCGCGACGACAAACAGCCCCGCTATCATCAGCGACTCGGCCTTGCTGCCCTCGCTGCGGTTGGCCGCGGTCTGGAAAGACTCGTCGGGGTTGTCGGAGAAGCAGTTGAGGTTGAGGCAGTCGTTCCAGTCGGCACGGCCTATCAGCGGCAGCCCGTGCGGGCCGAGATGGCTCAGCGTATAGCGCATGCTGACATCGAGATGCTCCAGAAGCGGCCTCGCGCTGCCCGGAGCGTTGTCAAACTCCACCGGCTCGTCGAGTATCGAGAAGTCGCCGGTCTCGCGAAGATAGGCGTCCACCCCGAGCGGGAGCCAGAGCGGGTCGTCGTTGAAGCCTCCCCCGATGCCGTCGTTGCCGCGCTTGGTGAGCGGCTGATACTGATGGTAGCAGCCCCCGTCGGGAAGCTGGGTGGCGGCGATGTCGAGTATCCTCTGCCGGCTGCGCTCAGGTATCTGGTGCACTATCCCCAGCAGGTCCTGGGCCGAGTCGCGGAAACCCATCCCGCGTCCGATGCCGCTCTCGAAGTAGCTGGCGCTCCGGCTCATAAGGAAGGTCACCATACACTGGTACTGGCTCCAGACATTGACGCTCCTGTCGAGCTCCGGCACTCCGGACGAGAGTCTGAAGCGCCCGACCAGACCGCTCCAATACCCGCAAAGGTCGGCGAAAGCCCTGTCCACGGCCTCCGAGGTGGCGAAAGCCGCCATCATCCTGCGGGCGTCGTCCTTGCGTATGATGCCCGATCCGGAGTTGAAGTCAGGCACGGGAGCATCGATGAACTTGCTCTCCCGGGGGTTCTCCCCGTAGCCGAGGACGAACACCAGATCGCGCTTCTCCCCGGCCCCGAGAGTGATGTCCAGCCGGTGCGAGGCCACCGGACTCCAGCCGTGCGCCACCGAAGAGGAGGATGTGCCCGAGAGCACGTTCTTCGGAGCGTCGAAGCCGCCGTACATCCCGATGAAGCTCTCCCTGTCGGTGTCGAAACCGTCGACAGGGGCGTTGACCCCGTAGAATGCGTAGTGGTTGCGCCGCTCGCGGTACTCGGTCTTGTGGTAGATGACGCTTCCCTCGACCTCCACCTCGCCGGTGGAGAGATTGCGCTGGAAGTTCTCCATATCGGTCCCGGCATTCCAGAGGCACCACTCCACAAACGACCAGAGCCTGAACGATTTGCGGCAGGGGCTACGGTTCTCCAGAGTCAGTTTCTGCACTTCGCACGCGTGCCCCCGGGGGACGAAGAAGAGTGAGCTCGCCCGCAGGCCGTTCTTCTCCCCGCAGATGCGGGTGTAGCCCATACCGTGCCGGCACTCATAGAAGTCGAGCGGAGTCCTGCACGGCTTCCATCCCGGACTCCACACGCAGCCCCCGTCGCCAATATAGAAATACCTGCCCCCGTCGTCCATCGGCACAGAGTTGTAGCGGTAGCGCGTCAGGCGGCGGAACTTCGCGTCGCGGAAGAAGCTGTAGCCGCCGGCGGTGGCGGAGATGAGGGAGAAGAACTCCTCCGTGCCGAGGTAATTGATCCAGGGCCAAGGTGTTGCAGGGTCCGTGATCACAAACTCGCGGGCCGCGTCATCGAAATGTCCGTAATCCATCAGTTGAAAAGCACGAAAAAGAGTTCGAGCACAAGCAGGACGGCAAGCACTATGAACACATAGCGCATAGCTGCGGGCAGCCCCTTCCATACGCCACGGGCGGAGTCCCCGGAGTCCGGGGTCATCTGCGAAGCGCCGTCGGAGACGACGGCCCCCTCGCGCTTCACCGCGAGATCGGCCTGGATCAGAGCCATCTTCCTGCGGGTCAGAGGGTAGAAGAACACTATCACCACGGCAAGGGCCGCGACTGCGGCGGGGATCCAGCTCATCAGGAGCTTGAGCCCGTAGACCGCCCCCTCCGTCTGCACCGCTCCGGCGGCCGTATTGTAGTCGAACGCCTTGAGCAGCCACATCACCACGAAGCCGCCGAACGCGCCGCCGAACTTCTGGGCCATCGAAGCCGAGGAGAATATCAGTCCGGTGGAAGCCGTGCCGTCACGGTCTTCGGCGAAGTCGCTCACGTCGGCGTACATACTCCACACCAGAGGCGAAATCACTCCCGTGAATATGCTTATGATCACCTGGAGCAGCAGCATCCAGAAGTAGCCGCCCTGCGTCACCGGGATATAGAAGAATATGATGCTCAATACGATAAGCGAGACGAAGGAGAGCATATATGTGCTCTTCTTGCCGAGACGCTCCGCGAGCGGGACCGCCAGCGCCACGCCGAGCATATTGCACACCTCGCCGATGGAGAGGAACAGTCCCGCGTAGAAGAGGAAGCTGAGCGGGCCGAGACTCAGATGAGCGTCCGCGCCGATGACATCGTTGAAGAAATACGCCACAGTGCTCCCCCTGACCGTGTTGAAGAGGTTGGAGCAGAGCGCCGCGCCTATCAGTATCCACCAGGGAGCGTTGCGCAGCAGGGACTCGAGGTCGCTGCCCACGGACACCTTGCTCACGGTGTGGAGCTTCTCGCGGGTCATCCTGAAGCAGAGCAGGAAGAGTATGAGGCAGAATGCCGCAATCACGATCATCGCGTTCTGCCAGCCGGCAGGCGCGTCGTAGCCGCCGAGAGCCTTGCAGAGCGGCTCCCAGCAGAAGAGGGCGATGAAGCTGCCGCCGTATGCGAAGAACATACGGAACGAGCTCAGCACGGTCTTGGTGTCGGAGTTGTCCGTCATCACGCCCAGCATCGCGCCGTAAGGCACGTTGATGCCGGTATAGACGGTCATCATCAGTATGTAGGTCACATAGGCCCAGACGAGCTTGACGGTCGGCGAGGCTACCGGGGTGGAGAAGAGGTAGACGCCGCTCAGCGCAAACGGCACCGCCATCAGCAGCAGATACGGGCGGTACTTGCCCCATTTCGTATCAGTCCTGTCGGCCATTATCCCCATCATCGGGTCGCTGACCGCGTCCCATACCCGCGTCACCACCAGGAGCAGCGCCACCTGGTCCAGCGTGAGTCCGAAAATATTGCTGTAGAAGAACGGGAGATAGTAGGAAAAAACCTTCCAGAACATCGAGGATGCCATATCCCCGAAGCCGTATCCCACCTTCTCGCCGAAACTCGTCCTGATACCTGCTGTCATATTATTACTCAAGTTTTGCAAGTAAAAAATATTATTGTAAAACAAGCATTGAAACCGTGTTTCGCTTTTGCGAAACTCAAAATTCCCTTATGAGTTTGAGATTACTGTCTATCAGTTCGTTGAGTCTGCGCACCGAAGCCCCGGTCGCAAGACCGTCCGGGCGCGTGCCAAGACAATAGTCCACGAGACGGTCGACCGTGGAGGTAGCGACGTGCAGTCTGGTGTCGCAGGAGGCATAGTAGATATATACCTTGCCGTCCGGGTCGGCGATCCAGCCGTTGCAGAAGAGCACGTTCATCACGTCGCCCACATATTCCTCCCCCTCCGGGGCCATGAAGAATCCTGCGGGCTCGGCAATCACGCGGCTCGGGTCGTCGAGGGCGGTCATATACATATAGAGCACATACCTCAGGCCCGAGGCGCAGCCCCGCACGCCGTGCGCGAGGTGCAGCCAGCCCCTTGAGGTCCTGATCGGCGCCGGGCCCTCACCGTTCTTCTGCTCCTTGATGGTGTGGTAGTGCCGGAAGTTGATGATCTTCTCCTCCCCGACTTCGGCCCGGGTGATGTCGTCCACCAGCGCCCAGCCTATGCCGCCGCCGCTGCCCGCGTCGATAAATCCGTCCTGCGGGCGGGTGTAGAGGGCATACTTGCCGTCCACGAACTCCGGGTGCAGCACCACGTTGCGCTGCTGTGAACCCGACACGAGGTCAGGAAGCCTCTCCCAGTCGACGAAATCTCTGGTCCGCGCTATGCCCGCGCAGGCCACAGCCGAAGAGAGGTCGCCCGCAGCGGCGGCGGGGTCCTTGCGCTCCACGCAGAAGATGCCGTACACCCAGCCGTCCTCGTGCGCGGTAAGGCGCATGTCGTAGATGTTGGTGGCAGGCTCTCCGTACTCCGGCATAGTGACGGGATGATCCCAAAAGCGGAAATTGTCAACCCCGTCCGGACTCTCCGCCACGGCGAAGAACGATTTGCGGTCAGCTCCTTCCACCCGGGCCACGAGCAGATATCTCCCTCCCCACTTGATCGCTCCGGCGTTGAAGGCGGCGTGTATGCCGAAACGCTCCTCGAGATAGGGGTTGGTCTCCGGATTGAGGTCGTAGCGCCAGAACAGCGGGGCGTGGGCTCCGGTAAGCACCGGGTTGGCATATCTCTCATAGACGCCGTTCACATAGACGGGCGAGTTCTTCCTTTCGACAAGTTGCCTGTGCTCCTCCCGGAGGAGAGCGATTCGTTCGTTGAAATCCATATCTTATTCGTTGTCAGTCAAGAATATAGTCCTATCGTCCGCGCAGAATGCCCTGAAGTCCTCCGCATCTGCGGAGCCCTCGAACGGGGCGTAGTAGTGTTGCGGCTTGTCGGAGGCGTTGCGCCAGGTGAGCAGGTAGCACAGGGGCGTACCTTCCAGGGCGTCGAGCAGAGTCTCCGTCCACCACTTCGGGTCGGGGATGGACTCGAAGCCGGTCTCGCAGAACGCGAGCAGCTTGTCCCTCTCGGAAGCAAGACGCGCGAGCAGGGCCATATCTTTCTGCAGCACCTCGCGGAAATAGGCGTTGGCCTGCGCTATCCCCTCCTCTCCCATACTCTTGAGGGAGTCGGAGAGGAAGTCGTAGTGGTCCACCCCGATGATGTCCACATACTCGTCGCCGGGATAGCGGCTGAGGAAACTCTCCTCCGTCAGATTTGAGTTCGGGGAATACGCCCAGAGGATGTTGCTGAGCCCGCGCTCCTTGCAGAAATAATCGTGGGTGAGGATGTAGAGGGCACGGTACTCCTCCTCGCTGCAACAGCTTGAGCCCCACCAGAACCAGCCTCCCAGGTGCTCGTGCCAAGGCCGGAAGATGACCGGCACGGGATTGCCGGACCCGTCCTTGAGGGACTCGATGAAATCGGCCGCACGGTCGAGCCAGGTGATGAATGTGGCATAGTGCTCCCCGCCTTCAAGAATGGACTTCACCGCAGTGGGGGAACTGTAGTCCCACGCGTCGCCGCCCGTCTGCGGGTTGCGCGGATGCCAGGAAAGGGTGACCACGCCCCCGCGCCCGCAGTGGGTGAGGGCGGCCCTGCGCATAAGAGCGAACGGGACGGCATCCAGATTGGACGCGTCGCCGAGTTCAATCCCTCCGAGGTCGAAGCCGACTCCGGCGGGGTATTGCCCGCAGACGGCCTTGACATCGGACCGCTCCAGAGGGTCGCCCGCGACGTCCTCGACCTTCCAGGAGTGCCCATAGACGAGGTCGTCCTGGTGGAAGTAGAGGAAGCGCCCCCTGTCGGCGGCATCTTTAAGGCGGGCGCGGAGCGCCGCGGCGGGACTGTCAGGCTGCGGGGCGCAGCAGCAGAGTGCCGCCGCGGATCCGAGTATCAGGATAGGTTTCAGAATCATATTCATATCAGAGTCAGTTTGGTGCATTGTCATATACGGACTTGAGGGTGTAGGACTTGGAGGTGGTGAAGACCGCCTTCTTCATCGCCGCGACCATAGTCTCCCCCGCTCCGATGTAGCCTCCGGTGGCGTGGTCGACAAATCCGTTCGCTTCGCGGCCGGTGCCTTTGGCTCCGTTGTCCCAGACGAACGGGGCGATGCCATAGTTCTTGCACGCTTTGTAGACGAACTCGAAGTAGTATCTCTGGAAGAGAGTCTGCCTCTGCGTGTCGCGGCTGGAGCAGCCGGTCTCGCCGAGATAGACAGGGATGCCCTTGTCGATGTAGGCGGCCTTGAGAGCGGCGAGCACCTCAACTATCTCCTTCTCGCCGGAGGGAGCGGGATTGTTCTTGGCGGTATGGCCCCACTCGTCGTATTTCGACTCGAGAGTGTAGTCGGAAGGGTCGTAGCAGTGCACGGCGACAAGCAGCCTGCCCGAGGCGCTGTCCTCGGGGAGGACCAGATTGTCGAGCGTCATCTGCGGGTTGGCGCAGTAGCCCGGGATGCCGAGGTAGCGTGCGGAGTTGCCTCCGCCCGTCTCCCGGACCGTATCCACAAAGGCCTGCACCCATCTGTTGATGACCCTGTACTGCGCTCCGCCGTCAGTCCTGTTGCCTCCCCAGCCCCAGCTGCCGTCGTGGAGCTCGTTGAACGCCTCGAAGATGAGGTAGTCGCCCTCGTCCTTCAGCCGGGTCGCGATCTGCTTCCAGACGGCCTTGAACTCGGCGGTGATCTCCTCATATCGTGCGGAGGAAGAGGCCGCCTCCCTGATGTTGAGCCAGTACTTGCTGTCGGCCCCGTCGTGGTGGATGTTGACGATGGCGTTGAGTCCGGCCTCCCGGGCATAGCCCACCACCTCGACCACCCTGTCCATATAGGCGTCCTCTATCTTGTAGTCCGGTGCGTCGCCGATGTGGCCCATCCAGGTCACCGGGATGCGGACGGAGGTGAAACCCTTGGTCTTCAAACTCCTGAATGTCTGCTGTGTGGCCTTGGCGTTGCCCCAGGCGGTCTCCTCCGCAACCCCGTTGTTGTGTGCGTCCAGCTGGTTGCCCAGATTCCATCCGAGTCCGAGCCGGGAGGCCATCTGCCAGGCGGCATTGTCGCCCGGGGTGATCTCCCTGAGGAAGTCGTCCTCCGGGGCGGGTTCTTCCTTGCCGGGCTGGGTGACGGTGACGGTCGCGGAGAGACTCCCGCTCGTGAGGGTGATGGCTGCGCTGCGCTCCGAGAAGGTCTCGTTGGCCTCCACCTCGACCGGGTAGGAAATCTTGTAGTCCTTGTAGGTCCCGTCGGTGATCTTGACCCATTTCTGGTCTGAAACGGCCACCGGCCTCGCCGGAGAAGTAACATCGAGCGTGAATTTATCCCCGCCCGGGGCTGCGGCGAATTCCGCCGGAGAGACACTCAGGGCATCAGGGGCGTCCGGGATGTCCGGAGTGTCCGGGGTCGCGGAGCCGCCCCCGCAGGATATGGCAAGCAGCAAGGCCGTGAGAGCGGTGGCCGTCAGCGGCATATATCTTACGGGACTATTCATATTTGATATCTTTCCTGTTGATTGTCAGTCGGTGCTTAAGGATGGCCTTCCACTCTGCGACAGAGTTGTTCCAGCCGTATGTGCCATCGGCGTTGCGGCTGTAGAGCACGGGCTTGCCGTCCTCGAAGTTGCACCAGTTCATATAGTAGAGCCACGGAGCGTCGGCCCCGAAGCAGCCGTCGAGGTCCGGGAGATTGCCGAACTCGCTCAGAGCGACCATCTTGGCCCCCTTGACGGAGTTGTTGACATAACGGAAGAACCCTCCGAGGTCAGTGTCCTTCGCCTCGTAGAGGTCGGCCCCCGCTATGTCCACATATTCGTCGCCCGGATACCACTCGCGGGCCTCCGACGGGTCATCGGAGAGTGTGCCGTAGCGCTTTGTCTGCACCGTCCACACCCAGATCAGGTTGTGCAGTCCGTAGGTGGTCCGGAGTCTGTCGCGAAGATGCCGCCAGAGACTTACGCAGGCCGGCGCACCGTCGTAGCCCCACCAGAACCACGCCCCCCAGCCGTAGTCGCCCGCCGCTTCGTGCATAGGGCGGAAGAGCACGGGGATCCCCGCGTCCTGCAGGAGGCGCAGATACTCGGCGAGCTTGGCTATCTGCGCTTCCATCACCGCATTCTGCCAGGTCCCCTCCCGGAGGGCGTTCTCCACCCCGAAAGTCCGGTGCGTATAGGAATACTTGTCGAGGTCCGTCTGCCCTTCGCTGTCAGGGACCGTCCAGTGCCAGCCGATCTGGATGATGTTGCCCGCCTCCCAGGCGCTCCGGACCGGAGCGATGTCGCCGTAGTCAGGGCAGCCTTCCCAGGACTTGGCAGGCCAGTCCAGAAAGAGGTAGTCGAAACCCACGATGCCGGGGTAGATGCCGGTGAGGGCGGCGATATTGTCGGTGTAGGCTGTCTCCCATGCCGTGCCGCCCATTGCGCCGCTGATGCTTCTACTGCCGTAGATGCCGAGCAGATAGGCGTAGAGACTCTTCGCCGCAGGGGTGGCATCGGGGTCCGTGAGCGAAGATGAGGGATTGCGCCCGTAGTCGGGCTCGTCGGCCTTGATGGAGAAGGTGGTGCTCACCGCCCCGGCGGGATTGTCCTTAAATCCGCTGACCACTCCGTCGGGTATGCTCACCGTGTAGGACTCTCCTTTGCGGAGGCCGGATACGCTCACGGTCACGTCGGCATTGTAGGCCAACACCTTGTCGACAGTGGCGGAGGGGCTGACGCTCACCTCGCCCTGGCGGTCGAGCGGTATCTTGACGTTGCAGTCGTAGGTGAATATGATGTCAAGGCTGCTCCCGACGAGACCGGAAGTCCCGTCGGCGGGAGTGACGCCGAGCAGCTCCGGGGCTTTGGCCGCAGGAGCGTCCACCGGCTTCTCCCCGCAGGACCAGGCCAGGGCGCAGGCGGCGAGCGCCGCTATCATTATGCTTCTGTTCTTTACCATAGTCGGTGCCGGCAGGACCGGCGCAATCGGATCCCGGAGGAAGTTTCACCCTCCTCCGGAATAAAGAGTTTAGATAAAGCTTATCTTCGTGATCGTCACCAATTTGCCCTGCACGATGATAGCACTCCCCCACCAGGCTTTGGTGGTGAATTTGCTGTAGATGCCGCTGTTGGCCTCGAAACTGATGCAGCCGTTGCCCACGGCCTCCGGAGAGTTCTCCGCATTGAACTGGTTGTCACTGCCGCCCGGCATATTGAGATCCGGGCCGAGAGAGTTCCAGTGTCCGTCGAAGAGCTGGATCTGCCAGTTCTCCGCATCGGTGGTAGTGAAGTAGATCCGGATCTCGCTGCCCTGCGTCAGGCCGGCGTTGACCCAGTCGTCCTCGGTACCGATCTGGAGGTTGTTCTCGTAGTTGTCGCCGGTGTACTCGGAGCCTTCCCAGACCACCGTCTCGGTGGCGCCGTATTTGATGAGGCTGACGCCCGTGATGATGACGCCTTCGCCCTGGCACTGGTATGCGCCGCCCCAGCCGGTATCCTGATCGGTGAGTTTGGCGAGGATGTCAGCGGTCACGTTGAACGCGAAGTAGCCGGAAGAGGTGTCGAAATTGTCGGTATTGACGGTGCTTCCGCCGTCAAGCTCCTCGATGGAGAGCTCGTCCCAGTGGCCGGCCAGATTCTTGAACTGCCACCAGTCGTTGTAGGCGGTGAAGTAAACCCTGATGACGTCGCCCTCGGCGATGCCCGCATCCTGGAACGCGTTAGGAGCACCGAGATATGGAGAGTTGCCCCAGCCGCTGAGGTCTTCGCTTCCCTGCCAGATGTAGGTCTCGGTGTAGGAAGCGGTGATCTCGAATGGCACAGGCCAGATGAAGCTCTCGCCGCTGACGAGGGTGAGCCCGAGGCGATATACTCCAGGTCCCAGATCATCAGGGATCCCGAATGACATCGCGTCGTCGGAGCGGCTGGCATAGTCGAGGACCTTCTTGTCCTTGATGGTGATGGACTCAATCTTCAGGAGGTTGCTTCCGGTGATGGAGATGAGCTTGCCGAGGCTGAACGGAGGATTGTCGAAGACGATGGACACGGCCTCGTCGTAGCTGACCTCGATGGTCTCCGATGCCGACACGTAGCCGTTGGCGGCGACTGCGGTGAGCGGTCCGTCATAGGCCTCCCTCGCAATGCTGACGATGAGCTTCTCCGCAGACTCGCAGACAAACTCGCAGGTCACGAATCCCTGCACTTCATCCCCGATCTTCACTTCGGTCACGAGGTCAAGGTCGAGACCGCTGACCTCCACCTCGTCTTTGCCGGCCACGACTGCGTTGGCGCTGATGGCGCTGATCACAGGCTTGACGACCTCGATGGCTGCGGTCCGGGCCTGTTTGCCGGAGCCGAGCGTCAGGGTGACGGCCCCGTCCTTGGCAGTCGCCGGGATCTCGGCGTAGATCTTGCCCTCATCGAGGAAGAACGGAGCCTCGGCGCCGGTGAATTCGAGTTTGCTCACGAGGTCCAGGTCGCTTCCGCTGATCTCCACTTCGGAGCCGGCCTTGTAGCGTCCGTCCTCCGCGAGGGACACTATCTCGAGGTCAGCGACGCTGACGGTCTCTATCTCGCCCGCGATGAACTCCTTGCCGGCATAAGAGACCAGCACGATCTCGCCGTCGGTGGCGGAGGCGGGCAGTTCGAATACGATGGATGTCGCATCCTCGCTGTAGGAGAACTCGACGAGGGACGCGCCCTCAAGATTGACCTCGGCGATCATATCGAGGTGCTCGCCCTCGACGGTGATCTCATCGCCCGCCTTATAGGTCGCCTTCCCGGCCTTGGTCACGGTAGGGTCGCCCACGGTGAGTTCGGTCGCGGAATAGACGATGTTCGGGATGGTGGTCTGGTCGGCGATCTCGTTGATGTCGCCGATGCGGATAAGTCCGGTGACGGCTTCAGGAGGGAGCACCACCTTAAGCTCGTGGCGGGACTGGCTCTCGAATTCGGTCACCGCTATGTCGCCTCCGAATATGACCTCGCGGACCACATTGAGATACTCGCCCTTGATCGTGATGACGTCGCCCGAGAGAGCCTCCGCAGGAGAGAAGGAGTCTATCTCCATCGCCTCCGTGAAGGTCATCGAAGTGAGTGAACTGTAGACATTGCCGGCCTTGTCGACTACGCTGACCGCCCCCGGCTCCGGCCCTTCGAGAGGGATTTTGACGGTGATCTCGGCCTGTCTGCCGGACTTCACCACGGTGTAGTCGGTGACGGTGACGCCGCCTCCGAGGCGCACCTCGGCCACATCCTGGAGGTTGCTTCCGTAGATGTGGAACTCGCCGCCGCGCATCGCCGGATTAGGGGCGAACGACGCAAGCGTCACGCCGTCGCCGAACTGGTCGGTGCTGAGCACCTCCTTGCGGCAGCCTGAGAGGGCCGCGAGGGAGATGAGAAGAGCTGCAAGAGCTGAATATTTAAGTATATTTTTCATATTCTGTCCTCCTTATTCTATTTGCAAGGCACCACGCGGATGTTGTCGATCTGGACAAGAGGAGTACAAGGCGTACCCTCGCCGTCCTGGCTGCCTGCGGCAAAGAAGATTTCGAAGCCCGCGAAAGAATCGGCGGAGAGGACTCCTGAAGCCTTGGTCCCGGTCCAATCCCATACGAACTCGGTGCTGATAGGGAACGATACGGTGATCCACTTGCCGCCGGTATCGAACGAGCCTGTAGCCTGCCAAGGCCTGTACATGACGCGAGGCAGAGAGATAGTCTCGTCGTGGAAGTAGGTATTGTTGGCCGTGCCGAGAGTACACATCTTCAGACTCGCGAAGTAGATCTGCATAGGGCAGCCGGTCCAAGGGTGGTCTGACGGGATGCGCATCTCGAACTTGAGAGCCATATTCGCGAAGTTCGTGAAGTCCACGACCTTGGTGAGGTCGATGCCTTCAGGGTCGTCGTAGGTCTCAGGAGAGTTCCAGTTGCCCGGCCAGTACTCGAAGTGGTAGCCGTCGTCGTTCCAGTCGGAGCCGTCGCACTTGAAGACGACGGACTCGTTGTAGAGCTGCAGATAGTTGCCGTCGATGGAGTTCTCGTCGCTCCGGATGGTCTGGTTGTGCCAGCCGTGGTTGAGGCGGGCATTGTCGAAGGAGAAGAGCACGTTGCGGCTGTCCTTGTATTCGAAGAGGGACTGGGCTGTGCCGGATTCGGTCGTGACCTTGATCTTGCCCGGCTGTGCGCCTTCAGGCACCACCACGTCGAACGAGCTGATGCTGAGGTTCGAAATCTCACTGGCAACCGCACCCGGGAACTCGACGGTCATAGGCTGGGCGAAGTAGCTTCCCGTGATGGTCACGGTCTCGCCCGGCCCGGCCCACTCGAATGACATACCGCTGATCTTAGGCGCAGGGAGGAGCACCTTGAAGTCGTAGGAGACGACGGTGCTGTCCCTGGTGATGAGGTACATCTTGTCGGTGGCCTCCCCGGGAAGGTTCTTGGGCACCGCCGCTATGAGGGTGTTGTCCGTGATGTAGCTGGTGTTGAGTATGGCCTTCTGGTCGTTGAAGTAGAGATCGTGGACACTCCTGAGGTTGTCCCCGACTATGCAGATGATCTGCTCAAGGCTCGCCTGCGTGATGGCCACGTCACTGTCGGCAGGCCGCACGAAATGGACCGTAGGGACTCCGGAAGCCTGGACGAAGCGGTCCGGATAGTCGATCCTGTCGCAAGAAGCGAGGCTGCCGGACAGAACGGCCGAGATGAGCAAAGCTCCTATTATGGTTCTTGATTTCATTTCCTGACTTGATTAGAAATTGTAGTTATATGTTGCGCGCACGTCCACGCTCACACCCGCCACGTCGGATCCGACGTTCGGATTGAGCACGACATCCTCGACAGGGAACGGCAGAGTGAACATCGAAGCCTTGACATCGACGAGCTCCTCGTCGCCCTTGTAACTGATCCCGGAGTTGTCCCACGGGTTGGCGCCCGGACCCACATATTCTCCCCCGGCCTTCACGTAATTGGAGTAGGCGGCGTCGAGTCCGTTGTAAGCGGAACGTCTCTGGGCCTTGAGCTCCGCGATGCAGGCGTCCGGGTCGTAGTAGGAGCGGCGCACGAAGTCGTACCAGCGGTCTCCTTCGAGGGCGAGCTCCAGACGGCGCTCCTTCCACACATCGTCGAAGGTGACGGAGCCGAGGGGCTCTACACCGGCGCGCTCACGTACTTTGTTGACATAGATGAAGGCATTGTCGGCATCGCCCGTCAGCACGCAGGCCTCGGCATAGACGAGATAGATGTCGCTGAGCCTGAGGATGTGGGTCGGGAGCTGGCTGCGCATACTTGAAGCGCCTACCCCGAGAGCCGCCAGGTGGTCGCTGCCGTTGCCGTAGAGATGCTTGCAGTAGTTGGCGCCGGAGCCGCAGGCCCAGCTGCCGTTGGTGCTGTTCTTGGAATAGCTCGGGTCATAGAAGAAACGATAGAAGTCGAATCCTCCCTGATCGGCCCAGTAATAGCTGTACTGGTCACCGAACATCATCATCGTGGCGGCGCGGCGGCTGTCCTTGTCGTGAGACTTCCTGAACTCCGGTTCATCGGCGGCAGATACCCCGAAAGCGTCCTGAAGATCCACGCTCGGGCCTTTCCAATCGCCCCAGAGGTCGCCGAACTCGTCGAAGCCCGTCAGACCCACGTCGCTCTGGATGGAGTTCTGGGCGGTCCAGTATCCCTGGTCGCAATTCCACAGCCAGGAGAAGAGGCATTCGCCGGTCTGCTGGAAGACTTTCGGCGAGAGTCGGAACACGTCGGAATAGACAGGGGTCAGAGTCCTGCCGGAGTTGTCTATGACATCCTTCGCATAGTCGCGGGCCTTCTCGAGGTCACTCTTGTCGAGAGTTCCGCTCACACCGGCTCTGGTCAGGTACACCTTGGAGAGGAGAGCTTCGGCGGCGTAGTAGTCGATGCGGTTGTAGACCCCGATGTAAGGATTCTTCGGGAGGAGCTCCATCGCCTTCTCGAGAGTCATTATGACGTACTCATAGACATCGGCCTTGGCGACCTTCTGCACCTGGTTGTAGTCGCCCTGCTTGATGGACTCGGTGTTGTCGTGGACGATAGGCACGTCGCCGAAAGTCCTGACGAGCATAAAGTAGGCCATGGCCTTCCAGGAGAGGGCCTCGCCGATGCACTGGTTCTTCTTGGACTGCGACGGTCCCTCTGACTTGAGGATGTTGTTGATCACCGTGTTGCAGTGTGCATTGACGGCCCAGAGGGAATAGGCCATATTCTTGAGGTCTCCGTCCGTGCCGTTGACGGTGAGGGTGTTGTATGCGCTGTTGGCCTGATAGACGTTGCCGCACATCGTCTCGGAACCGTAGATATAGTAGCGGATGATGTCGTACCACGGAGAGTTGTACAGATAGTTCACGCCCTGTTCGCACTGCGTGTCGTTGGTGTAGTACTGCTCGGTGGTATAGCTGTCCTCGGAAGGGCGGTTGAGGAAGTCGGAGCAACTTGCTGCACCCAGGCTCAACGTGGCTATGGCGATATATTTGAGAACTTTTTTCATTGTCTTTTCCTCCATTTCAGAATGTGATGTTAAGACCGAACGAGCAGGTCATAGGCGAAGGATAGCGTCCGTTGTCCACGCCGAAGGTCAGACCTGTGGAATCCTGCGTGCTCGCACCGACCTCCGGGTCATATCCGGTGTAGCGGGTGAGAGTGTAGAGGTTCTGGATGTTGGCATATACCCTGATGTTCTCGATCTTCACCTTGCTCAGCAGAGACTTCGGGAAGGTGTAGCCAAGGGTTATGTTCTTGATGCGGATGTAGCTCCCGTCTTCGATATAGCGGTCGCTGAGGCGGTCGTTGTCGTTAGGGTCGGCAACGGTAGGACGAGGGACTTTGGTGCCCGGGTTGGAGACGGTGACATTGGTGATGTCGTCATACCAGGAGCCGCTCGAATAGGTCTTCGCCGCGTCTATAGGGACGAGCCTTGCGTGCTCGAGCACTGAGGAGTGCTGGTTGACCCAGGCGCTGTTCATATGGTTAAGACCGTTGAATCCCTGGCCCATCATATTGTAGTTGAGCACCTTGTTGCCGTAGGAACCGTTGATGAAGACACTGAGGTCCAGGTTCTTGTAGCGGAAGCTGTTGGTCCAGCCGAAGGTGAACTTAGGGAGCGGGGAGCCGATGTTGGTCTTGTCCTTCTCGTTGATGACTCCGTCGCCGTTGATGTCCTTGAACTTGAGGTCGCCCACCCATACGGTGGTGTTGCGGTTGAAGGCCCCGTCGGAAGGATACTTCTCGGCTTTAGGAGAGTTCATTATGTCCTCGAGAGAGGTATAGACTCCCTCCACCTGGTAGCCGTAGAATCCGTAGAGCGACTCTCCCACCTCGGTGACGCTGACGATGTCGGACCACTGGCCGTAGCCGACCAGCTGCGCGTTGGCGGTGCCGTCGAGGGAGACGAGCTTGTTGCGGTTGAACGAAATCTGGAAGTTGCTGTCCCAGCCGAAGTTGCTGAGGTTGATCGGGTGGGTGTCGAGGGTGATTTCGAGACCCCTGTTCTCGATGGTGCCGTAGTTGCCCTTAGGAGCGGCGAGAGCTGAAGAGCCGTTGCCGTGCGTACCCATATATGACGGAAGGGTAAGGGACATAAGCATATCGGAAGACACTTTCTTATAGAGGTCGACGGTGAGGTTGACCGCGCTCTGAAGGAAGCTCAGGTCGAGTCCGACATTGGTCTGCACCTGTTTCTCCCAGTGGATGCCGGTGTTAGGGATGTTGGACGGACGCTGGCTGTCGCCCAGGGCCGAAGGCATCTTGCTCATCCCGGACTCCCAGGCTCCCGAGCCGATGTTGGCGTTGCCGGTCTGGCCCCAGCCGATGCGAAGCTTGCCGCTGTTCATCGCGAGGCCCTCCTTGAGGAAGGAGAGGAACTTCTCGTTGGTGAACTTCCAGCTGCCGGCGAAAGAGTGGAATCCCGCCCAGCGGTTGTCCGGGCCGAAGTTGGAAGAACCGTCATAGCGGTAGGTGTAGGTGGCCAGATAGCGGTCGTCGTAGTTGTAGGTCTCACGGGTGAAGAACGAGGCCATCGCAGAAGAGCCGAAACCGGAGTTGACGCTCGGGGTGCCGGTGGCGAGCTTGAGGTTGTGGATCTCGTCGGACGGAAGACCGGTGTTGGTGCCGCTGAGGTAGTCCCATCCGGACTCCCAGGACTCCTGGCCTACCATCGCCGTGACGCTGTGCCTGCCCCACTGGTTGGAGTAGGTGAGGTAGTTCTTGAGCTGCCAGAACGTGGAGTTGTTCTTCTGCCAGCTCATAGAGTTGGAGTTGCGCGTCCATCCGCCGAGGTCGACCATAGGCTTGTAGGTGCGGGCGTCGGAGTTGCTGACGTCAAATCCGACTTCCGACCTCCATACGAAGTGCTTGATCGGAGTGAGCTCGGCGTAGATGTTGCCGGTGAGCTTCTGCCGCTTGAGCTTGTAGGAGTCGAGCATCGCGAGAGCCACCGGGTTGGCGCTGGTGTATCCCTCGCGCACCGTGGTGGAATAGTTGCCGTCGATGTCGTAGACAGGGACGTCAGGCAGCGAGGTGAGAGAGTAGAAGATGACGCCCTCGGAACCGTCGGCGAGCTTGAGGTCGTCGTTGGTGTTGGCGAAGGTGGCGTTGACTCCGAGCTTGAACCAATCCTTGAGCTGCGCGTCAAGGTTGGTGCGCACGGAGAAGCGGTCGAAGTTGGAGCCGATGATGGTGCCTTCCTGATCCATATAGGACCCGGACACATAGTACTGCACCTTCTCGGTACCGCCCTGTGCGCTGATCTGGTGCTGGTGCTGGATGGCGGTGCGGAAGATCTCGTCCTGCCAGTTGGTGCCCTTGCCGAGCAGTGACGGGTCGGCGTAGTAGGCGTTGGCGGAGAATTCGCCGATCTCCACCATACTGTTGTAGAATTCGGCGAACTGGCGGAGGTTCATCATATCGATGCGGCTGGTCTGGCGGCTGACCGCGAACATCCCGTCGTAGGAGAACTTGGCTTCGCCCGCCTTGCCCCGCTTGGTGGTGATGAGCACGACACCGTTGGCGCCCTGCGCACCGTAGATGGCGGTGGCGGAGGCGTCCTTGAGGATTTCCATGCTCACGATGTCGTTGGGGTTGATGGTGGCCAGCGGCGAGATGGTGGAGACCTTGCCGTTGCCCAGGCCTCCGAGACCGAAGTCGCTGCCGGAGTTGCCGCCGCCCTGGACGATCACGCCGTCGATCACGTAGAGAGGCTCGGCGTTAGCGTTGACCGTAGCCTGTCCGCGGACGCGGATGGAAGACGAAGATCCCGGCGCACCGGAAGTCTGCACCGCAGACACACCTGCCGCACGTCCCTGCAGGGACTGGTCGAGATTGGTTATGACAGAACCCTTGAGATCCGACTCTTTCATAGAGACTGAAGCTCCGGAAAGGTCACTCTTCTTCATTGTTCCATAGCCGACCACCACGACCTCGTCGAGGAACTCCGTGTCTTCGGCGAGGACGACATCCACTGTCGTCCGGCCTGCGACGGCGACCTCCTTGGTCGTGTAGCCGATGGAGGAGAACACAAGGACTGCGCCGTCCCCCACTTTGATTGAATAATTACCGTCCAGATCCGAGACGGTGCCGTTGTTCGTGCCCTTCTCCTGGATGCTGGCCCCGATGACGCCGAGACCGGACTGGTCCGTGATGACTCCGGATACGGTCCTGGTCTGGGCATTGAGGGTCAGCGCACTTCCGAGGAAGAACAGCAGAATGCCGGTCAATAGCTTACTTCTCATTGCTACTCGATTTAATGATTAATAAAGGTTAAAGTTATCAATGTCCGTTTATTTCAGTTGGCTGGAGTACTCCCGTATGAGACTGACGGTGCTGCGGTCGCCGAGATACACTCCGTTGAGCCCCTGGGCCTCCTGCGAAGGGTCGCCGCAGAGGTCGTCGCCCTCCTGCCAGATCTCGTGGGTCTGGCGGGCCAGGCCGCTCCATGCCCAGAAGTTGCAGCCGGCGAGATTGCCTCCCTCGCGTGCGGAGCGGAGCACCTCGTCGAATATGAGCCTGTAGTATGCGTCACGTCCGGTGACCGGGGCGGAGTTCCTCCAGTCCGAGCCGTCGCGCGGATATCCGAACTCCTCGATTGTCACCGGTTTGCCGAGCTCGGACGCCATCTCAAGATGCCTGCGGACATACTCTTTCGTCCGCTCGGCGACGAGTCCCGGATCGCCGCTCTTCCCGGCATCCGCGATCCAGCTCCAGTTGTAGGGCCAGATGTGCACGGTGACGAAGTCGATGTCCGGGCAGTCGTTGAGGCGGCGGCAGAGTCCGTAGTCCCCGTCGTTGCAGCCGGTCGCACCTTCGTTGCCGGTGCAGATGAGGTGGTGCGGGTCTATCGAGCGGATAAGGGCCGCCGTCCTGTGGATGTAGTCGACGAAAGCGTCGACCTTGTCGGGTTCAGTGGAGAAGGGGCGCGGCTCGTTGCAGATCTGCCAGGCGAAGATCGCCCCGCTGTCTTTGTAGCGGCTCACCATAGCCCTGACGTGCTCGTGGAAGAGGGCCACCGCCGCTTCGTTGCAGGCAAACTCGGCCATCGCGCACATATACGGCCAGTAGCCGTCGACCGCGGGGAGCGGCTGATATCCCGCTCCGGCATCCATCAGATAGGACCTGTAGCCGCTCGGGCTCCACTCCCAGGCGTTGTTGAGGAAGAGCACGGCGCTCATCCCCCTGCGCTCCATCTCCGGAAGCAGTATGTCAAGCCCCTCGAAGTTGCGCTCCGTGGCGCATACCCTGACATTCTCCAGGCCGAGAGCCTTGAGGGAGTCGAGTTCGCTGCGCAGACGCACGGGGTCGCTCACCGCGATGTCGCCGAGATACCAGGCGTTGGCGCCGATGAAGTAGTAAGGCTTGCCGCCGTCCATAATGCGGGATCCGCTCACGCTGAAGCGGGATACGGAGCTCTGTGCCGGTCCGCAGGACGCCGCGGCCAGAGTGCAGGCAAGAATAGTCAAAATCAGATTTTTTGGTCTCAAGTGCTATTAATTTGGTTACGGTGCAAAATTACGCACTGAGAGAAAGCAAAACAAATACTATTTTGCTAAATTCTGCAAAGATTCTGCTATATGATGACTTTTTTCTTCCTGTACATCAGGCGGAACTCGTGGGGGGAGACCCCCTTGCGGCCCTTGAAGACGCGGTTGAAGTTGGAGAGGTTGTTGAAGCCGCAGGCGTAGCAGATCTCCGAGATATTGGCCGAGGTGTCCACGAGGGCCCTGGCCGCGTTACCCAAGCGTATGTCTATCAAGTAGGAAGAGAGGGTCTTGCCCGTCCTCTGGCGAAAAAAACGGCTGAAAGAGCTCGGGCTCATCCCGACCAGTCCGGCCATATCCGCCAGGCTGAGGTCCTCGACATAGTGCTGGTTGATATAGTCCTTGACTTTCATCACCCTGCGGCTCTCGCTGTCGCGCGGGGAGCGGGCGAAAGAACTGCTGGCGAGCTCGCGCGAGTCGCACTTCGAAAGCACATAAAGCATTGAGAGACAATGCACGAACTGCACAAATCCGTCGGTCTCCGTCGCGAGGGTGTCGATATAGGAGTAGATGCTCATCATCGCCGGGACGCCGAACGAGAGGCCGTGGCCGGCGCGCTCGAACATCTTGCGGATGGAGGCGAACTGGTTGCGGTCGAGCAAATTGGAGCCGAAGAGCTCGGGCGAGAACTGTATGGTTATCTCCCTGATGTCCGAAGAGTTGCAGCGCCCCTGCTCCCAGACGTGCTCGAGGTTCTCCCCCGCAATCAGCACCAGGTCGTAGTCCCCTATCGTCTCCACGCTGTCCCCCACGATGCGGCGCACGCCCGGGGCGTTCTGGATGAAATTGAGCTCGTATTCGCGGTGACGGTGAAGCGGATAGGTAAACTCTTTCTTGTGCCTCTCGACTATGTAGAAGCAGTCTTTCTGGGCGAGTTCGGAGATTTCGGAGAGCGCGTCGGACATAATTATAATGCTTATCTGAAGCAAATGTAATACTTTTTTGACATATTTTTCTCCAAAACGGCGGAAATGCTGCTTTTGCGACGAAATCCGATATCTTTGTGAGCGTTATGCACACTGAAGACTTTCTGACCGAGCTGGAGGGCGACATCCTCCCTTACTGGACATCCAAGATGGAAGACCCGCGCGGCGGCTGGTACGGCCGCATCGACGGCAAGGGCGTGACGGACGCCGCCGCAGACAAGGGCGCGATACTCAACTCCCGGATACTCTGGACTTTCTCATCTGCCTACCGGCTGCTCGGCAAGAGCGGCTACAGGCTCGCCGCGGACAGGGCCTACCGCGAAGTCCGCGACCGCTTCATCGACCGGGAGCTGGGCGGGATGTACTGGAGTCTCGACTCGGAAGGCCGCCCCAAGGACTGCCACAAGCAGTTCTACGCCATAGCGTTCGGCATATACGGTCTCGCCGAGTACTACCGCGCCACCCTCTGCGCGGAGGCGCTGGAGCTCGCGGTCGGGCTTTTCGACTGCATCGAAAGCCACAGCTATGACCCGCGGGGCGGCGGATACGCCGAGGCCGCCGCCCGCGACTGGAGTCCCATAGAGGATGTGCGACTCTCGGAGAAGGACCAGAACGACTCCCGCACGATGAACACGCACCTGCATATCCTGGAAGCCTACACCTGTCTCTACCGGGTCTGGAAGGACGGACGCCTGCGGGCGGCGCTCGCAAAGCTGATCGGCATATTCACCTCGAAGATAGTGCGCCCGGACGGGCATCTGGGCCTGTTTTTCGGCGACGACTGGTCCCCGCACTCCACCGCCATCTCATACGGCCACGACATCGAGGCCTCCTGGCTTCTCGCCGAAGCGGCTGAAGTGCTCGGAGACAGGGAGGTCGCCCGCGAGTGCGAGAGCGTCTGCCACAGGATCGCCTGCGCCGCGATGGAGGGATTCTCGCCGGAGGGAGGGATGATCTACGAGTACGACCCCGCCGACGGAAGGCGCGACGGCGACCGGCACTGGTGGGTGCAGGCGGAGACCGTGGCCGGATGCCACCACCGCTACCTCAAGACCGGAGACCGGCGCTGGGAGGAGGCTGCGGAGGCGTGCTGGAAGTTCATACGGGAGCATCTGCTCTCCCCGGACGGAGAGTGGTACTGGAGCATACGCGCCGACGGCAGCGTCAACACCGACGACGACCGTGCCGGCTTCTGGAAATGTCCGTACCACAACGGCCGTATGTGTATGGAAGTGCTTGCCTGAAGAAGTCGGGGTCGCAGACGGCAGTCTGCGGGGGTTAAGGCAACGAAAAGGGGCTGGCTAAAAAGGACCGCTTGGTCCTTTTTAGTCAGCCCCCTGTCGGGATGATCCGACTCGAACGGACGACCCCCACGTCCCGAACGTGGTGCGCTAGCCAACTGCGCTACATCCCGTAACTGTCTCGGGCCTATGCAAGCTTGTTGATATAGACCGCGATGCCGCTCTTGAGGTTGGAAGCCTTGTTTTTGTGGATAAGGCCGATCTTCGCGAGCTTGTCGATCATAGAATATACCTTCGGAGCGTTCTTCTCGGCCGTAGCCTTGTCGGTGGTGTTACGGATGTCGCGGATAGCGTTCCTTGTGGTCTTTGCATAATACCTGTTATGCAACCTGCGCCTCTCGTTCTGACGATCGGCTTTCTTTGCTGAAGCTGTGTTTGCCATTATTATGTTTTTTAATATTTTGTAGTGGGTAGGAGAATCGAACTCCTATTGCAAGAATGAAAATCTTGAGTACTAGCCGTTATACGAACCCACCATCCGGCTCCCCGTCCGGACCCGGTCCGGATAGGGAGTGCAAATATAGAAATTATTTTAGACTTGACAAATTTTTTCGCCTTTCGGCCTCCGGTCAGTCCTCTGTCCACTCCCAGGAGTAGAGCAGCGACTCGACCTGCCGCAGGTACTGGCGTTTGTCGTAGCGCGGCGCATAGACGAAGGCCTCGACCACGATGATATCCCTGCCGTCCGGGCTGTAGAACGAGTGGGACACGAACGGGCCGCCCATATAGTCGTTCTCCACCTCCCAGAGACCGCGCGTCTGCACTATGTCGCGCCCCCGGTACTTGATATACTCTATCATCGGGGTGAAGTAGGAGCTCGTGGTCATATAGCTGTTGTCGAACATCCCCGGGACATTGGCCTTGAGCGTCTCGTTGCGGTGACGGATGATGTTGGCGGACGAGTACGGGTGGTCGGTCTCGGCGGGGTAGCGGTAGACGAAGATGTCCTGGTAGACATACTGCCTGTCGTTGGCTATCCAGCAGAAGTCCGGACTGATCTTCCTGAACTTGTAGCCCACCGGGAAGTGGAGCGACCCTCCGAAGCGGCGGGAGACGGTGTCGGCAATCGCCTTCTCCTCATAGAGCAGAGTGTTGCGTATCACCCTGTCGCGCTCCGCCTGCTCGATGGCGCGCACGATCGTGCCTCCCTTCTTCCTGAGCATATCCACGGCGGTGGAGGCGTCGTATGCCGCTATCTGGATCACGCACTGCGGCTGCGACCAGACGTCGTTGCGGTAGAACACGCCGGCACTGTCGATCTGCGGGTCTATATTGAACATCACCACGTTGCGGTGGATTTTAAAGAGGTCCACGAAGCTGGCCGGAGCCACATTGACCAGAGTGTAGAGAGGCTCCCTCTGCGGGAGATAGGGACACTCGTCCGCAAGCAGGTCGCGGGTCGCAGCCCCCACTGCACCCTCCCAGTCAGCCTTTTCGATCACCACGAGGACCTCGCCGGCCTTGCCGCTCACGCTCGGGAGGAGAGGCTTGGTGTTCTTGCATCCGGCAAGAGCGAGAATCAGTGCTGATACAGCGATAATCTTCTTCATAATCATATGGTTAAACAATTCTTGCAATATCATTTCCGAACGCGAGGACCATCAGCGCGAGCAGCAGGATCATCCCTATAGTCTGCGCGACCACGAGGAAGCGCTCGCTCGGCTTGCGCCGCGTGAGCATCTCATAAAGAGTGAACAGGATATGCCCGCCGTCCAGCGCCGGTATCGGGATCAGGTTCATCACCGCGAGCATTATGGAGAGCAGCGCGAGGATGTTGATAAACCGGTACCAGTCCCAGACCTCCGGGAACACCTGACCGATGGCGATGAAGCTGCCCACCGACTTGTAGGCCCCGGTCGACGGGCGCACCAGCAGGCCGAGGTCTCTCACATAGCCTCCTATCGTGCTGCCTGTCAGCTTGATGCCGGCAGGGATCGCGTCCAGCAGGCCGTAGTGCCTGACCTTGATGGCGGGAGCGGCCATATAGACCCCGATGTGGCCGGTCGTGTCGACTGTCACCGGGATGCTCAGGGTGTCGCCGCCCCGCAGCACCGTGGCCTCCACCGTGCGGGACTTCATCCCGGAGAGCACGCGGCGCGAGTCCTGGAGGTATTCCACCGCGTTGCCGTCGAAGGAGACTATCCTGTCGCCCCGGCGCAGCCCCGAAGAGGCGTTGGGCCCGGAAGCGAGCGAATCCACCACGAAGGGGATGGCGAGGTCGAACATCATCGGAGAACTCAGCACCTCGCCTATCATGGACTGGTCCACATAGATGTCAAGAGTGTCAGCGCCCCGGAGCACCGTCGCCCTGTGCACGTCGCGCCGCGCGAGGTCAGCCTGCAGCATGGCGAAGTTCTCCGGGCTGTAGTCGTCAAACTTGAGTATGCGGTCTCCCGTGCGGAAGCCCATCTCGTAGGCGAGGTCGTTGACATATATGCGGCTTTCGCTGTTGTCGATATAGGACTGCCCCCACCCGGCCATAATGCCGGTATAGGCTATCACCGCGAAGATGAAGTTGTTGAGCACCCCTCCGGCCATCACCAGCAGCCGCTGCCACGCGGGGCGGGAGCGGAACTCCCAGGGCTGCGGCTCGCGCCGCATCTGCTCGAGGTCCATCGACTCGTCGATCATCCCCGAGATCTTGCAGTAGCCGCCGAAAGGCAGCCAGCCTATGCCGAACTCGGTCTCCCCCCACTTCCAGCGGGCAATCGCCCTGCCGCCGACATCGAAGAAGAGATAGAACTTCTCCACCCTGATCCCGAAGAGCTTGGCCCACATGAAGTGGCCCAGCTCGTGGACGAGAATCAGGAGCGAGAGGGCCAGGATGACCTGAAGAGTCTTAATCAATATAACCATTTGCGATGGAAGCTACCTCGGTGTTAGTCTGAAAAATATCGTCTATGTCCGGATCTGCTGCATAATTCAGGCCAAGCAGACACTTCTCGTTGATGCGGGCTATGTCGTAGAATCCGATGAGCCCCTTGAGATATGCCGCCACCGCCACTTCGTTGGCGGCATTGAGGGCGCAGGGAGCGTTGCCTCCCCGACGCAGGGCCTCGTAGGCGAGGGCGAGGCAGGGGAACTTCTCCATATCGGGAGCCTCGAAGCTGAGACGCCCGATCCCGGCGAAGTCCAGCTTGCGGTTGCCAACCGTGAGCCTTGTGGGGAACGAGAGCGCGAATCCTATGGGCTCGCGCATATCCGGCCAGCCCAGCTGCGCGATCACCGCCCCGTCGACAAACTCGACCATGGAGTGGATGACCGATTCCGGATGCACCACCACATTGATGCGCTCCGCCCCCACATCGAAGAGCCACCTGGCCTCGATGAGCTCGAAGCCCTTGTTCATCATCGTGGCGGAGTCGATGGTGACTTTCGCGCCCATATTCCAGTTGGGGTGCCTGAGCGCGTCGGCGGCGGTGGCGGCGGCTATCCGCGCCCTGTTCCAGCTGCGGAACGGGCCGCCTGACGCGGTGAGGTGGATCTTCTCGACCTCGTTGCCCTGCGCGGCCAGCAGACACTGGAAGATGGCGGAATGCTCCGAATCCACCGGCAGGATGACCGCCTTGTGCTCCCTCATCGTGCGGGTGACCAGGCTCCCGGCGGCGACAAGCGTCTCTTTGTTGGCGAGAGCCACGATCTTGCCGGCTTCGAGCGCGGCCAATGTCGGGCGCAGCCCGCTGAATCCCACCATCGCGCCGACCACTATGTCTATATTCTCCATCCGGACAAGGTCGCAGAGGCTGTCGATGCCGGCCCAGACCTTGATGCCGCGCGGCTGGAGGGCGTCGGCCACCTGCGCATAGCGCGAGTCGTCGCATATCACCACGTTCGCCGCGTCGAACTCTATCGCCTGCCCGATGAGCAGGTCCACGCTCCGCCGGGCGGAGATCAGCTCCACCTCGAAGAGGTCCGGATGCCGGCGGATGACGTCGAGGGTCTGGGTGCCGATCGATCCGGTGGAGCCGAGTATGGCTATTCTTCTTTTCACTAAAAACTTATGAATTGTGTCGGGTTGAGAGGACTCCCGCCGTGCCACAGCTCGAAGTGCAGGTGGCCCTTGCCCGAAGCGGCTGAAGTCCCGCCGGAGAGCGCGAGCGGCGTGCCGGCCTTGACCTCGTCGCCGGGGCTGCGGAGAGTCTTGAAATTGTTGCCGTAGATGCTGATCAGATTGTCCCTGTGCTGCACGATGACCACATGCTCCATCTCCTCGTTCCATCCGGAATAGATCACCACCCCGTCAAGGGTGGCGCTGACCACCGTGCCGGACGGCGCGGCGATGTCGATGGCGGGATGGGTCACGGCGTCAAAGCTCCCGACCACCACGCCCTTGACCGGTGTGAAGAAGTGCAGTCCCTCGACAGGGAGCGGCTTGGACGAAGCGGAGCTGACCCCGAACTTCTCTTCGCCGCGCACGGTCTCGCGAAGCAGAGAGTCGCGCTCGCGGAGGACCGAGGCCGGTTTGGAGGAGAGATATCTCACCGAATTGCCGCCCGGCACGCTGTCGAGCTCTATCGTACCCTCCCCCGCCAGCACGCGGCTGAGGTTGTCGGCGTAGAGATTCCAACGGGTGACCGCGCTCTCGAGGGAGTCTATCTTGATGGCGTTGGAGAGGGCCGTCTTCTTGAAGTTCGCATCCGGGTAGCCCGGCACCGCAAGGCGCAGCGGAGTGAAGGCTATGATGCAGTATATCAAGAGGATGAACACCACCACTACCGTTGTCGCGAAAGTGATGAAGCGCAGCTTGGTGAAGATGACCGAGCGTATGCTTCTATGGGTTTGGTTGTCCGCAAGCGTCAGCCTGTAGACCTTGTCTCTCCTGTCCGGATTTTGTCGTCCCATACTTTTTACTTAATTTCGCAGTAATGAAAAGAACTGTCGGGATTGATTACGGCAAGGCCAGAGTGGGGGTCGCGGTCAGTGACCCTCTCGGCATCTTCGCATCTCCCGCAGAAACCGTTCCCTCTGCAAAGATAATAGAATATCTCCAAAAATACTCGGCCACCGAGACCGTAGAGTGCTTCGTGGTCGGCTACCCGCTCAATCTCAACGGGGCTCCGGCCCAGTGCGCACCGGACGTGGACAGGTTTCTCGCGCAGCTCCGGAAGGCGTTCCCGCAGACCATGATAGTCCTCGAGGACGAGCGTTTCACCTCGGTGCTGGCGCACAGGGCGATGATAGACGGGGGGATGAAGAAGAGCGTGCGGCGCGACAAAAACTCGGTGGACAAGATCAGCGCGGCAATAATTTTGCAGAGCTACCTCGACAAGAAGAAATAACGATGATACAGCCTATCTACCTCTACGGCTCCGCAGTGCTGCGCGAAAAGGCGGCGGAAGCGGACCTCAACGACAGAGAATACCTCAAATCGCTCGTGGCGGACCTCAAGGAGACTCTCGCAGCCTCCGAGGGCTGCGGGCTCGCCGCTCCGCAGATCGGAGTGAGCCTCCGGGTGGCGGTGGTCGACGGGGATGTGATGTCGGACATATATCCATATCTCAAGGGCTTCAGGCGCACTTTCATCAACCCGGTGGTGCTCTCCGAGAGCAAGGAGGAGTGCGAATATGACGAGGGCTGCCTCAGCGTGCCGGGCATCTATGCCGAAGTGCGCAGGCCGGAAGCCATAGAGGTCGAGTACTACGACGAGGATCTGGAGCGGCGGCGCGAGACTTTCGACAAGTTTGCGAGCCGTATGGTCCAGCACGAATTCTCCCACCTCGACGGGGTCATATTCACGGACCTCGTGGCCCCGATACGCCGCAAGATGCTGTCGCGCAAGCTTCAAAACATAGCCCTCGGGAGAGTCGGGGCGTCATATAAGACAAAACTCAAATAACCAACCACATAGTATTATGGGAGCATTTCACGCTTATGATATCCGGGGGATCTACGGAGTGGACCTCACGGATGCGCTTGCATACAAGATCGGTTACTTCATCCCGCGTCTGCTCGGAGCGGACAAGGTGCTGGTGGGACGCGACTGCAGAGTCTCGTCCGAAGCCGTCAGGGACAGTCTGGTGCAGGGCATACTCGATGCCGGCTCAGACGTCTGGGACATCGGGCTGAGCAGCACGCCGATGGTCTATTTCGGCACGGCGATGCACGGCTTCAAGGCCTCCGTGCAGATCACCGCCAGCCACAACCCTCCGCAGTACAACGGTATGAAAGTGAGCCGCGAGGACGCGCTGCCGGTGGGGCTGGAGAGCGGACTCGGGCAGATCAGGGACTGGATCGAGGCAGGCGAGCCTACGACTGCGGCGGAGCGCCGGGGAGAGCTGCACAGGATAGACATCCTGGACGAATACCTTGAATATATGAGACGGTTCAAGGGCGACTACGGCAACCTGAAGATTGCATTCGACCTCTCCAACGGGATGTCCAACCTCTTCGCCAAGCAGGTTTTCGGCGACGGTCCGGAGTATATCTTCGACACCATCGACGGGCGCTTCCCCAACCACGACCCCAACCCGCTCGTGGCAAAGAACGTCGAGCCGCTGAAGGAGAAGGTGCGCTCCTCCGGGGCCGACATAGGACTCATCTTCGACGGCGACGCCGACCGGGTGATGTTTGTGGACGACAAGGCGAGATTTGTCGCGCCGGATCTGGTCATCGCCCTGATGGCCATATACTTCTGCGATATGAAGGGGGCGAAGAGCCCGCGCGTGCTGCAGGAGATCCGCAGTTCCAAGTCAGTGGGCGAGTTTCTGGAGCGCTACGGGGCCGAGCTGCACACCTGGAAGGTGGGCCGGGCGTTCGCGGCGCCGAAACTCCGCGAGATTGACGGGCTCTGGGGCGGCGAGCTTGCGGGACACTACTACTATAAGGACTTCTTCTACTCCGACAGCGGACTGCTCTCGTCGCTGATAGTGCTGAACATAGTCTCCGAGCTCAAGAAGCGCGGGATCAGCCTGAGCGAGCAGATAGACTCGATGGACTCCTACTACAACTCGGGCGAGATCAACTTCCGCGTCGAAGACAAGGCCGCCGCAATGGAGGCCGTGCGCGAGCACTTCGCCGCGAAGCAGAAGCCGCTCCGCACGATGGACTTCGACGGCTACAGGCTGGAGTTCGACGGCTGGTGGTTCAACATACGCCCTTCCAACACCGAGCCATATCTCCGCTTCATCTGCGAGGCGCACACGGAGGACACCCTGAAGAGCATCATAACCGAGACGGAGGAGCTGCTCAGGGACAGATTCGGGGCCGAGAGATCGTGATGAGAAGGCTGCTGACAAGTCTTGCTCTCGCCCTGCCGTGCCTGCTGCCCGCGCAGACTCCCTCCGGGAGGGAGACTCTGAGCCGTCCCGACTCGCTGGAGCTGCATATAGACCCGCCTGCGGCGAGTATGATCCCGGAGGACTACATCACTCCTCCCGGCTCGTTCAGACGGGGCGGCGGCGCCCCCGTGGACACCCTCGACATAGGCGACGGCTACCTTCAGATAATACTCTTCGACGACTACAGCTGGAGATATGTCAAGAACACGGCCAAGATGGCCGAGGCCGCCGTGTTCAGGGACTGCTGGTCTCCGACCGCCATCAATCCGTACATCAGCATCTCCCTCTCCGAGCTGCCGTACCGCAGCAGCATCTGCCTGGTGGACTCGATGAGCGTATTTGTCTGCCCCCGCATAGGCAAGGTGTATTCCAAGTTCGGCTACAGGCGGCACCGCCGGCATCAGGGAGTGGATCTGCCGCTTCCCACCGGGACCCCGGTCTGCTCGGCGTTCGACGGCAGGGTGAGGTACTCGGGCTATGTCTCCGGCTACGGCAACCTGGTGATCGTGCGCCACGAGAACGGGCTTGAGACCTTCTACGGCCACCTCTCAAAGCGCCTCGCTGAGGCTTCGCAATGGGTCCGGGCCGGGGACATCATAGGTCTGGGGGGTTCCACGGGCCGCTCTTCCGGGCCGCACCTCCACTTCGAGACGCGCTACAAGGGCTACGCCTTCGACCCGCAGTTGATCATCGATTTCGAGAGCGGGGAGCTCCGCAAGAACGTGTTCGTGCTGCGCCGGAGCTACCTCGACCCGTCGTCCGGCTATGTGTCCGAGTCGCTGGAAGAAGAAGAGGAGATCTACTCCACAGACGAGAAGATAATCGAGGAGGAGATGCGCATCGAAGCCGAAAGGGCGGCGATGA
>CAVGLS010000004.1:0-65663 GCA_963630225.1 bacterium
GAGGTATGTGAAGCGGCCGCTTTGCTTGATAACGAGTCTCATGGTGGTATATACTAATATATACCACAAATATATAAATTTAATTTGACAAAAAAAAGAGGCCCGAGCCTCTTCTGCGATATTTTTTTCAAATATTATGTGTCAAACTCCCGAGACCCTGCGCCCCCGTCCGAAATACCCGTCCAGGCGGCTGAGCTTTGTCCTGTCAAGCGTTTTCACTCCGCAAATTTACGAAGAATATTGCATTTGATAAATCATTTTCATAACTTTGTACGGTTTTGCAGATTGATAAAATTAATAATAATGAACAAGACAGTCAAGATTATCGTTGAGGTTGTGCTGCTTGTAGCCATCGTCTATCTGACGTATGCAATCTACAGCTCGATTATGCAACCGGTCAACTTCAACAAGCAGAAGAACTACCGCGAGAGTGTGGCAATCCAGAGGCTCAAGGACATCCGTACGCTTCAAGTGGCCTACAAGTCGGTCAACGGCAAGTTCACCTCCACGGTCGATTCCCTCAAGATCTTCTATGAGAGCGGCAAGATGCCGGTCGTGCTTCAGGTAGGCTCGCTTGACGACTCCGTCGCCGTGCTCCACACCGATGCCGTGAGGAAGGCTCACCGCAAGATCACCGACGAGGAGCTCTACAAGATGTACCTTGCGGGCGACAAGAACCTCGTGTTCTCCATAGAGAACTTCGTAAACGTCAAGGATACTCTTTTCAACGACCGCAACGACTTCTGCGTCGACTCGCTCAAGACCGTTCCGTTCTCCGGCGGCGTTCCGGTGACGATGGAGTCCGTAGTCAAGATGGTGTCAGGCGTGCCTGTGCCTCTCTTCGAAGCCAAGATGTCCTATAGGGATCTGCTCGCGGGACTTGACAATCAGCTCCGCATCAACCTCGACGCAGAGCGCAAGGCCCAGAACAAGTACGAGGGACTGCAGGTAGGCTCCATCTCCGCGCCTAACAACAACGCAGGCAACTGGGAGTAGTGTTTACGCTCGTCCCCTCCGCTTTCTTCGACCCCGCTTCCGAGCGTGACGCGCTTGCCGAAGTGGCTTCCCTGGGGGAGGGCGCAGAAGTAAAACACATCGATATACCTGAATATGACGCTGTCCTCATCTGCACTGCGGATGAGGACAGTGCCGTCTTCGGGAGCGAGATGGTCAGGGTGCTCAAGCGCCTGAAGGACTGTCCCGAATATAACCGTATACTCTGCAGCATCCGCGACTCAAGGCTCTATCTCGCCGTCGCGCAGGGCGGGACCCTGTTGCTGGCCAACGCATTCGAGATACAGGACTTCACGACTGCCGAGTATTATATCTTCTTGTCCGTTAAGTCGTTGCAGATCAATCCGGAGGTGAGTACCATCTGCTGGCTTTCCGAACTCGACGCTGAGGAGGAGATGTCGCTCTACCGCTACTTCAAGGCGGTTGTGAGATTATGCGGATCATAGGCGGCGCTCTCAAAGGCAGGGTCATCTGCCCGCCGTCGGGCTACAGCGCCCGCCCGACCACCGACTACGCCAAGGAGGGTCTTTTCAACACTCTCGACAATGAGTATGAGTTCGACTCCCTCAAGGTTCTGGACCTTTTCGGGGGCACGGGTGCGATAGCCTGCGAGTTCGCGTCCCGGGGTGCTGCGCTGGTGTGCAGTGTGGAGATGAACAGGGACAACGCGTCGTTCATCCGCCGGGAGGCCGCACGGCTGGGTCTGGGCTGCATCAAGGCGGTCCATAGCAATGTCTTCGATTTCCTCCCGATCTGCACGGAGAAGTTCGACCTCGTCTTCGCCGACCCTCCCTATGCCCTGGATGGGCTTGAGTCCCTGCCGGACAAGGTCCTCGGCGCCGGGATTCTGCACGGGGGCAATTATTTCATCCTGGAGCACGGGGGCGAGCATTCGTTTGTGACGCATCCCCGATTCAAAAAAGAGAAAGTGTACGGTCGCGTACACTTCTCATTCTTCGAATAAACTATACGGAAAGGTTGTGCCAGTGCGGCCCGAAGCGCTCGAAAGCCTGGCGGTCGAGCATCTCGCGGTCGTCCGGATGGGCTATGCCGATGAGCAGTTTCGCCCTCTCCTGCAGGCTCTTGCCGTAAAGGTCCACCGCACCGTATTCGGTCACGATCCAGTGGGCGTCGGCACGCGGTGTCACCACCCCCGCTCCGGGATTCAGCTCGGCGACGATTTTGTTCTTGCCCTTGTTGGTGCGCGAAGCGAACGCCGTGATGCTCTTGCCGCCCCGGGACATCGATGCTCCCCTGACGAACTCCAGCTGTCCGCCGGTGCCGCTGAAGATGCGCGTGCCGATGGAGTCTGCGCTGATCTGCCCTGTGATGTCGACTTCCGTCGCGGAGTTGATGGCCTTCATATTAGGGTTCTGCGAGATGACCCACGGGTCGTTGGTGTATTTGATGTCCCTCATCAGCACCTGCGGGTTGTCGTCGATGAACGAATAGACTTCCTGAGAGCCGAGCAGGAATGAGGCGACCACCTTGCCGGTGTCCGTCTTCTTGCGGCTGCCGTCGATGACTCCCGACTTGATGAGGGAGAGCAGTCCGTCGGCGAACATCTCAGTATGCAGTCCGAGGTGCTTGTGTCCCCGAAGCTGCGCCGCGAGGGCGTTAGGAAGCGCTCCGATGCCCATCTGGATGCAGTCGCCGTCTTCCACGAGCGCCGCGCAGTTCTTGCCTATCAGCACCTCCGTCGGGGTCGGCTCCGCAAACGCGGCCGTCACCAGCGGCGTGTCGTCCTGCACGAGATAGTCGAAGAGATCGAGGCTCAGGAGGTCTCCGTGGGCGTAAGGGACATTGGGGTTGACCACGCCTATCACCAGGTCGGCCGTCTCCACCGCCGCCACCGAGCAGTCCACCGAAGTGCCCAGGCTGACCCTGCCTTCGGAGTCCGGAAGCGAAACGTTCACCAGGGCCGCGCCGAGCTTGATCGCGCCGTCGCGGTAGAGCTTCTGGCTCTCGCCCAGATGCACCGGGAGGTAGTCGGCATAGCCGGCATTGACATTCTTGCGGACATTGGGTCCGATGAAAAAACCCTGCTCGAAGAAGATGCCTTCGTAGCGGGGCTCGCTGTACGGGGCCGGGCCCTCGGTGTGGAAGTGGTGGAAGTGCAGGTCAACCACATCTCCCGCATCGGCCCTGCGGCAGAGCGCCTGTATCAGGCAGTGCGGCACGCTCGCGACGCTGCTCAGATGTATGTGGCAGTGTGAAGGGATGTGGCTTACCGCTGCGTCTGCGGAAACGTAATTGATGGTCTTCATCTCGATAATTATTATTAGTTTTGTGCTCGCAAAAATAATAAAAAATGCATACAAAAGAAGAAAAGCTCGCCGCCTTTTCGAGGCTGCTGGATACGATGGACGCGCTGCGCGAGAAGTGCCCCTGGAACGCGGCACAGACGATGGAGTCCATCCGCCCTATGACCGAGGAGGAGGTATATGAACTCAGCGATGCGATACTCAAGGGCGATCCGCAGGCGACGGCGGGGGAGCTCGGCGATCTGCTCTACCATATAGTGTTCTACTCCCGCATAGCGCAGGAGCAGGGCAGCTTCGATGTGGCCGACGCGCTGGAGAAAGTCTGCGACAAGATGGTCTTCCGCCATCCGCACGTTTTCGGCGACGATTCCGGCAGGAAGCTTACCGCCAAGGAGATAGCCGACACCTGGGAGCTGGTGAAGGCCAAGGAGAAGAACGGCAACAAGACCGTGATGGCCGGCATTCCGGACGCTATGCCCTCCATCCTCAAGGCGCTCTCGATGCAGGAGAAGGCGCGGGGCTGCGGCTTCGACTGGGAGAAGCGTGAGGATGTCTGGGACAAGGTGAGCGAGGAACTGGGGGAGGTCCGCGAGGCCTGCGCCGAGGGCGACACGGCCCACGAGGAGGAGGAGTTCGGCGATCTGCTCTTTGCGGTGATCAACGCCGCACGGCTCTACGGGATCGATCCCGAGAAAGCCCTCGGAGCGTGCTGCAGCAAGTTCCGCCGCCGCTTCACATATCTGGAGGAGAACACTCTGAAGAAAGGGCGCAAACTCAGCGATATGACGCTCGCCGAGATGGACGCCATCTGGGACGAGGGCAAGGCGAAGGGGCTGTAGCGGGCCGGTTTGCGGGAGTTGAAGTAAATTCGTAACTTTGCGCTGTTGTACTGATCGTGACCCTATGGCAGAATATAGAATAATCGAAGTGAGCGAGAGGCACGACGTCCGGCGGTTCATCCGCTTCCCGGACGAGCTTTATCGCGGCTGCCCGCAGTATGTCCCCGCCCTGCACTCGGACGAGATGTTCCTGCTCACGGGAGTCTCCACCCTGTCATACTGCCGGCGCAAGATGTGGCTTGCACTCTCTTCAGGACGGGTCGTGGGGAGGATATGCGCCATCATCAACCCCCGCTACAACGAGATCTACGGCACTGAAAACGTGCGCTTCGGCTGGTTCGACTGCATCGACGACATAGAGGTCGCAAGGCTTCTGGTGGGGGCTGCGGAGAAGTGGGCTGCGGAGCAGGGTATGACCCGGATACACGGGCCGCTCGGCTACAACACTCTCGGCAAGCAGGGCCTGCTGGTGGAGGGCTTCGAATACGTGCCTCCGTTCAACTGTCCCTACAACTACCCGTACTACGGCGACTTCCTCTCCGCCCTCGGCTTCGAGAAGGAGTGCGACTGGGTGCAGTACAGGATGGTGGCCAACCACGGTGTGCCGGACAAGGCCCGCAGGGTCGCAAGGATGCTGCAGGAGAAGTCCAGGCTGCATTTCGTGGATATTGACACGCTCAAGAAAGACCCGGAGTGGGTGCGCCGCTTCTTCAAGGCGCTCAACGACAGCTTCACCGAGACCGTCTACGGTTTCGTTCCGCTCACCGACGAGGAGATCCGTGACGAGGCGGGCAGAGTGCTTCGCTTCCTCAACGGCAAGTCCTGCTGTATGCTGATGGACGAGAAGGACGAGATAGTGGCTTTCGGGATTTCGTTCCCGAGCATTTCCGCCGCGCTCCAGAAGGCCCGGGGCAGCCTCTTCCCGTTCGGGTGGATCCACCTGCTCAAGGCCAAGTACAACTACGAACTCACCGACCTGATGGCCCACGGGGCCGTCCCGGAGTGGCAGAATACCGGCGTGTCCTCCGTATATTACAAGGAGATGGGCGACAAGGCGATCAGGATAGGCAACCGCTGGGCGATATCCAATCCGCAGATAGAGGCTGACTCGGCGGCCAACATCTGGAACTGCTACGAGCACGAGCCGTATATGAAGCGCCGGTGTTATATCAAGCAGCTGTTTTAACCGTTTCAAAACGGCTTTTAAGGACATTCGATTATTTATGGCAGATAACAAGCTTTTGGAGAAGGTGCTCTCGCTTGAGGGGAAGTTCCAGTCGCTTCAGGACCAGCTTTCGAGTCCCGAGGTGATGTCGGATATGAAGAGATTCGTGCAGCTCAACAAGGACTATAAGGAGTTGGAGCCGATCATCAAGGCCGGCAGGGAATACGGGAAGATGACCCGGGACCTTGCTTCGGCAAAGGACATACTCGTCAACGAAAAGGACGATGAACTGCGCGAGATGGCACGCGAGGAGATCGCGGACATAGAGGCGAAGATGCCTCAGATGGAGCAGGACATCAAGCTGCTCCTGATACCTGCCGACCCGGACGACGGCAAGAACGCGATAGTCGAGATACGCGGCGGCACCGGAGGCGACGAGGCGGCGATATTCGCCGGGGACCTTTTCCGTATGTACCAGCACTTTGCCGAGTCCAAGGGCTGGAAGCTGGAGGTCACCGACCAGACCCCGGGCACTTCCGGGGGGTTCAAGCAGGTGGTGTTCAAGCTTTCCGGCGAGGGCGTGTACGGCGTGATGAAATACGAGTCGGGCGTGCACCGCGTGCAGCGGGTGCCCCAGACCGAGACCCAGGGCCGCATCCAGACTTCCGCGGCGTCGGTGGCCGTGTTTCCGGAGGCCGGCGAGTTCGACGTGGACCTCAACTGGGACGACATCAGGCTCGACCTTTTCTGCTCTTCAGGCCCTGGCGGACAGGGGGTCAACACCACCTATTCCGCAGTGCGCCTCACCCATATTCCGACCGGGCTTGTGGTCCAGTGCCAGGAGGAACGCTCCCAGCTCAAAAACAAGGACCGCGCCTTCGAGGAGCTGCGCACGCGTCTGTACAACCTTGAACATCAGAAATATCTGGACGGCATAGCCGCGAAGCGCAAGACCATGGTCTCCACCGGCGACCGCTCCGCCAAGATCCGCACCTACAACTATCCGCAGGGGCGCGTGACCGACCACCGCATCAACTGGTCTATGTACAACCTCCCCGTCTTTATGGACGGGGATATACAGGAGTGTATCGACCAGCTGCAGATTGCCGAGAACGCCGAGCGTCTCAAGGAAGCCGCTTAGACCTTTCTGAACGCCAGACAGGCGTTGTGACCTCCGAAGCCGAACGAATCGCTCAGACCGAGCGTGAGTTCGGCTTCGACCGCCTTGTTCGGAGTGTAGTCGAGGTCACACTCCGGATCCGGAGTGTCGAGGTTGATGGTAGGAGGGATGACGCCCTCCTGCAGGGCGAGCACCGTGGCCGCCGCCTCCACTGCTCCCGTAGCCCCGAACATATGCCCGTGCATCGATTTTGTGCTGCTGATGTGGCACTTGTAGGCAAAGTCCCCGAATGCCTGCTTGTAGGCGAGGGTTTCGGTGATGTCGTTGAGGTGGGTGCCCGTGCCGTGGGCGTTGATGTAGACGCTGTCCTTGCCGGGGTCGAATCCGGCCTGGTCCAGTGCGATGCGTATGCACTCCGCCTGTGAGCTCGCGTCCGGACGCGGCGCGGTGGCGTGGTAGGCGTCGCAGGTGCTGCCGTAGCCCACGAGTTCGGCATAGATATGCGCCCCGCGCGCCTTGGCGTGGGAGTATTCTTCCAGTATCATCACTCCGGCGCCGTCCGCCATCACGAAGCCGCCCCGGTCGGCGTTGAACGGCAGGGATGCGCGCTTCGGGTCCTCGGCGCGGGTGAGCGCCTTGGCGTTGGCGAAGCCTGCGATGCCGATCGGGATGGTGCAGCGGTCGGCCCCGCCTGCGATCACCGCGTCAGCATAGCCGTGGACGATTGCCCTGTAGGCTTCTCCGATGGAGTGGGTGGAGGTGGCGCAGGCGGTCACGATGTCTATGCAGGAGCCGCGGGCCCCGTATTTGATGGCGACCTGACCTCCGGCAATGTTGCTGATCATGGTCGGTACGAAGTTCGGCGAGATCCACTGCCCGCTGGGGTCTTCAAGAAACTTCTCCAGCTCCCTCTGGAGTGTGGTGAACCCTCCGATGCCGGAGCCGATGTAGGTCGCGAGCCGGTTTGCTTCTATGTTTTCGCCGGACACCAGTCCGCAGTCGTTCATCGCCTGATATGCAGCGGCCATGGCGTAGATGGTGAACGGGTCCTGCTTGCGGATGAACGGCTTGTCCATCCCGTATTCCTCCGGATTGAAATTCCTTATCATCCCCCCAATTTTCACCGGAAGCTTTTCCGTCGGGTATTCGGTGATGTAGTCTATTCCGCATACGCCCCCGATGAGGTTGTGCCAGAAAGTTTTGACATCATTTCCTATGCAGGAGAGCACTCCGAGCCCCGTCACGGCCACTTTTCTTTCCATACCTTTTGTCTGTTCTGTGTTGTTATTCCGGCCAAAGGTAGTAAAAAATTCATATATTTGCAGAGTTATGTCGTTTCTGGGAGAACAGCTGCCGCGCTATCTGCTCAGCAAGTATCAGCTGATCTGGACCGTGACTTTTACGGCCCTCTTCTCCATCGTGGTGATACTGCTCAGCATCCCGTTCTCCCACAATGTCTGGTTTGAGCTCGGCCTGAGTTCGGCTTTCCTCTTCATGGTGGCGTTCATCGTGGTCTCGATAGGGATAGTGTCGCTGAGCAAGGTGCTGATGCACCGCTGCCGCAACGACGAGAAATTCACCGTGCTCAAGTACATCATCTGGAATCTGGTCGAGATTGTCGTCATCAGCCTGCTCTATACCTTCTTCACGGTCCAGGGGGACAGGGGAGGGATCATCGACATAGGGGAGAGGCCGAGCTGGGCGATATTTCTCAATGCGCTGTATTTCAGCCTGATGTGCCTCGGGATACCATATGTCATCGCGGCCCTCTACCTCTCGCTTGCCGACCGCAACAACACGATACGCCTGATGAACTACTCCAACGTGGTCAGCGACACCCCCGTGAAGCCCTACGACGAGAAGCGCATCACGCTCTTCGACAACAGCGGAGCCCTGAAGTTCTCCATCGACTCGGAGAACCTCTACTATATCGAGTCCGACGACAACTACATCAAGGTCTGGTACACCGACAGCGACGGCTCCGTGAGGCAGTATATGCTGCGCTGTCCGCTCAAGACGGTGGAGGACTCGTTCGCCGACAGCGACCTTGTGCGATGCCACCGCAAGTATATCGTCAACATCACCAAGGTCAAGATACTCAAGGCGGAGAAGGAAGGCTACAAGATCAGCCTCGGCATAGACGGAGCCGACACCATACCGATTTCGAAAACTTACGAGCAGAGCGTCCTCTCTCGTTTCAACTCAAGATGACTTATGTGGCAGAGAATACAGACTCTTTATCTCCTCATAGCGACCGGCCTCACAGGCAGTATGCTTTTCTGTGAAATGGCCTCGGGCGTGCGCTTCACTTCATACTTGCCATACGCGGCACTGATAGTTATCGTGCTGCTGCTCAATATCCTCGCGATTTTCGTCTACCGTTTCCGCATCTTCCAGATGAGGACCGCCGGACTCGCCGCGATCCTCGCGCTTGCGCTCCAGATCTGGCTCGCGGTGGATTTCTTCGTCTCCGACAAGAGCATAGTCTACAGCGTGACGATGGTCTTCCCGCTCGCGGTGATCATCCTCGATCTGCTCGCCGCACGGAGCATATTTGCCGACGAACTCATAGTCCGCAGCGCGGCGCGCCTCCGCAGTGCCAAGCGCAGGAAATGACAAACACTTAATCACATAATCAATGAGAATAGCAGAATCTGAACTTATAATCAACTCCGATGGCTCGGCGTTCCACATCCACATAAGGCCCGAGCAGCTCGCGGACAGCGTGATACTCGTGGGAGACCCGGGCAGAGTGGCGATGTTCGGCCCTATGTTCGACTCAGTGGAGTGCGAGGGGGCGTCGCGCGAATTTGTCTGGAAGACAGGCCGGTATCACGGCAGGCGCTTCACCGTGCTTTCCACCGGCATAGGCACCGACAATATAGACATAGTGATGACGGAGCTTGACGCCCTCGCCAATGTGGATTTCAGTACACGCGAGCCGCTTCCCGAGCACCGCACGCTGAATGTGCTCCGCATCGGCACCTGCGGCGCCATCCAGCCGGAGATTCCTCTCGGCGCGTTTATTTTCTCCCACATATCGGTGGGTTGCGACGGTCTGCTCAACTGGTATGAGGGGCGCGACAGGATTGCGCTGCTCGACTTCGAGGAGGCGTTCAAGAAGCATACGCACTGGGACTCACACCTGCCGGACCCGTATTTCGTCAGGGCGTCGGAGCTGCTCATCGGCAAGTTCGCCGACTGCACGGTCAAGGGGATGACTGTCTCCGCTTCCGGCTTCTACGGACCTCAGGGCCGCGTGGTCCGTCAGGGGCTCGCGATGCCGAATATGCTTGAGGATTTCGAGAGCTTCGAATATGGCGGCTACAAGATCACCAACTTCGAGATGGAGGGTTCCGCTCTCGCCGGGATGTCGGCGAAGCTCGGGCACAATGCCGGTACGGTATGCTGCGCCATCGCTCACCGCTACCTCAAGGATGCCGACACCGATTACAAGCCGCGGGTCCGCGAGCTGATCGGCCTTGCTTTGGACAGGCTGGCGGAGGATTAGCCGGCTTCTTCAGCTGAGATAATTGGTCTTGTTTCTGCTCTCGGAGAACAGCTTCCCCAGCTGCTCCCCGAGGGCTGCGGCAATATCCTCCATCCTCAGCTGCTCTCCCGGAGGCCTCCCGGAGAGCAGACCGCATTCCGTGAGGCGTTGTCTCAGGGCATTGTAGCCCAAGCCTCTCTCCGTGAGGTAGGCACGGCTGGCGCTGTCTTCGGCCCGGGTGACGGCGAGCAGCAGATGGGTGGCGTAGATGGCGTCCTGTCCGCTGCGCAGCGACTCGTAGGCGGCGAGGCTGATGACCCCGGCGGCGCTGCGGGTCGGACGCACCCTGTCGGAGTCGAAGTACGGGATGGCCTTGTCTCTGAATATCACTCTGTCTATGCTCCTCTTGAAGTCCGCGAGGTCAAGGCCCTGGGCTCCGAGCAGCTTGCAGGCGGAATTGCCGGACTGCCTCAGGATGGCGAGCATCAGATGGTCCGCCCCGATGCCGTAGTGCCCGGTGCGCATCGCCTCATCCCTTGCGTAGGAGATGATGGTCCTGAATTCGTCCGACAAGTTTATGTTCATCTCAAAGCAAAAGTAGCAAATTAATCGGATTTTTGTGCTAAATTTGCATATTTGGATTATAGCAATCTTTTATGGAAAGTGAGGTAAAGAATCCTGAAGAAATTCAGGAAGAAGTGACAGGATTGATCGAGCCGGTCGAGATTGATCACGAGATGCGCACGGCCTACATCGACTACTCGATGTCGGTCATCGTGTCGCGGGCTCTGCCTGACGCGCGCGACGGCCTGAAGCCGGTGCAGCGCAGGGTGCTCTTCGGGATGGACGGTCTCGGACTCGGCTACGGCGGACAGACCAAGAAGTCCGCGAGAATAGTGGGTGAGGTGCTCGGTAAGTTCCACCCGCACGGCGACTCCAGCGTCTACGACGCGATGGCCCGCCTTGCGCAGAGCTGGAACCAGAGATATCCCCTCGTATACGGTCAGGGCAACTTCGGCTCGATGGACGGCGACCCGGTTGCGGCCATGCGTTACACCGAGGCGAAGCTCGAGAAGATGGCTTCCGACGTGCTCGGCGACCTGGACAAGGACACCGTGGATATGACGCTCAACTTCGACGACTCGCTCGAAGAGCCGACGGTCCTCCCGACCAAGGCGCCGCTGCTGCTGCTCAACGGTTCGTCCGGCATCGCCGTCGGTATGGCCACCAATATGGCCCCGCACAACCTCGGCGAGTGCTGTGACGCCATCTGCGCATATATCGACAACCCGGACATCAGCGTGGACGAGCTGATGCAGTATATCAAGGGCCCGGACTTCCCGACCGGAGGCATCATCATCGGACGTCAGGGCATCATCGACGCCTACAACACCGGACGCGGACGCATCGTGCTCCGTGCCAAGACCGAGATCGAGACCCTGCGCAACGACAGGGAGGCCATAGTGGTCACCGAGGTGCCGTATATGGTCAACAAGGCCGAGATGCTCTCGCGCATCAGCGAGATGATCCGCGACAAGAAGATAGAGGGCATATCCGAAATCCGCGAGCTCACCAATCGCACCGGCATACGTATCGAGTTTATAGTCAAGAAAGACGCAAACTCCAGCGTGGTGCTTAACACGCTCTTCAAATACACCGCCCTGCAGGGGAGCTTCTCCATCAACAACGTCGCTCTGGTGGGCGGACGTCCGAGGACTCTGACCCTGCGGGATATGCTCAAGGTGTTCGTCGATTTCCGCCACGAAGTGGTGGTGCGCCGCACCCGTTTCGAACTCGACAAGGCCCTGAAGAGGGCGCACATACTCGAGGGTCTGCTGAAGGCCATCGACATAATAGACGAGATCATCTCCACCATCAAGGCCTCCCGCAACGTGGACCTTGCCAAGACCGCGCTCATCGACGGTTTCGGCTTCGACGAGGTCCAGGCCGGCGCCATAGTGGCCATGCGTCTCGGGCAACTCACCGGACTCGAGAAGGAGAAGCTCCAGAGCGAGTACGACGAGCTCGAGAAGTTTATCGCCCGCTGCAGGGAGATACTCGCGAGCGACGTCGAGCAGCTGAATATAGTCAAGCAGGAGTGCCAGGAGCTCAAGGAGAAATACGGCGACCCGCGCCGCACGGAGATCCGCCCTTCCGAGGAGGAATTCAATCCGGAGGACTTCTACTCCGACGAGGATGTGGTGATCACGATATCGCATCTGGGATATATCAAGCGCACGCCGCTCACCGAATTCCATACGCAGGCGCGCGGCGGAGTGGGCAAGAAGGCCAGCGCGACCCGCGAAGAGGACTTCATCGAGCACATCTACGTGGCGAATATGCATTCTACTATGCTCTTCTTCACCGAGCAGGGTATGTGTTACCGTCTCAAGGTCTATGAACTGCCGGAAGGCGCCCGTACCGCCAAGGGCAGGGCGGTGCAGAATCTGCTCTCCATCGACTCGCAGGACAGCATCAAGACATATCTCAACATCCGCTCTATAGAGGACCCGGCTTATACCGAGAGCCACTATGTGACCCTCGTCACCAAGAGGGGCACGGTCAAGAAGACCACGCTCTCCGAGTACGCCAACAGGCGCAGCCGCAACAAGGGCATCATCGCCATCAATATCCGGGAGGGGGACGAGCTGCTCGACGCTCTGCTCACCGACGGCAGCGAACAGATAATGATCGCCGCGCGCGGCGGACGCTGCTGCCGCTTCAGCGAGGACGAACTCCGAGCGCTCGGACGCAACTCTTCGGGGGTCCGCGGCATCTCTATAGAAGACGATGACGAGGTGGTCGGCGCGATAGCCATCGGGTCGGACGCCGCTTCCCGCGAGGGCAAGTCGGTGCTTGTGGTCAGCGAGAAAGGCTGCGGCAAGCGCTCAGACCCGGACGAGTACAGGATCACGGCGCGCGGGGCCAAGGGAGTGAAGACCATCAACATCACCGACAAGACCGGCCCGCTTGTGGCCATCAAGGCGGTGACGGAGGACAACGATCTGATGATCATCACCAAGTCGGGGCTCACCATCAGGGTGGAGATGTCGGACATACGGCTCTCCGGAAGGGCGACCCAGGGTGTGAGGCTGATCAACATCCGCGAGGGAGATGCGATTGCGGCCGTTTCTCCGGTGGCGAAGGCGGAAGAGGACGAGGAGTCCCAGGCCGCTCAGGAAGCGCCGGAAACCTCGGAAGCAGTTAACGGATAATCTTTATTTTTGATATTATGAAAAAGATCTTTTTAGTTTTGGCAATCGCGGCCTCAATGCAGGCTTTCGATGCCCAGGCTCAGGTCAAGACCCCGGCAGCCGCCAAATCGGCGGTCGAGAAGGCCGAGGCAGCCACCACCAATCCTAAGCAGGCTGTCAAGCCTGCCGTATGGATCAAGTATGGTCACGCTCTCATCGATGCCTACAACGCGCCGGCGGGCAACTTCTGGACCGGGATGTCCCGTCAGGACCTCCAGATCCTCGGAGGCAGCGAGAAGCCGGAGGGGGAGTCTGTAGCCGAGATCGGCGGACGCCAGATGACCAAGGTCAGCTATGACAACAAGAATCTCTACTTCAACGAGAACGGACTTCTGGAAATCATCGAGGTCACAAAGCCGGTGGTTGACGGCGCTCTCGACAAGGCGCTCTCGGCTTTCCGCGAGGCCGCCAAGCTCGACGACAAGGGCAAGAAGAGCAAGGATATCGCCAATTCCCTCAAGGACATAGCCGATAAGTATTCGACCGATGCCTACACCGCCTACTCTTTCGGCAAGATGGATGACGCTTCCGTCCTCTTCGAGAAGGCAGCCGACGCGGCCGCTACCGCTCCGCTCAGTCAGATCGACTCCAACTCCATCTACAACGCCGGCTTCACCGCCTGGGCCGCCGGCAACAACGAGCGTGCCAAGGGGCTCTTCGCCAAGTGCATCGAGATAGGCTATGCCGGCACTGACGGCGACACCTATGCCAAGATGGCGGATGTGTGCGAGAAGCTCGGAGACAAGGTTGCGGGCAAGGACTACCTCGAGCAGGGCTTCAAGCTCTATCCTCAGAGCCAGAGCATCCTCGTGGGTCTCATCAACTACTATATCTCCAGCGGAGAGCAGACCGACCGTCTCTTCGAACTCCTCGACGAGGCCAAGAAGAACGAACCTGACAACGCTTCCCTCTACTATGTCGAGGGCAACATCAAGGAGAAGCTCGGACAGGGTGACGCCGCTGTCGCCGCATACCGCAAGTGCGCCGAGATCAATCCTAAGTACGAATACGGCTACATCGGAGAGGGCATCCACTTCTACAACCTCGCCGTTGACCTCCAGGAGAAGGCTTCCGTCGAGATGGACGACGCCAAGTATATGGCGATGATGGGCGAGTTCGAGACCGCTCTCAAGTCCTGCATAGCTCCGTTCGAGACTGCGTTCGAGCTCAGCGCTGATCCTGAAGTCAAGAGCAGCGTCGCAGAGTATCTCAAGAACGCCTGCTTCCGCTTCCGCACCGAGAGCCCTGAGATGCAGGCCAAGTACGAGAAGTACGCCGCCGCAGTGCAGGGCGGGGCGCAGTAGTAGGGTTTGACTCTTCCATATACAGGTGGTGACTGGAAAGTCCATATAGACTTTCCAGTCACCACCTTTCAGGTTTCTTAACCCCCGCAGACTGCCGTCTGCGACCCCTACCGGGGGTTTTTCGTCTGCCCCCGGCCCCGCGTTATCCGGGATAGCGTGGCTGTCATATTGTCGTAGTCCGAAGGGGCGATCCATTCGTCGCGCCGCCCAATCCATTCGTCGCAGAATATCGTCCTGTAGCTGTCTGTAAGGGTCCCCGGAAGCGTGCACCACAGAAATCTCAGCTGCGGCTCGAGCATCGTCTTGACTCCCGAAGTCGGATCGGATGTAAAGCGCAGCGTGACGGCGAGACCGAGCCTGGTGTTGCGCGCGCTCATATTCGAGATGGCGTTCCCCGTCGAGAAGATGACAGGTACGCCCTTTATATGCGTCGTGTCCTGCACGACGTGCGGATGCGAACCGATGATTGCGTCCGCCCCTTCGGCAACGAGCCATTCGGCCCATTCCTGCTGGAGGCCGTCGTGCTTCAGCTCATATTCCGTCCCCCAGTGAGGCAGCGCGATGATGAAATCCGCGCCCCTCTTCCTGGCCCCGTCCATCGCCGCCTTCACCTCGGAGCGGCGCATCAGGTTGACTCTTGGCCACGCGTCAGAAGGCTTCAGGGGGCTGTTGGTGCCGTAGGTGAAGTTTACGATGGCGAGCCTGATGCCTTTGGAGACAAGCATCAGAGGATAATTCTCCGAGAGCGCGAGGCTGTCGGCGGCGGATCCCGTGTGACTTACGCCCAGCGTGTCATACACTGACAGGGTGCGTGCGAGGCCTTTTCTGCCCTTGTCGAGGATGTGGTTGTTTGCCGTCAGAAAAACATCCACGCCGCAGTCCTCCGCCACATACTGCGCGTATCCGTCCGGAGCCGAGAAGGAAGGGTAGCCGCTGTATGGCGGCCCGCCCAGCGAGAATTCCATATTCGCCACCGCTATCCCGGCCTCCCGGAGCGAAGGCGCGATGCCTTCCAGAAACCCCCTGTAGTCGTATTCCCGTTGCCTGGAGTGCATCATCACGTCCCCTATTATCGTCACGCTCACAGTGTCCGTCCCGTGTCCTATCGGCCTGGGGAACGGGATCTCGTACCGGAGGGACTGCGCCCCGGCGTTCAGGGAGAGGGTCGCGAGGGCCGCGGCCGTGAGATGGAAGAAACTGTGCATAGCAGTCTGGCAAAGGTAAGCAATTCCTAAAAAATAACTAAATTTGCAGTTTATGAAGAAATTGTCAGTAATAGTGCTGCTTGTGGCTTCGGTGCTGCTTCTGGGGGGATGTGACCTGTTCCGTAAGATGGCGGGGCGTCCCACTTCGGCGGAGATCGAGGCCAAGCGGGCGCTTATAGCAAGCGAACAGTCGGGACATCTCGGACGGCTCGACTCGCTCAAGCTGATGCAGACGCAGATATCCGACTCGCTCGAGATTCTGGACTCCATCAGGGCGATGAAGAGTTCCATCGTGGAGGCGCGACAGCTCCCCGAGTCGGTCAGGCGCTCGCTTCCGTCGCGCTATTATGTGATTGTGGGCACCTTCGGCAAGGCTGACAATGCCGACAGATGCGCTTCCCGCGCCGAGCAGGCCGGCTACGCGCCGACGCAGATCAGATACCGCAACGGCTTCACCGCCGTCGGGGTCTGCCCGACCGACGATCTGCCGGAGGCGTTCGCTTCGCTCCGCTCCATCAGGACCGGAGGTTTCTGCACCGATGCCTGGATACTGGACAACAGCCGCAGGTGATGATGAGAGTCCGGCTTCCGATATTGCTGATGCTGCTTCTGTGTCCGCTCCGCGCCTCCGCCCAGTTCGCGGGCGGGACCCCGCGTGAGCTGGGCGACAGCGAGGTGGTCTCCGCTCTGAAGGAGCAGATCTCGTATCTCTCTTCCGCTGCGCTTGAGGGCCGCAAGGCCGGCTCCGAGGGCGAAAGGGAAGCGGCTGAGTATATTGCGCAGCAGCTCGCTTCATATGGGGTGGACTTGATGTCCGGAAGCGCGGACGCCCTCTTCGGCATACGGCAGGAGAGCGGCGACACACTCCGCTCCCGCAATGTGATAGGATTTATCCCGGGATACGACAAGTCGCTGAAGGACCGCTACATAGTGATAGGAGCGAGGCTCGACAACCTCGGCTCTGCCACTGTCAATGTCGACGGGGAGAAGCGCGAGAAGATATTCTACGGTGCCAACGGCAACGCCTCCGGTCTCGCGATGCTCCTGCAGCTCGCCCGCAAGCTCAGCACCAACCGCGTGCTGCTGCGCCGCACCGTGATCTTCGCCGCGTTCGGATCGTCCCTCAATATGGATGCCGGCGCGTGGTATTTCCTCAACCGTTCATTCACCGACGTCCGCAACATAGACGCTATGATAAACCTCGATATGCTCGGGACGGCTTCCGGCGGATTCTACGCCTACACCGCCTCCAACGAGGCGCTCAACCGTCTTCTGGAGAAGATGTCGGTCTCGCTGCAGCCGACACTCCCGAGACTGGTCTCGCTTGAGCCTGTAAACTCCTGCCACAGGAGTTTCTACGACAAGGAGATCCCCGCCGTGCTCTTCACGACCGGGATGTATCCGGAATACAACACCGAGCGCGACACCGCATCCATCATCGAATATGAGGATATGGAGAGGGAGCTCGAATATATCTACAACTTCACCCTCCGGCTCGTCAACGGCGACAGGCTTCCGTTCCGCAAGACGGACGAGAGCCGCAAGCGCTACACCGACGACAAGGATGTCTATGCCTGGTCGGACTGCGATGTGAAGCCGGTTTTCCTCGGCTCTCCCGACCCGTCGACCTTTATGTCCAGATGGGTCTATGTCTACCTGCGCTACCCTCGGGAAGCGGTGGAGGCCGGAGTGCAGGGGAGGGTTCTGGTGGACTTCATCATCGACAAGAAGGGCCGGGTGACGGATGTCAAGGTCATCAAAGGAGTCAGCGAATCGCTTGACGCCGAGGCGATAAGGGTGATAAGCGCATCGCCTGACTGGAAGCCCGCGAGGGTGCACGGACAGAAGGTGAAGTGCGAGATGTCGCTATATGTGGAATTCAGGCTCGAAAAGAGAAAGTGACGACAATATAGTATGGATTACGATTTCAAATCAATCGAAAGCAGATGGCAGGCCCGCTGGGCGGCCGAAAAGGAGTTCAAGGTGACGGAGGACAAGTCCAGGCCGAAGTGCTATGTGCTGGATATGTTTCCTTATCCGTCCGGGGCCGGTCTGCACGTGGGGCATCCTCTCGGCTATATAGCCAGCGACATATATTCCCGCTACAAACGCCTCAAGGGATTCAACGTGCTGCATCCTATGGGCTACGACGCGTTCGGACTTCCGGCGGAGCAGTATGCCATCCAGACAGGGCAGCATCCGGAAGTGACCACCGCGCAGAACATTGCCCGCTACCGCAGCCAGCTGGACCGCATAGGTTTCTCCTACGACTGGGACAGGGAGGTCCGCACCTGCGACCCCGACTACTACAAGTGGACGCAGTGGGCGTTCCTCAAGATGTTTGACAGCTGGTACGACCCCGCTCTGGACAAGGCCCGTCCGGTCTCGGAGCTCATCGCCAAGTTCGAGACTTCCGGCTATGAGGACATCACCCCGCAGCGCTGGGCGTCGGCTTCCGACAAGGAGAAGTCAGATATCCTTATGCGATATAGGATCGCCTATCAGGGGGAGACTTCCGTCAACTGGTGCGAGGGCCTGGGGACGGTGCTCGCCAACGACGAGGTAAAGGACGGCCTCAGCGTCAGGGGCGGCTACCCGGTGGAGCAGAAGAAGATGACGCAGTGGCAGCTCAGGGTCTCCGCATACGCCCGCAGGCTGCTGGATTCGCTCGACAGTCTCGACTGGACCGACTCCCTCAAGGAGATGCAGCGCAACTGGATCGGACGCTCCGAGGGCACCGAGATGGTATTCGACACCGTCTGCGGGGAGCGTCACCTCCCGATCACCGTCTTCACCACGAGGGCCGACACGATCTTCGGGGTCACCTTCATGGTGCTCGCCCCCGAGAGCGAACTCGTGCAGGAACTCACCGCTCCGGAGTGCAGGGAGGAGGTGGAGGAATATCTCGCCTATGTCAAGAAGAAGACGGAGAGGGAGAGACTCGCCGAGACCAAGACGGTGACCGGCGTATTCAGCGGCTCCTACGGCATCAATCCGCTCACGGGCGACAAGATTCCGATCTGGATTTCGGAATATGTGCTTGCCGGCTACGGTACGGGCGCGATTATGGCGGTGCCCGCCCACGACAGCCGGGACTACGCCTTCGCCAAGAAGTTCGGACTTCCGATCATCCCGCTCATCGAGGGCTGCGACGTCTCCGAGGAGAGCTTCGACGCCAAGGACGGCGTGATGTGCAACTCCGGCTTCCTCAACGGGATGAGCGTCAAGCAGGCCATCGAGGCCGCCAAGGACTATGTCGAGGCTCACGGGCTTGGCCGCCGCAAGACCAACTGGCGGCTGCGCGACGCGATCTTCTCCCGCCAGAGATACTGGGGCGAACCGTTCCCGATCTACTATAAGGACGGCATACCGACCCCGCTTCCGGAGTCCGAACTGCCGCTGAGGCTCCCCGAGATCGACTCGTTCAAGCCTTCCGCCGACGGAGAGCCGCCTCTCGCGAGGGCGAAGGACTGGACCTACGGGGGCTACCCTCTGGAGAAGAGCACGATGCCGGGATTTGCGGGCTCCAGCGCCTACTACCTCCGCTATATGGACCCTCACGACTCCGACGCCCTCGTCAGCCGCGAAGCCGATGAATACTGGCGCAGCGTGGACCTCTATGTGGGCGGGACCGAACACGCCACGGGCCACCTCATCTACTCGCGCTTCTGGAACAAGTTCCTCTACGATCTCGGCTATGTCTGCGAGGACGAGCCGTTCCGCAAGCTGATCAACCAGGGGATGATCCAGGGCCGCTCAAACTTCGTCTATCGCATCGTGGGCACCAACAGATTTGTCTCCTGCGGTCTCAAGGACAGCTACGAGACCACCGAGATACACGTTGACGTCAACATCGTCCACAACGACCGTCTCGACATCGAGGCCTTCCGCAAGTGGAGGCCTGAGTTCGCTGACGCGGAGTTCATCCTCGAGGACGGGGAGTATGTCTGCGGATACGCCGTGGAGAAGATGAGCAAGTCGATGTACAACGTAGTTAATCCGGACGATATCTGCAATACCTACGGCGCTGACACTCTGAGACTTTACGAGATGTTTCTCGGTCCTGTGGAGCAGAGCAAGCCTTGGGACACGAAGGGCATCGACGGGGTCAACCGTTTCCTTCGGAAGTTCTGGAGGCTCTTCTACGACCGCGACCGCTGGCTGGTCACCGACGACGAGCCGGGTCCCGCCGAGCTCAAGGTGCTCCACAAGCTCATCGCCAAGGAGCAGGAGGACATAGAGAACTTCTCCTACAACACCACCGTCAGCGCGTTTATGATAGCCGTCAACGAACTCACCGCCCTGAAGTGCAGCAAGCGCGGGATTCTGGAGAGCCTCGTCGTGATGCTCTCCCCGTTCTGCCCGCACATCAGCGAGGAGCTCTGGCACGCTCTGGGGCATGAGTCGAGCGTAGGTCGCGCCGCGTTCCCCGAGTATGTGGCCGCTTACGCCGCCGAAGACAATGTCACCTATCCGGTGCAGTTCAACGGCAAGATGCGCTTCACCGTGGATATGCCGAAGAGTGCGGGTCCCGCCGAAGTCGAGGCCAAGGTCCGCTATCTGGAGCAGACCGCGAAATGGGCCGCCGGGATGAACATAGTGAAGGTCATCGTGGTGCCTGGAAGAATCATCAACATAGTCCTTAAATGAAACTGAATATGGGTAAAATCAACGTAAGGAAGCTGATCCGGGAGTACCTGGTCCTCACGCTGGCCTGCTTCATCTTCTCTATCTGCTGGGAGTGTTTCATGATCCCTAACAGTATGTCCGCCGGCGGTATGATGGGACTCTGTACCATCATCCAGTACGCCACCCTCGGCGTGATACCGGCCCAGTATTCGTATATCGCCATCAATGCCGCGCTCATCATCATAGCCGTGCTGGCTATGGGCATAGGCTTCGGCTTCAAGACGATATACTGCATACTGATGTCCACGGTCGCGATGGAGGTAATGTCCAAGCTGACTTTCCTTCACTGTGTGCCGGGCAACTTCTTCTTCATTCAGGAGACGGTGCTGATCCCTATCGTCGCCGGCGTGTTTGAGGCTGTCGGCATAGGCCTCGTGCTGCGCTACGGCGGCAGCACCGGAGGCACCGACATCGTGGCGCTTATGGTCAACAAATACTGGCCTGTGTCCCTGAGCGTGGCGTTCCTCGTGGCCGACCTCGTCATCTGCTCGCTGCTGCTCCTCCTCCCGGAGAAGAACTTCTCCGATATGTGCTACGGACTTGAGGAGGTTGTGGTGTTCTCGATGATGATCGATACCGTGGTCGGAGGCAAGCGCTCCTCCTACCAGCTTATGGTGTTCTCCGAGAGATACGCGGAGATCGCTGACCACATCATCCACAATATGGACAGGGGAGTGACCGTGCTCAAGGCCCAGGGGTGGTATACCAAGCAGGATAGGAACGTGCTTTATATACTTATCAATCAGAAAGAACTGCCTTCGCTGACCAAGGTCATCAAAGAGACCGACCCGAGGGCGTTTATGTCCATCTCCCCGACCAACAATGTCTACGGCGAGGGCTTTGAGGAGATCAAGACAGGGGTTAAGATCAAGAAAAAGGACAAATAGGATATGCCTCTGATCAACAGAACTTTTTGGACAGGGCTCAAGGAATATTTCCTCATCACCGTGGGGTTGGTGGCCTACACTGTGGGCTGGACGCTCTTTCTTGTGCCCAATAATCTCATCGGCGGCGGAGTCACCGGTATATCTTCCATCATCCAGTATGCGACCGGCATCAGGATAGGTTACAGCTACTTCACGATCAACATCGTGCTGCTGGTCATCTCGCTCTTCGTGCTGGGCAAGGGCTTCGGCTTCAAGACGGTCTATGCCATCATCGTGGCGTCAGCCCTGCTCAACATACTCCAGACGGTGATGCCTCAGGATATCATCGAAATCCTCGCGCTCGGCAACGGCAAGCTGATGTGCACGATAATGGGCGGAATGATGTCCGGATTCGGCATAGGGATGACGATGACCCAGGGCGGGAGCACCGGAGGGACGGATATCATAGCGCTGATGGTCAATAAGTACCGCAATGTCTCCCCGGGCCGTATGATACTGATGATGGACGTGGTCATCATTCTCTCCTCCATCGTCGTGCCGTCCTATATGCCTGACGGCTCGCCTATGCCCTGGGCCGACAAGATCACGACCATCGTCTACGGTTTCATCCTGGTGCTGACCAACGGAGTGGTGGTGGACCTCTATCTGTCCGGCTCGCGCCAGTCGGTGCAGGTCTTCGTGCTCTCCAACAAATATGAAGAGATCGCCGACGCGGTGGTCAAGGACCTCCACCGTGGGGTGACGGTGCTGGACGGCAAAGGCTGGTACACCAAGCACAATGTGCAGGTGCTGATGGTGATCACCCGCAAGACGGACCTCAATATGCTTCTCAAGTGCATCAATATGATCGACCGCGACGCTTTCATCTCCGTCTCCTCAGCAACCGGAGTCTACGGCAAGGGCTTCGATGCCATCAAAACCAATAAAAAAGAGAAATTAATGCATTGAAACATAAATTTTCTTGCCTCCCCCTGCTTTGACGCCGGTCAAGGCAGGGTTTTTTCTTTTATTTTAGGGGAAAGACTAATCGCTCTATGAAGATTTATTTCCACTCACTGCACTTCTGGGTCCGGATGGTCTCGCTGCTGTGCATCCTATCACCTATGATTCTGACCAGACTGAGGACCGGATACCCGCCCGTGCCGGAGTTGCTGCTCTTTTCGCTGCTGTCGGCTTCGACCGTGATGATAATGCTGCCGATCGCTGAAGAGAACATTCTCTTCTCCCTGGTTTTTGCCCTGCTTGAACTGGCGGACTCGGTTTGTTTTGCCATAATCGGTTTCCCCGGCCCGCTCTTCGTGTTCGTCTGTCTGCTGCTGGTACTGCTCCATCAGATTCTGCGGCTCTCTTTCAGGCACGCGGTGCTGCGGACTCTCTTCAAGCCGCAGGCGGTGTGGTATGCGCTGGAGTCGCATCTGCGGCTGATATTCTCGTTTGTGCTGGGCTTGCTTGCGCTCTCCTCTGTCGCAGCCTCCGGACATCCTGTCGCAGTCTATATGCTGTCCGCGACCCTGCTGCTGACGTATCTGCTGCTCTACTACCGCTCCCTGACAGGGCGCTGCCTGCTGCTGAGCCGTCGCAAGGAGATGATAGTGAAGAGGATGATAGGCAGGATGGAAGACACTTCCTCTCAGGCTCTCGCCGGAGAGGACAGGGAGGATATCGAGCGGTCGCGAAATCTGTTCGAGAAAATCACGAGGATCATGTCGATGCGCCGTCCCTATCTCGATCCGGACTACACCCTCCAGGACCTGTCCGACAGCACATATATCAACAAGACCTATGTGTCGAAGACCATCAACACTATGTCGGGCAAGAACTTCCGCCAGTTCGTCAACGGCTATCGGGTGCAGTATGCGGTGGAACTCCTCGAAGACAATCCGCGGATGACGGTCACCGAGCTGGCGGAGAAGTCCGGCTTCAACTCGAGCGTCACATTCTCGATGGCGTTCAAGCTCAATATGGGGGAATGCCCCGGAGAATATATACTCAAGCTTCGCGCAGGGCTTGTCCCACCCCTTTCCAGCCGTCGGGGACAGGAGCTTCAATCCGAATCTCCGTCTTGCGGACAGGGTGGATGAACTGCACCTCGTGCGATTGCAGGCAGATGCCCCCGTCCGGGTTGGAGCGCGGGGCGCCGTATTTGAGGTCCCCCTTGACGGGCCAGCCTGCGGCGCTGAGCTGGCAGCGGATCTGGTGATGCCTGCCTGTGAGCAGCTCGACTTCCACCAGATGGTATCTGTCGGTGCTGAGCAGGTAGCGGTAGTTGAGCTTGGCGAGTTTGGCGTCTCCATACGCGGTCGGCTTTGGGGCGGAGCCGGGCGCGACCACATAGCTCTTGTTCTGCTTCTCGTTGCGGGCGAGCCAGCCGCAGAGCTGACCCTGTGGCGGCTCGGGCTTCGCGCAGCAGAGCGCCAGATAGCGCTTGTGGATCCCGCCCTCGCGGAACATCGCGGCCAGCCTTTCCAGCGCCTTGGAAGTCTTGGCGAGGATGCAGATGCCGCAGACCGGGCGGTCGAGCCTGTGCGGCACTCCGAGGAAGACCTGCCCCGGCTTGGAGTCCCTCTGCGCCAGAAAGGCCTTATATGCTTCCGCGAGACACTCGTCCCCGGTCCTGTCGCCCTGGGTGATCTCCCCGGACTTCTTGTTGACCACCAGAATATGGTTGTCCTCGTAGAGTATCCTATTGCCGAAGTCAGCAAACTCGGCTTCTGTCAGCTGTCTGTAAACCATAACTCAAGTTTCGCAAGTAATAAAATTCAAGTTTCGCATTTGCGAACCTTAAAAACCTAACGCAAAGATAGCCTTTTCGGGGCAATTGTCAGTCCGATTGGAATCCGACGAAAAATTATAAACCATAGACTGATTACTTTAATGTTATTAGCTCAATAATGACTAAATTCGCTGACAAATAATAACCGATCATAAATGAAACGAACCCTTACCCTGATTGTGCTTGCGGCGACGGCGCTGCTGGCCGCGATTCCGCTCTCCGCGCAGAGAAACAGACTCTGGTACGACAAACCTGCCGAGTACTGGGAGGAGGCCCTCCCGATAGGCAACGGGCGCATTGCAGCGATGGTCTACGGCGGCGCGGAGAAAGAGGAGATACAGCTCAACGAAGAGACTATCTCCGCCGGACGTCCGTACAACAACTACAATCCCGAAGGGCCCGAGTATCTCCGGCAGGTGCGCGAGCTCATCTGGGCGGGCAAGTCAAAGGAGGCCCAGGCCATAGCCGACAGGAAGCTGCTCTCACCGGTGGGGCAGGAGCTTCAGTACCAGACCGCCGGCTCGCTCAGGATCGAGTTCCCGGACCACGCCGGATACACTGACTACTACCGCGAGCTCGACATCGACAACGCCCTGACCCTCACCCGCTACAAGGTGGGGGAGGTGGAGTATGTGCAGGAGGCGTTCGCCTCGCTGACCGACCAGCTTATCGTCATCCGCATCACCTCCTCAGCGAAGGCCGCAATCAACTGCACCCTTTCGCTCAGCACCCCTATGCCGGAGCCTGCGGTGTCCGTCAGGGGAAAGACCATCAGGATGGAGGGCGCTTCCGGCGACGGCAAGGTGATCAGGGGCGGGGCGCTCCGCTACTGCACCGATGTCAAGGCGGTCAACAGGGGCGGCAGGGTTGTCCCGGAGGGGGAGAGCCTCAAGGTGGAGCAGGCCGGCGAGCTGCTCATCTATGTGTCTATGGCGACCAACTTCGTCAACTACAGGGACCTCTCAGCCGATGCGGTGAAGCGTTGCGAGAGCTATATGAAAAACTCTTCCCGTAAGTACGACAAGGCCCGCGCGGCCCACATAGCCGCATATAAGGCTCAGTACGACAGGGTGAAGTTCGAACTCGCATCCGACTACGACGGAGACGGGAAGACCACCGTCTACCGCACCGTGGCGATACCTTGGACCTCCGACAACCGGCTCGTCACCCTGTATTTCAACTACGGGAGATATCTGCTGATCTGCTCTTCGCAGCCGGGATGCCAGCCCGCCAACCTTCAGGGCAAGTGGAACCAGAAGGTCTCGCCGCCGTGGAGCTGCAACTATACCACCAACATCAACGCCGAGATGAACTACTGGCCTGCGGAGGTCACCAACCTCGCGGAGCTGCACGAACCGTTCATCCGTATGGTGAAGGAACTCTCCGAGAGCGGCCGGGAGACCGCGCGGCTGCAGTACGGCTGCCGAGGCTGGGTGCTGCATCACAACACCGACCTCTGGCGCTGCACCGGCGCGCTGGACTACTCCTACTGCGGGCTATGGCCGACCGGCGGCGCCTGGGTCTGCCAGCACCTGTGGGACCGCTACCTCTACAGCGGCGACAGGGACTACCTTGCCGAGGTCTATCCGATTATGAGGGGGGCAGCGGAGTTTTTCGTCGACTTCCTCGTTGAGGACCCAAATACCGGCTATATGGTGGTTGTGCCGTCCAACTCGCCCGAAAACAGGCCGAAGTCGCAGAGCGGCAACCTCCAGTCCGGGGTCACCATCGACAACCAGCTGCTCACCGACCTCTTCTCCAATATCGAGAGGGCGTCCGCAATCCTCGGCGTCGACCGAGAGTTCAGCGACACCCTGCGCACCCTCCGGGGACGTCTCACACCTATGCAGGTGGGCCGCTACGGGCAGCTGCAGGAGTGGGCGCAGGACTGGGATGACCCTGGCGACCACCACCGGCACATCTCCCACCTCTGGGGCTTCTTCCCGGGATACCAGATATCGCCATACCGCACCCCGGTTCTCTTCGACGCGGTGCGCAACACCCTCATCCAGCGCACCGACGCCTCCACCGGCTGGTCTATGGGCTGGAAAGTGTGCTGCTGGGCCCGTATGCTCGACGGCAACCACGCGCTGAAGATGATAAAGGACCAGCTCAACCATGTGGACCCTTCGGTGCAGAAAGGGCAGAGCGGCGGCACCTACCCTAATCTCTTCGACGCCCATCCGCCATTCCAGATCGACGGCAACTTCGGCTGTACGGCAGGCATAGCCGAGATGCTCCTCCAGAGCCACGACGGGGCAGTGCATCTCCTGCCCGCTCTCCCTGACGCCTGGAAGAAAGGCTCGGTGAGGGGGCTCAGGGCACGCGGCGGCTTTGTGGTCGAGGACCTTGAGTGGGACGACAACACCATACGGAAGGCGGTCATCCGCTCCACCGTCGGCGGCAATCTCCGCATCCGCTCCTACTCCAAGCTGCAGGGGGAGGGACTCGTGGAAGTCAGGGACGGCAGAGAGAATCCCAACCCGCTCTTCGCTCCGCAGGAGATACTCCGCCCTATAGTCAGCCCTCAGGCGAGGCTTCACGGGCCTGAGGTTCCGTCCGGATACCTCTACGACATCGAGACCGTGCCGGGACAGGAGGTCACGGTGACCCTCTCGCCCGCCAATCCCGGGATAGCCGCCGACATCGTGGTGGCCAGGGACGGCAGCGGGGACTTCACCACCCTTCAGGCGGCGATCAATGCCGCTCCGGAGTGCTCGTCGCAGCGCTTCGTCATCTATGTCAAGGACGGCGTCTACGATGAGGAGAAGCTCATCATCCCGGAGGGCAAGACCAACATATCGTTTGTGGGGGAGAGCCGCGAGGGGGCGATTATAAGCTACCATATGCACGACGGCAACAGCCCCCTGACGGGCAACAAACTTCCGGCGGACGCGTGGGAGAAGTGGAGCGGCAACCCTATGCTCGTCCGCACTTCGGCCACCCTGACCGTGCTCGGCGAGGGGTGCAGCTTCGAGAACCTCACGATACGCAACACCGCAGGCCCTGTGGGCCAGGCGCTTGCCGTCACCGTCTGCGCCGACCGCACCACTTTCCGCAACTGCATACTCTCCAGCTATCAGGACACCATATATCTGTGGACCTCCGGCAAGCGCAGCTATTTTGAGAACTGCCTCGTCATCGGCCGCACCGACTACATATACGGCGGGGCGATAGCGTTCTTCGAGAGCTGCGAGATCCGCAGCTGGGGAGGCGGCTGGATCACCGCCCCGTCCACCCCGAAGGAGCAGGCCTACGGCTTCGTCTTCAACCGCTGCCGCTTCACCTACAGCGACGGCAGTCCGCGCGACGGGGACGACGGGCGCAGCATCGCCATAGGCAGGCCTTGGCACAACTACCCCAAGGTGGCCATCCTCAACAGCGAATACTGCGACGAGATGGACCCGCTCGGCTGGCCTACGACGTGGCGTATGGACTATGCGTCAATCAGCCCTGACCTCCATCTCTACGAGTACGGCAACCGCGGACTCCGCGCCGATATGAGCACCCGCGCCAAATGGGCCGGGCTGCGCGAACTCAGCGCAGAAGAGGCTGCCGACTACACCGCTGACAGGGTGTTCGGCATCGATCCGAGGTACTGGTAGTATTTAGAAGCGGTAGCCTATCCCCACTTTGCCTCCCTGATAGAGGAGGCCGGCGGAGAGTTCGGCGAAGCCGTAGAACCTGTGCCCGAACGTCACCCCTATCGGGGCCAGCTGGAAGGCGAATTGGACTGAAGTGCCGGAGCAGTCGTATGAATATACCGCCGCTCCGGCCTCGGCTTTGCCGTAGAGGGTCACTTTCTCCCTGGTGAGATAGTTCATCGTCAGCTGGGGCATAACGGCGATGACGTTCATCGTGTGGGATTTCATCTCGCCGCCCTTGCTTGAGCTGTAGCCCTGCCAGCTGATGTCAACTCCCGCCGACATCCAGCGGTTGACTTTGTAGGAGAAGTCCAGCGAGAGGTCTCCCGTGGCAATGCCGGAGTCTTGATTGCTCTTGTCTTTGGACTCTTCGTCAGAGAGGTGGTTGAGGGAGGCGATCCCGTAGAGAATCACGTTCACAAACGGCATGACACCCCATCCCGCACGGACGTCGAAGCGGTGGTCCGGAATGTATTTGGCGGATTCCTGTCCCGATGCGGACAGCGGCGATGCGCACAGAAGTGCGGCGGACAATAGGATAAACAGTCGCATAGGCATCAGAATAAGTGTGCGGGTGAAGGGACTCGAACCCATACGCACGAGGCACCGGATCCTAAGTCCGGCTTGGCTACCGATTACAACACACCCGCAGATGGCATTCCACCGACAAAGATAGCAATATTTTTTCAGTCACCCCCTCTTTAGGTTTCTGAACCCCTGCCGACTGGCGTTGCCTTAACCCCCCGCTGTCCGCAGAGACCGCTGCCTGCCGTCCATCCTGGAGGCCTTATCATGGACGGGACGGGCAAATCTCTCCCGCCGTCCATCCTGGAGGCCTTATTATGGACGGGACGGACAAATCTTCCCCGCTGTCCGCTGTCGCGCTCCGCACAACAAAAAAGAGGATGACCCTTTCCGGTCACCCCCCTGGAGTCTATATCTATAGGTGCAAGAAAAGACTACTGCTCGTCTTCGAGACGGAGATGCTGCACATAGATGGCCTTCATCTTGGCCACACGGCGCTTCTCGGAAGGCTTCTCGAAGTTCTTGCGTGAACGGAGTTCGCGGATTGCGCCCGTCTTCTCGAACTTCCTCTTGAATTTCTTAAGAGCCCTTTCGATGTTCTCTCCTTCCTTTACCGGTACGATAATCATTTCTTTAAATCACCCCCTTTTTCTTTTTGCGGTCGCAAAGGTAATGAATTATTTGGGAAACACATAAATAATTTCGGGATTTATCATTAATTTTGCTTAACTTGATTTGGCTGAAACCCATGATCTCTTTCCGGCATATGGCACTCCCGCTTGCAGCCGCCGTCATACTTGCGGCGGGGATTTCCGCAGTTGCCCAGACCAGAGAGGAGCTGCTGGAAGAGTTGGACCGCACCCTTGAGGAAGCCCCCTCTTATGTCGCAGCCAAGGAGCTGCGCATCATGACTATAGAGAACACGCTCCATTCCCGTGGAGTCCTGCCCGAGAGGCAGTATCAGATATGGGGTGAACTTTTCGACGAATACCGTACTTTCAACTACCGCAAGGCCGTGGAGGCTCTTGACGCGCAAAAGCGGCTCGCCCTGCGGCTCCGGGACAAGGTCAGACTCAACGATGTCTATCTCAAGGAGGCGATGCTCAATACGGCGGCAGGGGAATTCCTCGAAGTTCAGAACAATATCTCCCTGATGGACACGACCGTTTTCGGACGGGAGCAGGAGATAGCCTACTGCAATGTGCAGCAGCGCTTCTGGGTCGACTATGGCGAATACCAGAAAGGCGCGGACAAGTCCACCCCGCGCAAGGTGGACTACTATCGAGACAGGCTGCTCTCCCTCGCGGACCCCGCGAGCGCCCTGAGCCGCTATGTGATGGTCCGCAAGTGCATAGACGAGAAGAACTACGCCCAGGCGGACTTCATAAACCGCCACTCGCTCTCCGAGATGGACAGCGAGAGTGGCGACTACGCCAACCTTGCCTACTTCCAAGCCCGTATCTGCGAGCAGCTCAACCGTCGCGGGGAGATGGAAAACTGGTTTATACGCTCCGCCTTGGCCGACATCAAGACTGCCACCAGGGATAACGCCTCGCTCTTCAGCCTGGCGGAAGCGCTGTTCAACGACGGGGACTACGAGCGGGCGTTCAGATACTCCACTTTCTCGCTGCAGGATGCCGTGGCGTTTGACGCCAAGCTGCGCCAGTGGCAGATTGCCTCTATTCTTCCAGCCGTACAGAAGAGCTACACTGACCTGCGTCAGACGCACCAGCGGAAAGTTCGCATTATGCTCGTCCTCGCCTCCGTCCTGTCGTTCCTCCTGCTGCTCGGGCTTATCGCGCTCCTGAGGCTGTACCGCCGACAGATTCAGTACGGGCGCCGGATTGTCGAGATGAACGGCAAGATCAAGCAGAGCTCCGAAGCCCTAGCCGACTTCAACGGACGTCTCAAGCAGATGAATCTTGAACTCACGGAGGCCAACGCGGCCAAGGAGGAGTACATCGGACTCTTCCTCGGAATGTGTTCCAGCTATATCGACAAGATGAAGGCTTATCAGAGCCGGGTCCGTAAGATGGCTCTGTCCGGCAGTCTGGACAAGCTGATCTCCGACACCTCCTCCCCGGACAATGTCGAGAAAGAACTCAGGGAGTTCTACGATATGTTCGACCGGGCGTTCCTCAAACTGTACCCGAAGTTTGTGGAGCAGTTCAACGCCCTGTTGCGCGATGACGCGAGAATCGAACTCAAAAAGGGCAAGCTCCTCAATACCGAACTTCGCATTTTCGCCCTCATCAGACTGGGCATAACCCAGTCGTCGGACATAGCCTCGATGCTGCGTTATTCGGTCAACACAATCTACAACTACAGGGCGCAGATCAAGAACTCCGCCCTTGGCGACCGGGAGGATTTCGAGGAGCAAATCAAGCATATCGGCAATTGAGTGGACGGATTCGTCCACTTTTTTGGTTGAGGTACAAGTTTGCTATGGTGCTGATAATCAGTGAATAATCTTTTACAACCAATTCCCGCATTTCCACTTATGTCGCCCGAATTGTTTCGAGAGACAGGGCTGTAATCCACTTTTTTTGCCGTCCGCAAACGGTCAAGTCTTTGAATGGAAGACATTTAATCAGTCCACTTAAAATTCTTAACCCCCAATTTTACGGAGGGCTTTTTCTTTCTGATTCTACTTGATACTTTTGTCGGCGACAACGGCAAGAATTTGCTTTGAAAATTAATAACGTTAACCAAAAAAGACCACAGAAACAATGAAGATCAAACAGATTGTTCTGACAGTCATCTGTCTTCTCGGAATCGGCTGCACGACAGTATGGTCGCAGTCCGTTCTCGTTCACGGTACCGTTCTTGATGAGAACGGCGACGGTTTCATTGGAGCGGGCGTCGTCCAGAAAGGGACCTCCAACGGTACTATGACCGATGCCGCCGGCAACTTCCGGATTTCAGTCCCGCAGGGGACTATCCTCCAGTTCTCCTTCATAGGCTATGTGTCGCAGGAACTTCCTGCCGCTCAGGATATGAAGGTTACTCTCGTCCCCGATTCGCAGCTTCTTGAAGAGACTGTCGTCATCGGCTACGGCGTACAGAAGAAGAGCGTCGTGACTGCTGCAATCTCCAGCATCACCTCCGATGACCTCAAGATCCAGTCCAATACCAGAGTTGACAATATGCTTCAGGGTATGTCCTCCGGCGTGCTGGTTACGCAGGGGTCGGGTGCTCCCGGTGCCGGCTCGCAGGTCCGTGTCAGGGGTGTCGGCACCATCCACAATTCGGATCCTCTTTATATAGTGGACGGAATGCCTGCGGGAAGCATTGACTTCATCAACCCTAACGACATCGAACGCATCGAGGTCCTCAAGGATGCGGCCTCGGGCGCCGTCTACGGTGCGCGTGCGGCCAACGGAGTCATCCTCGTCACCACCAAGAAGGGCAAGGAGGGCAAGGCGAAGGTCAGCTACGACTTCTCCTACGGTATACAGAATCCTTGGAGGAAGCCGGCGGTGCTCAACGCCACCGAGTATGCTATAATGATGAACGAGGGTATGCTCAACGATGGCAAGGCCCCCATCTACGATGACCCTTATTCTCTCGGGGAGGGTACCGACTGGGTCGATGCCATCTTTGATGAGAACTCTCCAATCGTGAAGCACGACATCTCCGTGTCCGGAGGTAACGGCAAGGTCGATTACAATATCTCCGGCGGATATCTCTCCAACAAGGGAATCATAGGCGGCAGATTCGACCGTTCGTACTACAACAGGGCGACCTTCAGGGAGAATGTCGGAATCACCGTCTTCGACAGGATGGATGAGCGCAACTGGCTGAACAAGCTTACTTTCCGCAATCAGATTTCCTACGCGCATATACGCTCGGCCTCCGTTTCCACCAACTCCGAGTACGGCTCACCGCTGGGTTCGGCCCTCGGAATGTCTCCGCTTGAGGCGATATACGCCACCGCAGAGGACGAGGCCAGATACAAGACACTCTATCCGGATGGGTATCCATACATAATAAGGAACTCCGCAGGAGTCGCCTACTCCATCGCCGATGCGGGCGTATACAACGAGCAGGCCAACCCTATAGCGATGCTCGATATGCCGGGTTCACGCAGCAGCACCGACAAGATTGTGGCCGGACTCAACACCGAACTCAATCTCCTTGACGGCCTCAAGTTCCGCAACTCCGTCTCGCTTGACCTCGCCTATGTCTATGGCAACAGCTACAGCAAGGAATATTTTCTCACCTCCAAGTCCTACAAGTACGACACCGTCACTGAGAAAGTGAACTACGACAAGGACGGCAACGAGACTGTGACCGAAAAGATCAACTACGGTTCGAGCGCATCCCAGACTATGGCGAGGTATTATACCTGGCAGGTCGAGAACGTGCTCAGCTACGACCGGAGCTTCGGCAGACACACGGTCAACGCGGTACTCGGACAGTCCGCCCTGCGCTACAGTTCCTCCAATGTCGGAGCGAGCGCCAACGGTCTGACCTATCCATACGATGCGTGGAAAATCTCCGTCAACAACACCCTCGGCAAGCAGGAGAACGGAGACCGCAACGGATGGGGCAGCTGGAATTCCATCCCGTACAGCCTCATCTCATACTTCGGGCGCATATCCTACAACTACGACGAGCGCTATATGGCGGAAGTGACCGTCCGCCGAGACGCTTCCAGCCGCTTCGGCCCGAACAACAAATGGGGTACCTTCCCTTCATTCAGCTTGGGATGGAACGCCAGGAACGAAAGCTTCCTCAAGGATCTCGCCTGGCTCTCCGCCGCCAAGCTCCGCGGCTCGTGGGGTATCAACGGTAACGACAACATCGGCGATTTTACCTATGCCGTATATTCAAGCTCGGGCAACAACTATGTCTTCGGCTCCGGCGGCAGCAGCACCGAATCCATCTCCACCGGCGTCAAGCCGAGCGGCCTCGCCAATCCGGACGTGAGGTGGGAGCAGTCCATCCAGACCGACCTCGGGTTGGATCTCGGATTCTTCGGCAACCGTCTCACCGCCACGCTCGACTACTACAACAAGAAGACCTCAGGGATGCTTCTCTCAATGCCTGTCCCTTCATACGCAGGTGACTCCGCTCCTACCGGTAACCTCGGTGATATGGTTAACAGGGGTGTGGAAATCGACCTCGGATATAGGGGAGCGATCGAAGATTTCAGCTACGGAGTCAAGTTTAACGCCTCTTACAACCATAACGAACTTACCTATCTCGGCGATGACGCCACCTATCTGAGCGGCTCCAGCCACAAACTGGGAACTCTCACCAGAGGAAACGTGGGGCTTCCTTTCCCGTATTTCTACGGGTGGAAGACCGACGGAGTGTTCCAGAACGCAGACGAAGTGGCCGCATATGTCAACTCCGAAGGCTCTCTGATCCAGCCTAACGCGCAGGCGGGCGACTTCCGCTTCGTGGATGTCAACGGCGACGGAGTCATCAATGATGACGACCGCACGATGATAGGCAAGGGCATTCCTGACTGGACTCTCGGACTCTCGCTCAACTTCGAGTGGCGCGGTTTCGATTTCAGTATGCTCCTTCAGGGACAGTTCGGCGTGCAGGCGTTCAATGTCTCCCGCCGTACCGACCTCTATTATATCAACCTCCCGAAGAGCATTCTCAACCGCTGGACGGGAGAAGGCTCCACCGACAGCTACCCTCGCTTCGCCTTCAGCTCCGCCAACGAGAACTACAGGGCTTCCGACTTCTGGGTGGAGGACGCTTCATTCGTAAGGGCGAGGAACGTCCAGCTGGGCTATACCCTCCCCGCCTCTCTCACAAAGATTGCCGCCATTTCCCGTCTCAGGATCTACATCCAGGCCGAGAACCTCTTCACCCTCACCAAATACACGGGCTGCGACCCTGAAGTGACGGGAGGCAATTCGGGTTATGGCACTGAGGTCGGAATCGACCGCGGCGTATATCCGCAGAACAGGACATTTACGTTCGGCGTCAATGTCAACTTCTAAGTAATTACTAAAAAGAGATTAGAGATGAAAAAAATATTATTCACGCTCTGCGCCCTTTCAATACTGGCCGTTTCCGCCTGCTCCGAAGAATTCGTCACTCCAAAGCACAACGGATCTGAGCCGATGAGCGAGTATTTCAACACGGAGTCCCGGATGTTCCAGGGGCTTACCGCAGCATATGACCCTCTTGAGTGGTATGACTACTTCTACCAGTACGATGCCCTCCATCTCGTCTATGACATAATGGCGGACGATATCAACGCCGGTGGCTCCAACGAAGGCGATCAGCCTATTCTCGTCAAGACACACTTCTACACCGCAACCTCCACCGATGTCTGCAATCAGATATGGACTATCTCCTATTCCGGAATCAACCGCTGCTGCGTGGTGCTGGAAAACGTGGACAACGTCCCGGGTATGAGCGAGGAGACCAAAGCCCTCTACAAGGCCGAGGTTACCGTGCTCAAGGCATTCTATTACAATATCCTCTGGAAACTCTGGGGTAACGTGCCTTACTACGACAGGAATCTCGAGACCCCATACTTCGCCGAGCAGCTCGGCCACGACGAGGTCTATGAGAATATAGTCACCAACATCGAGAACGCCATCGAGATGAATGTCCTTCCGATGAAGGCCTCAGCCGGCAACGAAGGCCGCGTGACTCTCGCTATGGCATATATGCTCTACGCCGAGGCCGTGATGTACCAGAACGACGACTCCAGATACAAGAAGGCGCTCGGCTATATGCAGCAGATTATTTCTTCCGGCAGCTACAGTCTCGTCGACGACTACGCCTCCATCTGGGAGGAGTCCGGAGAATGGTGCAGCGAGTCCATCTGGGAAATCAACTACATTTCCGAAGGCGGTGTGCGCTCGTGGGATGCTCCTATCGCCACCGGAGGCAACATCTTCTCGGTCCTGACCGGCATCCCTTCGCTCAAGGGCAGCCCGGACTACATCGAGGGGTGGGGCTTTGGCACTGTCCGCAAGGCCGCTTACGATATGTATGACGACACCGATATCCGCCGCGACGGGGGAATACTCAACTTCGAGAAATATGCCGCCGAAACCGGAGCATCCTACACTCCGCGCTGGGAAGACAGCGGATACTTCCTCCGCAAGTATATAGCCAGAAACAACGGCAACCACGGCTATCTCGGCGACCCGAATATGAACCACGGCAACAATGAGAGAGTCTACCGCTACGCCGAGACCCTCCTCAACGCCGCGGAACTCTCGCTTCTTCTCGGACAGTCTCCGGACTCCTACCTCGAGGAAGTGCGCGACCGCGCGAAGAGTCAGGACAGCGGCGTGACCCGCGAGGACATCATCCATGAGCGTCACAAGGAGTTCGTGGGCGAAGGCAAGCGCTATTGGGATCTCGTCCGCACAGGGATGGCGAAGAGCGTCCTCACCGCAGCCAACCACGAATACCGTCAGATTGACTGGACCGAGTCCAAGAAATACTGGCCAATCCCTCAGACAGAAATCGATAAGGATTCCAAGCTTAAACAGAATAATTACTAATTTAGGGTGAAAATGAAGACAAGAGTCAAATATATCGCTTTGTCGGCGGCAGTCGCACTTGCGGCAGCCTGCTCCCCGGACTATCATACTCCGGACAGAACGAAACTCCCTCTGGCAGCGGACTTCGACGTGAAGGTCAGCGTGGACCAGGAGACCAACTATGTCACGTTCAATATGAACAACGGCTCCGTCGTGCCTGTCTGGATTATCGGTGCGACCGACCCTGTCGATAATGCCGCCGGCTCCAAGGTGACCGGCAAGAACTACGCCTACACCGGCAACGGGCTTCAGCTCCGCTTCCGCGACGCGGGCGAACACTCCGTCGAGGTCAAGGCATACAACGCCAACGGCCTCTCGGTAGGCTCGCAGATTGTGAAATTCACTCTTGACAACACCTACCGCGACCCGTTCGACGCCTCGCCGTACGTCAAGGCCCTCAGCAACGGCTCCACCCAGACATGGGAGTGGAATCATACTATACAGGGCCATTTCGGCTGTGGCCCTTACGGCGGCAACGGCACCGAATGGTGGAGCGCCGGCCCTGACGCGAAGGCGGGCTTCAGCCTCTACGATGACAAAATCACCTTCGGCTCGGACGGCCGATACACCTTCGACCCGGGCGACGGGCGGACCTATGTCAATGTCGGCTCAGGCGTGAAGCCCGAATACAACACCACCGGCGAGGACTATGTCGTCCCTTGGGACGTCACCTCCGCCACCTATACAGTGGAGAACAGCTGGAACGATGCCGGAGTGGAGGAGATATATATCACCCTTCCGAAGGGTACGCCGATGTCTTACATCGCTGATCAGACGCAACTTGACGATCCGCGCTACCTGGTCCTTGAGAATAAGCCGGCCGATATGAAGAAATGCCTCAAGCTGGTCGCGAATCTCAAGACGGAAGGCAACCCTGACGGCATTGCCTGGCACTACGAGTTCGTAAAGGAGGGAAGTGCCGATGCGGACACCGAGGATCCTCTCTTCGGAGGGGAGAGCAAGACCTGGGTACTCGCCTCCGAGATGCAGGGACATCTTGGCTGCGGCCCTGACCAGTCCAATCCTGCGGGATGGTGGAGCGCAGCCCCTGAAGAGAAGTCCGACCACAGCCTTTACGACGATGAACTCACCTTCTACGCCGACGGCAGGTATGTCTTCAATCCGGGTGCGGACGGCAAGATTTTCATCAACAAGGATGTCACCGCAATAGGCTCCGGCACGGCGCAGAGCGAGGACTACGACATCGACTGGACCGTTCAGGAGTCCACCTACAGACTTGACGGAGACGTGCTTACCTTCCCTGAAGGAGTGGTCATAGGCTATGTGGCGAACAACGAGTCCGTGACGAATCCCAGCTATGTCATCACTGAGAACACCGAAGAAAAGCTCGTCATAGTAGCCAATTTCAGCGGCATCTCCTGGCAGTATATCTACAAACCAAAGCCTGCGACGAACTATGATGTCGACGGTGAGGGCAATCTCTGGAAGAAGGCGTCAGTCACCGTGGATTATTGGTATTCGGCTGCCGACTGGTCCGGCAACCTGACTCCGGAGATCGAGACCCTTGAGGGCAATGGCCTCAAAGTTATCATCCCTGAAGGGATAGGAGGGAGCGAATGGCAGGGGCAGACCAAATTCCACACCGACATCCCTGTGTCCGCTTCCAAGACTTACGACTTCTGCGTGAGCGTGACCTCCGACAAGGATATACCGGGGATGACCTTCAAGCTGGCGTGGGAAGGCCAAGATGCGGATCATGCGGCGTTTTACGAGAATTCTTTCGCCGTTGAAGCAGGAGAGAGCGCAACATTCAAGAAGGAAGCCTTTGCACCTGACGTGGATTGGGACAAGGTTGTACTTTTTGTCGACCTGGGCCGATGCGCCGCCGGCACGACAGTTTCTCTGACAGGAATCTGCCTGCAGGAGCATAAATGATGGTGAAACGCATGATGTACTTTTGGGTATCGGGCTTGCTGCCGCTTCAGGCGGCGGCAGCCCTTTTGCTCGCGTCCTGCCAAAATGCAGCATCCGGAGAGTCGGAGAAGAACTTCGAACTTACTGTCGACAAGACGGAACTCATCAACTCCTATCAGGCCGCTGTCCTGACGCTGGAAGTTTCCGCCGACTGCGAGTGGGGCGTATCCTCCGGAGCGCCCGACTGGTGTACTGTCTCTCCGAGCGGGGGATTGCCCGGCAAGTCCGAAGTCAAGGTCTCCCTCGCCGAAAACTACACGAGCGACGGGCGCGAGACCGCGCTGACATTCCGCTACGGTTCGTCCCGCAGGACGGTATCCGTCAAGCAGGCCTGCAACGAGGAGGAAGGGTCTGACATCCCTGCCGGCTACAGTCTGGTCTGGCAGGACGAGTTCAATTCTGCAGGCTCATCCGTTCCGGACTCCGGCAAGTGGTGGTACGAGACCGGCGACGGCGGCTGGGGCAACAACGAACTCCAAAACTATGTCGCCGGAGGACTCTGCGGCGACGTAAAGATTGCGGAAGTCTCCGATGGGACTCTCAAGATTACGGCACAGAAGATAGGAGGCAAGGTGCAGTCCGTCAGGATGAATACCAGGGAGTATTGGACTTACGGATATTTTGAGGCGCGGCTCAAACTGCCGAAGGGCAGGGGGACATGGCCTGCATTCTGGATGATGCCGCAGAATTTTACCGCCTGGCCTGCCGACGGAGAGATAGACATAATGGAGGAGGTCGGGTATAATCCGGAATATGTCTCCTCAAGCATCCACTGCACGGCATACAACCATCCGAACAATACCCAGAAGACCCACGAGTTCAAACTTGAGGGGGCTCAGTCCGGCTTCCATACCTACGCGCTTGAGTGGACATCCGAGAAGATGGACTTCATTTTCGACGGTAAGGTCCATATGACCTTCAAGAACGACGGCAAGGGCAACTGCGACACCTGGCCGTTCAACAACCCGTTTTACCTCAAGCTCAATCTGGCCTGGGGCGGCAACTGGGGCGGAGCCAAGGGTGTGGACGAGAGCTGCCTGCCGGCTACCTACGAGATTGATTATGTGAGGGTCTACCAGAAACGCTGATGAATCTCCACTCCATCGGCACGGATAAGTAATTCCTAAAAATAGGATATAACAAGTAAAAATTTATAGATGAAGCTACATGGATATATTATGATGGCCGCTGCCGTCATTGCGATCTGCGGCTGTGCCGCCAAAGACGAGACAGAGAAGAAGATAGACGCTCTCCTCTCGCAGATGACCCTGCACGAGAAGGCAGGTCAGATGAATCAGCTCTCCGGAGGAGACTGGCTGACCGGGGCCATCGAGAGGGGTGAGGTGGGCAGCATACTCAACTGCGTTGATCCTGCCGAGATCAACAGGATACAGAAAATCGCCGTCGAGAAAAGCCGGCTCGGCATACCGCTCCTTGTGAGCAGGGACGTCATCCACGGTTTTAAGACCATATTCCCGGTTCCGATCGGACTTGCGTCCACTTTCGACCCGGAACTTGTCGAGCAGGGGGCGAGAATTGCCGCCGTCGAGGCTTCTTCGATCGGCGTGAAGTGGACATTCTCTCCGATGCTGGATATCTCGCGCGATCCGCGCTGGGGCAGAATCGCGGAGAGTTCCGGCGAGGACCCGTATCTCGACAGCGTCATGGGCGCCGCGATGGTCCGCGGCTATCAGGGCGTTGGTGACTCCACTTCAATAGCTGCCTGCCTCAAGCATTTCGTAGGCTACGGCGCAGCCGAGGGAGGCCGGGACTACAACACTGCCGAAATCGGCGAGAGAACTCTGCGCAATGTCTATTTCCCTGCATTTAAAGCGGGAGTCGAGGCCGGCGCGATGACGCTTATGACTTCGTTCAACACTATAGACGGAGTTCCTTCCACCGGCAACCGCCGGCTGCTCCAGGATATACTCAGGGACGAGTGGGGATTCGACGGGATGATAGTCACCGACTGGAATTCTTCCGGGGAGATGGTGATGCACGGATATGCCGGTGACCTCAAGGATGCCTCCAGGCTTGCCGTCAATGCCGGAGTGGATATGGATATGATGTCCTATGGCTACGTCTCATTTGTTGAGGAACTCGTCCGTGAAGGCAAAGTCAGCGAGAAGCAGATTGACGATGCCGTACGGCGCATTCTCCGTCTGAAGTTCAGCCTCGGACTCTTCGACAATCCTTATGTGGACGAGAGTGCTTCAGCGACGGCATTCTATGCTCCGTCCCACCTTGAGGCCGCGAAGCGGAGCGCTGTCGAGTCCGCCATCCTCCTCAAGAACAACGGTGTGCTGCCTCTCAAGGGAATCGGGACCCTGCTTGTCACCGGCCCTCTCGCGGACCAGCCTTACGAGCAGCTTGGCACCTGGGCGTTCGACGGGGACGAGACCCATACCGTCACCCCTCTGGAGGCCCTGCGGAAGGACTACAACGTGATTTATGAACCCGGCACCGCCTTCAGCCGTGACCGCAGCACCGCAGGGATCGCCAAGGCCCGCTCGGCCGCATCAAGAGCCGATGCCGTAGTGGTCTTCGTCGGCGAGGAGGCCATCCTCTCCGGAGAGGCGCACAGCCTCTCCGATCTCAACCTGCAGGGCGCGCAGAGCGAACTTATCGCCGCGATGAAGCGCAGCGGCAAGAAGGTGATAGTGGTCGTGATGGCCGGCAGGCCTCTCACCATAGGACGTGATCTCGAGAACTGCGACGCCTTGCTCTACTCCTTCCATCCGGGGACGATGGGCGGCGAGGCCATTTCGGATCTGTTGAGCGGCAGGGCTGTCCCTTCCGGCAAGAGTCCCGTGACCTTCCTCAAGACGGTCGGTCAGGCCCCTATGTACTACAACCACCTCAGCACCGGACGCCCGAATACCGGGACGGAGACCCTCCTTATGGATCTTCCTCTCAAGGCCGGCCAGACTTCCAACGGCTGCACCTCCTACTATCTGGACAGCGGCTATGGCCCGCTCTTCCCGTTCGGCTATGGCTTGAGCTACACGACTTTCGAATACTCTGACCTCAGCCTCGACAGGAGAGAATACGGCAGAGGCGACAGCATCAAGGTAAAAGTCAATCTGAAGAACAGTGGAGCATGCGCCGGCATCGAGGTAGTGCAGCTCTATGTGCGCGACCTTGTCGGTTCCATCGCCCGTCCTGTCAAGGAACTGAAGGCTTTCCGCAGGGTAAGCCTCGCTCCGGGGGAGTCCTCCGTAGTGGAGTTCGAACTGCCTATATCGGAACTCGCGTTCTGGAACATAGACAACGAATTCGTCGTGGAGCCGGGAGATTTCCAGTTGTGGGTTGCCGGCGATTCTGCTTCCGGCGAGCCTGTCGCGTTCAGCGTCAGATAAATTTCTCGACGAATTCCCGGACCCCCTCGGTCGCCACTTTGCGTATGTGGGTGATCCGGGGGTCGGGGAGTCTCATCCCGGCGGGATCCACGATATAGATGGGAGCGCCGGGGGAGGCATAGCGGTAGAGCCCCGCTGCGGGATAGACCTGCAGCGAGGTCCCCACTATGAGCAGGATATCGGCCCGCGACACGATGTCGATGGCCCTTTCCATCTTCGGCACGGCCTCTCCGAAGAATACGATATGCGGTCTGTACTGCGCTCCGTTCGGGGCCTTGTCCCCGAGGTGCACGGCCCCGTAGCCTATGTCCACCACATATTTCTCCGAGTACCCGTCCTCATCGTTGCAGCTGTTCTCCGGCCTGATTTTGGTGAGCTCGCCGTGCAGATGCACCACGTGCGTAGACCCGGCCCTCTCGTGCAGGTTGTCCACATTCTGGGTGATGACATCCACCGTGTGGTCCGCCTCCAGTCCCGCGAGCAGCCTGTGGGCCTCGTTGGGCCTGCTGTTTTGCAGTTCGGCGCGACGCAGATTGTAGAATTCCAGCACCCTGCCCGGATTGCGCTCCCAGCCCTCGACGGAGGCCACTTCCATCGGGTCGACCCCGTTCCACAGGCCACCGTTGTCGCGGTAGGTCTGCAGGCCGCTCTCCGCGCTGACTCCGGCTCCGGAGAGCACTGCTATCCTCTTCTTCCCGCTCATATCTTCATCCCGAAATAGTAACGGCGCACCCAGTATTCAAACAGCGGATCGATTACCTGCGGCTTGCCGCTCTCGTCGAAAGATACTATCTCCTTTTTGCAGAGTGCGTCCTTGAGCCTGCGCACGTTGGCCGAGGAGTTGAGTCCGTATTCTTCTATGACTTCCGCGCTCGTGAACTTGCTATATCCGTCCAGAATCGCCTTGAGCAGGCTGATCTGGAACGCGGTCAGGTCCTCCATCGCCGCTCTGAATCTCGGCTCGTGGATGGAGATGATGGCTTCGAGGGCGGCGTTGAGCACCGGCTCCATTATGTATCCCTTGGTCAGCGAGTCGCAGATTGCGGAGAAATGGTTGATGTAGCAGATATTGTTGCGGAAGAGCCCGCACACTCCGAGCAGCAGGTCGCGGTCGATGACCTTGCCGCTGGAGAGCAGTCCGCGGAGGACGTGCTCGATGATCTCCTTGGTGTCGATGTCGGCGAGCTTCACCCTCTCCGCCTGACGGAAGAAGAACCTCCTGGTCCCGAAGATCTCGTGCATCGCGTTGACCTTGGAGCCTATGAAGATATACCCTGCAGCGGCCTTCATCTCTCCGGTCAGCTCCCGGAATACCTCCTCCATCAGTCTGCACGCCCCTTCGCCGTCCTCGGTGAGCATTATGTTTTGGAACTCGTCGATGACCGCGTAGAGCTTGCGCCCGCGCTTGATGGCGCAGCGGTACGGCAGGGTCAGCACCGCCTTGAGGTCCTCGCGGTCCATCTCCCAGTTGAGCGAGAGTATCTCTCCGCAGGCGGCGAACCTGTCCGCATCGAAGATGAAGTGCGTGCCCGGAAGCAGCTCCCCGACTATGGAGGCATAGCTCTCCGGGCTTCCGAAGGCCGCGCGGAGCACCTCCGTGCCGAGCCTGAGGGCCATGTCGCGAAGCGTCCTGACGCTCATCAGGCTGACGTTCGCGCTGGCGAAGTCCTGTCCGGAAGACCTCATATTATAGAAACTCTGCTGCACCAGCGAGGTCTTGCCTGTCTTCGGAGCCTCGTAGATGACTATGTTTTCGCCCTGCCCCAGCAGATTGGCGATGGCTCTCGCTTCGGCCTTCCGGCCTATGTTGTTCTTGCCGGTGACATATTTGCTGTAGATGAAAGGTACATCCATATAACAGAAGTGTTTGGACACAAAATTAATAAAATAATTTGTGGATAAGATAAATTTCCCTAAATTTGCAGCCCATTATTTATGGCCGTTGAGCTACAGCATAAGAGCCGCCGCAGCAGGCGACCGCTTGCGGCCCGAACTTTTAAACAAGTTTCAAATGTACGCAATCGTAGACATTGCAGGCCAGCAGTTCAAGGTAGAAGCTGGAAACGAAATCTTTGTGCAGAGGCTTTCCGATGCCAAAGGTGCTGATGTGGAGTTCAGAAAGGTCCTTCTCGTCGCGGGTGAGGAGGGCGTGAAGGTCGGAGCTCCGTATGTCGATGGGGCGGTGGTCAAGGCTACCGTGCTCGACGACGATGCAAAAGCTGACAAGGTTCTTGTATTCAAGAAGATCCGCCGCAAGGGCTTCCAGAAGCTCAATGGTCACCGTCAGAAACTCACCAAGATTAAGATCAACGAAATCGCTTAAGGATTATGGCACACAAGAAAGGTCAATCAAGTTCTAAGAACGGTCGTGAGTCGCACAGCAAACGCCTTGGACTCAAGAAATTCGGCGGCGAGGTCGTGAAAGCCGGTAATATCATAGTGCGCCAGAGAGGCACGGTCCACAACCCCGACAAGAATGTGGGGATGGGCAAGGACCACACCCTCTACGCTCTCATTGACGGTACAGTCAAGTTCTCCCGCAAGAAGAACGACAAATCTTACGTATCGGTACTCCCTTTTGAGAATTAATCCCGAAGGGTCTGGACAGAATCGGAGGGGGGTGACTAAATTATTTTAGTCGGCCCCCTTTAAGTAATGAAATACCAAGCTTCTTTAATATAGAGCTATGCTTACACTCAAAATGCTTCGCGATGACCCGCAGGCGGTCATAGACAAACTCCGGATCAAGAACTTCGACGCCAAGCCCTATGTGGACAGGGTGCTCGAACTCGACTCCCTGCGCCGCTCCCTCCAGACGGAGAGCGACGAACTGCTCGCCCGCCAGAAAGTCAAGGCGGCGGAGATCGGCGGCCTGATGAAGCAGGGCCTCAAGGATGCGGCGGAAGCCGCCAAGGCTGAGGTCGCTTCCCTCAAGACCAGATCCGGCGAGCTTCTCGCCAGGATGGACGAAGCCTCCAAGGAGCTTGAGGGCCAGCTCGTGCTGATGCCGAATGTCCCTTGCGGGCTCGTCAAGCCGGGCAAGGGCGCCGAGGACAACGAGGTCGTCAAGACCGGCGGCCCGGAGGTCAGGCTTCCCGAGGGTGCGCAGCCGCACTGGGAGCTCGCCAGGAAATACGACATCATCGACTTCGACCTCGGGGTCAAGATCACAGGGGCCGGCTTCCCGGTCTACAAGGATAAGGGCGCGAAGCTCCAGAGGGCTCTGATCAACTTCTTCCTGGACTGCAACACCGCTGCGGGCTACAAGGAGGTCGAGCCTCCGGTGATGGTCAACGCCGCTTCGGGTTTCGGCACCGGACAGCTTCCGGACAAGGAGGGTCAGATGTACCACGCCAATCTGGACGATTTCTATATGGTCCCGACTGCGGAGGTTCCGCTCACCAACATCTACCGCGACGTAATCCTCCCGCTCGACCGCATCCCGCAGCGCATCACCGCCTACACCCCGTGCTTCCGCCGCGAGGCCGGCTCATACGGCAAGGATGTGCGCGGGCTCAACCGTCTGCACCAGTTCGACAAGGTGGAGATCGTGCGCATAGAGAAGCCGGAGGACTCCTACGCTGCTCTCGACGATATGGTTGCGCACGTGGAGTCGCTGGTCAACAAGCTTGGCCTGAAGTACAGGATACTGCGCCTGTGCGGCGGCGACCTCAGCTTCACCTCCGCCATCACCTACGACTTCGAACTCTGGTCAGCCGCCCAGCAGCGCTGGCTTGAGATATCTTCCGTCTCCAACTTCGAGACATATCAGAGCAACCGCCTGCACCTGCGCTATCGCGACGAGAACGGCAAGACCCAGCTCGCGCACACGCTCAACGGCAGCTCCCTCGCGCTCCCTCGCGTAGTGGCGGCCCTGCTTGAGGACAACCAGACTCCGGACGGCATAGTCATCCCCGAGATACTCCGTCCGTACACGGGATTCGACAGGATTGATTAAGGCTGGCACGACCATATTGGGCATAGATCCCGGAACCAATATCCTTGGTTTCGGGATTGTCCGTGTAGACAGCTCGGGCAAGCCGCAGTATGTGGATATGGGGGTGCTGGATCTGCGCTCCCTCGCCTCTCCCTACGACAAACTCGAAGTCATCAGCGAGAAGGTCGCCTCGCTCTGCGAACTCCACCGTCCGGACCACCTGGCGATAGAATCCCCGTTCTACGGCAAGAACGCCCAGGTGATCTTCAAGCTCGGACGGGCCCAGGGCGCGGCTATGGTCGCGGCCCTGTCCAAGGGGGTAAGTGTCTGTGAATATGCGCCGCGCGAAGCCAAAATGGCTATCTGCGGCAACGGCGCCGCATCAAAAGAGCAGGTCTGCCTGATGGCCCAGAAGACTCTTGGCATCAAAATTGATAATAAATACCTCGATGCAACGGATGCGCTTGCCATTGCGCTCTGCCACTTTTACCGTCTATCCAGTCCTCTCTCCGGCGGGGTCCGCCCGTCCTCGTGGGAGAAGTTTGTGTCGGATAATCCGGATAGAGTAAAATAAAAACAGATGAAGGTATTGAAATTGTTTGTAGTGTTGAGCCTGCTTTTTGCCGGGGTCGGCGCTTTTGCGCAGAACAGGATTTCTGCCCAGCTGGTCGATGCGGCCAGCGGTGAGCCTCTTGGCTATGTCACGGTCTCCCTCTTCAAGGCAGGGCAGCAGAAACCCTACAAATACGCCCTCAGCGATGACAAAGGCAATGTCACCATCGAGTCCGTGGCCAGGGGGGACTACAGTTTCAAGGCCGAGCTGCTCGGCTACAAGCCCTATACCGCAGATGTCAGGATGGGCTCTGCGGCCAGGGACCTCGGCCGGCTCAAGATGTCGGTCGACAGCGAGCAGCTCGACGCCGCTTCCGTCTCCGCCGTCGGCAACCCGATCATAGTCAAGAAGGACACCATAGAGTTCAACGCCTCCTCGTTCAAGACCACCGACAACGATGTCCTTGAGGACCTCCTCAAGAAGCTGCCGGGCGTGGAAGTCTCCGAGGACGGCTCGGTCACCGTCAACGGCGAGAGCATCTCCAAGATCACCATCGACGGCAAGACCTTCTTCCTCGACGACCCGCAGCTCGCCACCAAGAACATCCCGGCCAAGATTGTCAACAAGCTCAAGGTCATACAGAAGAAGTCTGAGCAGGCCGAGTTTACCGGCATCGACGACGGTGAGGAGGAGACGGTGATCGACCTCTCAGTCCAGCCGGGCATGATGAAGGGGCTTCTGGGCAACGTGCAGGCCGGCGCGGGCTATGACATCCCGTCCCAGGCCGGGGTCAAGAGCGACCTCCGCTATCAGGGCAACGCGTTCATCGGACAATTCACGGACCAGAGGCAGCTCAGCCTCATACTCAACGGCAACAACACCAACAACCGCGGCGCCACCAACCGTTCCGGCAATATGATGATGGGGATGATGGGCGGCCCGGGGATGGGACGCGGACAGGGCGGCTGGGGCCGCGGCAACGGCATCACAACCTCCTATATGGGCGGCGTCAACGGTGCGTGGACCCTCTTCGACGACAGGATGGAACTGGGCGGCAACTACCTCTACAACGCCAGTGACAACGATGTGGAGGAGAGCAGCGTCAAGACCACCTATCTCACTGACCAGAATCTCATCTACAACAGCAGCGGAGTCAGCAACACCCGCTCCGGCGGACACCGCTTCGGCGTAAGGCTCGACCACAAGTTCTCCGACAACACCTCGATCCTCTTCGAGCCGAGCATCAACTTCGGCACAGGCAGCTACACGCAGAGCAGCGCCGACACGACCTACAGGGACGACTTCTCCGGCACGATCGAGAAACTCAGCGACGCCTATACACGCAACACCGGCAACAACCGCAATGTCAGCGCCGGAGGCTTCCTGCTCTTCCGCCAGAGGCTCGGGATACCGGGACGCACGATGACGGTGATGGCCCGCCTCCAGCTCTCCGACAATGTCCTCGACGGCATCAACAACAACGGCACCACCAACTATTCGGCCGGGACGGAGACCGGTTCGACCTCGGTCAACCAGAGTTTCAACAACCGCCAGAAGACATCTTCTCTCTTTGGCAACTTCACCTACACCGAGCCTCTCGGCAACCACTTCTACGTGGAGGCGAACTACTCCTACAACTGGAGCCGGTCGAGCTCCGACAAGGAGACCATTGACCTTGTCACCCAGGCTAAAGCCTACGACTACTCCAACAGCATCATCAACGAGAGCGTGCGGCAGGAGATAGGGGTCAACGCCCTCTACCAGGACAACAAGTTCAGGGCGCAGGTGGGATTTGCCGCGATGCCGACCAAGACCTACAACAGCACCACCCGCTACAACTCCGCCGACGGCTCATACAAGCCGCAGGAATACGACGACTTCCGCTGGAACTTCTCCCCGCAGGCGATGATGTTTATGGACATCAGCGACAAGTTCAACTGGAGACTCTTCTACCGGGGGCAGTCCTCCCAGCCGTCGACCTCGCAGCTGATGCCTGTGCCGGACAACAGCGACCCGCTCAACATCAGCTTCGGCAACCCGTCGCTGACCCCTTACTTCTCCCACAGCCTGAGGGGTGACCTGCGCTATTCCGACCGTCAGAAGTTCTCCTCGTTCAATATGCGCTTCAGCGCCGGATATACCCAGAACCCTATCGTCAACACGATCTGGTATGGCGACAACGGCGGCCAGTACGCGATGCCGTTCAACGGCCCGGCCAGCGCAAACGCCAGCGTCAATATGTTCGGCAACCTTCCTATAGGCAAGAGCGCGTTCTCCATCACCAACTCCCTCGGAGTCAACTGGAGCCGGCACTCGTCCTATGTCGGCACCGGGATAGACATGTCCCTCTACGACAAGGGCTACTACGACTTTATGGAGTGGTTCATAGAGCAGTTCAACGACCCTGACTACTATGCCGCACACATCACCGAGAACACCACCAGCACCCTCAGTGCCAACGAGCGTCTCCGCTTCATCTACCGGGGCACGGCTCTGGAGGCCTCGGTGGGCGGGCGCACGAGGGTGAACCGCTCCTGGTACTCCATCTCCACCCTCAAGGACAACACCACCACCTGGAACAACCAGCTCTCCTCCAGCCTCACCTGGAACTGGACCGCCACCGGCATCAGCCTCGAGGGGGACTTCGACTACAACTGGTACAACGGATATTCCACCGAGCAGCCGTCGCAGTGCGTGCTCAACGCCGAGATATCAAAGCTGCTTTTCAACAACAACATGACCCTCGCGCTGCGCGGCTACGACATCCTCGGGCAGTCCAAGAATCTGACCGTCACCGACAGTTCCAACTACCACAGCGAGGCGGTCAACAACACCCTCGGACGCTATATAGTAGTCTCGCTGACCTGGCGCTTCGGCACTATGGGAGGACAGAGGAGAGGCGGTCAGAGAGGCCCTGGCGGTCCTGGCGGCGGCCCTGGAGGCCCTCCTCCGATGATGTAATTTTTTGCTATATTTGTCCCCCGTGATCACAGAACTCATCAAGGCTTTCGTCATCGGGATTTGCGCGGCGGTGCCGGTCGGACCGGTATTGCTGATGGTGATACAGAAGACGCTTTGCAGAGGCAGGTCGGCGGGGATGATGACGGGTTTCGGCTCGGCCCTGGCGGACACTGTCTATGCTGCGGTCGGGCTGTTCACTTTGACCCTGATCGAGGGTTTCGTCGAGAAGCACGCGGCTCCGATAATGATAGCCGGAGGAGTGCTGATAGCTGCGATAGGCCTTGGCATCGTCCGGCACAGTTCCCTCATCGAGCTGACGGACAAGGACGGCGGTACGCCGGGGACGGTCTCCCTGCTGGGCTGCTCCCTGCAGTCGCTCGGCTCGGCTCTGTCCAACCCCGCCGCGCTGGCGATGATGCTCGGCCTGCTTGCGGTGGGAGGCTTCGCCTCAGGCCGTCCGGACGCTCCGCTGTGGGCTCTGCTGCTCGCGGTGTTCGCGGGAGAGTTTCTGTACTGGATCGCGGTGGTGCTGCTCCTCTCCACTTTCGTCAAGCCGAGCGGGAGGGCGCTGAGGATTATGAGCCGGGTCGCGGGGATTGCGATATGCTGCTTCGCGCTCGTGCTGACCGTACGTGGGATAATAATACTTTGAGTAATGGGTATAAAGGACTTTTTCGGCAACTGGATTGTGAAGAATCTCCTGCTGGCGGCAGGTTTCGTCGTCGCAGTGGTGCTGGCGGTCTCGCTGCTTCTCGGCGCGGTGACCCGGCACGGACGGGAGATTTCCGTCCCGGATTTCACCGATATGAGCGCGTCTGAGGCGCAGGCCGCGGCCTGCTCAGCCGGGCTGAGGGCCGTGGTGACTGACTCCGTCTATGTCAAGAGGATGAGACCGGGGGCTGTCTATATGCAGAATCCCAAGGCCGGGAGCAGCGTCAAGAAAGGCCGCAAGATACGTCTGACCACCAATACCATAGCCCCCAAGGAGGTCTATATGCCTTCGCTTATCGGGACTTCCCTGCGCCAGGCGAAGGCGGAGCTTCTCCGCAACGGCCTCAGTCTCGGAAGGCTCGTCTATGTGCGTGACATCGCCACCAACAATGTGCTCCGCCAGCAGCGCTACGGCTTCGATATCCCCGCCGGCGCGCCGGTCTCAAGCGGCACGAGGATCGATCTCGTGCTCGGACTGGGCAAGGACGATATGACCTATGTCCCGGACCTCTCCGGCAAGCAGTATCTCCAGGCGGTGGACATCCTTCAGGATAACTCCCTCAATGTGGGAAGGCTCCGCTTCGATGCGGGCGTCAGGAGCTACGCCGACTCCGCCGCCGCGGTCGTTTACTCGCAGAACCCCGTCTCCGGCACGGTACGCAAGGGCACCGAGGTCACACTCCATCTCAAGAGCAAATGACGGACGGCGAGCTTTTCGAGCACTTCAGGCTGGAGGTGGACAAGGGGCAGACCCCGATGCGCATAGACAGGTATATGTCCACGCATCTGGAGGACACCTCCCGCAGCCGCGTCCAACAGGCCCTCAAGGAGGGCTATGTGCGTGTGGGCGAGGAGGTCGTCAAGGCCAATTTCATAGTCCGGCCCGGCGACACGATCCGCTTCGTGATGCCGTACCGCAGGCGCGGGCTGGAGATACTCCCGCAGGACATACCGCTCGACATAGTCTATGAAGACGATGACGTGCTGGTGGTCAACAAGCCGGCCGGGATGGTGGTGCACCCGGGCCACGGACATTTCGAGGGGACGCTTGTCAACGCGCTCTCGCACCATCTCGGCATCAGCCAGGGCCCGGAGGCGGAGGACGAGAGGATGGGCGTGCTGGTGCACCGCATAGACAAGGACACGAGCGGGCTGCTCGCCGTCGCGAAGAACGAGCAGGCGCAGCTCAAGCTCGCCAAGCAGTTCTTCGACCACAGCATAGACAGACGCTACATAGCGGTGGTCTGGGGCGACATACAGGAGGACGAGGGGACGATCGAGGGCAATATAGGCCGCGACCCCAACGACCGGCTGCGCTTCAGGGTATACGCAGACGAGGACAAAGGCAAGCGCGCAGTCACCCATTTCAGGGTGCTGGAGCGCTTCGGCTTCGTGACCTGTGTGGAGTGCAGGCTGGAGACCGGCAGAACTCATCAGATAAGGGTGCATATGTCGCAGACCGGACACCCCATATTCAACGATGATCGCTACGGCGGCAACGAGATACGGAAGGGGACGATATATTCGAAATACCGCCAGTTCATCGCAAACTGCTTCGAACTCTGCCCGCGTCAGGCTCTGCACGCCAAGACTCTTGGCTTTGTGCATCCGCGCAGCGGCGAGTGGCTGCAGTTCGACTCCGAGCTTCCGGAAGATATGACCGCGCTTCTGGGCAAATGGCGTAAATACTGCGGTCAGATGCCTGAAGAATGAAAGCCAGACTCTTGATGCTCTGCCTGTTGTCGGCGGCTCTGCTGAGCTTGCCGTGGCTCGTGCCGCACACCGGTGCACTTGCCCTTGTCGGCTTCGTCCCGCTGCTCGTGGCGGACTGGCTCGCCGACCGGAGCTCCGTCAAGCGCTTCTGGCTCTACGCGCTGCTGACCTTCACCGTATGGAACGCCCTCACCACATTCTGGGTCTGCAACGCCACGCTGGGGGGAGGCATATTCGCGATAGTGGCCAACGCCTTGCAGATGACCCTCGTATGGGTGGTTTTCAGGTTCTCCAAGAAGTATCTCGCCGGGGTCGTGCCTTATGTCCTGCTCGTCGCGGCCTGGCTCGCCTGGGAGCGCCGCTATTTCGATGTGGACATCAGCTGGCCGTGGCTGACGCTCGGCAACGCCTTTGCCGCCAGCACCCGCAGCGTCCAGTGGTACGAATTCACCGGCACGCTCGGCGGTTCGCTCTGGATATGGCTCTGCAATATGGCGTTCTTCGGAGTGCTGATCTCACATCCGGGTGGCGCGTGGGCGAGCTGGAACAAGGCCGCCCGCACCGCGGCCAGCCTCTCCCTGCTTATTGTAGTGACCGGGCCTCTGGTGCTGTCCAAGGCCATTTACGACAACTATGAAGAGAAGTCTGAGGGGAGCGTCAAGGTCATCATAGGCCAGCCGAACTTCGACCCTTACGAGAAGTTCTCCTCACTCAGCCAGAAGCAGCAGACCGAGGTGCTGCTGGGGCTCTTCGAGTCGGAACTCCGCAAAGACAGCGCATCGACGCGGCCGGTGCTGCTCATCGGGCCCGAGACTTTCACTTCCGATGTCATATTGGGCGATGTCGGCTCATCGGCGACCCTGCGCAGCTTCCGGGGGCTGCTTGAGAGATATCCCGGCGCCGAGCTGCTCATAGGCGCGAGCACCTACGACATCTACCCTGCCGGCAAGGCCCCGTCCGTGCTGGCGCGGCGCTTCGGCGACGGATGGATCCGCTCGCACAACAGCGCCCTGCTCACTGACGCTTCCGGGCGGGAGGAGATTTACCACAAGAGCCGCCTCGTCGTCGGGACCGAACTCACTCCTTACCCTAAGATATTCGTGCCGCTCGACGACTGGCTCTCCGACAAGATGGGCTCCGGGGGACTGATGGGCCGCTGCGAGGGGCAGGACGAAGTCTCGGTGCTGCATTTCGGACCGGAGCGTACGGCGCTCGGCTGCGCTGTCTGCTACGAGTCGGTCTACGGCGAATTCTGCGCCGACTATGTGCGCAAGGGAGCGAAGATGATGGCGGTCATCACCAACGATGCGTGGTGGGGCGACACGCCCGGCTACAGGCAGCACCTCAGCTACTCCGCCCTGCGCGCGATAGAGCTGCGCCGCGACATCGCCCGCTGCGGCAACACCGGCATCTCCTGCATCATCGACCAGCGTGGCGAGATACACCTGCCGACACCGTGGTGGGAGAGGGCGACGCTAAGCTCCGAAGTCAACCTCAACTCCGGGCAGACCTTCTTCGTCCGCAACGGGGACATCGCCGGGCGTGTCTGCACCCTGGTATTCCTGCTGCTCGCGGCCCTGCTTGCGGTGAGGGTGATAATGGTCAGAGTTTCCAGTCGATAGGGCTTCTGCCTTCCGAAATCAGCAACTCGTTGGCCTTTGAGAAGTGCCGGCAGCCGAAGAACGCTCCCCTTGCAAGAGGGGAGGGATGCGCCGCCTCCAGGATGAAGTGGCGGCCGGGGTCTATCAGCGCCGCCTTGCTGCGGGCATAGTTGCCCCAGAGCATAAACACCACCCCGTCGAGCCGCTCCGAGACCGTCCCGATCACCGCGTCGGTGAATTCCTGCCAGCCTATCCTGCTGTGGGAGGCCGGCTCGCCCTCGCGCACGGTGAGCACCGCGTTGAGCAGAAGCACTCCCTGCTCCGCCCAGGGAGTGAGGTCGGGGCAGCCCGACATGCTTATGCCGAGGTCTGACTCGATCTCCTTGAATATGTTTTTGAGCGACGGGGGTGCGGGCACGCCCGCAGGTACGGAGAACGAGAGCCCCGTGGCCTGACCGTAGCCGTGGTAGGGGTCCTGCCCGAGTATCACGACCTTGAGACGGTCGAGGGGGCAGAGCTCGAATGCCCTGAATATCTGCCCTCCCGGAGGGAATATCACCGCGCCCTCGCGTTTCTGACGGTGCAGTTCTGCGGCGAGCTGCGCGAAATACGGCTTGCTGAATTCGCCGCCGAGCGCCTCTTTCCAGCTTTGTTCTATTTTGACTTCCATCCTGTCGAGTGAAACTTGAACCCAAAAATAACTATTTCAACGAAAAATTTGCATAACTTTGCCCCCGATTGCACGGCGCGGCGCCGTGCTTCTGTAAGGGGTGCTCCGTTTTGTGCGGGGCTGAGATTATACCCATAACCTGATCCGGGTAATGCCGGCGTAGGTGAAAGCTCCCCTTATACATTGTTTTTGTTCAAATGGTGCATTTTAATGAAAAAGAATGTATTAGTTATCGTTATGTCTCTGTCTCCGGCGCTCTGCGCCGGGGCGCAGACGGTCTCCGACTCGCTCCTCGTCGAAAGGCTTGAGGATGCCGTGGTCCAGGGGGTCAGGGTGCAGAAGAACGCGCCTTACGCAGTTGCAAATGTCGGTGAAACTGCGCTGAAACAATTCTCGCTGAGCGGTCGGGAACTCCCGTTCCTGCTCTCCAGAAATCCGGGCGTGCTGGCTTGGAGTGAAAACGGCGTCGGCACGGGCACGAGCCATATGCGCATCAGGGGCGCAGGAGACTCGCGGATCAATGTCACCGTGGACGGAGTGCCGCTCAATTCGCCTGAAGACCAGTGCGTGTTCTGGGCCAATATGAACAGCTACGCCGGCTATATGGAGAGCGTTCAGCTGCAGAGGGGAGTGGGTGCTTCCACCAACGGCGACGGCGCGTTCGGAGGGTCCGTGGCGATGAAGACCAAGTCTCCTTCACTTGTGCCGTATGCCGAAGTGAGCGCCTCCTACGGTTCGTACAACACTCTCAATCTGGGTGTCAGCGCCTCCACCGGCCTCCTGTGGAACCGCTTCGTCGCCGAGGGAGGCTACCACCGGACCTCCACCGACGGCTATGTGGACGGGACTGCGGGACGCTCCGGCTCATACTATGCCGGCCTGACCTGGCTCGGGGGCGACTTCACGATCAGATATCGCAACATAGGCAACTTCGAGCACACCGGCCAGGCGTGGAACGGAGTCACCGCCGGCAGCGACGACCTCTCGCTGATGGACGGCACCTACGGTGCAAGCACCGGCATCCGGAGCTACGCCGATATGTGCCGTGTCGGGCTGGGGCGCTACAATTCTCTCTATGAGCGACTCGCCACCGACTCCGGGGGCAAGTTCATCATCGGCCCTGACGGCAAATATCAGACAGTGCGCTACAGTCTGAAGGACGGCTCGCTCTGGCCTCGGACCACCGACAACTTCATCCAGGACCACAACATACTTTCCGCCTCGTGGAACATAGACGGGCACTGGAACACGAGCCTTTCGCTGCGCTACACCTACGGCTACGGCTACTACGAGGAGTTCCGCTACAACAACAAGCTCTCCAAGTTCGGCCTGAGCTGCACGCTGCCGGACGGCAGCACTCTCTCCCGGACGGATTTCATCCGCCGCAAGGGGCTCGACCAGAACACCTTCGGAGCGGTATATAACCTCCGCTACCGGGACTCCCGCTGGGATGTTATCGGCGGGCTCACTGCGCAGCGCTTCACTTCCGGCCACTTCGGCTACCTGACCTACATCGCCGACGACCACCTCGCATCCTCGGTCCTCGACTCGGACGGACACTACTCCTATTACGATTCCGATGCGTTCAAGGGCGACTATAGCGCGTTTGTCAAGGCCGCGCTCAGTCTCGGGGAACACTGGGACGTGTTCGGCGACCTGCAGTACCGCAGGGTGGACTACCGTACCGGCGGCAGGAACGACAAGTTCATAAAGCAGGCGGACGGGACCTATGCCAACCAGACGCTGGACATCGACGAACACTACGGCTTCTTCAACCCCAAGGGGGGAGTGAGCTATGTGGACGGACCGCACAGGGCCTATGCTTCAGTCGCGGTGAGCCACCGCGAGCCGGAGCGCAACAACTTCACCGACAACGGCGGGTACCCGGCGCCGAAGGCCGAGAGCCTCATCGACTACGAACTCGGCTACCAGCTTGGCCTCAGGCAGTTCCGAGCGGGTGTCAACCTCTACTATATGGACTACCGCGACCAGTTCGTGCAGACCGGACAGACGAGCGACATTGGCGAGAAGCTCACCACCAACATAGCGAGGTCCTACCGCGCGGGAGCGGAGATCACCCTCTCCTGGGATGCCGCAGCCTGGCTGACCCTCGAGGGCAACGCCGCGCTCAGCGCCAACCGCATCCTCGACTTCGACGAGTATGCCGAGGACTGGGCCAAGGGCTACAGAGTGATACACTATGACTCCTCCACCCTCGCCTTCTCCCCGGGCGCCATACTCAACGGCTTTGCCGACTTCCGCTTCGGAGACTTCTCCGCAGTGTGGCACAGCGCCTATGTGAGCCGCCAGTATCTCGACAATACCGCCGACAAGGACAGGTCCCTTCCCGCCTACAGTTTCTCCGAGCTCAACCTCGCCTACGCTTTCCGCTTCAGCGGGGCGCTCAAGGAGCTGCGTCTCGGGCTCGACTTCGGCAACATATTCAACAGCCGTTACGCCACGAGCGGCTGGGTATATTCCGCCATCTCCGAAGCCGACGGCCATCCCGACGGCAACCGCTACTACCAGATAGGTTTCATCCCGGCGGCGGGATTCACCGCCCTCGGCAATGTGGTCCTGAGGTTTTAGCCTATGTCCGAGTTTCTCGCCGCCCACTGGCTGGACATACTTACCACCGCGCTGGGGCTTGCCTATATTCTGCTCGAATACAGGGCGAGCCTCGCGCTCTGGGCGGTGGCTTTCGTCATGCAGAGCCTCGATGTGGTGCTCTACTGGCAGCACGGGCTCTACGCGGACTGCGGTATGGAGTTCTACTATATCGCGATGACCGTCTATGGCTACGTCAACTGGAAGTATCTCCGCAGGAAGGGGGACAGGAGGCCTGCCGTGGTGACGCATTTCGAGCGGCGCTACATACTGCCCTGGGTCCTTGCGACCGCAGCGCTATGGGCCCTGATATACCTCATCCTGGTCCGCTTCACCGACTCGCAGGTGCCCCTGACCGACAGCTTCACTACGGCGCTGAGCTTCGCCGGGTGTTGGGCGCTTGCACGCAAATACTTGGAACAGTGGCTGATATGGATAGTGGTGGATGTCGTCACCTGCGCCCTCTATTTCTACAAGGGAATACCGTTCAAGGCCTCGCTCTACGGTCTTTATGTAATTATTGCCGTTGCCGGATATATTAAATGGAAGAAAATGCTTAATATTTCATAACTTTGCGGAAGTTATGAAAGTCAAGGCTTTATTCCCGGGCTCGTTTGATCCTTTCACCTCAGGGCATCTCAACATCCTCCACAGGGCGCTGACGATGTTTGATGAGGTGACGGTGGCCGTGGGCATCAATCAGGACAAGCAAGGATTCTTTACCAACGAGCAGAAAATCGGCATCATACGACAGGCGACGGCCGGCATCGGCAATGTGCCTGTCATCCAGTATGACGGGCTGACGGTGGATATCTGCCGTGAACTCGGCATACGCCATATAGTCAGGGGAGTGCGCAATATGCTCGACTTCGAGAACGAGCGCGCCATCGCCGACGCCAACCGCCGGCTCGCCCCGGAGATAGAGACCATCATCATCCCTACGGCGCAGGAGTTCGCGCACATCTCCTCGTCAGCCGTGAGGGACATACTCCGCCACCACGGTGACACCTCACTTTTCGTGCCGGATGGCGTAAAGATCCCCGAAGTCAGATGAAGCGCCTGACGCTCATAGCCTTATCGCTGCTGCTGGGAGCATGCGCGCTCCTCGCCCGGACGGACAGCCTCTACCGCTATGCGGGGCTCGACAGCCTGCTGACGCAGTTCTACGCTACGCTTGAGAGGGAGAGTACGGAGGCGAAGAACGCCGAGTTCGACTCGCTCATCTCCGGCTGCCGCGACTCTCTGACCCGCCAGCACGTCACGCTGGCCGTGTTTGACCACTACCGCCACGCGAGAGTGATGGGGGAGGAGGCCGTGGCCATACATATCTACGACACCTGGCTCGCCACGGGCAGGGTGCGGACCGCAACTGACATCGAGCTGATGGACGCGCAGCTGTTTGCCGACTTCAACCGCAGCTCGCTCATAGGGATGACGGCCCCGAAGGTCTCCCTGCTCAAGCCTTGCGGCGGCAGCCTCACCGTGCCGGAGGACGGCAGGACGTCGGTGCTCTTCTTCTACGACACCTCCTGCGCAAAATGCCGTCTGGAGAGTCAGGTGCTGCCTTCAGTGCTCGACAGTGTCGACTTCCCGCTCAACTTCTACGCAGTCTATGCAGGTTCCGACAAGGACGCTTGGAGGGCTTTCCGGAAGCACTTCAAGATCCGTAACCGCCGCATAAGGCTCGTCCACCTCTGGGATCCGGAGATGGAGTCCGACTACCAGAGGCTCTACGGAGTGATCGGCACTCCGAGGCTGTTTGTCGTCTACAGGGACGGAGAAATCATCGGCAGACGCCTGGAAGTGACCAATCTGCAAGAAATCATCCACTACATAAACATCAGCGATGGCCAAGAAAAAGAGAAGAAGCAGTAAGAAGTTCTCCGCTGTCGACCCGGCCTACCTGGACAGGCAGAAGGAGTCCCTCAAAAGGATTTACCGCAAGACCGTGCTCTTCAACGGGCAGGAACTTGCGGCAATCGATGAATATTGTCGGCGCTTCAAGGTCGCTTCACGCTCCGCCCTCATCAGGGAGGCGCTTATGGAGCGCATCCTCAAGGGACTGGAGGAGAACCATCCGACACTCTTCTAGAAGATGTAGCCGATCACGTCCGCTATGGTCTTCACATAGTGGAATGTCAGACCTTCGACATAGACGGGCTTGATGTCCTCGATGTCCTTGCGGTTGTCTTCGGAGATGACTATAGTATGGACACCGGCCCTCTTGGCGGCGAGGATCTTCTCCTTGATGCCGCCCACCGGAAGCACTCTCCCGCGGAGAGTCATCTCTCCGGTCATCGCTATCCCCGGCTTCACTCCCTCTCCGCGCAGCGCGGACACCATCGAGCTGACCATCGTGATGCCGGCTGACGGACCGTCCTTGGGAGTCGCCCCCTCCGGCACGTGCACATGTATGTCCTTGGCGGCGAACTCTTCCGAGCTGATCTTCGCCATCTCAGGGTGAGCCTTTATATATTGGTAGGCGATGGTCGCCGACTCCTTCATCACATCCCCGAGGTTGCCGGTCATCGTCATCACTCCCTTGCCGTTGGACACCGAACTCTCGACGAAGAGGATTTCGCCTCCCATCTGCGTCCACGCCAGTCCGGTCACTACTCCGGGAGCTTCGTTGCCCTTCTGCTTGTCGTGGAACGCCGTCGGCAGTCCGAGGTATTCCTTGAGATGCTCCTTCCTGATGACCTTCGGGCAGTCTTCGCAGAGGGCTATCTTCTTGGCGGTCACGCGGGCTATCTTGGCGATCTGCTTCTCGAGCCCGCGCACTCCCGACTCGTGGGTGTACTGGCTGATGATTTCTTCGAGCGCAGCCTTGTCGATCTTCAGCAGGCTCTTCTTGATGCCGTGTTCCTCAAGCTGCTTGGGCACGAGGAACTTGCGGGCTATCTCCATCTTCTCCTCGGCGAGGTAGCCGGTGACGTTGATCACCTCCATACGGTCGAGCAGCGCGGGCTGGATAGGCGAGATGCTGTTGGCTGTGGTGATGAAGAGCACGTTGCTCAGGTCGTAGTCGAGGTCGAGGTAGTTGTCGTGGAAGGTCGCGTTCTGCTCCGGGTCGAGCGCCTCCAGCAGTGCGGAGGACGGGTCGCCCTTGAAGTCGGAGCTGAGTTTGTCTATCTCGTCCAGCACTATCACCGGGTTGGAGGTGCCGGCCTTGGCTATGCCGTTGAGGATGCGCCCGGGAAGAGCGCCCACATAGGTCTTGCGGTGGCCGCGAATCTCGGACTCGTCGTGCATGCCGCCGAGCGCGATGCGCACATACTTGCGCCCCAGGGCCTTGGCCACCGACTTGCCGAGCGAGGTCTTGCCCACTCCCGGAGGCCCGTAGAGGCAGAGGATCGGCGACTTCATATTCCCCTTGAGCTTGAGCACGGCGAGGTACTCCACGATGCGGTCCTTGACGCTGTCGAGCCCGTAGTGGTCGTGGTCGAGGACCTTCTGCGCGTGCCGGAGATCGAGGTTGTCCCTGCTCATCTCGCCCCAAGGCAGCTGGAGCATAAACTCCAGGTAGTTGTACTGCACGCTGTAGTCAGGGGAGGAGGGGTTGTAGCGCTCCAGTCTGGCGAGCTCCTTGTCGAAGGCCTCGGCGACCTCCGCCGGCCACTTCTTCTTGGCGGCTTTCTCGCGGAACTTCTCGAACTCCTCGTCCCCGTCCATCCCGAGCTCCTCCTGGATGGTGCGGAGCTGGTTGTTGAGGTAGTATTCCCTCTGCTGCTGGTCGATCTCGCTCTTGACTTTCTGGTTGATCTCCTGCTTGATCTTCATCAGCTCGGTCTGCACGTTGAGTATGGAGAGGAGCTTCAGCCCCCTCGCCTTGACGTCGTCGAGCTCGAGGAGCTCCACCTTGGAGTCGAAGTTCTCCACCTCGATGGTGGTAGCGATGAAGTTCACCAGAAATCTGAAGTCATCGATGGCCTTGACTGCGCCGACCGTCTCCCTCGTGCCGAGGTTGGAGGAGCGGAGTATCTGTATTGCCTTGTCCTTGAGCGACTCGCCTATGGCCTTTATGTCTGTGGAGCGGTTGTCCTCCCGTAGGATGTCAGGCAGGTATCGTACTCTCGCCGTGATGTACGGCTCATAGCCGAGCACCGCCTCCACCTCCAGCCGCTTGAACGCCTGGAGTATCGCCGTGAGAGTGCCGTCGGGCATCTCAAGGGTCTTGACTATCTTGCAGACGGAGCCGTAGTGGAAGAGGTCGTCCTCCTGGGGCTCCTCCACCATCACGTCCTGCTGGGGCACCGCGCCGATGAAAAATCCCTGCTTCTCGGCGTCCTGTATCAGCTTTATGGATTTTTCCCGTCCTATGGTGACGGGGTATATCGCTCCCGGGAAGAGCACCGCGTTGCGCAGCGCCAGAACAGGCAGGACATCAGGCAGTTCGGCATCGTCAACCTTCATCAGGCCATCTCCCTGCAGTACTGGTATGATGCTCACTTCAGCTCCTGCGGGGAAGGTGAATTCTTTATCTTGTCTCATATTTCTGTCAAAATGTCAGTAATGATAGCTCCTAAAACCGAAGCGCTAATATAGTCAATCTCCGTGCCACTGCAAAAAAAATCAAAACTCATTGAAAGTATTTTGATTAATGAAAAAAATAATATATTTTTGCACTCCAATTCCGTTGCAAATTTATTGAATACTAAATATTAAGACAATGACTAAAGCAGAAATCGTAAATGAAGTTGCCAAGTCGACAGGGATCGAGAAGGTAACCGTTCAGACAGTCGTAGAGGCTGCAATGGAGAGCATCAAGGCTTCCGTGATCAAGGGTAACCCTGTCTATCTCCGCGGATTCGGCAGTTTCATCATCAAGCACCGCGCCCAGAAGGCTGCCCGCAACATCACCAAGCAGACCACTATGACCATCCCGGCACACGACATACCGGCGTTCAAGCCTTCCAAGGCATTCGTTGCTCAGGTCAAGACAAAATAATCATCACAATGCCAAACGGAAAGAAGCATAAGAGACACAAGATGTCCACGCACAAGCGCAAGAAGCGTTTGCGCCTGAACAGACATAAGAAGAAATAGTCGAGAAAAGCCTGACGGGGGATCCGGCGGGCTTTTTCTTAATTATGATAATGCTAATGGAAACCACCGCGAAAACAGAAAAAGATCTTGTGGTCGACGTTTCGGCCTCTGAAGTTCGCATAGCGCTGATGGAAAACCGTCGCCTCATCGAGCTTGACAGGGAGTCAACCAAGGGTCACGGCTTCTCGGTCGGGGATGTCTATCTTGGCAGGGTCAAGAAGATACTCCCCGCGCTGAATGCCGCTTTCGTGGACATAGGTGACAGCAAGGAAGCGTTTATCCACTATCTCGACCTCGGACTCTATTTCAACGCGTTCGACTCGTTCGTGCGCGAGAGCAATCCCAACAAGGATCTCGGCAAGCTCTACTCGGGAGTCAAGATAGGACCTGTGCTTGCCAAGGAGGGCCGTATCGAGGACCACCTCAAGCCGGGGCAGATGATAATCGCCCAGATTGTGAAGGAACCCATCTCCACCAAAGGATCCAGGCTGACTGCGGAGATTTCATTGGCAGGACGCAACATTGTACTGCTCCCTTTTGCCGACAAGGTGAGCGTTTCCCAGAAGATCTCCTCACGCGAGGAGAAAAAGAGACTTGAGACTCTCGTCCGCAGCATCCTCCCCCACAACTACGGGGCCATCATCCGCACCGCAGCCGAAGACAAGAATGCGGCGGTGCTCGTGGCCGAGCTCCGTTCGCTCATCGAGAAATGGGAGGGTTCGTGGAAGAAAATCGCCGCCTCCAAGGGCATCAAGCTGCTCTTCACCGAGTATGACAGGACCACCGCCACCCTCCGCGATCTGCTCAACGACACGTTTTCGAACGTGTATGTCAACGATGCGAAGATCTATGACGAGGTGCGCCGCTATGTCTCCCTGATCTCCCCGGAGCAGGAGAAGATAGTCAAGCTCTACGAGGGCAGGGAGCCGATTTTCGACCATTTCGAGGTCACGCGCCAGATCAAGAGCTCCTTCGGCAAAGTCGTGCCGATGAAGCAGGGCGCATATCTCGTCATCGAGACGACGGAAGCCCTCAACGTCATCGACGTCAACAGCGGCACCCGCGCCAAGACCACCGACCAGGAGGAGAACACCTTCGAGGTCAACAAGATTGCGGCGGAAGAGATTGCCCGCCAGCTCAGGCTCCGCGATATGGGCGGCATAGTCATCATCGACTTCATCGATATGGACAAGGCCGAACACCGCAACGAACTCTTCAGGTATATGAAGGAGCTGATGGAGCCGGACAGGGCGAAGCACAACGTGCTGCCGCTTACCAAGTTCGGCCTGATGCAGCTCACCCGCCAGAGGATACGTCCGGTGACGGAGATTGAGACGGCCGAGAAATGTCCTTTGTGCCACGGCACCGGCAAGATAGCCTCCACCGTCGTCATCGACGAGGAGATAGAGCGCAGGCTCTCCGACTATGTGGACAAGGGGCAGAAGATATTTACGCTCAAGGTCAGCCCGATATTGGGCGCGTATCTGAGCCGCGGATTCAACTCTTTTGTCCGCAAATGGAAACGCAAGTACAAGTGCAAGCTGACTCTGGTCGAGGTGACCGAACACAGCATCCTGCAATATGAACTCTATGACAATGAAGGAAAGGCTCTCGATTGAGGGCCTTTCCTTTTTTTGGAAAACCGCCAATTATTCCTATATTGCAGGGTCAAGTGTCGGGCTGTTGCCCGGGATATTAACTTAAATTATTGACTTATTGCAATATGACATCTGACACGACCAAAATCAAAGCTGCCTACGCGGCGCCTGCCGCCGAGACGGTCTCCATCCTGACGGAAGGGCTGATCGCGTCTTCCATCATTGAAGTGCCGGGAATGTCTCCGGGTGGCGGTTTCCCGTCCACGGGACCCGGAGGCGGAGAGTTACCTGATCTATTCTAACTTAAAGGCCCACAAGATGAAAGTATTTATACGCGCTGCAGCGGCGGCCCTTGCCGCGCTTGCCATATTCTCCTGCGCTAAAATGGAGAATGAATCCCGCACGGCGGAAGCGAATGGCGGCGAGATACGCACGCTCCGCTTCGGGCTTCCTCAGACCAAGACCTCGGTAAGCTACGACGGCACCGAGAAGGCCCTCAAGCTCCAGTGGACGGAGGGAGACAATATCCTTGTCGTGTCCTCCACCGGCAACTACCTCTATAAGCTCGTAAGCGACGGGGGCGCGAGCGGGGTCGGCACCTTCCAGGCGGTTGGCAAGGGGCTGCCGGCGCTCGACGACAACACAGGGAGCATCTATATCTATCACTCCGGAGCGACGACAGGCGACACTCCTTCGATGAGCTATCAGACCCAGAAGGGCAACGGCAATATGGATCACCTCAATAAAAGGATACTCCTTATGAAGGGCGACGCCACCGCAGTCCCGAAGAAGGTGGAAGACCTGGAGGGGACGATGAGCTCGGTCAATTCGGTGATGAATTTCAAAGTCAATTATCCCGCCTCCGGGCTCGAGGCCGACGAGTACCCGACGGCCTTCTATATTATCGCCGACAGCTGGAACACCAATTTCATGGGCCAGGTCCTCCTGACCAATCAGGGCATACAGAAGACCGGCAGCTCCTCGGTGCATACGGTGGGAGGGATGAGACTTGCACTGGAAGGGATAAATGCAGGAGACTGGAGCGCGACCACCCCTCTCGACCTCTATCTCAGCGTGATTATGGATGACAACGAGTTCAGCTCCGGCGACAAATGGCGCTTTATGATTGTCACCAACAAGTATCGCACCCTGTATGAGGACAAGACCATCAAGAGCAAGCCGCTGGAGGGGTACTTCTACCCGACGCTTGAAGTCAGCCCGTCGGTCAACCCTTTGGCCGTGAGCGGAGATTTTCTTTTCTCTCCTTCCCGGGAGGAGTACGAAAGCGCCATCCGAGTCAGGCTCTACGCCAACTTTTGGGACGGCGGACTGGTGGAGTCAGGCAGAACCTATCAGACACCTCAAGACTACTGCATACAGCTCATGGGCAAGGACGGCATACCGCGCCGCTACCCCAATGTCTCAGGCAGCAGCGGCAAGGATGACGGCAGCGGCAAGGATGACGGCAGCGGCAAAGGCAAGGGCGGGGGATTTAGCGGAGAGGGATATGTCGAGTTGATTCTGACCCCGGGCGAGACCTATTCTTACCGTCCTGTGGTCGTGGTCGATGACGACATCGAGTATTTCGGCCCGACAAAGAGCTTTACGGTCCCTGCTGTCACGATATGCACCGACAAGGAGATCGACTTCGGCACGGACGTGCTCTGGGCGGGATGGAATGTCGGAGCGACCCGTCCCGAGGAGATCGGCGGGTACTACGCCTGGGGCGAGACCGAGGAGCAGACTGCTTCCGACCCGAGCGATCCGGAGGAAGTCAAGACGCTGTATTCTGTCAAGAGCTACAAGTTCTATTTGCACTACAACAGTTCATTCACCATCACCAAGTATAAGCGAGGTGAACTCGAGGAGCTTGAAACTGCGGACGATGTCGCATATGTGAAGTGGGGAGACGGATGGAGGATGCCGACCAAGAGCGATGTGCAGCAGCTGCTCGATAACACCGACGGGCTTCGGTCCTACGAGCATGGCGGGGTCAAGGGAGCGCTTCTCGTCGGGAAAGGGGCCTACAAGGACAAGAATCTCTTCCTTCCGAACGGGGGTGTCAAGGTGGACGGTGAGATAGAATATGCCGACTATGCGATGCTCTGGACCTCGACTCTCTACGCCGCCGGCACTGATAACTACAACGCATATGTGCTGCAGAGTCGGGATCCGGATACCGGCTCGTCGTTCTATCTCCAGAGCTGGTGGCGGAGCGACATTTTCGCAAGCCGTGCGTTCGGGCGCAATGTCCGTCCGGTGAAGCCGAAAGCGGCTTCCGGAGGCGAATAAGAAACCGGCCGAGGCCCAAAACAGCAGGCGGCGGGATTGCGTGGGGAGGTTCTTTTTGCTCCCGCAGCAATCCTGCCGCCTGTTGCGATGTGCCCTGAACTACTTGCCCTCGAAGAAGCGTTTGTACAGTCCCTGGAAGCCGGCGCCGTGGCGGGCCTCGTCCTTGGCCATCTCGTGCACGGTGTCGTGGATGGCGTCATAGCCGAGTTTCTTGGCACGGGTGGCGATATTGAGCTTGCCCTCGCAGGCCCCGCACTCCGCCTCGGCGCGCTTCTTAAGGTTGGTCCTGGTGTCCCAGACAATCTCTCCGAGGAGCTCCGCGAACTTCGCGGCGTGCTCGGCCTCCTCGAATGCGTAGCGCTTGAACGCCTCCGCAATCTCAGGATAGCCCTCCCGCTCTGCCTGGCGGCTCATCGCGAGATACATCCCCACTTCGCAGCACTCCCCGTTGAAGTGGTCGTGCAGCCCCTGCATGATCTCCTCGTCCTCGACCTTGCCGTCGCCGAGATTGTGCTCGCAGGCCCACTCGAGCCCCTCGCCCTTGACCTCCACGAACTTGCTCGCGGGAGCGTGGCACTGAGGGCACTCCGCCGGAGGATTCTCCCCTTCGTATACATAACCGCATACCAGACATCTGAATTTCTTTTCCATAATCTTTCTAATTTTGAATTATTCTAATTTACTTACTCCGCAAAGATAAGAATATGTTTTTGTTTTGCAAACCCTCTCCTCGGAAAAACTCAAATTTTTGCATATTGACAATATGTTCAAAATTGGACGGGCATTTGACAAAGTCGATAGAAAGCTGTCCCGAAATGCTTACTCAAGTTTCGCAAGTAAAAAATATTGTTGTAAAACAAGCATTGTGCAGGTACTTGCAAAACTTTCCCCTCCCGCACAAGCTTCGCTTATTGTTATTATATTACCCTTTCCCTAAATCCCTTTCCTCGGGAAAGGGACTTGCTTTCGGCCCTA
>CAVGLS010000005.1:0-64174 GCA_963630225.1 bacterium
GCTGCCGCTGCGGAGCTCCGCACCACATAAAAAAGAGGATGACCCTTTTTAGTCACCCTCCTTTATCGTCGGGGTACTGTGACTCGAACACAGGACCCTCTGGTCCCAAACCAGATGCGCTAGCCAACTGCGCCACACCCCGAATCCCCACGAATGGGACTGCAAATATAAGCTGCTTTTGGAAGAAAAACAAAATTTTTACGAAATTTGTACTCCGGAAGATCAAGGACACCATGATAATCGAAGCACACGGCATACACAAGAGTTTCGGCACGCTGGAGGTGCTGAAAGGCATAGACTTCACAGCCGCCAAGGGCGAGACAGTCTCGATAGTCGGGGCCTCGGGAGCGGGCAAATCCACTCTGCTCCAGATACTTGGCACTCTCTCCTCCCCGGACTGCGGGAGCCTCTCGATAGACGGGCAGGATGTGCTGGGCCTGAAGAGCGACGCCCTCGCGGCATTCCGGGGCCGCCGCATAGGTTTTGTCTTCCAGGCGCATCACCTGCTGCCGGAGTTCACCGCGCTGGAGAATGTGATGATACCGGCGCTGATTGCCGGGAGGCCGGCACGCGAGACAAGGAAGAAAGCTCTCGACATCCTGGAAAGCCTCGGGCTCAAGGACAGGGCCGACCACAAGCCCGCGGAGATGTCCGGCGGCGAGCAGCAGCGCACGGCGATCGCCCGGGCCATCATCAACGACCCGGCGGTGCTCTTCGCCGACGAACCGACCGGCAACCTCGACTCCGCCACCAAGCAGGAGATCCACCGGGTGTTCTTCGATCTGCGCGACCGCCTCGGACAGACGATAGTGATAGTCACCCACGACTCCGGCCTCGCCTCCCTCTGCGACCGCCGCCTCACGATAGAGGACGGGCTGATAGTCAAGTAACCCCCCATGCGCGAGGAGGTCTTCAGATTTCGACGCTTTGAGGTCCGCAACAGGGATTCCGCGCTCAAAGTCGGCACCGACGCGGTTTTGTTGGGAGCGGCCATGCACATCCTTCCGTCCGACAGGCGGGCTCTCGACATAGGCACGGGCACCGGAGTCATCGCCCTGATGGCGGCGCAGCGCAGCGAAGAAAGCGGATCGGGAAGCGGCCGCCTGCGCATCACCGGCATCGAAATCGACCCGCAGTCCGCAGCCGAGGCGGAGTATAATTTCCTGCATTCTCCCTGGGCCGACAGGCTGGAGGCGCTCTGCGCTCCACTCTCCTCCTACAGGCCGGCGGAGAAGTTCGACCTGATATTCTCCAACCCGCCCTACTACGACTGCTCGCTGCGCAACCCCGACCTGCGGGCGGCAGCCGCCCGGCACAACGGCTCCCTCTCGTATCGGGAGATACTCGGATTTGCGGCGGAGCACCTCCTTCCCGGCGGACGGCTCGCAATGATCCTCCCCTCGGAGCAGAGCGTAAGCGTCCGCAGATGCGCCGCCTCGTACGGGCTGCTGCCGCTGCGCACGCTCGGCATCAGGACAGCGGAGCGCAAAGCGCTCAAACGCAGCATAATCGAATTCTCGACCCTGCCCGGCGTGATGCAGGAGGATGAGATCACCCTTATGCGGGACGGAGTCCGCTCGGACGAATACCGCCGCCTCACCGGGGCGTTCTACCTCTGATAAGGGATTTCGCCACAGCCCCCAGAGCGCTGCAGAATGCCGTTTTGGGGTGAAATCCGCACACTGCGGACAGTCGCCACAAAAGGGAGGCCACGCCACGCGGAGGCCGGTTTTAGCCACAAACGGCATCCCCGCCCGCACCGCATTGTCTTTATGTGCATATCTTCGCCGCGAAATTCCAAAAACGCAACGACGATGTACGAACTTACGCAAAAAGACAACTTTATTCTCAGGTTTGAGAATTCCGTCAAGGAATGTTGGGACAAGTCCGCCCTCGACGACTACCGCACGAGCAGCATCACCTACGGCGAGCTTGCCGCCGACATCGACAAGATGGTTCTCTGCTGGAGAGCGGCAGGACTCCGGAAAGGAGACAAGATAGTGATCAACGCCAGGAGCTGCGCCAACTGGGCGAAGGTGTTCCTCGCCGCTCAGGTGGGAGGCTATGTGGCCGTACAGATATTCAACGGATTCACCCCGGACGACACGCAGAATCTCGTGAACCACTCCGACGCGCGTCTTCTCTACACTGAGCAGGCGATATTCGACAAGATGGACTTCAGCGCCCTCCCCAAGCTGCTCGGGGCCATCGATATCAAGGATCTCGGACTCCTCGCCTCCCGCGACGGATTCGACGGGGTCTACAAGCGGCAGGACAGCATCTTCGCAGATGCTCACCCCGCCGGTCTCAAGGCGGAGGACATCCGCTACGAGGCAGGCTCGCTGGACGACCTCTCCGCAATAATGTACACTTCCGGCTCAACCGGCAATCCTAAGGGCGTAATGCTCAGCAACAGAAACCTTTCCGCCAACATCCAGCTCATCCCGGTGCACTTCCCGTACCGCAGGGAGGACAACTATGTCAGCGTCCTCCCCTATGCCCACATCTTCGGAATGGTCTATGATATGCTCGCGCCGCTCTGTTTCGGGATGCACCTCATAGTGCTCTGTCTCCCGCCGGTACCGGCAAACCTCAAACCTGCCCTCAGGCAATACAAGCCGCACGTATTCTTTGCCGTGCCGCTCATCCTCACCAAGCTTCTGGAGGACTCCATCGGAGAATTCATCCACAGCAAGAGCGGGGCGGCAAAGCTTGAGGACTACAAAAACAACCGTGACTACTGCGAAGCGCTCGCGACCATCTTCCTCAACGCCCTCGGCGGCCACATCGGACTCTTCGTCACGGGCGGGGCCGCCATCCCGGAGCATCTGGAGAAACTGATGGTCGAGAAACTCGAACTCCCGTTCGTCACCGGCTACGGAATGACGGAAGCCGCACCGACCATCTGCCTCGGCCACAAGGGGAGCTACAAGCTCAAGGAGTGCGGGGAATATGTCGACGAAGCGGTGGAGCTCAAGATCGACTCCGCCGACCAGGAGCATATCCCGGGAGAAATACTCATCAGGGGCAATGTCGTGTTCCAGGGCTACTACAAGAACGAGGAGGCCACCCGGGCGGCCTTCAACGAAGACGGATGGTTCCGCACAGGCGACCTCGGCACCGTGGACAAGGACAGGAGCGTATTCATCGTGGGCCGCTGCAAGAGTATGTTGCTCTCAACCAACGGACAGAACATATTCCCGGAGGAAATCGAAGTCGTGCTCAACGCGCTGCCGTATGTGGGAGAGTCGCTCATCGTCTCCCGCCAGGGGAGGCTTGTGGCGCTGGTGGTGCCCGACCACAACCGCGCCGGCGATATGGACTCATCCGCGCTCAAGAGCGTGATGGACGCCAACCTCGCGGCGCTCAACAGGAAGATCCCGGGGTATTCCCAGATAAGCTCATACGAACTCCGCTTCGACCCGTTCGTGAAGACCCCGAAGGGGAGCATCAGAAGATTTATGTATGAATAGCAGGAGAAGAGTGGTCATCACCGGCCTGGGAGTCATCTCCCCGGTCGGCAACGACATCCCGACATTTTGGGACAGTCTGAAATCGGGCCGCTGCGGCATAGGTCCCCTGGAGGGGATGGAGGGCTGCGGACTCCCCATCCACGTGGCCGGCACCGTCAAGGATTTCGACCCGGCAGCCTTCGGATTGAGCGGGGCTGAACGGCGGCGCAACGACCTCTACAGCCAGTACGCCCTCGCGGCGGCGGCCCAGACCATGGCGTCGAGCCGTCTCGTGTCGGGAGAAAACATCGCTCCGGAGCGCTTCGGAGTCTATGTGGGTACGGGCATAGGGGGGATGCACACCTTCGTCGCCCAGACCAGGGTGATGCTGGAGGAGGGCGCGGACAGAATCTCCCCGCTCTTCATCCCGATGATGATCCCAAACATCGCCGGAGGCAACATCGCCATCAGGCACAACGCCCAGGGCCCCTGCCTTACCCATGTATCCGCCTGCGCTACAGGCACAAACTCCATCGGGGAGGCCTACCTCGCCATCCTTGGAGGACGCGCCGACGCGATACTCGCCGGAGGCAGTGAAGCCGTGCTGACCCCGCTCGCCGTCGGAGGCTTCGCCAACTGCAAGGCACTCACGACGGCAGAGGACCCGGAGCAGGCCTGTCTGCCGTTTGACCGCCGCAGAGGAGGCTTCGTGATGGCCGAAGGAGCGGCGATGATGATGCTCGAAGAATACGGACACGCCGCCGCACGCGGGGCGGAGATCATAGCGGAAGTCTGCGGCTACGGCTGCACTTGCGATGCCTACCACTACACCGCGCCGCGCCAGGACGGCATTCCGGCTTCCAAGGCGTTCAGGGACGCGCTCTCCGAAGCCGGCTACCGACCGGGCGAGAATCTCTATATCAACGCGCACGGCACGGGCACGCAACTCAACGACATTGCCGAGACCAGGGCGATCAAGCTCGCCCTCGGCGAAGAGGACGCGCGACGCGCCTCGATCAGCTCCACCAAGTCGATGACCGGCCATATGTTCGGAGCCACGGGGGCTGCGGAGCTGATTGCCTCCGCTCTCGCGCTCCGGGACGGAGTCGTGCCGCCGACCATAGGGCTTGTGGAACCCGACCCCGAGTGCGATCTCGACTACACCCCTCTGCAGGCCAGGCTGCGTCCGCTTGACATAGCCGTCTCCAACTCCCTGGGTTTCGGCGGGCACAATGTCTGTGTGGCCCTGAGGAGGTGGGACCGAGTCGGACGAGCACAATAATTGCAGGATATAAAGTCGATTGTAAGTGTCAAGATGAATAGAGATGAAATCAAGCGGATCCTGCCCCACAGGGAGCCGATGCTCCTGATAGACAGATCCGAGTGGGACGGAGCCGAAGTGTGTTCGGAATATACGGTCAAGGACAACGAATTCTTCACCACGGGCCATTTCCCGGGCTATCCGGTGGTGCCGGGAGTGATCCTCTGCGAGATAATGGCGCAGGCGAGCTTCCTGCTCATCCCGGAGGAGGAGCTCAAGACCCACACCGCCTTCTATGCGGCGCTGGACGGAGTCAAATTCAAGCATTCGGTATTTCCGGGCGACACGGTCCGCACCCGTTCGAGGCTTGTGGGCCGCAGAGGCCCGGCAGTGTTTATCGAGGCCAAGTCCACGGTGAACGGCAATCTCTGCTGCCAGGGCAAACTCACCTTTATGCTGGTGGCGAATGAAGATTTAAAGAAATAGAGAATATGGCATACGGTTTACTCAAGGGTAAGAAAGGCATAATCTTCGGGGCGCTCAACGAGCAGTCCATCGCGTGGAAAGCAGCTCTCAAGGCCCGCGAAGAGGGAGCGGAGCTGGTGCTCACCAACACTCCCGTCTCCATCAGACTCGGCACGATAGACGAGCTCGCCGGGCAGTGCGGGGCTATTGTCGTGCCGGCGGACGCGACTTCGCTCGACGACCTCAACGCTCTGGTCGACAAGACAATGGAGCACTTCGGCGGGCAGTTCGACTTCGTGCTGCACTCGGTCGGGATGTCCCCCAACATCCGCAAGGGCCGCGCCTACGAAGACCTCAACTACGACTTCCTCGGCAAGACGCTCGATATCTCGGCGATCTCGTTCCATAAGCTGCTCTCCGTGCTCTACCGCAAGGACGCGCTCAAGGAATGGGGCTCTGTAGCCGCGCTCACCTACATCGCCGCCCAGCGCACGTTCGAGGGCTACAGCGATATGGCCGATGCAAAGGCTCTGCTCGAATCGGTCGCACGGAGCTTCGGCCTCATCTACGGCAGGAGGCGGCACGTGCGCGTCAACACCGTCTCCCAGTCCCCGACGCTGACCACCGCAGGCAGCGGCATCGCGGGGATGCGGGACATGTTCGGCTATGCCGACAGGATGTCTCCGCTCGGCAACGCAAGCGCCTCTGACTGCGCGGATTATCTCGTGACTCTATTTTCCGACCTCACCAGACACGTGACGATGCAGACGCTCTACCACGACGGCGGCTTCTCCTCCACCGGACTCACCGCCGATGCCGTGGCGCTGATGGCGAAAGGGGAATAGCTTCTGCAATACAAAAAAAACAGTGACACTACTGCGGTAATATCACTGTAAGCCTACGGGAGTGGAGATAAAGAGATTCGAACTCTTGACCCCCTGCTTGCAAAGCAGGTGCTCTACCAACTGAGCTATACCCCCGAAACGTAGGCCCGCGCGGAGTTGAACCGCGGACCTCCACATTATCAGTGTGGCGCTCTAACCAACTGAGCTACGAGCCTATATATAAATAATGGAAGACAAGTACAAGACACAAGAGTCAAAAGACCAGTGCCTCGTGTGAACCGCGAGCGTCGTCGGATGTCGGAGCGTCGCTCCAAAAAGGAGGTGTTCCAGCCACACCTTCCGGTACGGCTACCTTGTTACGACTTAGCCCCAATTACCAGTTTCGCCCTAGGCCGCTCCTTTCGGTCACGGACTTCAGGCGCCCCCGGCTTTCATGGCTTGACGGGCGGTGTGTACAAGGCCCGGGAACGTATTCACCGCGCCATGGCTGATGCGCGATTACTAGCGAATCCAGCTTCACGGAGTCGAGTTGCAGACTCCGATCCGAACTGAGACGGCCTTTGGAGATCGGCTCCCCGTCGCCGGGTGGCATCCCTCTGTAGCCGCCATTGTAACACGTGTGTCGCCCCGGACGTAAGGGCCGTGCTGATTTGACGTCATCCCCGCCTTCCTCTCACCTTGCGGTGGCAGTCCCGACAGAGTCCCCAACTTCACTTGATGGTAACTGTCGGCAAGGGTTGCGCTCGTTATGGCACTTAAGCCAACATCTCACGACACGAGCTGACGACAACCATGCAGCACCTCGACGGACGCCCCGTAGGGCCTCTGCGTCTCCGCATCGTTCGTCCGCCGTTCGAGCCCGGGTAAGGTTCCTCGCGTATCATCGAATTAAACCACATGTTCCTCCGCTTGTGCGGGCCCCCGTCAATTCCTTTGAGTTTCATTCTTGCGAACGTACTCCCCAGGTGGATGACTTATCGCTTTCGCTTGGCCACCGACAGTGTGTCGCCGGCGGTTAGTCATCATCGTTTACCGCGTGGACTACCAGGGTATCTAATCCTGTTCGCTCCCCACGCTTTCGTGCCTCAGCGTCAATGGCGGATTCGTGAGATGCCTTCGCAATCGGTGTTCTGAGTAATATCTATGCATTTCACCGCTACACTACTCATTCCTCCCACGGCATCCGCATTCCAGCGCGGCAGTATCAAGGGCAGTTCCGGCGTTGAGCGCCGGGCTTTCACCCCTGACTTGCCGCACAGCCTACGCACCCTTTAAACCCAATGAATCCGGATAACGCTTGCATCCTCCGTATTACCGCGGCTGCTGGCACGGAGTTAGCCGATGCTTATTCGTGACGTACTCTCGTCGGCCCACTCGTGGGCCTTATTGCTCCGCCACAAAAGAAGTTCACGACCCGTAGGGCCTCATTCCTTCACGCGGCATGGCTGGTTCAGGCTTGCGCCCATTGACCAATATTCCTCACTGCTGCCTCCCGTAGGAGTCTGGACCGTGTCTCAGTTCCAGTGTGGGGGACCTTCCTCTCAGAACCCCTAGACATCGTAGCCTTGGTGTGCCGTTACCACTCCAACTAGCTAATGTCCCGCGAGCCCATCCGTATCCGACGTGTCTTTCACCCCCCGGCCATGCGACCGGAGAGATTATGGGAAATTAGTCGGCGTTTCCACCGGTTATGTCCCGGATACGGGCAAGTTGCTCACGTGTTACGCACCCTTCCGCCGGTCGCCGCCAAGGTGTTGCCACCCCGCGCTGCCCCTCGACTTGCATGTGTTAGGCCTGCCGCTAGCGTTCATCCTGAGCCAGGATCAAACTCTTCTTTGTATATTCTCTATACTTCTTAGCTTAACCCCGACATCCGTTTCTCTCTTAAGAAATCAACGCTCTCGATTCTTTGTTTCTCGGTACTTGCTTGTACTTTCCAAATCAGTCTTTTCAATGATCTTTCAAATTTGGCGCTAAAAAAACCAGCCTCTTCGGCTGATGGCCAACCCCTCGCTCTCGCTTGGGAATGCAAAGGTAGTCACTTTTTCTTAATCCGCAAACTTTTTTTAAAGTTTTTTAGATTTTTATTTCGAAAGAACTTTTTGCGTCCCGTTCCGTTTCCGAAAGGGGCTGCAAAGGTAGTCACTTTTTGATAAACAACAAATTTTTTTGAAGTTTTTTAAAGAAAAATGTGTCCCCGACCGCTGTCAGAGCCACATTTCGGCTCATCGGCGACCGGGGACACCTATGCTAAACGATTGAATTCTACATCATTCCGCCACCCTGCATCGCAGGGGCCGCAGGGGTCGGCTCCGGGATGTCCACGATGCCGCACTCGGTGGTCAGGAACATTCCGGCGACTGAAGCCGCGTTCTCCAGAGCCACGCGGGCCACCTTGGTAGGGTCGATGACGCCCGCCTCGAACATATTGACGTATTCTCCGGTACGGGCATTGTAGCCGTAGTCGCCCTTGCCTTCCTTGATCTTCTGGATGATGACGGCACCGTCCACGCCTGCGTTGCCGGCGATCTGGCGGAGAGGCTCCTCGATGGCCCTTGCGACGATATGGATGCCCGTCGTCTCGTCATCGTTCTCGCCCTTGAGCCCCGCAAGAGCCTCGACGGCGCGGATGTATGCTACGCCGCCTCCCGGGAGGTAACCCTCCTCGACGGCTGCGCGGGTCGCATTGAGCGCGTCCTCTACGCGGTCCTTCTTCTCCTTCATCTCGACCTCGGTGGTCGCGCCCACATAAAGTACGGCGACTCCGCCGGCGAGCTTGCCGAGACGCTCCTTGAGCTTTGACTTGTCGTAGTCTGACTTGCAGTCCTCAATCTGCTTGCGCAGGGAGTCGACCCTCTCCTTGATGGCGTCCTTGGAGCCGGCGCCGCCCACTATCGTGGTGTTCTCCTTGGTGATGGTGACCTTCTCGGCCTTGCCGAGCATATCAGGAGTGGTGTTCTCGAGAGTGAAACCCCTCTCTTCGGAGATCACGACCGCGCCGGTGAGGGTCGCGATGTCCTGGAGCATATCCTTGCGGCGGTCGCCGAAGCCCGGAGCCTTGACGGCGGCAATCTTGAGCGCGCCGCGGAGCTTGTTGACCACGAGAGTGGTAAGAGCCTCGCCGTCCACGTCTTCGGCGATGATGAGGAGTTCCTTCCCCTCACGGGCGATAGGCTCGAGGATAGGGAGAAGGTCCTTCATCGTGGATATCTTCTTGTCGCAGACGAGGATGTATGGGTTGCTCAGGGCGGCCTCCATCTTGTCGGAGTTGGTCATGAAGTACGGAGAGATGTATCCGCGGTCAAACTGCATACCCTCGACCACCTTGACCTCGGTCTCGGTGCCCTTGGCTTCCTCGACGGTGATCACGCCGTCCTTGCCGACCTTGGACATCGCGTCAGCGATGAGCTTGCCGATGTGCACGTCGTTGTTGGCGGATACGGTGCCGACCTGCTCGACCTTGGAGTAGTCGGTCCCGACTTCCTGGCTATGCGCCTTGAGGTCAGCCACTACAGCGCTGACGGCCTTGTCGATGCCGCGCTTGAGGTCCATAGGGTTAGCCCCTGCGGTGACGTTCTTGAGACCCACGTTGATGATGGCCTGCGCGAGTACGGTCGCGGTGGTGGTGCCGTCACCGGCCTGCTCGTTGGTCTTGGAAGCGACTTCCTTGACCATCTGCGCGCCCATATTCTCAAAACGGTCCTCAAGCTCCACTTCCTTGGCGACGGTGACGCCGTCCTTGGTGACCTGAGGAGCACCGAATTTCTTATCTATCACCACATTGCGGCCTTTGGGACCGAGAGTGACCTTAACTGCGTCCGCGAGAGAGTCTGCTCCGACCTTCATCTTGGAGCGGACATCGACATCAAATTTTATTTCCTTTGCCATAATAATTCGTTTTTATGAGATTACAGAACAGCGAGTATGTCGGACTGCTTGACTATGAGGTATTTTTTCTCCTCGAAAGTGACTTCCGTGCCGGCATATTTGCCATAGATCACCTGGTCGCCCGCCTTGACTTCCATCGGCTCGTCTTTCTTGCCGGGGCCAGCCGCAACGACTGTACCCTGCTGAGGTTTCTCCTTTACGGTATCCGGGATGTAGATACCTGCCGCCGTCTTGGTCTCGGCCTCTTTAGGCTCGATCAGGACTCTGTCTGCTAATGGTTTGATCATAATAGTTATTGTTTTAATAAATATTCGTTCTCGCCCGGACCAGCCGGGCATAGCTCCATCAATCAATGTCCGTGCCACTGACAAATTGTCGCAACTGCCAGAGGACTATCCCAACGGACACCGATACGTTGAGCGAATGCTTGGAGCCGAACTGCGGGATGACCAGCGAGAAGTCGGACCCGTCGACTACATCCTGCCGCACGCCGTCCACCTCGTTGCCGAAGACCAGCGCGTAGCGTCCGCCCGCCTCCGGACGGAAGGTCTGGAGCTCCGAGGCCCGCTCGGTCTGCTCTATGCTTATTATGGTATAGCCATCCTCCCGGAGGGCGCGAAGCGCATCGAGGGTGTCGTCGAAATGCACCCAGGGGAGGCTGTTCTCCGCTCCGAGGGCGGATTTGTGGATCTCCGCAGAGGGCGGGCAGGCGCAGATGCCGCAGAGATATATCCGGTCCGCCTTGAACGCGTCGGCGCTGCGGAAAGCGCTGCCCACGTTGTGTGCGCTGCGCACATTGTCCAGCACGACCACCACTCCCGACGGCGGGAGGAGACGATACTCTTCGGGCCTGACGCGACCCAGCTCGATATTTCTGAGTTTCCTGTCCGTCACGGCGCAAAGGTACTGAAAAATCATTATCTTTGTCGGCACTGAAACACCAATTATGAAACAGGACATCCAAATAATCGACCTTATCAAGAGGGAAAAGGAACGTCAGGAATCGGGCCTCGAGCTCATCGCTTCCGAGAATTATGTCACCGAAGAAGTGCTGAAAGCCATGGGCTCCATCTGCACCAACAAGTATGCGGAGGGCTACCCGGGCAAGCGCTACTACGGAGGCTGCGAGGTGGTCGACCAGATCGAGCAGCTCGCCATCGACAGGCTCAAGGCGCTCTACAATGCCGAATGGGCTAACGTGCAGCCGCACTCCGGAGCGCAGGCCAATATGGCGGTGACGATGGCGATCCTCCACCCGGGCGACACCTTTATGGGACTCGACCTCAGCCAGGGCGGCCACCTGACCCATGGCTCGCCGGTCAACGCCTCCGGCATCCTCTATCACGCAGTGCCTTACGGGCTCAATCCCGAGACCGGAACGGTGGACTACGACAAGATGGAGAGCATCGCCCTCGAGTGCAGGCCGAAGCTCATCATCGGCGGGGCGTCCGCATACTCCCGCGAGTGGGATTATGCGAGGATGAGGGAGATAGCCGACAAGGTCGGAGCGATACTCTGGGTCGACATGGCCCACACCGCCGGCCTCATCGCGGCAGGACTGCTCAAGAACCCTGTGGAGTACGCCCACATCGTCACCTCCACCACCCACAAGACGCTGCGCGGACCTCGCGGAGGCGTGATCCTGATGGGCAAGGACTTCGACGACCCTCAGGGCCGCACCACCCCTAAGGGAGCAGTGAAGAAGATGAGCCAGATACTCGACTCCTCGGTCTTCCCGGGAGTGCAGGGAGGTCCGCTGGAGCACGTCATCGCGGCCAAGGCGGTGGCGTTCTTCGAGGCGAGCCAGCCCGAGTTCAAGGAATACCAGAAGCAGGTCATCGCCAACGCCAAGGCAATGTGCGACGAGTTCCTGCGCCGCGGCTACAAGGTCGTCAGCGGCGGCACGGACAACCACCTGATGCTCGTGGACCTCAGGGGCAAGTTTGAGGAAGTCAGCGGGCGCGTGGCCGAGACCCAGCTCGAGCGGGCGGCCATCACCGTCAACAAAAATATGGTGCCGTTCGACAGCCGCACCCCGTTCCAGACCTCCGGCATCCGCATCGGCACCCCTGCCATCACCTCCAGAGGCTTCATAGAGAGGGATATGGTGGAGATCGTCGCCCTCATCGACGAAGTGCTGACCTCCTGCGCGGAGCATATCGGGGCGCTCACCCTCAAGAAGGCCGACACCCCCAGCCCGGAGCAGCTCTCGGAGCTGGAGGAGCACGCCAAGTCTCTCGACGGCATCAGGAAGAGGGTCAACCAGATGACCGCCGGAGTGCCGCTCAACAGATATTGATCCCCTCCCACTCACGGGCAATCCTCTATCGGCGGGTTCCACTCGGTTGGAGCCTGCCGTTTTTTTCGGATTCAGGGCAGAAAGTTTTTCAGTGGTGATATATTCTTAACATTTTCCGACGGGCCGCGTCTATTATGTGACGCGTCGATAAAAAGACAAAAAAATGTACAGGAAATTAATAATAGTATTGATTCTGGCGTTTGCCACATTCGCAGTGAGCAACGCCGCCACCGAGGGCAAGAAAGTGCCGCGCTCGGAAATCAAGTCCATCATCAAGGAGTTCAGGCGCTACGACGAGTTTGAGGGATTAAGCCTCGGGAAGTTCTGGCTCAACATCCTCAAGGGCATCGACAAGCTCTCGCCCGACGATATGGACGACGATGAGAAAGAGGAGATGCAGAACTTCTTCAAGCTGATGAAGTCCATCGACGGGCTGATTGTGGCCGACTACGAGGACTGCAGCGCCGAGGTCAAGGCCAAGTTCAACGCCAGGATGAGCAAAGCTCTTGAGGGAGTGGAGCTTCTGATGGAAGAGAAAGACGAGGAAGACCTGGTCCGCATCTACGGCTATGTCGACAAGGCCGGTACGGAGATCAAGGACCTCGTGATATTCTCCCCCGACGAGGGCAACTTTGTGTGTATGCTGGGCACCCTCAAGATGGAGCATCTGGAAGAGATGATCAACTCGTCCAAATGACGCGAAGGGAGTTCACATCGCTCTATCTCCCGCTGAGGGAGGACCTCTACCGGGTCGCCTACTACATCCTTGAGTCGCAGCAGGATGCCGAGGACGCAGTCCAGGATCTCTATCTCAGGCTCTACAGCAGTCCGGAGGCGCTCGACAGCATCAGGAACCCCAAGGCCTACTGCATCACGCTGATCCGCAACATCTGCATCGACCGCATCCGCAGAGCCCGGAGCGGCAACTGTGACGGGAGTCCGGAGATCGCATCGGACGAGACCCCGCAGGATGAGCGGCTGAGCCAGAAGCAGCAGCTCGAACAGACCCTCAGGCGTATGTCCCGACTCTCGCCAAGGGAGCAGGAAGTACTGAGGATGAGAGTATTCGACGAGCTGAGCTACGACGAGATCCGGGCCCGCACCGGGCTTTCCTACCTCAACCTGAGGGTCGTGCTGAGCAACGCAAGAAGAAAAATGAAATTGATATGAAACGCATAGAAGACATCGAAAGGCTGGAAGCCGAAGACCTCGCGCAAAAAGCATCCGGGAGCGGCGTCAGCGCCCCGGAGGGGCTGGAGGGGAAAATCCTCAACGCCCTCACCGCTGCGGAACTGGAGCGCCGCAGACCGAAGAGAAAAGTCAGCAGACTCGCCCTCGTGCCGGCTGCGCTTGCGCTGGCAGCAGCTCTGACGGTAGGTATCAACTATCAGCATATCAATGCGGTACCGACCGACACATTTAGCAGTCCGGAGGAGGCGTACGCCCAGTTGGAAGAGACGTTCGGCTATATCTCCGACAAGATGACAAAGGGGGTGGAGAAGGCGGATGCGGCCCTGCCTCACTTCAACAAAGCATCCGAAACATTGGATAAATTTCGAAAAAACAGATAAAAATGAAAAAGTTAAGTATGCTCGCAGGGCTTCTGCTCGCACTCTGCACATCGGCTTTCGCCCAGGACGGCAAAAGCATCTACAACAAGTACTCCGACAACAAGGGCGTCAGCGCCGTCTATATCTCGCCGTCGATGTTCAAGCTCATCGGCAAGCTTCCTGACATAGATGTGGCCGACGGCGATATCAACCTGACCCCGATCGTCAAGGAGATGGAAGGGATGTACCTGATCTCCATCGAGGACAGCAAGGCCGTAGCCGAGCTCAAGGCTGACGCGGAGAAGATGGTCACGAACGGCAAGTACAAGCTGATGATGGAGGCCAAGGATGACGGGGAGGCCGTCAGGATCTATGTCATCAGCGCCGGCGAATATGTCACGAGTCTGGTGCTGATCGCCAGCGAAAGCGACGAGACCACATTCATAGCTCTGGACGGCAAGATCAAGCAGGAAGACATCGAGAAACTCCTGCAGGCCGCAGCGAAGGGCGACAACTGACGGACAAGCACATTCACTTTCAGAGAGAACGGCGGGATTCCCGATACTGACGCGGGGAGATCCCGACCGTTTTCCTGAAGAGCCGCGAGAAATAGTAGGAATCGTAGATACCGACCTTGCAGCATATCTGGTTGACCTTCATATCCGTGGTGTCGAGCAGCTCACAGGCGTGATTGATTTTCATCAGGTTGAAATAGCTCAAGGGGCTATGACCGGTCGCGGCCCTGAACAGGGTGGAGAAATGTGACGGAGAATAGCCGGCATATTCCGAAAGCTGCCGAAGCGAAATCTGGGTCTCGACATTCTCCTCCATATATTTGAGAGCCCCGCTTATGATGACGTCACTCTCCGAGTCAACCTGCTTAGCGGCTTTGGCGTGGAAGCGGCGATAAATCGGAAGATAGCGCAGGGAACCGAGGTAGAAGTGCAGAAGAGAAGCAGTATACCGCAGATTGTCAAGAGAATATCCCTCAGACAAGACTGAGAAGATATCTTCGAAGATGTCGTTGCGGTCGGCTATCCTCGAACTTATGCCGGCGGAGACATCCTGCGGGGTCATAGCTCCTTCCGCATAGAAATCCGCAAGAAGGCCTCCGAAATGAATCCAATAGATGGTCCAGGGATCATCGTCGCTGGACGCATAGGCGTGCGGAACCAGGGCGGGAAGGATGAAGAACTGATTGGCCCGGACTTCGTAGTCACGACCCCCGACCCTGTACCTGCCGCGACCCTTGACGCAGTATATCAGGATGTTCTGGTCTATTGGCTGTACCCTTTCGCGGTAATGGTAGGCGGCGTGAGGGTAGTATCCGATATCAGCCACATAGAGATTTTTCAAGACAGGGTCGGCCGCCGCAATGCGGAGAACCATCTCCGGCATTCTCAACGACCGTTCCCCCCTGAATCCGTCTTTAATTGTCAATACGCCCATTCCGTTTCGTATACAAAAATCCTTCACAAAACTTTACCGACTATTTTTCCATCATTGCTCAACAGACAAATGTACGGATAATTACGATTTCTATAACTCGATCCGGTATTGCGGGACTATCTCCACGTCTCTGATTTCGAGTACGGCATCGCCTCCGCCAAAGTCCGGCCGCACTTCTGCCGGCAGATCCTGCAGACATTCGTGCCCCTTGTTTATCGGACGGAAATAGAACGACATACCCTCCCTTCCGAGAGCATCGTAGTGACGTTTGAGACCGATTATCCACGGCTCTCCGTGCCAGAACTCGTCCTGAACCATCTTCCCTTCGAGGAACGCCATGGCGACATCGCCGACATAGTCCAGCTTGAGGAAATACTCGTGGACCTGTGGCTTCGCCGCAGCTGCCGGGTCGAATTTCACGCTCATCCTGCGCGTACCAACCTTCCGCACCTCGCACTGCGGGTGAACCGCCTCCACACTCCTGACCTGCTCTTTCCAGCCGCTTTCCGACGGATAGAGGACATATCTGAAATCGGTGTCGTAAAGCTGCTGCAACGATATCCCGTCCGCGTCAGAGAGGACCGTGGCTTCGCTTATGAGGATTTTTCCGTTCACTTTCACCGCGTTGAGTGCCTCCCTGTGGGTGAGGGTCGTAATTCTGACCTTGACTCCGTCGCGCCCGGTCACCGTGAACGTGCTACCTGTCCCGGCGCTGACTCTGCGGACCGCCTTGCCTCTGATGGTATTCCGGTCGAAAACATATTCCGGCTGCATTCCGTCCGGAGCGAAGAAGACGTAGTGGTCGATACCTCCGTCGTCAATCTTCATAAGAGGCTGAGAGGTGGCATAGCGCAGATTGACGCTTCCCATCCTGAGGTTGAAAGGCAGTATGACGCTCTCGTCCTTGGGCAGGGTGAATGAGCCTTCGGAAGGAATCCTGAGGCCGTCAATCTCCACCGAAAGTCCGGTCTGGTCGTGTCTGCAGTAGTCGTGGTCCTGGAAGTTGACCATAAACAGGAAGCCTCTCCCGTCCTTGACCCTTACGGCATAGCGGAGGTCGTCGCGATTCTCGGGGGTCATCTTTTCCCATCCTTCGGGCAGAACCGTCTCCATTGGTGCCAGGAGTTCGCCGAAATCGGCGAGAAACGAGTGTATCGTACGCAGATAACGGTAGGATTCGTGTTCGAGGCCGAACTCGCCGAGAGGCGCCTGGAAATCATAGGATATTTTCGGCATCCCCATCGGCTCGTCCTGGAAACTGCCCACACCGTCGCGCCTGAGCGGGGTGCTGCCGCCGTGATACATATAATAGCCGATACCGTTGCAACCTGAACCGAGAGTGCGGATCATCAGAGCCTGGGCGGCGCGGGCCGTGACTATCGGCCTGCGGCTGTAGGTCATCTGGATTCCGGCCCCCATTTCCGCGCAGAAGGAGGGGAAATCTTCCGGATTATAACGTACCGGAGAATAGTCCGGCTCCTTGTGCAGGTCCTTGAACATACAGAACTGCGACATCCTCGGCTTCTCCCAGAACGGATAGGTGTATGCCGAGGTCACAGGAATGCCTTCATTTCCGAGCACCGCCGCGTAGCCCCAGCCTGTGGCGGTATAGAACGGAGTGATGATGCCCTCGTCCTTCGCCATCTGCAGGAGGGTCTTCATATGTATGTCTCCCTGTTCCGAGGTGGAGACCTCCTTGTCCTGCACGCCCACGCCTATGAGCGTGAAATCCTTGTCGGAGTCGGCGGTGGTGTAGTCAAGCGGCTCTCCCGGGTAGAACACGCCCCACGGCGAGGCGGAATGCTGCATCTCATTTTCAATCTGGCAGCCTATGATCGGGCCGCCGTCCTTGTAGTAGAGGCCCTTGAGCTGCAGGGCGATCTCGTGATAAAGCCGTCCGACATATTCAAGGTAGAGAGGGTCGTTGCTGCGAACCTCAAGCGGTTTCGCGAAAAGCCAGTCCGGGAATGACCCCTGACGCATCTCGCCGTGGCAGAATGGACCTATTCGCACTATCACCGGCATGTCGTGCTTCGCGCACAGCTCGATGAAATGCCGCAGGTCCTTGCCGCCTGTCCATTGGAACTGCCCTTCCACCTCCTCGTGCTGAGCCCAGAAGATATAGGTGGGAAGCACGGTGACGCCTCCCGCCTTCATCTTCACTATCTCCTCCTCCCACTGCGCACGCGGGTAGCGGGTGAAGTGAAATTCGCCCAAAACGGGGATGACCGGCTTCCCGTCTATGGACATATAGTAATTGTTGACGCTTATGCTGCCTCCCGCGGGGGATGTCCCTCCCATCTTCAAACCTCCCTCCACGACCTTGAGAGGGGCCGCAGGGGAGGCAATGACATATTCGGAGACAGTCTGGGCCGATGCGGAGAGTGCGAGTGCGAGGCCTGCGGCCGTTATGACTGATTTCTTCATATCCCGATTCAATAACCTTCGTTCTGCTTGATTGCACTCTTGGACTCATCGATAAAAGTCTGTGGAATCCAGAAACGCTCGTGGCTCTCATCCACCTTGAAGTAGGACTTTCCGGCAGCATTGGCCTTATCGATTCTCGCGTTGGCATATTCGACATATTTCCCGAAGCGGATGAGATCCTGACGGCGGAGGCCTTCGAGATAGAACTCGTGTCCGCGCTCGGTCAGGATGGCATCGTTGAATGCTTCATAGGAGGCTGTCTTGTCGGAAGTGAGATCCGGCAGACCCGCGCGGTTGCGTACCCTGTTGACCAGGGAAACGGCCTCCGGAGTCGGCTGATGACTGTTGCGGTTGATGCACTCGGCCAGGGTGAGCAGGACATCGGAGAACCTGTATATCACCAGGTCTATCCCGCAATATGACCCGCTCATAGTGTCATCCTTGCCGTATTTCAGAGGCAACGCGCCATAGGACAGCTGAGAACTGTTTTCTCTTGTCATAAGCACGCCCTTCTTGTTGGTATACTCGGTCACGATGTTCGCGGTGCGGATATCGCCAGGCTCGAAGCTGTCATAGAAATCCCACGGCATCACATATCCGCCCCAGCCTTCACTATTCTCGGTCCAAGGCATATCCGCCGGCAGAATTTCGGACACCATATAGTTCGCCATCCAGCTTGCGCTGCTAGTACAGCCGACCTGAAGGATTATCTCGCTGTTGCCCATACCCTCCCGGGAGAAAACGTAGTTGTAGTCCTTCTGCAGGGAGTACGGGCTGCCTTCCATCGCGAGGAGATCCCTTGCGAGAGTCTCCGCCTCGGCGAATCTGCCCCTGATCATATAGTATTTGAGCAGAATCATTCTGGCCGCGCCCTTGGTCATCCTGCCCCTTGCGCTCGCCACTTCCGGAAGCACATCGATGGCGGCCCTGAGGTCTGACTCCATCATATCGTCGTATTCTTCGTCGGTAGCTCTCGGGAGGTAGTTGAAGGTTTCCGGACTGTCCAGCACCTCGTCAGAAGCAATCGGCACCGGTCCGAACAGGTCATAGAGATATAGACCCATCCATCCCCTCAGCGCCCTCACCTCGCCGGCATATAGCCGTTTGGCCGACTCCGGAGCGGAAGACGCCTCGATTCTGCGTATGGTGTTGCGCGCTTTGGAGAGGAACTTGTAGTGTGCGAAATGCTGGTAGCAGTGAGTCTGGATGTCGCCGGTCACGGTCGCGAACCACTGATGGTAATAGAGGTTGTCGGATTCCCATCCCCAGCAGCTCCAGAGCGCATCAGTGGTCATATCGCTGACGACCTGATATCCATCGTAATGAGCGCCATAGATGGCCTCGCCGTTCCAATATCCCGTGCAGAATTCATAGCTGAGCGCATTCACGGCAAGCCTCAAGTCCTGCTCCGTCTTGGGGAAGCTGCCGGTGGAGATTTCAGTATAATCCTCCCTTTCAAGCTGGCAGGACAAAACCAGTCCCGAGAATGCCGCCATTGTGAAAAGGTACAGTATCTTTTTCATAATGTTCTACCGTTAAAAATTACAACTTAAGCCTAATGCAAATGACATCTGGTTCGGATAGGCTCCGATGCCGTTGCCGGTTTCCGGATCCATTCCCTTATATGGGGTCAGCACGAAGAGGTTGCGCGCCGCGATGTAGAGTCTGGTTGACTTAAGGTATCCGCCGAACAGCTTGTCCGGGAAGGTGTAGCCCAGAGACACGTTGTCGAGCCGGAGATACCAAGCCTTTTCCAGGAAGAAGTCGCTGTCTTCCGGGTCTATGCCGGAGTTGGCTTCGGCCACTCCCGGGAGATTGCCTTCCGGATTGGAGGCAGACCAGCGGTTCTTCACCTCGCTGAGGGCATTGACGCCGTAGGTGAGATCCTGCATCCCATATATTGACTGATATCTCACGTCGTTGATCTTCCATCCGTTGAGGGAGCCGTAGATATAGACGTTTGCATCCCAGTTCTTCCAGCGGAAGGTATTGTTGATACTGAACGGAATAGGGGTGGAATTGTGCAGGAAAACCATATCCGCGGCATCAAGTATTCCGTCAGCGCCCTCGGTGATTATGTACCGGCCCTCGGAATCCCTCATTTTCTCGCCGTTCTCATCATACTTGTAGCCGTTGAGGTCGAGATATCTTATAGCGCCGGCAGCCGAAGACGGGAGATGGGCAAAGCTTTCACCCGGCTGTACGAGACCGTCGGTGCGGTAAGCGTATATGTTGCCCCAGTCTTCCACCCAGGCCTGATATGGCTGAGGGATGAACTCGGCATCGCGTCTGATTGTGCGGTTGCGATACCAGGAGAAGTTGATGTCCGTACTCCAGTCAAAGTTGCGGGTGACTACGTTCACCGAGTGGATGCTGAAGTCCAGCCCACGCGAACGGTAAACCGCCGCCGAGTTGTAGTCGATGCTGCTGATTTCCTGATAGGACATCAATGACTTTGACAGAATCACATCGTTGCGGTCTCTCTGATAGATGTCCACTGAGCCGGAGACCCTGTCGCCAAAGAAACCGAAATCGAGTCCGACGTTGATGTCAGTGAGGGTCTCCCATTTGAGATTGTCGTTGCCAAGCTTGGATAGGCCTATGCCGTTGACCATACTTCCGTCCATCACGGCCGCACCTCTGGACACGGTGTAGTAGGAGTTGATCCCGGTGAGGCTGCCGGCGTTGCCGGTCTGTCCGTAACCGGCGCGCAGCTTGAGGTTGCTCAGCGCCGAAAAGTTCCGCATCCATTCTTCCTTGTCGATCTTCCAGGCGAGGGACACTCCCGGGAACATTCCCCACTGGTGTTCCGGGGAGAAGTTGGATGAGCCGTCGATTCGCAGATTCACGGTGGCGATATACTTGTCCATCAGCACATAATTCACCCTTCCGAAGAAGGAGGCCATCTCGCTGCTGCCTTTGTAGGAGCTTATGTTCGGGTTTTCCATCTCGCTGGTGCCGATGTTGTTCATCAGTGCGCCGTCATAAGGGAACTGCGAGGCCACGATTCCCATTCCGCTCCAGATGTTCTTCTTGAACTCCCATCCCGCCATTACGCTCAGGTCGTGCCTGTCCGCAAAATTCTTGGAGAACGTGCCGACGACATTGATAAGGTTCAACTGCGCCTTGCCATTCTGCTTCGAGGCCTGTCCGCCCAGACTCTTGCCCTTCTTTGTGGTGGTAGGGATATACTGGTCGGCCTGGGTGTCTTTAATATCCGTGCCTACGGTGGCTCTGATGGCGAATTCCTCTATCGGTTTGTACTCGAGGTAGCCGCTTATCGCGATGTCGTTGCTATTCGTCTCGTCGGTGATTTCCAGCAGGGAGACAGGGTTGGGATAGATGTTCCTTATCGGGTTGTCGGAGAAATCGCCGTTCTCGTCATAGACAGAGACCGTAGGGATGAAGGTCATAGCCGAATAGAACAGGGCCGAGTTGTCTTGACGTGCATCCCCGAGGGGCACGTCGTTGTATTTGAGCCTGGTGAAGGAAGTGTTTACGCCTCCCTTCAGCTTCTTCCCGAATTCCTGGTCAAGGTTGAGGCGGCCGGTGACACGGTTCATACTGTTATTTCTGGCGATTCCCTTGTGGTCATAGAGACTGACCGAAGCGAGATAGCGGGTACCGCCGGAACCTCCGTTGACTGAGAGATTGTGTTCGTTGACTACTCCGGTGCGGGTCACTTCGTCCATCCAGTCCGTTCCGTTGCCCACAAAGGCATCGATCTGAGAGGCTGTCCAGCGCTTCTCGTTTCCTCTGCCCAACTCATCGAAAATCTTGTTCTGCTCGGTCATGAAGTCCTTGGCATTCATAAAGTCGGGAGCATCCTTAATCCTTTGGATGCTGACCGAACCAGAATAGCTGACCTGCGGAGTCCCGGCCTTCCCTCTCTTGGTGGAGATAAGTATCACTCCGCCGGAAGCGTCGCTGCCGTAGATGGAAGCGGCTGAAGCGTCTTTGAGGATGTTGATGGTCTCGATATCGTCCGGGTTCAGGTTGATAAGGGAGTTGTCCTTGTCCACTCCGCTATAGGAAGTGCCTGGCCAGACGGTGGAGGTACTGAGCTGTGGAACTCCGTCGATTATCACCAGCGGCTTCTGGCCCGAGAGGCCTCCTCGGATCTCTATGTTCATCGAGGCTCCCGGAGACGCACTGTTGGAGGTGATGTTGAGTCCGGCGGACCTTCCGCGGAGCATCGTGCCCACGCTCGCCGAAGCGGCTTTCGGAAGTTCGTCGGTCTTGACCACGGACACCGCCCCGGAAATATTGGTGCGTGTCTGCGTACCATAGCCCACCACGACAACTTCGTCCAGCAGTCTGCTGTCCAGCTGCAGCGCGATATTGAGCGGAGAGTTGTTTTCAATCTTGATATTCTGCGTGATATAGCCGAGGCAGGAAACGGTCACGGTCTGCCCGACCATGACGCCGGGGAGCAGGAACGCCCCCTCATTGTCTGTCAATGTGCCGACGGAACTCCCGTCTATCAGGACAGAGACTCCGATCGCCCCCTCACCATTCTCGTTGCTGACGCTTCCCCTGAGGGTGAAGCCCTGCGCAAAGGCGGCTACGGTCATCGCCGTTATGGCGATGATTACCACAAGAGCCCGTTTGGTGTAGATAGATATGTTCATATCTTTTTGGTTATTGGTTTGACTTTAGTTAGTGTTACTGAATGATTTTCATCGTTGACCACAATTCGGCGGTGTCGAAGGTGACGAGTACCTTTTCTGCCGAACCAGGGTTGAATATGGCGCAGGTGCCGCCATACCAGGCGTCATCGAGCCACCACCACTTGCCGTCCGCCATTCTCCAGACTTTCGCCCAGCTGTCGCTGCCGTCGGTAACACAGTAGGAATAGCTTGTGGCTGAAGGATTGAGCGAAAGTTCTATGCTCTTGCGGTAGTCGCTCCCGGCCGGAGACATCTCGCCCGAGAATGTCCAGTCAGCCATAGAACTGAAGCCTTCGCCGGCGACCACGAGAGTGCCGCTGTAGACGGTTTCTTCCACCTGATACTCGCTGATGCTGAACTTGTGGTTCAGGATGTCAATCCAGACATAGTAGTAACCCTTCTTCTCGATGACGACAGGCTCGACATATCCGTTCTTGTTCATAAGTTTGGTCCCGACATACGGGCTGACGCCGAACTTGTCGCCGGTCTGGCTTTCGCTCGGGACGAAATAGAACTTGGCCCCGTCCTTTTCGGCGTAGATTCTGCATTTGTAGCAGTAGTCTCCGTCCTTGTCCATATATCTGTAGTAACCATAGACATAGTCACCTTCGGACTTCTCGGCATCATAGATATACATCTGGTCGTAGTTTGCAATCGGGTCTTCGTCCTCCTTGAGCATTACTATGAGGTTGCAGCTGCGTTCAAGTCTGTTGCCGGAGCTGTCTTCGACCGTAAGCTTCATCGGGAAAGCGCCCACTGACGCGAATTCGACAGATCCGGAGATAGTGGTCTCCGTCCCGTTGAGAGCGGAGCTGATGTGGGTGTCATTGTCATCGATGTCGATACTGTAGCTCTTGAGGGCGCGGTCATCGGTCACGGTGAAAGAGAAATTCCAGACGGCCTTGCCGAGTTCGGCATCGAAATCCACGCTGATATCGCCGGTGATATCGTCGTCGATAACAGGCGCGTCGCTGTCCGGGAGAAACTGGAGAGCCACTTTCTTGACACACTCGTTGTCCGCGGCGTCACGGACCGTGACGCTTAGTTCGCTGTCAAAGACCGCATCGGACGGCACAGTGAACGTGTAGTCAAAATTGAAAACCTTCGGCTTCTGTGACGAGAGGTCATAGATCTTGCCGATGTTCCACGCTTCGCAACTGATTTCGATGCTCTTGATGCCTCCGTCATCAGAAGCCTGTCCGTTCAGGGTAACCGAGGCTCCCCCATAGGTCCGGATGACGTCACTTTCTGTCCATAAGCCGGGCTTTGCACCTGTAGCCGCCTCTTTGCTGCACGAAACGGCAACGATAGCGACAAGGACAGTAAAAATAGATGTGATTGTCTGTTTCATATGGCTTTAGTTTTATCAGTGTCATTCAGTTGTATCGGTATGCGTCGAAGCTCTCCAGTGCCCTTCCGCTGAAATCGAAAAGGGTGGAATTGCTCACGCAGTTCTTCTCTCCCACGATCCATCCCGTCTTGACCGGAGTCTCGATGAAGACAGGATCCCAATACACATAGCCCAGCACTCTTCCGCCCGCAGTGTTCTTGATCGCACTGCTGAGCGAGAGGAGAAATTTCTTCTGCCCCTCGCGTGTCATATCGTCATAAGGCCTGTTGTGCTGAATCTGTCCGCGGCTTCCGTCGGGAAGGGTTGGATTCCATGCATAACCGGTCTCCATATATATCAGGCCCTTGCCGAATTTGTCCGTGACATCCGCGGCCCATTTGCTGACCGTCTCAATATCGCGGTTTGTCCAAAACGGGTAGTAGGAGGCGCCGATTATGTCGTAATCCACTCCCCGGCTCTGCATCAGGGAGAGAAACCAGTCATAGAGGCCCGCATCGCCGGCGGCATTGAGATGCAGGATTATCCTGCTGTCGGGAGAGGCTTCCCTCACTCCCTTCGCGGCGGCCGAGAAGAGGGCGCACATATCAGCCTCATTGCTGCTCCCGTCCTCCTTCTTGCAGTATCCGAGAGGATAGAGAAGTCCGGCCTGGATTTCGTTGCCTATGGAGACATATTCAGGCAAGGTGCCCTGCCGCCCCATCCTACCCAGAAAGTCGCGGGTATATTCATACACGGCAGTCTTGAGGGACGCAAGGTCCATTCCGACCCATTCGTGGGGGATGTTCTGGTCTTCGCCGTTGGTCCAGTAGTCGCTGTAGTGGAAAGAGAGCAATATCTGCATACCTTTCTCTTTTGCCCTGCGGGCGAGAGAGAGGATATCCTGTTCGTCCTGTATGCCGGCCGGCATCAGGCGGGAAGGCTCATAATCAGCATTGCCGGGGTCGTTGTAGAGCCTGAGGCGCACCAGATTGAATCCGTTGTCCTCAAGGATATCCAGACAAGAGGCTTCGGTCCCGTCGGCAAAGCTGTATTTCCCGCCATTCAGCTCCACATAAGTGAGTTCGGAGATGTCTCCTCCCTTGAGAAAGGTCGGAGCGGATTCTGTCTTGTAGAGCTTCAGAGCATCGAATTCGCACCAGCTGACCCCGTCGGCTTCCAGATTGATGCCGATTTCGAGTTCGCCATCGCGGACTTCAATGCCACGCACGATGAACCGTTTCCACGAGGAGGAGTTCCAGTCGAGTGCCGTCCTGCTCCCGTTGGCCTCAAGATAGGCCGTGTGGGACTTTTCGGAGTCCTTGGCATAGAACTCAAGGTCGTAGAAACCGTTGTTGATACCGCTGAGTTTCTGCCACACCCTAATCTCCATCCCGCAGTCCGAGCTGAGACGAAGGGCCTTGCTTCCGTAGCATCCGTCTGAAGCGACAGTGGCCGCAGACTGCTTTCCGGAGAGAGTCCATCCGTCAAGTCCATCCTCGAAGTTGCCGTTGACGACCTGAGCCTCCTTCACCTCCGGAGGGGGATCCGGAGCACCAGGAGTCATGCCGGAGCAGGACGCAAGGCCTGCACATACAACCGAAGCGACGGCAAGAACAAAATATGTATTGAATCTACCCATAGCGTTCAGGCATTATGTTTAAGACTTGTGAAATATGTGCGGAAGGAGAGGAGTCCGAGGTGGTTTCTGTCCATTTCGGAGGCCTCCCTCAGGTAGCGCTCGGAGTGAAGATAGTCACCCAGTCCGCAGTAGCCCAGGGCCAGCATATATTTGCAATGTATCCGGTTGGAAACGTTGAGGTCTCCGTCCCAAATCTGGAGATCGGGTAGAGATACCGCGAAATAGTCCATCCGCACGTCATCGAAGAGATGCTGCTTCCCGAAGTTGAGCAGCCTGTAGAAGCGGCCGTTGGCTTCGGCGTCCCTTCCGAGACGGCGCAGGGCGAGACCCTGGTAGAAAATCTTGTCCGGCTTGGCATCGTTGTAGTACATAGCGGCCACTGGCTCCTGAGGGCCCTCCGTGGCTTTCTCCCAAGCTTCGCGGGCCTTGTCCGCAAGTCCCTTGGCAGAGTAGGCGCAACCGAGGAAATAGTAGAAATCGTTTTCCTGAGCCCCATAGAGTTTGCCTTCGCCGAGATTGTGAGGATAGACGAGACATTCTTCCAGAAGTTCTATAGCCCTGTCGTTCTCCCCTTTCCCGAGAGAGAGTTTCGCGAGTTCCAGACGGCAGAGCTGATACTGCCCGCTTACCTTGCCCTCACCGCCTTCCCAAGGATGGAACTTCCGAGAGTCTATCTTCGCCTTGGCTTCATCATAACGTCCGCACTGGTTGAGCAGGGTGGCCTCCTCCAGTACGAGGTCATCGCGACTCTCGACAAGACTGCGGTACCGCCCGAGGTTTTCCAGCCTCCGGGCGTGGTCATATCCCAGCCGCTTGTAGAGCTGGTCGAGTTCCATCAGTATGCGGGCGTCTTCCGTGTTGAGGGCGAACGCCTTCTCCATACACTCCAGGGCGCGCCCATAGTCGTGCCGCTTGTTGAAGAAGGCCAGCGCCAGGTTGCGCCAGACGGTCGGGAAATCCGGGCGCAGCTCTGCGGCACGTTCCCAGCATCGCATCGCTTCATCATACTGCCGTTTGTCGTAGTAGAGGCAGCCGAGGTAGTAGTTGGCCATCGCGGACTCGGGATTACGGGCGATTGCGCTCCGCAGGGCGAGAGCCTCTTCCGGGCGGTTAGGGAAGCAGTAGTCCGGACTGTGCTTCTCGGCCAGCCCGAATGCAGATTCCTGACCAGTCCATCCGAGATAATACCAGGTCATCGCTGTCGCGGCCTTCTCTTCGATGGCGATGTTCCAAACCTCACGGGCCTCGTCCTTGAGAGCTGCGGCGCAATAGTCTAGTGCCAGTTCGTCATAGTTGTTAGGCATCCCGTGCATCAGGGTCTTCATCTGTCCGAGTCTGGACTTGTCAGAAGTCAGAATATAAAGCTCGAAAAGGCAGCCGTAATTGAAAGGATCCAGCTTCAGCGACTCCGCACACCACTCCGCGGCCTCTTCCCCCCTGCCGAGCTTGCGCAGTACGGCGGACTTGAGGGCGCGTGCCTTATGGTTGTGCGCTCCCCTCATAAGACTCTTCTCCACCTCGTCAAGAGCATCTTCGAGGCGACCCCTGGCGAGCGAAATCTCGGCGCATTTGAAGTAGCCGGCACTCTGCCAGGCGGCGTTCCAGGTCGACTTATAGAACCAGTCATAGGCCTCATCCGAGCGGCATTGGAGCTTGAGCGCGAGTCCCAGGTTGTATATGGGTTCGCCGTCGTAAGGGTTGGGGTTGCGCTTCCGGAGCACCTTCACGGCCGTGCGCAGATATTTCTCGGCCTTGGCGAAGAGACATTTTCGCAGATACCAAAGCCCTAGCGCGTTGTTGCAGCGGTAGTCGAGCGGATCCCTACGAAGTGCCTCCTCGTAATAGTCCACCGGATTGTAGGTGGCGTGGCGGTACTGCTCCAGATGGAGTCCGGTGAGATATAGCTGGTCATTGGTCTTGACCTCTTCCGGACGGAGCGCGGCTTCCGCAGGGTCAGGGATGGGGCGGATCTCATCCGGCTCGGCGTGCCAGTCAAGAAGCATCCTCCCGTCCGGCGAAAGAATCTCGAGCGTCAGTTCACTTAGGGAAGTCCCCTCCACATCAACGGTTTCCACGAGTATCTCCGAAGGCGAAATCTCCACCTTCCGGCGGTAATATTCCTGTCCCGAATCGTTTCTGAGCACCACTTCCACATTTTGAGCCGAGGTGGCGAAGATCTTGAATCCGGCCTTTCCGCCGTCTTCCTCTTCGATGTTCATAATAAAGTCCCGGCTGGCGTTCTTGACCGCTCCTATCTCGCGGTAGGGCATAAAATACTGCGTGAACTGCTTCTCCTCATAAGGCATCAGCCACGAGAAATCAGGCTGGTTTTCGGTATAGACCCCTGCCATCAGCTCGATATACGGGCCGTCGCTGTCGGTGAGATTGCGATCCCAGGCCCGGCCGAAGTCGCCATTGCCCCAGGTCCACTGTTTCTTCCCCGGGGAGACGTGGTGGTCGGCCACGTGGAGCATCCCTCCGTGGCTGTCATTCTCGTAGCCGCCCTCGAAGTCGAAACGGGAATTGACGCCCATATAGCTCGTCGGCACCTTGAGATTCTTGTAGTTGGAGATATCGACTCCTGCGGAATAGTCCATCTTGTAATAGGTTCCGGTAGCTATCGGGAAGCTGCTCACCGCCCTCTTGCCGTGGTCGAATACGGCATTGACATCCTGCGGGAACACGCTCTGGTAGGCATCGTTCACGTGGACTGCCGGATTGGCCCACCAGAGGAAGGTCTGGGGAACGTCCGTGCGGTTGTAGAGGCGGCCCTTGATCTCCAGATAGGCCTTGCCGGGCCTCAGAGTGAAGCCTGCCATACCCTTCTGATGAAACATCCTCTCAATCTCGCTGACCCAGACGGTCACGGACCCGTCGGAGTTCTCCTCTATGCTGCTGTCAACCGGCAGATAGGTGCTGGGACGATGGTGCTGAGGCCAGTTGAACTCGATTCCGCCGCTGATCCACGGCCCCGTCAGACCCACGAGCGCCGGTTTGATGACGCTGTTGTAATAGACGAAGTGGCGCTTCGCGAGCTTGTCGTAGGCCATCTGCACCCGGCCGCCAAGCTCAGGCAGAATCATCACCTTGAGATATTCGTTCTCGAGCCATACGGCATTCCATTCCCTGTCGTGCGCTATATCCTCCACGCTTTCGATGACAGGATAGGGGTAAACCACGCCGCTTGACCCCTGATACACTCTGTTCTCGAGGAAAATGGGGTTTTTCTCGGCCTTACCGATCTCATAGGTCGGGATTACGACCTTCTCCCTCCACGCTTTAACCATATCATGTTTATTTTACCAATTCTTTTTCGAGCTGTTCGAGCGACTTGCCCTTGGTCTCCGGGATGCATCTGCACATAAAGATGAACCCCAGGAGGCAGACTGCGCTGTAAATCCAGAATGTCCCGTAGCTTCCCAAAGCCACATTGAGCAGAGGGAAAGTATAGGTGAGGCTGGCACTGCCCACCCAAAGGGCGAACGTTGAAGTCGCAACCGCCACTGCGCGCACCCTGTTGGGGAAGATTTCCGCCAGCAGCACCCAGGTCACCGGACCGAGCGTCATTCCGTAGCAGGCGATGGCAGCGACCACGAGCACTATCATGCCTATCCCGGTCACGTGGAAATAGTAGCAGGTGCCGAGAATAAGGTAGATAAGGCAGAGTCCGCCGGCTCCGAGCTTCATCAGAGACCTGCGACCCCAGCGATCTACGGTATAGATGGCGACAACGGTGAATATGAGGTTGGCGATTCCGGTCACGACGATGTTGAAGAGTACGTCACCGATGGCGTATCCCGCAGCCTGGAAGACTTCCTGAGCATAGTTGAATATGACGTTGGTCCCGCACCACTGCTGGAAAAACGCTATCACGACGCCTATAAGAAGCACCTTGCGGTAAGGTTTGCTGAAGAGCCTCCCGAGGCCTCCCTGAGAGGTATCTGAAGTATTGTCGGCCATTATGGCCGCAAGCTCCCCGTCGGCATAGTCGGCTCCTCCGATGCGGCAAAGGGTCTTCCGGGCCTCATCCACGCGGCCTCTTATGGCCTGATATCTCGGACTCTCGGGAATTACCAGCGAGAATATGCTGAAAATCACCGAAGGGAAGGCCGCCGCCCAAAACATCCATCTCCAGGCCATCTGCCCGTTCCAGGACGCCGCGATGTCCCCGGGAGTGAAGTTCTCCGGGATCGGCTGAGCAATGAGCCAGTTGGCAATCTGGGCCGCCAGTATGCCTATGACTATAGAAAGCTGGTTGAGAGATACCAGTTTGCCCCTTATCTCCCGAGGCGCGACTTCCCCTATATACATAGGAGAAAGTCCGGATGCGATTCCGATACCCACTCCCCCGAAAAATCTTGCAGCGAGGAAAGTCCGGAAATCGTCCGCAAAGCCTGTCGCGACCGAAGAAAAGAAAAACACCAGGGCCGAGACGAAAAGCAGCCGCTTGCGCCCTATCCGGTCGGCCAGATAGCCGCAGAGAGTGGCACCGACGAGACAGCCCAGGAGGGCCATCGTCATAGCGAGTCCCTGTGCGGAAGGGCTGTCGGATATGCCGAAATACAGTTCGTAGAAAGGCTTGGCACCTCCTATCACCACCCAGTCATAACCGAAGAGGAGTCCACCGAGAGCGGAGATGATGCAAATGAAATAGATAAATCCCTTGTTGTAGCTGTACATTTTAGTGTATCAATCGTGTCCGTGTTGCAATTTTAGTGCTTTTCCCCGGCCATTCAAATGGATTATACAGCTTACAATAATGGACAATCTTACGATACCTCCCGGCAACACTTATCTTGTAAGATAATCCATTTTTAGATTACAAAAGTCCATTTCGGTCAATGGGGTTTAGCATATTTTTGTGACTGTCGCATAAAACAACACAAAACTATACCTACCATGAGAAAGAAAGTGACAGCCGCGGTGGAGCGTATGGTCATCCCGACATACTGTCCTCCCGCACCCGAAGAAATGCCGATGTATTCCGAATTTCGCCAGCATCAGGGGTCTACCGGCTATGCGTACCCGAACAAAGTGACAATCAGCGTAGAACGTCAGACCCTGACGGACAGGGAGTACACGGTGGTCAGACTCGAGAACGACTATGTCAGAATCCTCATTCTACCGGAACTCGGTGGCCGCATCCTTGAGGGATACGACAAGACTACCGGTTATAATTTCCTCTACCGCCACCGGCGCATCAAGCCCGTAATCGTGGGTTCTTATGGCAGCTGGATCAGCGGCGGAATGGAATTCAACTACCCGTTTCATCACCGTCCGTCCACGTTTATGCCTGTCGACTTCACCCTTGAGAGCAGAGAAGACGGCTCGCAGGTGTGCTGGCTTTCGGAAGCCTCTCCATCACCTGGACAGTATCGCCTGAAGGGTACGGTAGGGATATGCCTCCGCCCCGACTCCAGCTGTCTGGAGACTATGGTGAAACTGGACAACCGCACCCCTTTCAAACACCCGTTCATGTGGTGGGAGAACGCAGGAATTCACGTCAACGATGAATATCAGCTGTTTTTCCCGCAGGACGTCAACTGGGTCCACCACCACAACGACCGCCATCACGCGACGTTCCCGGTTACCAAAGGCTGGTATGCAGTGGAGAACCACGCGGAGGAGACCGATATCAGCCTGCACAAAAACACAATCAAGGGCAATTCCTATTTCGCCGGCCCTTCGAAATATGACTTCTTCGGCGGATACGACCACGGCAGGGACTGCGGCACGGTCCACGTGGCCGACCACCATATCACCCCGGGCAAGAAGATGTTCCAGTGGGCGCTCGAAGACCTGGGCGACGCGTGGAATGGCAACCTCACCGACATCGATGGAGAACACGCGGAGCTGATGGCCGGCTCGTACTCCAACGACCAGCCCGACTTCTCCTACATTCAGCCATATGAGGTGAAATGCTTCTCGCAGTTCTGGTATCCTATACACGGGGTGAAGGTGCCGGCATTCGCCAACCTGCACGGTGCGGTGGCCCTCGACCGCGAGCAGCGCAAAATCCGCATCACCGTGCCGGAAGTGATCGAGAACGCCCTGTTTGAGGTCTCTCTCGGCGGAAAGACCATATGTTCCGACACCGTCAGCCTGAAGCCTTCCGAATATAAGGAGTACGATGCCGCCCTCGACAAAGACTCGTCCTACACCATACGTCTGGTCTCAAAGGAAGGAGTCGTTCTGATGGACTATACCGAAGACCGTGCGCAGGAAATCCGTCTGCCGGAAGACAACATAGACATCAACGAAAAACGCTCCGGCAAGCTGCCGCACCAGCTGAAAACGGCCCAGGAGGATTATCTTATGGGCAACCACGTGGAACAGTACAGGGATCCGTCCTGGAAGGGAAGGGAATATTACCGGGTTGCGCTTGAGAAGGATCCTGAATACGTGCCGGCTCTTATCGCCATGGCCGAGGACTGCTGCAACACGGCCCACTATGAGGAGGGTCTGAGATATGTCGCCCGCGCCGAAAAGATGCTCTGCAGATGGAACCAGAATCCGGAAGACGGGCGTATCTTCTACTTCAAAGGGCTGCTGCTCCGAGGCCTGCACCGTGAAGACGAAGCCTATGAGACCTTGTTCAAGGCTTCTTGGAGCGCCAATGTCATCTCGCCTGCAATGACGCTGATTGCGGCTATGGACGGGCGCCGGCACGACTGGCAGAGGATGAAGGAACACGCCGCCTGCGCGCTGCGCAAGGAGAGCGGACACGCGATATGTCGCAGCTATTATGCCATAGCAGACTATAAGTTGGGCAATGCCAGGGAGGCCATCGACTATTTGAGAGAGGTGGTCTCAGGCGACCGTCTCGACCATCTCGCCCGATTCCTCCTGGCCTGCTATGCGACGGCCGAGGGGATTGCCGGGGACGGGGAAAGTCTGGCCGACTTCTACAGAATGCTATACAGCAATCCTTCCCAGACCTGTCTGGACGTGGCCTTCAACCTTATGGACGCCGGTTTGACGGACGAGGCATCGTGCCTGCTGCAGGGGCTTGAAACTGCGGAAGTCTGGAAAGACTGGCCTCTGCCTATGTCCACAATGGCCCACTACACGCTTGCATCCATCTTGGCGAAGGCAGGCAAGGAAGAAATGGCCGCAAGGCACAGGGCGGTCGCCTCGAAGCACCCCTATGTGGACACCTTCCCGTACCGGCTTGAGGAAATCGACGTGCTTTGGGATGCAGTGGCCGCCAATCCCGAAGATGCCACCGCGCATTATCTGCTCGGCAACATACTCTATGACAAGCTGTTCTACCCTGAAGCCGCCGAGTGTTGGAATACGGCAGCCACCCTGGCCCCGGACTTCTACATAGTTTGGCGCAATCTCGCCGTGGCCCATTATTCCAAACTCGGGGACAGGTCCGGAGCCGTCGACCTGCTGAAGAAGGCGATAGAGGTCTATGAGAAAAACAATATTGACCCTCAAGCCGATGCCGCGCAGGTCAGCAAGCAGGAGGCCGGACTCGATGTTCTCGTCAAGGAACTCAATTACGTGATGTGCAAAGTCGGCATCGACGGCAGGGAGCGCCTGAACTATGTTCTAAGCCACAAGCCGGCACATCTGACGGACAACCTCACCTGGGACATCGCCGATGCCTATTCCAACGTATTCGAGTTCGACAAGGCTCTGGAAATGCTTGAAAACCACGACTTCGTAGCCGCAGAATGTCAGGAAACCTATCTTACGGAGGCATACACCTTCGCCCTCTGCTGCAAGGGACGGCTTCTGCGCGAGGAAGGCAGGCTGCAGGAAGCTCTCGACTGCTTCCGCAGGAGCAGGCGGATTCCGGCCAATTTCAGGGCCGGATGGTGGGACACCCAGGCTCTCTGCTACGCCGTCTGGTTCGAGGCCGAGACTCTGATGATGATGGGAAGGGAGGAAGAGGCGAAGTCTGTGGCGCAAAAGAACATACCGTTCATCCACAGCGGCTACAGCCCATATATGGGTCCGGAATGTGACTACTACGTGGCACTCTCGATGCAGATGCTCGGCGACGGGGTCAACTCCCGTCTGTATATGAGCCGCTGCATTACGCAGTGGGAGGAGGAAGCGGCCGACGATGTGGATCGCAAGCCTATAGTGACTTCGCTTTACTGGAGCTACGTGCCCGACGCGGTGAAGGAAAGCAAGGCCGCCTATACGGTAGCCCTGGCTTATGGAAAGATGTTTTTCGGTGACAGGGAAGGAGCGAAGCGGCTCTTAGGAGAGGCTCTTGCCCTCAATCCTGACAATCTGAAAGCAAAATTCGAATTATATTTGATGGACAAACAACACGGCAATGAATAGAATATTGATTATCCTCTCAGCTCTCTTGTGTTCAGTATCGATATCGGCACAACAGAGGGATTACGGCATCGACATCAGCAATGTGCCTGACAAGCAGATTGTCGAGGGAAAACTGAAACTCGGGGGAAGCAACCCCGACGGACGACACATCGGCGTGAACAGTTTTTATATGACGTTGGACGGAAAGCCAATGATCGCCACTATGGGAGAAATGCACTACTCCCGCATTCCGCGGCAGCAGTGGGAGGAGCAGATCCTGAAGCTGAAGGCCGGCGGCATCAACGTGATCGCCACCTATGTGTTCTGGGCCTTGCACGAACCGTTTGAAGGCGACAGCCGCTGGAGCGGCAATCTGGACCTGCATCATTTCCTCGAACTCTGCCGCAAGCATCAGATGTGGACCATCGTACGCATAGGCCCTTTCTGCCACGGCGAGATGAGAAGCGGCTCAATCCCGGACTGGCTCTATGGCCGCACTTTCCAGATCAGGACGAATGACGAGGAGTATCTCAAATATGTCAGCCGTCACTGGGACAATGTCGCGGCGCAGCTGAAAGGCGAATACTATCAGGACGGCGGCATCGTAATCGGCATCCAGCTGGAGAATGAGCTTCAGCACTCCGCATCGCCGTGGGCCTTCAATTATCCTCAGCAGCCGCTGGAATACACGGTGGCCGACTACGATGTGGACAACACGCACATAGGCGTGCAGCAGGCCGACAAGCCGATGCAAGCCGCGGATATGGGCGAAAAGCATATGGCGACACTCAAGGCCCTGGCCTTGAGCAAGGGCATCCGCGCCCCGCTGCTCACCGCCACCGGATGGGGTTATGCGGCCGTCCTCCCGGATGAATGCATTCCCGTCACCTCGTGCTATCCCTACAACTGGTGGGACAGCGAACTGCTGCCGTCCAGGTTCTATCTATTCAAGGATATGACCCTCGAACCCGACTACTCGCCGGTGCGCTACAACCCTTCCGACTATCCGTCCTTCTCGGCGGAGATCGGCATAGGCAACCAACACGTCTACTGGAGAAGGGTCACACCTGCTGACGGCTCGCCTGAAGCCCTGGTCGTGAGGGCTCTGGGCTCCGGAAGCAACGGCGTGGGATACTATATGTATCAGGGCGGCACGACACCACGCAACGAGGTCAACTTCCAAAGCGACCATCCGATGGGGCTGCCGTGGATGTCCTATGACTTCAAGGCTCCGCTTTCCGAGTTCGGATTCACCCGCAAGTCCTATCACCAGCTCAAGCTCCTGCATCTCTTCACGGAGGATTTCGGCGACGTACTCGCTCCGATGGGGACCGTGCTGCCCGAAGGGGCTGACGGTATCGACCCTCTGGATGCCGGAACCCTGAGATATGCCGTGCGCAAGAAAGGCGATTCCGGTTTTGTGTTCCTGAATAATTTCCAGGACCACGCCAAACGGCACGACCTGGCGGTCAGCATCTCAGTCGCTACAGGCTCCGGCACCGTCCGCTTCCCGCAGACGGGCAGCCTGGACGTGAAGGAGGACATCTCCGCAATCCTGCCGTTCAACCTCGATCTGGACGGGGCCCTGCTCAAGTCAGCCACCGCGCAGCCTCTGGCCATCATAGACAACGGAGGTCGCAAGCACTATTTCTTCTTCGCCCCCGAAGGTATGCGTACGGAATACGTGTTTGACAAGGCCAGCGTCAGAGGCAGGTCTGTCCTGAAGCCGACAGCGGGGAAGGACAGCACCCTCCGCATCGTGACATCAAAGGGCAAGACCGTACTGCTGACCACTCTGACCAGAGAAGAGGCCCTCCGGGCCTATAAAGTCAGATATGCCGGGAAGGAAAGACTTGTCATCACCGGGGCCGACCTTATGCAGGACGGAGGAGTCATACGACTGCAGCAGACTTCCGCCACCATCACCGCCGATGTGTTCTCCTCCTCCGCGGACTACAGCACCTATGTGTTTGAAAATCCTGCAAGGGATATCCGACCGGCCGTCACGACCTCCGGCGACAGACGGCTTATGGTGAAGCTTGGAGCCGATGCGTTCGAAGGCGTGAGCGACCTCTATCTTATGGTCGATTACACCGGAGACACCCTGCAGGCTTTTATCGACGGCAATATGGTGAGTGACAATTTCTTCGATGGCACCCCTTGGCAGATAAGCCTCAAACGCTTCAGTGACAGCCTGACGACCGGGGAGGGCATATATTTCTATATGACCGCGCTGCATTCCGATGCGCCGTTCCTTGGCGACCTCGACTGCGCCGGCAGCCTCGACTTCTCGAAAGGTAACATCGCGAGATTCAACAGCGTAACGATTGTCCCCGAATACAGTGCCGAGTTCTCTCCTTTCGAATAGCGAGAAGACCGAGAAAGCCATGCCGTCAAGTGGAAAGGCGATGACGGCAGTCTGCGGGGGTTAAGGCAACGAAAGGGGCTGGCAAAAGGACCGCTTGGTCCTTTTTAGCCAGCCCCATTTTCTTGAGGTGCCCTGTTCAAAGGGGATGTCAGTTGCTCTGCTCGATGGCAGCCTGGGCGGATGCGAGCCGCGCGATAGGCACGCGGAACGGAGAGCAGCTCACATAGTCGATGCCGATCTTGCTGAAGAACTTGATGGAATCAGGATCTCCGCCGTGCTCGCCGCAGATACCGCACTTGAGGTCGGCGCGTCTTGCGCGGCCCGACTGGACGCCGTACTCCACGAGTTTGCCGACACCCTTGGTATCGAGGGTCTGGAACGGATCGGCGTCAAGAATCTTCTGCCCGAGGTAGTCGCCCATAAAGGTGCCCACATCGTCACGGGAGAAACCGAAGGTCATCTGTGTGAGGTCGTTGGTGCCGAAGGAGAAGAACTCCGCAGTGCGGGCCATCCTCTCTCCGGTCAGAGCGGCGCGAGGGATCTCGATCATCGTGCCGAAGTGGTATGTGACAGGCTGCTCGCTGTGGGCCTCGACCTCGGACTTGACGCGGTCGCAGATCGCCTTCTGGAAGTTGAGCTCACGGGCGGACACGGTCACCGGTATCATAATCTCCGGCTGCGGGTGCAGACCCTCCTTCTGGAGCTCGACCACTGCGGTGAAGATGGCGCGATACTGGGTCTCCGCGATGAGCGGATAAGTCACGTGCAGACGCACGCCGCGAAGTCCCATCATAGGGTTGACCTCGTGGAGGCTCTCACCCCTCTTGACAACCTCGGACACGCTGATGCCCAGCTCCTTGGCAACTTCCTTCTCCTTCTCCACGGTGGTAGGGACGAACTCGTGGAGAGGCGGGTCGAGCAGACGGAACACCACCGGCTTGCCGTCCATCACGCGGAGCGTGCTCTTGACGGACGCCTTGATGAACGGTTCGAGCTCCTCGAGAGCCGCCTTGCGCTCCGCATCGGTGGAGCAGAGTATCATCTTGCGCAGCTTAGCGAGAGGCACCTCGGAGTTCTTGCCGTAGAACATATGTTCGATACGGAAGAGTCCGATGCCCTCCGCACCGAACGAGAGAGCCTTTTGTGCATCCTCCGGAGTATCTGCGTTGGCGCGCACCCCGAGACGGCGGTACTTGTCCACTATGTTCATAAACTGGACAAAGAGAGGGTTTTCGCTCGCGTCCACGGTCTCGACCTTGGATGCATATACGACACCCTTGGAGCCGTTGAGCGAGAACCAGTCACCCTCCTTATATATCTGCTTGGAGTCGGCGCCGAACTTGACGGTCCTGTGTTCCAGGTCGATGATCATCGAGTCGCATCCCACGATGCAGCACTTGCCCCAGCCGCGGGCCACGAGGGCGGCGTGCGAGGTCATACCTCCGCGTGCGGTGAGTATGCCCGCAGAGGCGCGCATGCCCTGGATATCCTCCGGGGAGGTCTCCTCGCGGACGAGGATCACCTTGCGGCCCTCCTCCGCTGCGGCCATCGCGGCCTCCGAAGAGAACACGAGAGTGCCTACCGCTCCGCCCGGAGACGCCGGGAGTCCGCGAGCCACCATCTTGGCGGCCTTCTCCGACTCGGAGTTGAGCACAGGGTGAAGTATCTCGTCGAGCTGCGACGGGGAAACCCTCATCACGGCCGTCTTCTCGTCAATCATACCCTCGGAGAGCATATCCATCGCCATCTGCAGGGCGGCGAGGCCGGTGCGCTTGCCGATACGGCACTGCAGCATCCAGAGCTTGCCCTCCTGAATGGTGAATTCGATGTCCTGCATATCGTGGAAGTGAGCCTCCAGCCTCTTGCGGATGTCGTCGAGCTCGGCATATACCTCCGGCATAGCCGTCTCCAGGGAAGGAAGAGACTTGTTGTGCTCGTTCTTGGTGGCCTCGTTGAGAGGGTTCGGGGTACGGATACCGGCAACCACATCCTCGCCCTGGGCGTTGATGAGCCATTCGCCGTAGAACTTGTTGTCTCCGGAAGCCGGGTTGCGGGAGAACGCCACTCCGGTGGCGGAGCTTTCGCCCATATTGCCGAACACCATCGACTGCACATTCACCGCAGTGCCCCAATCGTCAGGGATCTTCTCGATGCGGCGATATGCGATGGCCCTCTTGCCGTTCCAGGACTTGAACACGCCGCCGATTGAGCCCCAGAGCTGGGCGGCCGCGCTGTCAGGGAACTCGACTCCGAGGACTTCCTTGACCTTGAGTTTGAACTTCCCGCAGAGGTCCTTGAGCTCCTCGGCGGTGATGTCCGTGTCGGAAGCGTATCCTTTGGCCTCCTTGAGCTCGGCCATCATCTTGTCGAGCTGCTGGCGTATGCCCTTGCCGTCCTCCGGCTCGATCCCCTCCGCCTTCTCCATCACGACATCCGAATACATCATGATCAGACGCCTGTAGGCATCATATACGAAACGCGGGTTGCCTGTCTTGGCAATCATCCCCGGTATGGTCTCGGAGCAGAGTCCGATGTTGAGGATGGTGTCCATCATCCCCGGCATAGAGCTTCTTGCGCCGCTGCGGCAGCTGACGAGGAGCGGATCCTTCGGATCGCCGAACTTCTTGCCCATCAGGTCCTCGGTAGCTTTGAGGGCCGCCTTGACATCGGCCTTGAGTTCATCGGTGTAGCCGCCTCCGAGCTCATAATACTCGGCGCAGCACTCGGTGGTGATGGTAAAACCTGCCGGAACAGGCATCCCCAGCCTGCTCATCTCGGCCAGGTTGGCTCCCTTTCCTCCAAGGAGCTCTCGCATTGAGCCATCGCCCTCGGCCGTCTTGCCGCCAAAGCGATAAACTCTCTTCTTCGTTTCAAACATATTATGAATCACTAAATGGTATAATCGAGATAACCTGCAAATTTACTACAAATTCTCGTGAAAGCAATCGGGAATCACAACAACTTCGCCGCGAGCTCCGACAGGGCGCTTCTCTCCCCCTTCCTGAGGAAGACGTGCTGGAAGAGCTTCTGGCCCGCCATCTTCTCGCCCAGATGCGTCAGTCCGTTGGACCACTGGTCCAGATAAGGCTGGTCAATCTGGAAGATGTCGCCGGTAAACACCATCTTGGTCCCTTCGCCGGCACGGGTGATGATGGTCTTCATCTCGTGCGGGGTGAGGTTCTGCGCCTCGTCGATGATGAAATAGCACCTCCCCAGACTCCGTCCCCTGATGTAGGCGAGAGGCTCGATGAGGAGTTTCTGCTGTGTGAGCATACTCTCTATGCGGAGCGCCTCCTTGGAGTTCGGGCGGAACTGCTCCCTGATGACGTTGAGATTGTCCATAAGCGGCTGGAGAAACGGGGACATCTTCGCCTTCTGGTCTCCCGGGAGGAAGCCCAGCTCCTGATTGCCAAGCACCACCGCCGGACGCGAAAGGACGATCTGCTCATATTCGCGCTCCTGCTCCAGCGCGGCGGCAAGGGCGAGCAGAGTCTTGCCGGTGCCTGCGCCTCCCGTCAGCGACACGAGCTCAATCCCGGGGTTCAGCAGCGCGTCGAGCGCCATCACCTGCTCGTCGTTGCGCGGGCGTATGCCGTAGGCTTCCCTCGACTTCACCAGCACCAGACGGTCCTTGTCGGCGTCGTATCGCGCGCAGGCCGTGCCTCCCGCCCCGGACTCCCAGCGGCATTTGTAAAGCTGGTTCGCCACAGGCCTCTCTCCGCCCACCGCCGACCTCGGCACCGAAGTGTCCGGGCCGTAGCAGAGGGCCTGCATCCGCTCGGAAGAGAGCGTGAGGGTCCGGACTTCCTTCTGGGAATTCTCGATCCTCTGCTCCTCGACCTTGTCGGTCAGGTAGTCCTGGACTTCCATTCCGGCGGCCTTCGCCTTGAGGCGCAGGTTGACATCCTTGGTGACGAGCGCCACGAAGATGCCGGGGTTGCTGTCCCGCACCCACATCGCCGTGGCGAGGATGCGGTGGTCCGGGATGTCATCCACGAACATCTGCGCGTATTCCTCGGAGAACGGGCGGTTCGGCTCGACCTTGATGCGCCCGAGCCCCTTGCCGATCGGAAGGCCGTCCCTGCCGAAGCTGCGCCCTTCCGTGATGCGGTCTATGTCACGCATAAACCCGCGTGCGTTGTAGGCGAGCGCGTCGTTGCCTTTCTTGAACTTGTCGAGCTCCTCGACCACCGCCACCGGGATGACGATATTGTTGTCCTGAAACCGGCGTATCGCACGGTAGTCGTGCAGGATGACGTTGGTGTCGAGGACGAAGATTTTAGCTTTGCCCATTGCCGTGCGAGTATTGTCAGTCCTCCCCTTCCGCATTGCGGATCAGGGATTCGAGAATTGTCTGTATTCCGGATTTGGCCGTGGATTTCACCCTCACCCCCCTGCCTGACGGGTCCGGATGCCCCAGCGGGAAATATGCCACGTCCTGCAGGAGCAGCTCGGCGTCGAGGTAGTCGAAGTCGGAGTCGCGGATCTGTATGATGACCCCGGGCAGTTCGGCGAAGAGGACCCGGAGCGGGTGTTTCTCCTGACAGGAATGCATGATCGCGGAGATGTCAGCCTCTACCGCACAATTGCCCTCCGCCATACGGCTGAGCGCAGTGAGCAGGCCGCCGTCCGCGACCGTGGCTCCGGAGAGCAGCAGGCCGTCTTCGACAAACTCCCTCACCACCTCGAAGCAGTCGATGAAGCAGTCGGCGTCGGTGATCTGCACGGGAGCGCCTCCTATACCGAAAACCTGCGCGAGCAGAGAGCCTCCGAGCCGGAAATCCGCCGTGTCGAAGGGGATGTAGACTATCCAGCTCTGCGGGTCCGGGACGAGCGTCGGGGGGCAGGCGCGGACGGAAGAGAATCTCGGCGCGACTGAGCGGAACGGGTCCCGGGTGAAGAATTCATCCGTCTCGGAGTCGCGGGCGACCAGAGCCCTGAAGGCCACGTCTCCGCCTGCTCCGCCCCGGGTGCAGCTCACATCCGCAAACCTCAACCCCAGAGAGTCCACATAGTCGGCGGCGCTGGTCACTGACCGGTAGAACGCGGCCATCGCCCCCACCGTCCTGGCATCACACTTCCACGAAGCGACCAGGCTCAGGTCTCCGAGGCGGAAAGCCCCCTTCTTCCAGAGGGCGTCCTCCAGAGCGGAAGCGATGCGGAATCGGGTGTAGGAGTCGGCATAGGCGGGAGGCGCAATGCGACGGGCAGAGAGGGTGGCCTCAAGACTGCCGGCGACATCCGCCGAGTCCACATCGAAGCTGCGGGCCACCGGATCCACCGTCTCGTCGATGCAGCAGCTCTCCTCCGCCCCCTGCGGCGGGCAGAGCCGCGCGTCGCAAAGCGGCTGGAGCAGGCGTGCCGGGGTGAACTCCTCTCGGATGCCGTCGATGACGAAAGACGAGTACAGGGCCGATATCTTTTCTGACATAGTTGGATAAAACAACGCGTAAAAATAACTAAATTTGGCTCAAGTTGCAAATTATGGAATATAGTAAAGAAGCATACAACTCCCTGATATCCTCCCTCTTCGAGAGGCATCCGTCGGTGCAGAGCGTCGGATTTGCCGCCGGGGCGTACAAGCCCGGGCTGGAGGGGATGCTGCGCTTCGACCGCGCCCTCGGCGAGCCGTGGAAGCAGTTCAGCACCATACACATAGCCGGCACCAACGGCAAGGGTTCGGTGAGCTCGATGCTCGCCGCAGCGCTGGCCGCGTCGGGACTTCGGGTGGGGCTCTACACTTCCCCTCACCTCATCGATTTCCGCGAGAGGATGAAGATCATCTCCGGCGGGAGCCTGACTATGGTGAGCGAAGAGTATGTCTGGGATTTCCTGCACGGGACCCCTCTTGACAATCTGTCATTCTTCGAAATCACCACCGGGATGGCGTTCAGCTGGTTCGCTTCCCGGAAGGTGGACGCGGCGGTGGTCGAGACCGGGCTGGGAGGCAGGCTGGACAGCACCAACATCATCACGCCGGAGCTCAGCATCATCACCGGGATCGGTCTGGACCACTGCGCGATGCTCGGAGACAGCCGGGCGCAGATCGCCTCCGAGAAAGCCGGCATCTTCAAGAGCGGCATCCCGGCGCTGGTCGCCCGCCGCGACGGGCAGACCGCCCCCGTCTTCGAAGCCAAAGCCGCCGAAGTGCATTGCCCGCTCTTCTTTGCCGACGACTTCGGCGAACCGGACTTCCGCCTTGACCTCGAGGGCCCCTGTCAGCGGGAGAACCTCCACACCGCCCTCGCGGCGCTGGAACTCCTCGGCGTAGCCCCCGATACGGAGGCGCTCAGGCACAGCGGCCGCATCACCGGCTTCCGGGGGCGCTGGGAGAGGGTCTGCGGACATCCCGAGACCATCTGCGACATAGGACACAACCCCGATGCGCTGCGCATCAACTTCAAGCATCTCTCGGAGAGCGGCAGACCGCTCTTCATAGTATATGGCATAATGGCCGACAAGGACCTCGACACGATAAGGCCGCTGATGCCGCAGCAGGCGGAGTACTATCTCGTCGCCCCCGCAATCAGCCGCTCGCTCCCCGTGGAAGAGCTTTATGCCCGGACTGAGGGGCTCTCCCGCCGGCGCTGCCGCAGCGTGGCGGAGGGAGTCAGGGCCGCACTGGAAGACGCCTCCGGGGTGCCGGACAGCCTGGTCTATGTCGGCGGAAGCAACTTCGTGGTAGCCGAATGCATCTCTTATCTTGACACCAGAAACTGACAGTGGAATGAAACGGATATTACTGACAATAACCCTGATGATTATGACTATAATGCCATCCTGCGCCGCCAAAGACGCCTCCGGGCACAGCCTTACCGGCCTTTGGGCCAGATACTACAAAGCCGTGGAGGACGACCGTCCGAAACTGCAGGCCTCGATCCTCGAGTCGATCAAGAAGGAAGCCTTGCGCAAACGGCTGGCCTGGGACTACTACGACGCCTGCAGCGAATATGTGGGGGTGCGCTCCTCGGGGAACTGGAAGCTCCGCGACAGCCTCGAAAAGGCCAAAGCGCAGGAGATCAAGGCGTTCGCTGAGCCGGTGGCGGTCTACTTCGATACCCGCAGCGGCCATCTCGACGAGCTTCTCGCCTATGTCCGGGAGCACCGCGCCCGGCTGGAGGCGAGCTACAATCCCGAATTCTACCGCCACGACCACCTGCTCGGGCGCTTCGAGTTCGAGCAGGCGCTGCAACAACTGCTGCGCAGCGACTATGACTATGCTCTCTGGAGTCTTTTAGCCCGGGACGGAAGCCACTCCGTGACCGCCGCCCTGATGGACGAGCGCTTCGGGGGGCGGTATCCGTTCGATGCCTTATATGAATACGTCTCCACCCCGCCAAACGCCGATGCGATGAAAGCATTTGCCGACAGGCACGGGAGCGCGGCGGTCGGGGTGTTCGCCGAAGCCTGGCTTCTCCTGGACAGGTTCGGCAGCCTCAACCGGGACGGCGGCACATCCGGGGACTACATAAGCCTCGATGTCGACTGCGGCAGACTCATAAAAAGGATAGGCTCGTACACCGGCGACGAGAAGACCGTGGCATCCTGCAGCCACACGGCGCAAGATCTCTCTACCCGGCTCAACACCAAGGCTTTGAGGGCCCGCGCCGCCGACGGGAAAGTCACCGTCCTGCTGCAGAATCTGGGCAGCGCGCGAGTCCGCCTCAAGAGCGGCAGCGCGGTCCTTGCCGACAGGACCCTCGACAACGCGGCTAAGAGCTTCTACCTCCCCGACACGCTCACGCTCGACCTTCCGAAGCTGGACGACGGGGCTTATGTGCTCGAGTGCCGCTCCGGCAAGGAGTCGCTGGACCTCGATTACGACAAATACACCCTCTCCGTCGCGAGCAGGCGTGACTCCCGGGGGCTCGGGGTCTATGTCGCCGACTACCTCAGCGGAGAGCCGGTGGAGCAGTGCAGTCTGACGCTCTACGACAGGGACGACAAGGCGGTGGCGAGCGTGGACGGGGTGCGCATCGACGGCTTCACCCACGTGCCCGAGGCAATCCGGAGCAAGCTCTCCTCCGACAAATGGGGCTACGGCATACGGGCGAGCTTCCGGGATGCTGACGGAGTCTTGAGGAGCAGCCGCAGGCATCCGGTTTCAGGACCGTCTTACACCAGACCGTCCTCAGACGACAAGGAGAGGGTGAACTGCGAACTTCTCACCGACCGCAAGGCATTCAATCCCGAAGAGACCGTACATTACAAGGTCATCCTCTATACGGGGACATATGAATACAAAGCCGCCGGTGCGGGGATCACTCTCACCGCCACCCTCAGCGACGCAGAGGGCAAGAAGATCGCCACCCGGGAGCTCTGCACCGGCGAATACGGCTCCGCAGCCGGAGAATTCTCCCTCAGCAGGAGCTCGCGCGGCGGACTCTACTCGATAGAGATCTCCCGCGACGGGGAGCATCTCGCCGGAACGTCGGTGCTGGTGGACGAATTCGTCACACCGACATTCAACCTCAGCTGGACTCCGGACCGCAGGCTCCACCTCGCCGGAGACGGGGTCAGCGTCAGGGGCAATGTAAGATCGTATTCCGGACACAGCCTGAGCTCCGCCACCGCCAGCTACAGCGTCAGGGAGGGCGGCAGCATCTGCGACGAGGGCACCCTGCAACTCAACGCTGACGGGGATTTTGAGATTGCGTTCAAATCCGGCGACGGCTACTATTCCTGCTACATCGTCACGGTCAAGATCATCGACGCCACCGGGGAGACACTGGAGTTCTCCAAATCTGTGACCGTCTACGGCAATCTGGACTTCAGCACCGGGATTGAGGAGGCCGCAGAGGGTTCGTTCAGGCTCAAAGAAAGCACGGAAGGCGAGGATGCAATCATCACCGGGCCGCTCCGCTTCAGCGTTCTGTCGTCAGCGGACGACGCAGACGGGACTTTCCACCCTACATTCCGATGCAACTATGCCCTCAAGCGCGGCGGGGAGACGCTCGCCTGCGGCAGCGCCAAGGGCGGGGAGGCCGTGGAGCTGAAGCTCGACGGTCGGAAGCCCGGACTCTATCGACTTGAAGTCGAGGGATGTGCGACCGCCGACAACGGCAAGGAATACAAAGAGACGGACATCAGCAATATCCTGTATGTGCCGGACGGCGCAGATGCGCTCTACGACGAGGTGCGGAGCTTCTTCAGGGAGACCGGGGGAGATGAGCTCTCGCTGCAGATCGGCTCAAGCTGCGGGCCGGTGTGGGCCGTGGCCGAGCTTTACGGCAACAGCAACGTATTGCTGGACAGGCAGATGGTCAAGCTGTCAGGAGTCTGCGGAGAGCAAGGGTCGCTGGCGACGGTCCGTTTCGGGCGCAAGGCGGACTACCCGTCCGAGCTTAGACTCAACGTACTGTGGTTCAAGGACAAGGAAGACTACCGCTATAGCCGTTCATTCTCCCTGCCGAAGCCGGACTACAGTCTGCCGCTGAGTTTCACCCGCTTCCTCGACACCACCGCTCCGGGGAGGGAGTACAGCTTCAGTATCCGGACCGCCGCCGGAGTCGAGTGTGCCGCCACCGTCTTCGATGCCGCCACCGAGACGCTGTGCACCAACATCTGGAACGGCACCGTTCCCGCCCTGAGACCTCTTCCGCAGATCTACTACTCTGTCACCGACGGAGTCAACGGCAACGACTCGACCCACCCCGTCATCGCCTACGGTTCGCGCCGCTTCGCCCTGATGACGAAAAACAGCGCCCTCTCCCCCGCTTTGCTGGAGCTTGAGGAAGCGCCCGCAGACGCGATGTCAATGCCGGATTTTGCGGTCTCTTCGGGAGAGGGCGCCGGCGACGGGGAGACGGCGGACGGCGGATATATCCGCGAGAATTTCGCCAATACGATAGCCTGGGAGCCGTTCCTGCGCTCCGATGAGAACGGTGAGATCAGCTTCAGTTTCCGCAACGCGGACAAGCTCTCGACCTATTATGTGCAGCTCTACGCCCACGACAAGTCTATGCGCAACGCAACCCTCAGGCGCGAGATGCGGGTGACCCTGCCGGTCAAGATTGCGGTGGTGGAGCCGCAGCATCTCTATACGGGAGACCGCTATGTGGCGCGTGTGAGCATCGCCAACGGCAGCGCGGAGAGCGTCAGCGGGACCGTCTCCGTGCGCTTCATCGAGGGGCGTGACTACGCCTCCGCCAAGGCCCTCGCCTCCGAGAGCAAGCGCCTCAGCATCAAGGCAGGAGAGAGCGGAAGCTTCGACTGCGGGATCACCGCTCCGGACATTTCCGAGCTCGGGCTGCTCGTCAGCTTCACCCCGACCGACGCGGCTCTGGGGGCTGACGCGGTGTTTGTCAGCATTCCGGTGTCGGCTGCGGTCCAGACCGTCACCGAAGCCCACTCCGCCCTCCTGCTTGCCGGAGCGGACCGTGAGGCGCTCGTCGAGTCCCTGCGGGGAGAGTTTGTCAATCTGCCAGGAGCCGAGGCTTCCGTCAAGGAAATCAGCATCCTCGACATGCTCCGGGAAGCCGTGCCGACCCGGCTCGAAGCCAAGGGGGAGGACCTGCTCAGCCTGAGCGAAGTCCTGTATGCCGACTGTCTGCTGGGCAAGATCCCGGGTGCGACAGGTCTGAGCGACGAAGCCCGCAGTGAACTGACCGGGAAGATTGTCGCCTGCCGCAACTCCGACGGCGGATTCGGCTGGTTCGCCCGGATGAACTCCTCGCCTGTGGTGACAGCCGTCGCCCTCGAAAGGTTCGCCGGGATGGGCTCAGCCTGCCCGGAGGAGATCCGCAGCCTGCTGGAGAGCGCAGTCAGATATACCGACTCCGCATTCTTCTCCGACTCCGCAAGGCCTATATGGTGCGGCGGGATAAGTCTCGGACAGTATCTCTACCTCCGCTCCCTCTTCCCGGACATACAGCCGGAGAGCAAGGGCGTCCCCGCCAAGACGCTCAAGGAGTTCCGCAAGCACGCCAAGGCGTATCTCGTGCCTTCGAAAGCACGCGGCCTCAACGGGCAGATACTCGACAAGGCACGCCGCATCAAGACGCTCAAGGCCCTGACGGAGAGCGAGGGCGGCACTGCTCTCGCCTCGTTCTTCGGGGTCGGGCCGTTCGCTTTGGGACGGATGCGGACATCGCTGGACAAGGATATCCTGTCTCTGACGGAATATGCCCAGCCGCACCGCTCAGGCGGCACATACTACCCTAACGCGGTGATGCCGTGGAGGGGGCTGCTGGAGAGCGAGCTCTACGCCCACTCCCTGCTCTGCGACCTGCTCGACGACTGCGGGCAGAGCGGGATAGCCGAGGGGATAAGGCTCTGGATTATGGTGCAGAAGGAGACCCAGAAGTGGGAGGATGACCCTGCCTATATCGGGGCCATAGCATCAGTGCTGGACGGCGGAAAGGCGACCCTGCAGACGAAGGTCATCGCGCTCAGCGGCAGCGTCAGCAAGCCGCTTTCCGAAGTCAAGGCCTCCGGCAACGGCTTCACGGTCAGTCGGGAGTATTGGCGCGACGGGAAGCTTCTCGTCGAGGGGGACAGCCTGCGCATAGGCGACAGGATCACGGCGAAGTATCTGATATGGAACGGGGAGAACCGCAGTTTCGTCAGGCTCACCGCGCCGCGCTGCGCCGCTCTCCGCCCGGTGGAGCAGAGGTCCGGCCTCTACGGATGGTGGGTGCGTCCGCTCGTCGTCAGAGATTGGGTCAGCTTCACTCCTCAAGGCTATAGGAGCGTGCTCGCCGGGCGGACCGAGTACTGGTTCGACAGCTATCCGGAAGAGAACACCACCGTCACCGAAGAGTTCTTCGTGACGCAGGAGGGCTGTTTCCAGTCCCCTGCCGTCGAGATCGAGTCCCTCTACGCCCCGCACTACCGCGCGACCGACCGCGCCCGCGGGGCGGTGGAGATCAGGGGCTGTGCCGGGGGCGAATAATCCTATATGACCTCCAGGTCGGAGGCGGCAATCCAGCCCTGGCGACCGTCGGAGAGTTCGATGTTGCGCCAGTCCCCTACCGAGTCGAGGACCCTGACTTTCGTCCCCTCGTGAAGGATGAACAGATCTCTGGAGGCATCCGACGACGGGGAGCTCTTGACGGGGCTGACGGCCCTGACGACTATGGCGCCGTCCTCCCTCTGATAGTCCGCCTTCTGACTGACGGCCATCGAGACGGACAGGATGCAGAGCAGCAGGGAGACTATCCCGAGCGCAAATCCGGTCTTGCGGGCAGCCCCGGTGCGCCCAAGCAGCAGGAGCAGAGCGAGGGCGAGAGCGAGGGCGAAGAATATGATCCCCAGCACGGCCCAGACGTCGGAAGGCATCAGATGGCAGAGATTCCGCATCCAGATGCTGAGGAAGAAGACCGGCACCGACTCTATCTTGTCCTGCAGACCCGCGCGGACGAAATCGAGGTTGAAACGGGCGTCGGAGTGGGACGGGTCGAGGCGCAGCGCCCTCTCGTAGCCGAGTATCGCGTGCGCAAGGTCGCCCTCGCGCCAGCAGGCGTTGCCTATGTTGTAGTAGAGGTCGGCGGACTCCAGCCCGAGGTCAAGGATGGAAGTCCAGGAAGCCTCGGCGTCGGCCCAGTCGCCCCGGGAATAAGCCTCGACTCCGGCGGTCCAGAGCGAATCCGCAGGTGAGGCTTCAGCGGCTTCTATCGGAGCCGGAGCCAGAGCGAGCAGCGCGACAACCGCGGCTGCGGCCCCGGTATGGGACGGACGGCGTTTTCTTGACATGCTTTCATCTATTTCGGAGATCACCCTGACCGCCCTGTCGTACTCTGCGGCCATCGCCTCGCCGCCCTCGGAAGGAGCGTAACGCGCATATTCACAGGCGTCCAGCAGGGCGATATAGTCAGCAGCAAGCGCCTCTCCCACCCCGGCGGCGACCAGCCTGGCGGCGATATTGTCTTTGCTCATATCGGAGATGTCCATATTCAGCTTGTCGGAGACATAGCCGAAGAGCGTCTTGTGCAGCTCCTCATAGAATGCCGTGTACAGGCTCTCCTTGAGGAAAGTCTCGGCGCGGGCCAGCCGCCGCCGCGCCATCTTGTTGGCCGCCCGGTTCCTGGTGCCGACGACGTCGGCCTTGAGAGCGGCACGCCTGCGCATTACGAAATAGACGGCTGCGGCAGCGAGCAGCAGTCCCGACATCAGCAGGAAGAAAAGAGGTGTCCCTACGAAGAATGAGCCGGCAGCGCCGAGGGCCGGTCCGGAAGTGGAGATGTAGCGGATGTCCGCACCGATGTTGCGCACGTCCTTGCCGCCGCTCATCACCTGCACCTCGCCCGAGCCGGAGGCCTGGGAGCTGTTGCCCCTGGCTACCTTGATCTCCAGCGGACGGCTGCTGAGTGTCACATAGCGGGAGGCCTTGTTGTCGTAGTAGGAATACTCGACAGGGCCTATGACGAACTCTCCGGCGCTGCGCGGGATGAACGGATACTCGAACATCTTGCCTCCCGGAATATCTGAAGTCTTGACGTCATATACCTCGAAGTCCGGCGGGAAGCTGAGCTTCGGGGCCTCCAGCAGGGCCACATTGCCCGTGCCGGTCACGCTGAGCCTGAGCGAGGCCGCGTCGTGGGTCATCAAGGAGTCGCGGGTCAGGGAGGCGGTCATCTTGAACTGACCGACCCCGCCGCCGAAGGTGGCGGGCGCTCCCGCCGGGAGCGCGCTGACCCGGACGGTCAGCGGGTCGGTCACGACCCTCTTGCGTATCGTCTGGTAGTCATCCTGGAAGAAATCGTCGAATATGCTGCCCGTAGGCTGGCGGCGTGTCCTTATGTTGACCTGGCAGACGAGCTCTGCGGGAGAAATCCTTATCTCTCCGGACTTCTGCGGGATAAGCGTCCAGCTGCGCAGCAGCGCGGCGCTGTAGATCCTCTCGCCAAGCTTCTCGCGATGAAACTCAATATTGCTCGGGGACTGCAGCTCCTGACTCCAGAACCCGTTGAAATCCGGAAACTTAGCATTCTCGAAGCCCGCGAGATTGACAGTCTCCCTCCGGTAGAACTTGAGGGTCGCCGTCACCGGCTCGCCCACCATCACGTTGCGCTTGTTGAGGGTCAGGCGGAGGAACATATCCTCGGAAGACAGCGTCCCTTCGGACTCCGCCCCGCCCCGCCCCTCGGACGAAGACGAAGAGGAAGAGCCCTGCTGCGAGGAGGACGCGCCGTCAGCCACGACCTCGATCTCGGGCGCGTCTGAAGTGTATTTCCTGCCTTTCACGGTGGCCTGCGCCGACCGGAGGGTGAAGTGGCCGGTCTTCTTCGGCATCAGGATGTAGGTATAGCTGGTCTGCGTCGTCTTGGTAGTGGTGCCGTTGACTATCGACACTGACGACGAGCGGCCTTTCTGCGGCCCCCATACCAGCTGGAAGTCCTCTCCGGCCTCCCACTCGAAGTCCGACGGGGAGTGTTCCCCGCTTATGATGAACGTCACGTTGAACTGCTCGTTGACTCCCACGAGGTTCGGCGCCTGCACCTTGACGGTGGTCTGCGCGGCGGCGAGCAACGCGAACATTGAAGCCGACAGTACTGCAAACAGTTTTCTCATCACCAATTCTTCTCCTTTTGTTTTGATTTGAGCAGCGCCGCCTTCTCTTTGTTGACCTTGTCCCGGGTCTCTTTCTCCTTGGCCTGCACGGCTCTCAGCATCTGCTGGGCCTGCTGCGGGGATATCTCCTGCTGGCCGCCGTCCTCAGGCTGCTGCTGACTCTGCCCGTTCTGATTGTCGCGGTTGTCCTGATTGTCCCGCCTGTCCTGATCCCGGTCGTTCTGCTGCTGAGGCTGATCGTTCTGCTGCTGAGGCTGGTTGTCCCGGTCCTGACCGCCGCCACCGCCCTGACCCTGCTGGTTTTCCAGCATCTTCTTGGCGTAGATGTAGTTCTCCTTGGCGTCCAGATCGTCAGGGTCCCGCAGCAGTGCCTCGCGGAAACTCTTCACCGCCGAAGCGTAGTCCCTGCGCTGGAGAGCCACATCGCCGGCATTGTAGTGGTACTGAGCCGGGGCGTCTTGCGAAGCGACCGCGTCAAGCGCCTTCTTCGCCCCCTCGTAATCCTGCTGGCGGTAGAGCGCGGAAGCCAGATTGTACTGCGCCTTCATCGAAGTCGAGTCCTTGAGGACAGCCTTGCGGTAGTCGATCTCCGACTCCTTGAACTTGTCCTTGCGGAACTTGCGGTTGCCCGCCCTCACATCGTGCCTGTCCGCCTGGCCCGCGGCCGGCAGCACAAGCAGCATCAGAGCCGCGGCAAATATGGATTTGAGTGCTCCGGACATCAGAATAACCTCCTTTTGGACTTCCTCTCGCCGACGATCATCTCCAGGGTGAAGAAAAGGAGCGCCGCCGCGAAGAAGTACATATATTGTTCGTCATATTCCTCGAAGACCACCGAACTGAACCGCTCGTCTTCGAGCTTGTTGATCTCGTCTATGATCGGGTTGAGCCCGAACTCCTCGTTGCCGGCGTGCACGTAAGCCCCGCCTCCCGCGGAGGCGATCCGCTTGAGGGCCGACTCGTCCAGGCGCGACACCACGATCTGCCCGTTCTTGTCTTTGAGGAGCTCGCCGTCCACCTTGAGCGGCTGCCCGCCCAAAGTCCCGACCCCTATCGTATAGACTCTGACTCCGGCCGAAGCGGCCTCCCTGGCAGCCTCCTCGGCATCGTCCTCGTGGTTCTCTCCGTCGGTGATCACGATGATGGCGCGGCTCTTCTCGCTCTGGGCGCTGAAACTCTTGGCGGCGGTGTGTATCGCGTCGCCGATAGCCGTGCCCTGCACCGGAATCGACTGAGTGTCAATCGTGTTGAGGAACATCTTGGCGGACACGTAGTCGGTCGTGACCGGGAGCTGCACAAACGAAGTCCCGGCGAAGATGACCAGTCCTATGCGGTCGCCCTGCAGACGGTCCACAAGGCGCGAGATTGCAAGTTTGGCGCGACTGAGCCGGCTGGGCGAATAGTCCTCGGCGAGCATAGAGTTGGACACGTCGAGGCAGATGACGATCTCCGCCCCTTTGGTCTCCCGCTCCACGAGTTTCGCTCCAAGCAGCGGGCGCGAAATCCCGACGACAAAGCAGGCGAACGCGAGACTGTAGAGCACAATCCTCCACCATCCCTTGGACGATGACCAGGACGGCATCAGCTCACGCACCATAGCTTCATCCCCGAAAGCACGCAGCCGCCTGCGCCTCAGGATGCGCAGCAGAGCGTATCCCGCGAGCAGCAGAGGCACGAGCAGCAGCAGCCAGAGATATCTTGGTTCGGCAAAATACAGCATTACGGCAACCTCCTTGACATTAATGCTCCGAGGAGCAGTTCGAGCAGCAGGCAGATGAGCGCCGCGAGGGCATAGCCGCCGAACAGTTCCTTATATACGGGGAAACTGTCCACCGTGGTGCGGGCGGTCTCCATCCGGTTGATCTCGGAATAGATCTCCGCCAGCTTGGTGTTGTCGGTAGCCCTGAAATATCTGCCTCCGGTAGTCTGTGCGACGCTTTTGAGCAGTTCTTCGTCTATCTCGACCTGCACTTTGCGCACTTCGACCCCCCACGGGGTCATCACCGGGTACGGCGCGGTCCCGTTGGCCCCGACGCCTATCGTATAGACTCTCACCCCGTAGGTCTTGGCGATCTCGGCGGCGGTCTGCGGAGCAATCTCCCCCCTGTTGTTGACTCCGTCGGTGAGCAGTATCACCACCCGGCTCGGCGCATCGGAGTCCATCATCCTCGCCACCGCCGTGGCCAGCCCGTTGCCGATGGCGGTGCCGTCCTCGATCAGGTCGGTCTGGACCTCCTTCATCAGGTTGATCAGGGTCGCCCTGTCGGTGGTCAGCGGGCACTGGGTGTAGCTCTCCCCCGCAAACACGACTATGCCCATCCTGTCGGAGGGGCGCTGCGAGATGAACTCTATCGCGATGTCCTTGGCCGCGGAGATGCGGTCCGGAGAGAAATCCCGCGCGAGCATACTCGTGGAGACATCCATCGCGAATACTATGTCGATGCCCTCCGTGTCGCGCTTCTCGACCTCACTGGACGAGCGGGGCCGCGCAAGGGCGATGATTATCAAGGACAAGGCCGCAATCCGCAGAGCAAAGGGGATATGCCTCATCACGGCGAGCGGCGAAAGTCCCGCCTGCATCCACGGCTGCACGGTGGAGACTCTCAGGTGAGGTCTGCGCTCCCGCAGCTCGAGATAGACATAGCGGGCGACAAGCAGCAGGGGCACCGCCAGCAGCCAAAGCAGATGAGGATACTCAAAGAACATCCTTCTCCTGCCCCTCCTCCGGCTCTGTCTTGTATGTCGAAGTGACGAAGCGCACCGCCGCAGGCAGCGCCTCGGCGTTCTCCCCGTCGCTCACGATATGCTTTGCAAACTTCACGAAGTCGGCGCGCTCGAAAAGAGAGCGCATCTCGGCGTACATCTCCGGGGTGATGTCCCTGTCAGACTTCAGCGCTTCGAAGAGCTCGGCGGTCGTCATCTCCGGGGCATCGATGCCGAAACGCTCCCCGATATAGTCCTTGAGGGCGTCGGTGATGCCGGAATAGAATGTCTTCTGCTTGTCCGGGGCCCAGTACGCGCTGCTGCGGAACTTGTCCAGGCGGCGCAGCGCCACTATGTGGGCGGGGTCGCCGCAGTGCGCCGCATCAGCCTCCTTCCGCTTGCGGGAGAGCAGCAGCGCCACCGCGAGTATGCAGAGCGTCGCCGCGAGCCACACGCCGGCGACCCAAGGCAATATCTCCCTGAGGGTCAGCGGATAGCGCATCTGCCCCTTGATGTCGTGGAGGACAAAGGTCGCGGTGTCCACCGGCATCGTCCTGACATCCATCTCGACCGCGTCGAAGAGCAGAGTGTCCACCGCTCCCCCGGTGCTGAGGCGCATCACCGCCAGCTGAGGCAGGGTGTAGTGCCCCTCCTCGAACGGGGCCACGACTATGCTGCCCTCGATGTCCAACAGTCCGCGGCTGTGCTTCAGGGTGTCTATCTTCCAGTTCCGCACGAGCGTCAGGGTGTCGTTGGAGGCCTCGCTGAAGTCCTGCAGGGCGAGCTGTGTGCCCGCCTTGACGCTGTCGAGGCGGAAACCGTACTCGAGCTGGTCCGCTATCAGGATGGAGTCGCGCCGGGCCAGCGGCCTGAGGAAAGGCTGGCCTCCCGGCACGATGTCGAGCATTGCGGTCAGTATGAGGAATAATAACTTCATCTATGAGCGAAAAGCGCCATCAGCCCTTTGACATAGTCGGAGTCGGTGGCAATGTCCACATTGTCAATCCCATATTTATTGAAGAGCGCCCGCTCCCTGTCGGAAAGCCCGGCGAACCAGCCGGCGTAGGCGGCGCGTACCCGGCGGCTGTCGGTGTTGACCCACGAAGCCTGTCCGGTCTCGCTGTCCTTGACATGCACCAGCCCCACCGCCGGGAGCTCCCTCTCGCGGGGGTCGTGCACCTTGATGACGCTCAGGTCGTGGCGGCCAGCCGCCACTTTGAGGCCCTCCTCGTAGCGGGGATTGCCCCCGGCGTCCACGTCGAGCAGGTCGCTCAGCAGAAACGCCGTGCACTTCTTCTTGATGGCGTTGGTCAGATAGCGCAGCGCTCCGCCTATGTCAGTGCCGTCGGAACTCGGCTGAAGCTCAAGCATCTCACGGATGACGCGGAGCAGGTGCGAACGCCCTTTCCCGGGCGGGATGAACTTCTCGACGCGGTCGGAGAAGAAGAGCACGCCCACCTTGTCGTTGTTGAGGATGGCGCTGTATGTCAGCACGGCCGCTATCTCCGCAATCCTCTCGCGCTTGGTCTCCACCGCCGTCCCGAAGAGTCCGGAGCGGCTGACGTCGACAAGCAGCACGACCGTCAGCTCCCTCTCCTCCTCGAAGACCTTGATGTAGGGCAAGCGGAGCCGGGCGGTGACGTTCCAGTCCATAGAGCGCACGTCGTCCCCCCACCGGTACTCCCGGACCTCGCTGAACGCCATACCGCGGCCCTTGAAGGCCGAGTGGTACTCTCCGGCGAAGATCTGGTGCGAGAGGGCCTTCGTCCGTATCTCTATCTTCCTGACTTTCTTCAGGAGATCCGAGGTGCTGCTATGGGACAATGACGGCATTGATGATCTGTTCGATGATCTGCTCCGGCGTGACATTCTCGGCTTCGGCCTCGTAGCTCAGGCCTATCCTGTGGCGGAGCACCTCCGGGCACACGGCACGCACATCCTCCGGGATTACATAGCCCCTGCGCTTGATGAACGCATAGGCCTTGGCGGCCATCGAGAGGCTGATGCTCGCCCGCGGCGACGCGCCGTAGGAGATGAAGTTCCTGATGGAGGCGAGGCCGTAGTCCTCCGGAGTGCGGGTCGCATATACCATATCGACTATGTAACGCTCGATCTTCTCGTCCATATAGACTTCCCGGACGACCTTGCGGGCCTTGATGATGTCCTCCTGCCCGACGACTTTCTGCGCCTCGGGAAACCGGCCTCCGTTGTTCATCCTGACGATGAGCTTCTCCTCGTCGCGGGTCGGGTAGTCCACGACCACCTTGAGCATAAAGCGGTCCACCTGGGCCTCCGGCAGCGGGTATGTGCCCTCCTGCTCGATAGGGTTCTGGGTGGCCATCACGAGGAACGGCTCCGGCAGACGGTAGGTCTGCTCGCCGAGGGTCACCTGCCTCTCCTGCATCGCTTCGAGCAGTGCTGACTGCACCTTCGCCGGCGCACGGTTGATCTCGTCCGCCAACACGAAATTGGCGAAAACCGGGCCCTTGTGGACCTCGAACTGCTCTTTCTTCTGAGAGTAGATGAGGGTGCCGGTGACATCGGCCGGCAGGAGGTCAGGGGTAAACTGGATACGGCTGAACTGCGCATCCACCGCCTTGGCCAAAGTGCTGATGGCAAGAGTCTTTGCGAGCCCCGGAACGCCTTCCAGCAGGATGTGCCCGTCCGCGAGCAGGGCTATCATAAGGTTCTCTACGAGATGCTTCTGCCCCACTATCACCTTGCCCATCTCCAGCGAGAGCAGGTCCACGAACCCGCTCTCCTTCTGGATGCGGTCGTTGAGCTCTCTGATATTCACACTTTCCATATATTTATCTATTTTTGCAATCGTTATGCGTTACCGTATCAAACTCTCGTACTGCGGCGCCCCCTTCCGCGGCTGGCAGGTCCAGCCGTCCGACCCGAGCGTCCAGCACTCCCTTGAGGAGGCCCTCGGGACTCTGCTCCGCCACCCGGTCGCCGTCACCGGCGCGGGACGCACGGACACCGGGGTCAACGCTGTCGGATACGTCGCCCATTTCGATGCCGCCGAGGGGCTTGACACGCGTCAACTGGTCTGCAAATTAAATGCCATCCTACCCCCTGCGGTGGCGGTACTGTCGGTCCGCCCGGCCACACCCGGCTTCCACGCCCGATTCGACGCCGCAGGGCGCGAATATACATATTTTCTGCACAGGGTCAAAGACCCGTTCGTGGAGAGTTTCTCCTATCTCTACACCTACCCCGGGCTCGACTTCGACGCGATGAACTCGGCTGCGGAGCATCTGGCGGGCACTCACGACTTCCGCTGCTTCGAGAAGAGCGGGACCGACGTCAAGACCTCCATCTGCACGGTGACGGAAGCGTATTGGACGCCCTACACCCCTGCCGTGTCGGTGTTCGGGCTGGACGGAGGGCGGAGCGGGAGCTCTGAAGCCGGCCGGGACGCAACCCCCCGAAACGGGCTTCCGTACTGGTATTTCCGCATCAGCGCCGACAGGTTCCTCAGGAATATGGTCCGCGCCGTGGTGGGCACGCTGCTGGAGGTGGGCCGGGGGAAGCGGAGCGCGGAGGACTTCCGTGCTCTGATTCTGGATGCCGACCCGGAGCGGGAGCGCTGCACGATGCGCAGCTGCGCCGGGGAGAGCGTCCCGGGGCACGCCCTCTTCCTGTCCGGGGTCCGTTATCCGGAAACGGTTGAAGAATAGAAAAATAATCGTACATTTGTCAGTTATTATAATTTGTAGTCAAAATGCTTTTCAATTTGCTCCAGACAGACATAGCGGAGGCCGTTCCGGTGCCGCAGGAGATGTCTTATTCTCTCTTCGAGATGGCCGCGAAGGGCGGCTCTCTCATGTGGGTGCTGCTCGCGCTCTCCATCATCGCCATCTACATCTTCGGCAAGAAGTGGTGGCAGATACATCAGGCCGGCAAGATCGACAAGGATTTCATGATGGATATCAGGGACTACATCCACGAGGGTAAGCTCAAGTCCGCCAAGACTCTCTGCAGCAAATACGACACTCCGGTGGCAAGGATGGTCGAGACCGGTCTCACCCACAGCGGCAGGCCTCTGTCCGACATCAAGATCGCCGTCGAGAACACCGGCGACATCGAGGTCGCCAAGCTCGAGAAGAGCCTGCCTTACCTCGCCACCATCTCCGGAGGCGCTCCGATGATAGGATTTCTCGGCACGGTGCTCGGTATGGTGGAGGCGTTCTTCAATATGTCCAATGCCGGCAACAACATCGACATCACCCTCCTCTCCAGCGGCATCTACACGGCGATGATCACCACGGTCGGAGGTCTGGTCGTCGGCATCCTCGCCTATTTCGGATACAACTACCTGACCACCAGAGTGTCAGGCTTGGTGTTCAGTATGGAAAGCGCCACCATCCAGCTTCTGGAGGCGCTCTCCTCGCCGGTTGAGAACAAGGAGACGAAGTAATGGCACTCAGGCGTACAACCAAGGCGGAGCCGAACTTCTCGATGTCCTCGATGACGGACATCGTGTTCCTGCTGCTGATATTCTTCCTCGTGACTTCCACGCTGGTGAACCCCAACGCCCTGAAGCTCCTGCTCCCTAAAAGCACGGGGCAGGTCGGGGCCAAGGCCACGGCGAGCGTCTCCATCAAGGACTGGGGGGACGACCGCTACACCTTCCATATCAACGGCGACCAACACCCGGTGCCGCTCTCCGAAGTGGAGGACGAGCTGGTGGGGCTGCTGCAGAGCGAGGACGACCCGACTTTCGCGATATATTCCGACGAGAGCGTGCCTATCGGCGAGATAGTGCAGGTGATGAACATCGCCAAGCGCAACCACTATAAAGTGATACTTGCGACACAACCGGAATGATGGGACAGGGCCGCAGACAGGACGAAAAGCACTCACGCCGCGCCACTATCGCAGGCATAGCCCTGACGGTGGCGACACACGCGGCGGCACTCGTGCTGGTCTCGTTCTCCGGTCTGAAATATATATATCCGCCGCCTCAGGAGCGGGCGATGCTCATCGACTTCTCGGAGGAGATGACCTTGCCGGTGCAGGAGCTTGAAGGACAGGCCCCGCGCTCCGAGAACCCCGACAGGGAGTCTCCGGTCAAGCTCGTGCAGAAGAGCGACTCGCCGGAGGTCTCCGACAGGCAGAACCTGACTCCTCAGACCCGTCCGGACGATTTCGGCGATGTCGCGGCGGCACAGCCCGAGACGAAAGAGGAGCCCAGGCTCGACCCCCGGGCGGCGTTCCCCGGGATGGCGAAGAAAGACACCACCCTGACCGCAGGGCACTCCGCCGAGCGGAGTTCCGCAGAGCTGCGCGAAGGACAGAGCGACGGCAACACGGCCAAGGGACGTACAGACGGCAAGCCCAACGCGCATCTGCGCGGACGCAATGTGGTGGGCAATCTGCCGCGGCCTGCATACAATGTGCAGGAGAGCGGCACAGTCGTTGTAGACATAGTAGTGGACAATTACGGCAATGTGGTTGAAGCCAAGCCGGGAGGCGACGGCACCACTGTTTTGAACAAGGCCCTCCACGCGGCGGCGCGCAAGGCGGCGATGGAAACGCATTTCAACCAGAGCGCAGACGCACCTGCGATGCAGGAGGGCACGATAACTTATTATTTTAATCTTAAGTAGTGATGGACCAGTTTACAAAGGAAGGCCGAAAACTTAGACCAAGGAAGACAGCTGCACAGAGTCAGGATCATTCCGGTTTCGAAAAGGTGGAGTTCCACTTCGGCGAGAGAAAAGACAATGCAGACGAAGGCGGGGAGCATCGCAGCTTCGGTGAGGGCCGGGGCTATGGCGAGCGCAGACCGCGCCAGTATGGAGAACACCGGAGCTTCGGCGAGCGTCGCGGCTTCGGAGAACATCGCGGCTACGGCGAGCGCAGACCGCGTCAGTACGGCGAGGGCCGTCCGCAGGGAGGCTACGGCGAAGGCCGTCCGAACCGCGAGGACGGAGAGCAGCGCAGAAGCTTCGGCGAGGGCCGCGAAGGCGGCTACGGCAATGAGCGCAGAAGCTTCGGCGAGGGCCGGGGCTACGGAGAGCGCAGACCGCGCCAGTATGGAGAACACCGCAGCTACGGCGAGGGCCGCAGTTTCGGAGAGCATCGCGGCTACGGCGAGCGCAGACCGCGCCAGTACGGTGAAGACAGGGGCTACGGCGAGGGCCGTCCGAACCGCGAGGACGGAGAGCAGCGCAGAAGCTTCGGTGAGAGCCGCGAAGGCGGCTACGGCAATGAGCGCAGAAGCTTCGGAGAAGGCCGCGAAGGCGGCTACGGCGAGCGCAGATCTCGTCCTTCAGGCGGACGTCCGTCATTCGGCGGAGACCGCCGGAGCTTCGGCAAGAAGCCATTCGGAGCCAAGAAAGGCGCTCCCGGGAGAAAGGGCGCGAAACCGGCCCCTCACTTCAACAAAGACACCAACGAGGGCATCAACCGTATGATTGAGCGCCGTCCGGTAGTGAACGGCAACGAGTCCGCCGAGACCTTCAACTCGCCGGCACAGGACGTCGTCCGCCTCAACAAGTTCATCGCCAACTCCGGCGTCTGCTCGCGCCGCGAAGCGGACACCCTCATCCAGGCGGGCGTGGTGACGGTCAACGGCGAGGTTGTGACCGAGCTCGGCACTAAGGTCAACGTGCAGACGGACGACATCCGCTTCAACGGAGAGAGGCTCAAGGGCGAGGAGAAGGTATATATCGTGATGAACAAGCCGAAGGGGTTTGTCACCACCGCCAGCGACCCCCACGCCGAGAAGACCGTGATGGACCTGCTCAAGGGCTGCACGGCCCGCGTATATCCGGTGGGGCGTCTGGACAAGAACACCACAGGAGTGCTGATGCTCACCAACGACGGTGAGATCGCCGAGCGCCTGACCCATCCGGCATACGACAAGAAGAAGATCTACCAGGTGGCTCTCGACAGGGAGCTCAGCGAGGAGGACCGCGACAAGATCCTCGCCGGAGTGACCCTCTCCGACGGCGAAGTCAACGCCGACGAGCTCGAGTATATAGACGAGAAGGACAAGCGCAAGCTCGGCATCGAGATCCACTCCGGCAAGAACAGGGTGGTGCGCCGCATCTTCGAGTCCCTCGGCTACAACGTCAAGGCTCTCGACCGCGTGTATTTCGCCGGCCTGACCAAGAAGGGCCTCAAGAAGGGCGAGTGGAGATACCTCACCGGAGGCGAGGCCAATATTCTGAAGATGGGGGCTTACGTATAATGGCTCACCGCTCCGGATTCGTAAATATCATAGGCAATCCCAATGTCGGGAAGTCCACGCTGATGAATGCGCTGGTGGGCGAGAAGCTCTCCATCGTGACCGCAAAAGCGCAGACTACCCGGCATAGGATCATGGGCATAGTCAACGGGGAGGACTGGCAGATAGTCTATTCCGACACCCCGGGCATACTCAAGCCGGGCTACCGTCTTCAGGAGAACATGATGAAGTTTGTGGACGGGGCCATAGGCGACGCCGACATCATACTCTATGTCACCGACACCGTGGAGACGGCAGACAAGAACGCCGAATATATCGAGCGTCTGGGCCGGGTCGACTGCCCGGTGATAGTCGTGGTCAACAAGATCGACGTCAGCTCACAGGAGGCCGTGACCGCCCTGATGAAGTACTGGCAGGAGAAGCTGCCCCGCGCGCTTGTGCTGCCTGTCTCCGCCCGGGAGAGGTTCAACCTCGAGAGCGTGCTGGAAGCCGTCAAGGAGCGGCTTCCGGAGTGCCCGCCGTGGTTTGACAAGGACGCGTTCACAGACCGTAACCTGCGCTTCTTCGCGTCGGAGATCATCCGCGAGAAGATCCTCCTCAACTACAAGGAGGAGATCCCCTACTCCTGCGAGGTCGAGATCGAGACATTCAAGGAAGGCGAGGAGCGCTACGACATCGGAGCCGTCGTCTATGTGATGCGCGAGTCCCAGAAAGGCATTCTCATCGGGAAGAAAGGCGCCGCGCTGAAGAAGATGGGGACCGAAGCCCGGATCGAGATGGAGGATTTCTTCCAGAAGAGAGTTTTTTTGAGTATCTTCGTGAAGACGGATCCCGACTGGAGGGAGAACAGAAAAGAATTGAGAAGATTCGGATACGAGGAATAGCATATGGAAGACGAGAATATCATCACCGAAGAGGAGATAATCGAAGAGGAGGCAGCCCCGGTCGGGGAAGAGGCGGAGGAGAGCGGCCGTTATGACAAACTGCTGGAGAGGGACGCGCACAAGTTCAAGCTCTCCGGCATGTTCAAGGACTGGTATCTTGACTATGCCTCATATGTGATCCTGCACCGCGCCGTGCCGCACATCATCGACGGACTCAAGCCGGTGCAGCGCAGGGTGCTGCACGCTATGTTCAGGATGGACGACGGGGCCTACACCAAGGTCGCGAACATCGTCGGACAGGCTATGCAGTACCACCCGCACGGCGACCAGTCCATACTCGGGGCTCTCGTGCAGCTCGGACAGAAAGGCTTCACGGTCGACTGTCAGGGCAACTGGGGCAATATCCTCACCGGTGACTCCAACGCCGCGCCGCGATATATCGAGGCCCGGCTGAGCAAGTTCGCCAAGGAAGTGGTGTTCGACCCCAAGGTGACCCGGTGGATGAACTCCTACGACGGGCGCAACCAGGAGCCTACAGAGCTCCCGGTCCGCTTCCCTCTGCTGCTCGCCCAGGGCACCGAGGGCATCGGAGTGGGTCTCGCCTCCAAGATTCTCCCCCACAACTTCAACGAACTCCTCGACGCATCGGTCGCCATCCTCGAGGGCCGTCCGTATGAGCTCTATCCCGACTTCCCCACCGGCGGATTCGCCGACTGCAGCAAATATATGCAGGGCAGGCGCGGCGGCAGCGTCAAGGTGCGCGCCCGCATCGAGAAGATAGACAAAAACACGATCGCCATCACCGAGATCCCCTACGGCAAGTACACCCGCGACCTCATAGACTCCATCCTCAAGGCCAAGGGTAAGGGCAAGATCAAGATCAAGAAGATAGAGGATATGACCACCGACAAGGTGGACATCGTCATCCATCTCCCCAACGACGTCTCCCCGGACAAGACCATCGACGCGCTCTACGCGTTTACCGACTGCGAGTGCAACATCGCGCCGAACGCCTGCGTGATCGTGGACAACAAGCCCCAGTTCCTCACCGTCAACGACATCCTCGAATACAGCACCTTCCACACCAGGGACATCCTGCTGCAGGAGCTCCGCATCAGGATGGACGAGCTCGAGAACGACTGGCACTACAGCTCGCTCGAGCGCATATTCTTCGAAAACCGCATCTACAAGGTGCTGGAGCAGGACCAGAAAGACTGGGACAGCCAGATAGGGGATGTGTTTGCGAGGATGAAAGAATACCAGGAGCTGCTCCGGCGCGAGATAATGATGGACGACATCCTGAAGCTCGTCGAGAAGCCCGTTCGCAAGATTTCCAAGTTCGACACCAAGCAGATGGACGAGAAGATACTCTCCATCGAGCGGGAGATGAAGGCGGTGCAGGACGACATCGACCATATAGACCGCTACACCATCGACTGGTTCCGGTCGCTCAAGAAGAAGTACGGCAAGGGATATCCGCGCCGCACCGAGCTTGTCGGCTTCGAGACCATAGCGGCGACCAGGGTGGTCAACAACAACGCCCGCCTGCAGGCCAACCTCGCGGAGGGCTTCGTCGGCATCGGACTCAAGAAGGACGACGGCGGCGAGTACATATGCGACTGCTCCGACCTCTCCGAGGTGATCGTGATCTCCAAGGACGGCAAGTACCGCATCACCAAGGTGGAGGACAAGGCGTTCTTCGGCAAGGATCTCCTCTATGTGGGCATCTTCAACAGGGGCGACAGCCGGACGGTCTACAATGTGATCTACCGCGAAGGCAAGACCTCCATATACTACGCGAAGCGCTTCGCCGTCACGTCGGTGACCCGCGACAAGGAATACGACATCACCACCGGGGAGCCCGGCTCGCGTATCGTGTGGTTCAGCGCCAACCACAACGGCGAGGCGGAAACGGTGCGCATCCAGCTGCGCGCCCGCCCTAAGCTCAAGAAGACTTCGCTCGAATACGATTTCTCAACGCTGGCCATCAAGAGCAGGACGGCGAGAGGCAATCTGGTGAGCAAGAACGTCATCCAGCGGATTTCGCTCAAGAGCAAGGGAGCCAGCACGATAGAGGGCAAGGACATCTGGTACGACTCCGACATCCAGAAGCTCAACGACGAGGCTCACGGCCTGTATCTGGGTCAGTTCGAGTCCGGCGACAAGGTGCTCGCGGTCTTCCGCAACGGCACCTTCTACACGACTTCCTTCGAACTGGTCAACCGCTATCAGGGCGATGTGCTGCGGATCGAGAAGTTCGACCCCGACAAAACATTCACAGCCCTCTACTGGGACGGCGAGTCCAAGAGCTTCTATGTCAAGCGCTTCTCCTTCGCGGTGAGCGACAACACCCCACAGAGTTTCATCTCCGACAGTCCGAAGTCGTATCTGGTGGCGCTCAGCGACGACCTCCACCCGCAGTACGAGATCAGCTGGAAGGTGGAGGACAAGCCTGTCGAGGCGGTGGATGCCGAGGAGTGGATAGGCAAGAAGGGCTTTGCCGCCAAGGGCAAAAAGTGCAGCACAAGAGGCGAAGTCAAGTCCGTGCGGTTTATCGAGCCGCTGGTCAAGGGGGAGGATATCCGCTCTGAAGAAGAGCTTTCGGCGGAGGATGACCCGGAGGCCGCCGAGCCTGCCGCCATCGAGCTCGATCTTCCCGATGTCTCGGGCCTCGGGGCCGACGCCCTGAAAGACCTCGCGGGCGAAGAGACCTACGAGGAGCCCACGCTCTTCTGACCCCCCCCCGGCAGGGGTCACAGACGACAGTCTGCGGGGGTTAAGGCAACGAAAGAGGCTGGCTAAAAAGTCCCGCAGGGACCGCGACGTAGGAGCGAAATACCCCTCATAGGGGTCGCAGACGGCAGTCTGCGGGGGTTAAGGCAACGAAAGGAGGGTGACTAAAAAGTCGAAAGACTGATTAGCCACCCTCTCTTTTTGTCATCAGGC
>CAVGLS010000006.1:0-61391 GCA_963630225.1 bacterium
TCCTACGTCGCGGTCCCGCAGGGACTTTTTAGTAACCTTTTTTCTCTCCTTAACCACAATTCTCTCTTTAGTTTGTGCTGCGGCGATGCACCGCTATGGAGGCGAGATGGAGTCCGAGGGCGGTGAGCAGGGCGTTGATGAGCAGGAGCTCGAAGCCGATGCGATAGCCCCCGAACCAGGCTTCGCTATGTGTCGCGAGGAGCAGGCAGAGCAGCGGCGAGAGCACGCATATTACCGGCACCCAGCGGTCGCGCGGCCTGCGGCGGCTCAGTATCCCGAAGCAATATAGCCCAAGCAGCGGGCCGTAGGTGTAGCTTGCCACGGTATAGACCGCGTTGATGACGCTCCCGTCCCCTATCGAGCGGAATCCGACTATTATGAACCCCATCAAGACTGCGTTGCAGAGGTGCACGGCGTTGCGGACGCGTTTGAGCTTCTGCTCGTCGTATCGCCTGTCGCCCTTAAGGATGTCGACCGTAAACGAAGTCGTCAGTGCAGTGAGCGCGGAGCCTGCACTGCTGAACGCCGCCGCGACAAGACCGAGGATGAAGAGCAGGCTCACTTCCAAGGGCATATATGCCTCGCCGGTCGCGCGGTCCGTGCCGCAGGCGACCGTGGGGAACAGCTCGTCCGGCCTCGCGACGCTCAGCCCCCGGCTCGCGGCGAACTGATAGAGCAGCACTCCCAGGCTCAGGAAGAGCAGATTCACCGGGATGAACGCCGCCCCGTAGGAGAGCATATTGCGCCGGCTTTCCTTCAGATTGCGGCAGGAGAGGTTTTTCTGCATCATATCCTGGTCCAGTCCGGTCATAGCGACGGTGGTGAACATCCCGGCGAGGAACTGTTTCCAGAAGTATCTCGTATCCTTGAAATCATCGAAAAACCATATCCTGCTCATCCCGCTGTCCGCGACGGAACTGCACAATCCCTTGAGATCCAGCCCCATCTGCCTCCCGACATAGAATATGCACAGCACCACGGCGGCAATCAGACAGAGTGTCTGGAGCATATCGGTCCATACGAGCGAGCGCACCCCGCCCCGGAAAGTATAGAGATAGACCACAACCATCGTCACCAGCACATTGAGCCCGAACGGCACTCCGAGCGGGTCGAAGACGATCAGCTGCAGCACTATGGCGGTCAGGTACATCCTCACCCCGCAGCCCAGCATCTTCGAGAGCAGGAAGAACGCCGCCCCGCTGCGGTAGCTGTGCGGCCCGAACCTCCCCTCCAGGTAGGCGTAGAGGCTGTTCATATTCAGCCGGTAGTAGAGCGGCAGCAGCACATAGGCGATGACCACGTAGCCCGCGGTGAATCCAAGCACCATCTGCATATATGAGAACTGCGCCCCCGCCACCATCCCCGGCACGGAGATGAATGTGACCCCGGAGATCGAAGTCCCTATCATCGCCACCGCCACCACGGGCCACGGCGACCTCCCGCCGCCCCGGAAGAAGTCGGCGTTGCCGCTTCCCCCGCGCGAACTCGCGAAGCTCACCCCGACCAGCATCAGGAAGTACGCCGCGATTATCACCAATCCGATTACAGCTGTCATAAGGACGCAAAAATAAGTCAAATCTTCGTATCTTTGCCCCGAATTATGGATGATATTCTGAAAGACCTGACCCGGCGGGAGTACGAGGGCGGCTTCGTGACCGAAGTCGAGCAGGAGTATGTCCCGAAGGGCCTGAGCGAGGAGGTCATCCGCCTCATCTCGGAGCGCAAGGGTGAGCCGCAGTGGCTGCTGGACTTCCGTCTGGACGCCTATCGCCGGTGGCTCGCGATGACCCCGCCGCAGTGGGGGCATCTCCGGCTGCCGGAGATCGACTTCCAGGACATCATATACTGGGCCGCCCCCAAGCGCGACGAGGACCGCCCGGACGAGATAGACCCGGCCCTGATGGAGACTTTCGACAAGCTCGGCATCCCTCTCCACGAGAGGGAGGCGCTCGCCGGGGTCAAACCCCGCAGCGAGGTGGCGGTGGACGCCGTGTTCGACTCGGTGAGCGTCGCGACCACCTTCCGTAAGACCCTTGCGGAGAAGGGGGTCATCTTCTGCTCCTTCTCCGAGGCGGTGAGGGAATATCCCGAGCTCGTGCGCAAATACCTCGCGACCGTGGTGCCCGCCGGAGACAACTTCTACGCCGCACTCAACTCCGCCGTATTCTCCGACGGCTCCTTCTGCTATGTCCCGAAAGGGGTCAAGTGCCCGATGGAGCTCTCCAGCTACTTCCGCATCAACGCCCTTGGCACAGGGCAGTTCGAGCGCACGCTCATCATCGCCGACGAGGGGTCGCAGCTGAGCTATATGGAGGGCTGCACCGCGCCGATGCGCGACGAGCACCAGCTGCACGCGGCCGTGGTGGAGATAATAGTGGAGAAAGACGCCGACGTCAAGTACAGCACCGTGCAGAACTGGTATCCGGGCGATGCCCAGGGGCGGGGAGGCATACTCAACCTTGTCACCAAGAGGGGGATATGCAGGGGCAGCGGCTCGCACCTGAGCTGGACGCAGGTGGAGACGGGCTCCGCGATCACCTGGAAATATCCGAGTACCATCCTCAAGGGCGACAACTCCTCCTCGGAGTTCTACAGCGTCGCGATGACCAACCACTTCCAGCAGGCCGACACCGGCACTAAGATGATCCATCTGGGGCGCAACACCCGCAGCCGCATCGTCTCCAAGGGCATATCCGCCGGGATGAGCGAAAACAGCTACCGGGGACTCGTGCACATTGCCCCGGGGGCCTCCGGCTCGCGCAACTTCTCGCAGTGCGACTCCCTGCTCATAGGCAGCAGCTGCGGTGCGCACACCTTCCCGGTGATACGCAACCAAAGTCCTGACTCCACCGTGGAGCACGAGGCCACGACCTCCAAGATCAGCGAGGACCAGCTCTTCTACTGCACCCAGAGGGGCATCAGCCCGGAAGACGCAGTGGGCCTGATAGTCGGGGGATATGCCAGGGAGGTGCTCTCCCGCCTTCCGATGGAGTTTGCAGCCGAGGCCCGGAAACTCCTTTCCGTTTCACTTGAAGGTTCTGTAGGATAATGACTTGGATTGAGATAACATCGGCCTTGCTCGGGCTCTCCTGCGTGTTTCTCGCAGGACGCAACTCGAAGTACAACTTCTACATAGGATATATCTACAATATATTCCTCTTCGTCCTCTTCTGGAGGCAGCATCTCTACTCGGCGATGATTCTCCAGCCGATTTCGCTGACCATCAATATCTTCGGACACTACCGCTGGACGCACCCGAGAGAGGACGAGCGGAGTTCTTCGGACTCCGGGCGGCTCAAGGTCGGCGCCGTCACCAGGGAGCAGTGGCCAGGCTTCGCGCTCTTCATCTGCGTCTTCGGGGCGTGCTGGGCGATGCTGCTCGACTGGCTGCCGCTTAAGTGGCCGGAGCTCTTCGCTCCCGACCCTTCGCCCTGGCTCGACTCTTATCTGCTGATGCTGACCCTCTTCGCCCAGTATCTGAGTGCGCAGAAGTGCTGGCAGTGCTGGGTCGTCTGGCTGATCGTCAATGCCGGCAACCTCACCCTCTACCTCATCTCCGGCCTCTACCTGATGCCGGTGGTGAGTCTGCTGTATATCGTGAACGGCATCTGGTCTCTCATCTCGTGGAAAAAACTCTACAAGAAAAATGAATAATACACCACTTCTTGAAATACGCGGCCTGCACGCCGAGGCGGAAGGCAAGGAAATCCTCAAAGGGCTCGACCTCACAGTCCGCAGCGGCGAGGTGCATGCTGTGATGGGTCCCAACGGAGCGGGCAAGAGCACGCTCGGTGCGGTGCTCGCCGGCCGCCCGGGCTACAAGGTGACGCAGGGCGGCGTGCTGTACAAAGGCCGGGACCTGCTCGCGCTATCGCCCGAGGAGCGGTCCTGGGAGGGGGTGTTCCTCAGCTTCCAGTACCCGGTGGAGATACCGGGCGTGAGCATCACAAACTTTATGAAAGCCGCAGTCAACGCCCGCCGCAAGGCGGAAGGGCTGCCGGAGCTCAAGCCGGCGGAGTACCTCAAGCTCCTCAGGGAGAAGATGGATTTCGTGAAGATGAAGGGGGAGTTCGCCCGACGCGAAGTCAACGTGGGATTCTCCGGAGGCGAGAAGAAGCGCAACGAGATATTCCAGATGGCGATGCTTGAGCCGACCCTCAGCATCCTGGACGAGACCGATTCGGGCCTGGATGTGGACGCGCTGCGCATCGTGGCGGAGGGGGTCAACGCGCTGCGCACGGGTGAGACGGCATATATCGTCATCACCCACTACCGCCGCCTGCTGGAGTATATAGTGCCGGACGTGGTGCATATCCTCAAGGACGGACGCATCGTCAAGACCGCGGGCAGGGAGCTCGTGGACCGTATAGAGAACGAAGGTTACGCGAGCATCGATGGATAGGGTCTATGTCATAGGTCGCGACGAGCTGCCGCAGCTCGTAAGGCTCGGCTCCGGGGAGTCCCTCCGGATGACGCTCGTCATTCTGCCGGGGACCTCGGCTGAAGTCTCGTTGGAGGTGGACATCGACGCGGAGGGCTGCGAGGTCGATATCGCGGGGCTCTACCTCTGCGGCTCCGACGAGAAGGTCGGCGTCAACGTGCTTGTCCGGCACAATGCCGGCGGCAGCACTTCCCGTCAGAATTTCAAGGGGATAGTCGGAGGCTCGGCAAGGGCGGTCTTCGACGGTCTCATCTATGTCGCTCCGGGGGCGCAGAAGACCAAGGCCTATCAGGAGAGCCACAGCATACTGCTCGACTCCTCCGCCAAGGTCGAGGCGCGCCCGCAGCTGGAGATCTATGCCGACGATGTGGAGTGCTCGCACGGCTGCACCTCGGGATTTCTCAATGCCGACGAGCAGTTCTATATGCGCTCGCGCGGCATCCCGGAAGACGAAGCCAAGTATTTGCAGAAGATAGCCTTCCTCGCTCCGGTAGTGTCCCGCCTGCCGGAAGGGCTCGCAGCTGAAGTGTATGACAATATATCCTAATGTCAAGATAAATCTCGGGCTGAACGTGCTCGGGAAGCGTCCCGACGGCTATCACGAGCTTGAGACGCTCTTCTATCCGTATCCGGACATACGCGACCGTATCGACATCCTCCCGGGCGAAGGACACGACAGCACCGTCGAGATCATCGGGGGAGACTGGGCTCCGGAGACCGATCTCTCGCTGCGTGCGTGCAGACTGCTCTCGGAGACCTACGGCCTGCCTCCGCTCAGGCTCATCCTCCACAAGACCGCGCCGGTAGGGGCCGGGCTCGGAAGCGGCTCCGCCGACGCCGCATTTGTGCTCTGTGCGCTCAACGGGATGTTCCGGCTCGCCCTGTCCAAGGACCAGCTCGCGCAGTATGCGGCCCGCCTCGGCTCGGACTGCCCGTTCTTCGTCTACAACACCCCTATGATAGGGGAGGGGCGCGGGGAGAAGCTGACGGCGTATCCCATCAGCCTTCAGGGCTACAGGCTTGAAGTGTCCATCCCGGCGGGCGTGCATATCAGCACCCGGGAGGCTTATGCGGGTCTGGTGCTGCGTCCCGAAGGCGGCAGACTGCCTCTGCGCGAGGCGCTCAACTACCCGGTCGAACAGTGGAGGGAGGTGCTGTTCAACGACTTCGAGCCCAGCGTATTCGCCGCCCGTCCGCAGATTGCCGCCCTCAAGCGGGACTTCTACGAACGCGGAGCCATCTACGCATCGATGTCCGGGAGCGGATCGGCCGTCTTCGGGATTTTCAGGCAATGATGTGACAAATAATGATTATATTAGCAAGGTAAACTTTTCGGATTATGCACGACAATCAGTACTACAAGAACGCCGCGCTCTCGAGACTCGGGGGCAACTGGTCTCCGGCTGTAGTGGCGACCATCATCTATCTTCTGGTGTCCATCCTCGTCTCCGGTTTCAATATGGCGGAGAGCGGTACTTTCGGGGCTTCGTTCCCTGTCGGGGCGAGCTTCATCCTGTCCGGCATAGGGACTCTTCTCGGCATCTTCGTGATCATCCCGCTGAGCGTGGGGTATGCCAACGCCACGAGGCTGATGTACGAGACCGGCAATACCTCGGTGTGCGGCAATATGTGGACATTCACCGTCAACAACTACTTCCATAAGGTGCTCGGGATGCTCTTCATGTCCATCAAGGTGGTGCTCTGGACCTGCCTGCTCATAGTTCCGGGACTGGTAATGAGTTTTGCTTATGCGATGACCCCATACATCCTCGAGGAGAATCCGAAGATCTCCGCATGGCAGGCCAGCGGAGTCAGCCGCAAGATGATGAAGGGCCACAAGTTCGACCTTTTCTACCTCTATCTCAGCTTCATAGGCTGGGGCATACTGTCCGTGTTGAGCTGCGGTATCGGATTTATCTGGCTTGTGCCTTATATGCAGCTGAGCGTCGCCGCGTTCTACAACGACCTCAAGGGCGGTGACGGCAACCCGACCATCGTAGTCGGCTAGTCCCTATGCCTCCGAGGGCGGCGGGATTGTCGGATAACAGCAGGAGAATAGCGCGGAATACTCTCCTGCTGTATTTCAGGATGCTGCTGCTGATACTCATCGGCCTCTTCACTTCGAGGGTCGTCCTCGACGCGCTGGGGGTCGACGATTATGGGGTCTATAATGCCGTGGGCGGGGCGGTCACGGTTTTCACCTTCGTCACGGCATCCATCTCCTCCGCCATCAGCCGCTTCGTCGCCTTCGAACTCGGAAGAGGCGATGGCGACCGCCTGCGGCGGGTGTTCTGCACCGGACTCATCATCCAGATTGCGCTTGCGCTGCTCGTGGCGGTGCTGGTGGAGACGGTGGGCGTATGGTTTCTGCGCGAGCGGATGGTGATCCCGCCCGGGCGTGAGACTGCTGCGATGACGGTGCTCCAGTGTTCGCTCGGAGTGCTGATATTCAATATGTTGGCCGTGCCGTACGGAGCCGTCATCATCGCCCGCGAGCGGATGGGCGCGTTCGCCCTCATAAGCGTCCTGGAGGCGGCGCTCAAACTCTCGGTGGCGCTGCTGCTCTATGTCTCCGTCTTCGACAAACTGGAGACCTACGCCCTGCTCTCCCTTGCGGTGGCGGTGATAGTAAGGAGCACATATTCAATCTATTGCCGGCGACATTTCGCGGAGAGCAGGGGCCGTCTCGTATGGGACGGAGCACTGCTGCGGGAGATGGCCGGATTTGCCGGATGGAGCTTCTTCGGGACTAGCGCCTATGTGCTCAACACCCAGGGAGTCAATCTGGTGGTCAACCTCTTCTTCGGTGTGGCGCTCAACGCTGCGAGGGGGGTGGCGTTGCAGATAGAGAACATCGTCCGGCAGTTCGTCTCCAATTTCCTCACGGCGCTCAACCCGCAGATTACCAAGTCCTGGGCTTCAGGGGAGCGGGAATACTGCTTCGAGCTGGTCCGCAAGGGGGCGAAGTATTCGTATCTGGTGATATTCGCTTTCTTCATCCCCTTCCTCTTCGAGGCCGAGGCCCTGCTGGGGCTCTGGCTCGTGGAGGTGCCTCCGATGGCGGCTGATTTCATCAGGCTCTCGCTGCTCGCCCTGATGGTCGACCTCAGCGGCAACTCCGCCCTGACCCTTACGCTCGCGGTCGGGAGGCTGCGCAAGTACTATCTCGTCACGGGGCTTGTCTCCTACCTCTGCCTGCCGCTCGTCTATCTCGCGTTCAGGCTCGGGGCTCCGGCTCAGTGGGCATATATCGTATTCATCATCATCTACTTCGCGGTGCTGGTCCTCAAGCTCCTCCTGCTGCGTGCCTTGAGCGGCTTCCCGCTCGGGAAGTTCCTGCGTGCGGTCGCTCTGCCCCTTGCGGAGGTGAGCGTCTGCTCGCTGCTGCTGCCTGTGGCTCTGTACTTTTCGATGCCTTCAGGGCTGCTGCGCGTTGTGCTGATATGTCTCGCGGGCTGGGGCTCGATGGGGCTTGCGGTGTTCTGCTTCGCCCTCACTCCGGGCGAGCGGGCGCTTGTCACGCGCAAGCTCGGCAGGCAGCGCTTCCCGGCCCGGATTGCGCTGGAAGACAGCTACTTCTCCGCTATGGGCAGGACGCTCAACCTCTCTTCTCCGACCCGCTACACAGAGAAGCTGCAGTGGCAGAAGCTATATGACCATAACCCTTTGTACCACACTCTGGCGGACAAGGCGGAGGTGAAGCCCTATGTCGCTTCGCTGATAGGGGAGGAGCATATCATCCCGACTCTCGGCGTCTGGGACAGGGCCGAAGACATAGACTGGGACGCGCTGCCGGAGCAGTTCGTGCTCAAGTGCACACACGACAGCGGAAGCACTCTGGTCTGCACTGACAAGGCTTCTCTCGACAGGGAGGCGGCGTGCAGGAAGTTGTCGGAGGCCCTGCGGACCGATTATTGGCGGCGCGACCGCGAGTGGGCCTACAAGGGAGTCAGGCCGCGCATCATCGCCGAGGCGTATATGGGCGGCGGGCTGCGGGACTATAAGTTCTTCTGCTTCGACGGGAAGCCGGAGCTGATGTTTGTCGCTTCCGACAGGTCGTCTCCGACCGAAGAGACCAAGTTCGACTTCTTCGATATGGACTACCGCCGTCTCGACATCCGCAACGGACACCCCAACTCCGAGGCCGCCCCGCCGCGTCCGGAGAGCTTCGGGCAGATGAGGTCTCTTGCTTCTAAGCTCTCCGGGGGCATACCTCAGGTAAGGGTGGATTTCTACGATATCGGGGGCAGGGTCTATTTCGGCGAATATACTTTCTACCATTGGAGCGGGCTGGTGCCGTTCGAGCCGGAAGGCGTGGACGAACGGCTGGGGGGATACTTCAAACTTCCGGAACGATGAGGGCAGTAGTATATACCTGTATCATAGGCTCTTATGATGCCTTGCTCCAGCCTGCGGCGCCGCCCCCGGAGCTTGACTTCATCTGCTTCGTGGGCAGAGGGGAGAAGAGTTCGGAGCGGGTCGGGGTCTGGCAGATACGCGAGCTGGACTGCGGGATCATCGAGCCGGGGCTGCTCTCGCGCTATCCCAAGATGCACCCGCATACGCTGCTCCCGGAATACGACATCTCCCTCTGGATCGACGGCAATATAGAGATGCTGGACGATACCCTCTACCGGGCCGTCCGCATCAAGGCCGCCGCAGGAGTGAAGTATAGCGGAGTCTCCCACCCGAGCCGGACGGATGTGTTTCAGGAGGCGCGGATGTGTTTCAATATGAAGTATATATCAGCCCCGGGGCTGATCCGTATATGGGTCTGGCAGTATCTTCAGGGGATGCGCCGAGGCTCCGGCCTGATGGAGAACAATATCATCTTCCGCCGGCACAACGACCCCGATGTCGTCGCGCTGGACGAGCTCTGGTGGCGTTGCGTATTGCGGGTCTCGCGCCGCGACCAGCTCTCCCTGATGCCCTGCCTGCGCAGATGCGGCATCCCCCGGGACTATCTGCTGCCGCGCGGGCAGAGCAGCCGTAATCATCCCGGCCTCAAATATTTGCCGCATAAATAATTTTTACCTATCTTTGCCGTCCGTCCCTCGGGTAGGGATGATTTTGGTTTAACTTTAAAACAGATTCACAATGGCTGTTAAAATTCGTCTACAGCGCCACGGAAAGAAGAATTTCGCATTCTTCCACATTGTAGTGGCGGACTCGCGTTCACCTCGTGACGGTCGCTTCATCGAGCAGATCGGTTCTTACAACCCCAACACCAACCCTGCAACCATCGTTCTGAACCCGGAGCGTGCTCTTGCGTGGATCAAGGTGGGAGCGGAGCCGACCCTCACCGTCCGCCGCATCCTCTCCTATGAGGGAGTGCTGCTTCGTCACCACCTCGACGGCGGTGTAGCCAAGGGCGCTCTCACTGAGGCTCAGGCTGACCAGAAGTGGAACGAGTGGAAGGCCCAGCGCGACGCCAAGATCGAGGCCAAGAAGTCCGACATCAAGAACAGCGCCATCGAGGCCCGCAAGGCTGCCAAGGCCGAGGAGGTCAAGGTGAACGAGGCCCGTGCCGAAGCTCTCCGCAAGAAGGCCGAGGAGATCGCCGCCAAGCAGGCCGCAGAGGCTGCCGCTCCTGAGGCTCCTGCAGAGGAGGCTGCCGCCGAGGCCCCTGCCGAGGCATAGTTCAAGACAAGTTCCCCCGTGCTCCGCGTCGCGAAGATTCTCAAATCCAACGGCATCGATGGCGGACTCCTGATAGGGCTCTTCGACATCGAGGCGGAGGGGATTGACTTCAAGGAACCGGTGTTCATCATCTTCGATGGACTTCCGGTTCCTTTCTTTGTCGCTGATATTCAGGCCAGGGGCGCTTCGAGGGCCGTGCTGCATCTCGTCGACGTCACCTCGCTCGCGGACGCGGAGGAGATGGTCGGGCGCGAAATCTTCGTCGAGGGGGAGGTCGAGGAGGAGAGCGAGGAAGAGCTGCTGGGCTGGACGGTGACGGATAAGGGGCGCAAGATAGGCGAAGTGACCGGTATCGAGCCTATACCGGGGAATTTCTGCATCTATGTAGGGGACACCCTCGTGCCGCTGCACGAGGACTTCGTCATCTCGTCCGACCCCGGGCGTCGGGTGCTCGACCTGGATTTGCCGGAGGGACTGATATGAGAGGGGAGGGTTCTGCGGTCGTGACTGCGCTTAGCCCGGAGGTCAGTGTGGTGATAGTCTGTATGGACAGGCCGGACAACCTCTACCCTTGCCTTGAGAGCCTGCGGGCGCACACTTCAGTTGTCTTTGAGACTCTGGTCGTGGCCTATATGTTTTCTGACGCCAACCTCGCGCGGGCGCGTGCCGACTTCCCTTGGGTGCGCTTCATCGAGAGCCGGGAGGTGCGCGGCTTCTCCGAGAACAACAACCTCGCCCTCCGTCAGGCCCGGGGGCGGTACTGCTTCATACTCAACGACGACACCGAGCTCCGCGAGGATGTGATAGGGCGGCTCGTCGCCGACTTCGCGAGACTTCCGGAGGGCGCGGCGATAGTCTCCCCGAGGCTGCTCAACGCCGACGGTTCGCTCCAGCTCTGCGGGCGCCCGCCTTATCCTCCGGTCAATTACGCGCTCCAGCAGTGGCATCTGTATCGGGAGCCCATAGACGACACCGCAGGCCGGACTCCGCTCTTCGGAGAGGTCTATCAGACTTCCAACATCTCGGGCGCCGCTTTCCTCATCAGGACCGGGGTCTTCCGCGAACTCGGCTGGTTTGACGAGCGCTATTTCTTCACTCCCGAGGACATCGCGCTGTCGACAGCCGCCCGCCGCAGAGGGTATTGCGTGTATGTGGATGCCGCGGTGGCGGTGGTGCACAAGTGGCGCACCACCGCCGGCAGGCTTTCGCCTGCCGTACGGCCTGCGGCCGTCCGCGGCTCCCTGCTCTTCTTCAGCGGCGGCTCTCCTCTCCGCTACTTTCTTCTGGGCTTTGCCGTCTGGACCGCCGAGAGCGCAAAACGGGCCAAGGCCGCCCTCCGCTGCCGCCTTCACCCCACGGAAGAGAACCGCATCAAGCTCCTCACTTTCCGAAACATCACCCGCAGCGTCTTCACCCGCCGCAGCCCCAAGGAGCTTTTCGTTAAGTTCCTCCCGGAGCGAGGCTGCCGCTTGCAAAGTCGTACTTGAATTCGCCCACATATTCTTGTCCGTCAGACATATCCATCCTGATTGTCATAGAATGAACAGCAAGTTCTTCGGGTTTGACTACAAAATCCAGCTCACATCTGGGCACCACCAGCAGTACGGCCAAGTCTTTCTGTTCGAGTTCCGAGAGCAGCTTCTTGGCAGTAGCCGGCAAAGGGCCTTGATAGCCGCTTCTGATGTAATCCCCGGCTGCCGTATACGATATGGTGATGCAGTCATTCAGCGAAGCACCTGCCTGATGGTCGGAGTCATAGAAGTCATTGCAGACAACATCGATTGAGGCAAGGTCGGGTGTGTATGCGAGAATGTTAGGTATGCCCAGGACAAGGTAGATTTTTCTGCCGAAGGTCAGGTCACCGTTAGCCGCGCAGACCTCATCAAACCAGGCCTTATCCTCTCCACTGTCGTTGAAAGCCCCCGTTTTTCCGTGGCCGCTTATGAATTTAAACGCACCCAAACTATTCTGACGGAAGTAGAATCCATCGATTTCCAGATACATCTGTATGTATGAATCTGTCCAGTAGTCCTTGGACCAGTTACATCCGCAAATTGCCAAAGCTGTGCAGAACAGACACAACCCCGACAGGACTGCAAGGAGGGCCAGATTAGTGAATAGTGTTTTCATAATGCATTTTTGTGCAATATACACATTTTTTCGATATTTACAACCGGACGGCCTTCCGCTGCCGTTTGCCCGGCACGCGTTTCGCGGGAATGCCCCTGATTGCCGCCGGACAGCCCTTTTTGGGCACTTTTGGCCGAGATGTCTGCGGGCAGCTACTGAAATTTTGCATATATTTGCACTATGTCCCGGATACTTGTGATAGTGGTGACCTACAACGCGATGGAGTGGGTGGAGCGGTGCCTTGGCAGTCTGCGGGGCAGTTCGCTGCCTCCGGATGTGCTGGTGGTGGACAACGGCTCGTCCGACGGCACGCAGGACTATATCAGGCGGCTTTTCCCGGAGGCGGAGCTCATCTGTAGCGACGGCAACCCGGGCTTCGGCGCGGCCAACAATATAGGTCTGCGTCTCGCGCTGGAGCGCGGCTACGACTTTGTATATCTGCTCAATCAGGACGCCTGGGTGCTGCCCGACACCCTCCGTCTGCTGGTCGATGCTATGCGGCCCGGATTCGGTATCCTGAGCCCGGTGCAGCGGGACACGGAAGGGAGGATGGACAGGCAGTTCGAGCGGAAATGCGGCCGCCGCCTCAAGGCTGCCGCCTCCGGGCTGTCTGCCTCCGGGATGACATATGCCGGAAGCCCCGCAGCCCCGAGGAGCCACGGGGCTTCCTCCGCTCCGTCCGCCTCCGCAAGCCCGGAGGCACAATCCTCTCCCGAAGTCGTCGAAGTGCCGTTCGTGATGGCGGCGCACTGGCTGCTCTCCGCCGAGACGATACGCCGCGTCGGCGGATTTTCTCCGGCGTTCAGGCAATACGGCGAGGACGACAACTACATAGACCGTCTCCACTACCACGGCCTCCGCTGCGCTGTCGTGCCCGCCGCAGCAGCGGTGCACGACCGTGCCGGCCGGCCCAGCCCGCGCGAGCGCCGCATAAGACTCAAATGCATAGCGGTCACGGTGCGGCTCAGCGATCCGCGACGGGTCTTCGCGCTCCGCGCACTGCTCTCCCCGCTGGAGCTGGTCGCTATGTCTGTCAAGAATTTATCCCTTGCGCCTCTGCGCTATATCCCTGTTCTCCTGCGACGCCTCCCGGAGCTCCGCCGCCTGCGGAACGCCTCCCGTGGGCAGGGCGCGTTTCTGGGATAGTGCTTACACCTCCACCCAGTGGATCTTGACCCCGCTCCGCTCCATCCCTCTGAACCAGGTCATCTGGCGCTTCGCGAACTGGTGGATGGCGACTGCGAGGCTTCCGCGCATCTGAGAGTAGTCAAGAGCCCCCTGTAGGTATAGGGTAACGAATTTGTATTCAAGCCCGTAGGAGATGAGTGTCTCCGCCGGCACGCCGCTCTCCAGAAGAGTGCGCACCTCCTCGATGAGGCCCTCCTGAAGCCGCGCGTCGAGCCTGCGGTCTATCCGCTCGTTGCGCTCCTCGCGCGAGACGAGCGTCCCGATGAAGAAAGGATGCCGCGGCAGGCCTTCGATGCCGTGTTCTCCCCGCTCCGCGCTCAGAGCCTTGCGGGAGGCGAAGTCGTAGCCTGCGGTGACGGCGTTGATATACATCCCCGTGCCTCCGCAGAGTATAGGCACGACCGCTCTGCGGCGCAGCTCCGTCCAGACCCTGCTGAAGTCGCGCTGGTATCGGTAGACATTGTATTGCGCCCCCGCGGGCAGGATGTCGATGAGGTGGTGGGGGATGCCGTCATATTCGGAGAGGTCCTTGCCCGTGCCGATGTCCATACCTTTATATACTTGGCGGGAGTCGGCGGAGATGATTTCCGCCCCGCTGATGCGCACCTCGTCCGTCATCCTGCCCGGACAGCCCTCGAAGAGGCCGAGCTCGGCTGAGGCGTTGATCTCCTTGGCGAGTCCGACGGCGTAGCGGGTCTTGCCGGAGGCGGTGGGGCCGAGCACGACTATGAGGTCCACCAGGGAGTCGAGGTAGTCGCGGGCGAGAGCCCCGAAGTCTATGGTCTCCGGGGTCGGGAGCTCCGCTATGACAGACTTTACTTTAGGCATAGGGTTTCAGTCCCTTTCGAGTTCGCGGCGTATGTCCTTCTCCTTGATGCTGGCCCGCTTGTCGTATTCCTTCTTGCCCTTGGCGAGGGCGATGTGGACCTTGGCGTAGCCCTTGTCGGAGATATATGCGCTCGTGGCGACTATGGTGAGCCCCTTGGTCTTGACGGCCTGTGCGAGGTGGCGCAGTTCGCGCCCGGTAAGCAGGAGCTTGCGGTCGCGCAGGGGTTCGTGGCTGCTCCAGGCGGAGGCCCAGAAATAGGTCGCGATGTTCATCCCGCGCAGATATAGCTCCCCTCCGGAGAAGTAGCAGTAGGCGTCCTGCAGCGAGGCCTTGCCTGCGCGGAGCGACTTGATCTCCGTGCCGACCAGCACTATGCCGGCATCGTACTGCTCGAGGAACTCGTATTCGAACGAGGCCCTCCTGTTGCTTATCCGCACTCTGCTCTTCTCCTTGGCTTTCATATGCCTACAGTCCGAATTCGCGCCTTATCTCATCTACGCTGTCGAGCTTCTCCCAGCCGAAGAACTGCATCCCGTCCTTGACGTAAGGCTCGCGTCCCATATGTCCGTAGGCGGCGCAAGGCTCGTAGATAGGGTTCTTGAGGGCGAAGCGCTCGATGATGGCAGCCGGGCGCAGGTCAAACATTTCCTTGATTTTAAGCGCGATGCGTGCGTCCGCCGCTTCGCCGCTTAAGCCTCCCGTCGCAGCAGTGCCGTAGGTGTCCACAAACACGCTCACGGGTTCTGCCACTCCGATGGCGTAGGAGACCTGCACGAGGCACTCCTTGGCCACTCCGGCTGCGACGAGGTTCTTGGCTATGTAGCGTGTGGCGTAGGCCGCCGACCTGTCGACCTTGGAGGGGTCCTTGCCTGAGAACGCTCCGCCTCCGTGAGCCCCGCGTCCGCCGTAGGTGTCCACTATGATTTTGCGCCCGGTCAGGCCCGTGTCGCCGGCAGGACCGCCGATGACGAATTTGCCCGTAGGGTTGACGTGCAGGATGAACCTGTCGTCGAAGAGACAGGCCGTCTTTTCCGGCAGGGATGCGATGAGTCTCGGTATCACTATCCCGCGCACGTCTTTCTCGATGCGGCTGTGCATCTGCTCGTCGCTGTCGAACTCGTCGTGCTGCGTGCTGAGCACTATGGTATGCACGCGCACCGGGCGGTGCTTCTCGGAGAACTCCACGGTAAACTGGGACTTCGCGTCCGGACGCAGATAGGGCATCAGTTCCGGCTCGTTGTGGCGTATGTCCGCGAGTGTGCGGAGCAGGCGGTGCGAGAGGGAGAGCGCGAGGGGCATATACTCCTGCGTGTCGATGCTGGCGTAGCCGAACATCATCCCCTGGTCTCCGGCACCCTGTGCGAGGGGCTCGGAGCGGACCACGCCCCGGTTGATGTCGGCGCTCTGCTCGTGGATGGTGGAGATGATGCCGCAGGAGGATGCGTCGAAACCGTATTCCGCCTTGGTGTAGCCTATCCTGCGGATGACGCGGCGGGCCACTCCGGGGATGTCCACATAGGCGTCGTCTGAGCGGACCTCTCCGCCCACAATCACGAGTCCTGCCGTGCAGAAAGTCTCGCAAGCGACCTTGGCCTCCCTGTCCTGGCGGAGGAATTCGTCGAGAATTGCATCTGAAATCTGGTCAGCGACCTTGTCGGGATGACCTTCGGAGACTGACTCCGACGTGAAGAGATAGTTCATTTTAGCATTTTTTATACGAGGTTGCAAGCATACAAATCTTTCCTCGTAGTTTTTCGGGGCAAATATAACAATATTTTAACATATCGCAGGCTAAAACATTTGGCTGATTGCTTCGGATACATTACCTTTGCGGCGAAATTTAAAAGCATCTCCTTGGTAGTGGTGGAGTCAATATTCCATAATACTTACAATTTCGTATATTTGCGAGGAAAATCTATTACTTTTTATTATAAAAACGGTATGAAACAAACAATCAAAAGCCTTTTGCTGTCTTTCGCGGCAATGCTTTTCGTTATCTCTGCTTCGGCTCAGGTAACAACGTCTTCCCTGAACGGTAAGATTACCGACTCGACGGGAGAGAGTCTGCCAGGCGCGGCCGTCATAGCCGTCCATACGCCTTCCGGAACTCAGTACCACGCCATCGCGAACGCTGAGGGACGCTATTTCATCAACGGTATGCGTGCCGGCGGTCCTTACACTGTGGAGGTCAGCTGTCTGGGATACCAGACCGTCTCTTTTACCGATGTCACTCTTCAGCTCGCCGAGAGCTATCAGCTGGACGCTTATCTGAACGATGACAAGGAGATGCTTTCGGAAGCGGTTGTGGTTTCTACCGCAGCGAGCAAGTTCGCCGTCGAGAAGACCGGTGCCGCGACCAACATCAACAACGCCCAGATCACCGCTCTCCCTACGGTCAACAGAAGCATCAGCGACGTGACCCGCCTTTCTCCTTACGGAGGCAACGGAATGTCTTTCGCCGGCTCTGACGGACGTACGGGCAACTTCACGGTGGACGGAGCCAACTTCAACAACAACTTCGGACTTACCGAAAAGCTCCCGGGCGGCGGCAGCCCTATCTCCCTGGATGCCATCGAGGAGGTGCAGGTCGTGATCTCTCCGTACGACGTACGCCAGACCAACTTCATCGGCGGCGGCGTCAACGCCATCACCAAGTCCGGTACCAACACCTTCAAGGGAACGGCCTACGTATATCACCGCAACGAGAATATGCGCGGTGACACCGTCGACGGCGAGACCGTGTCAGGCGCACGTGACACCGACCGCAACACCACCTACGGCTTCACCCTCGGCGGTCCTATCGTGAAGAACAAGCTCTTCTTCTTCGTCAACTTCGAGTCCCAGAAGACTCCTACCGTAGCCAACTACTGGAGAGGCTCCGAGAACGGTATCGGCAACTCCAACGCCTATCTGTCCCGCACCACCCTGTCCGACCTCCAGAAGGTTTCGGATTTCGTGAAAGAGAAATACGGCTACGACACGGGTTCATATACCGATTTCCCTGCCGACGAGAGCAACCGCAAGCTCCTTGCGCGCATCGACTGGAACATCTCCGACAAGCATCACCTCGCCCTGCGCTACAACTACACGCTCAACAAGGCCTGGATGGCTCCTAACGCATCTTCAATGGACGGCGGTTCCCGCTCCGCAAATGGACGTACCTCCCTCTATTCTATGTCTTTCGCCAACTCGATGTACTCCCTCGACAATCTGGTGAACACCTGGTCACTCGACCTCAACAGCCGTCTGAGCGACAAGCTGTCCAACCAGTTCCTCGCTACATATTCCCAGCTGGACGACACCCGCGGGACCAACTCTTCCGACTTCCCGTTCATCGACATTATGGACGGCGGCAAGATGAGTCCTGACGGGACGGCTGAGGCCGACGGGACCAACACCTATATGGCTCTCGGATACGAACTCTTCACCTGGAACAACGGCGTCCACAACAACGTGCTCAACATCAAGGACGACCTCACCTACTACCACGGCAACCACAAGATCGTGGGCGGCGTCAGCTACGAGTATCAGATGGCCGACAACTCCTATATGCGAAACGGTACCGGATACTACCGCTACAACACGCTTGACGATTTCCTCAACAGCGCAGCCCCTGCAATCGTCTGCCTCACTTACGGTTACGACGGAGAGGAAAACCCTGCGGCCCGCGTGCGCTTCAACAAGCTGGGCGTATATGCGCAGGATGACTGGTCCGCCACCGACAGGCTCAAGCTTACCTACGGCCTGCGCGTGGACGGCCTCTTCTTCAACAACTCCGACCTGATGACCAATCAGGCCATCTACGACCTCGACTACGAAGGCAGGCACATCGACACCGGCAAGTGGCCGAACAGCAGCGTCACCCTCTCTCCGCGCGTAGGTTTCACCTGGGACGTGCTCGGCGATAAGAGCCTCAAGGTCCGCGGCGGCACCGGCCTCTTCTCGGGCCGTCTGCCTCTGGTGTTCTTCACCAATATGCCTACCAATTCCGGTATGGTTCAGTATCAGGCCAAGCTCAACGCCACCGGCAAGAACGGCGGCACTCTTACCGATATGAGTCAGTTCGCCGGTGGTGTTCTTTCCCGTAACGAACTGAAGTCCAAGCTCTTCGCTCTCGGTTATCCGGAGACTATCAAGCCGGAGGACGGTACCGCTCCATCTGAAATCTCAGCGGTCGATCCTAACTTCAAGATGCCTCAGGTGTGGAAGACCTCCCTCGCATTCGATTACGCTTTCCCTACTTCATTCCCGTTCACCATCACCGCAGAGGGCATCTTCAACAAGACGATCAACGGCGTATGCCTCAGAGACTGGAGCATCAAGGGGACCGAGGGATTCGCAAGGTTCAACGGAGCTGACAACCGTGCCATCTATCAGAACTACAAGCTCACCTATACCAAGGCTGACGGCACTACAGCCAATATGCCTAACGCATACGTGCTTGAGAATACGAGCAAGGGCTACGGCTACTCCGCCAACGTTACGGTGAATATGCGTCCTGTAGAGGGCCTCAGCCTCATGGCTGCCTACACCCACACGGTGTCCAAGGAGCTTACCGGTATGCCGGGAAGCAACGCTTCATCCGTACTCAACTATATGGCCACCGTCAACGGTCCTAACGACCCGGGTCTTCACAACTCCGAGTACGTCACCCCTGACCGCGTGGTTGCTTCCCTCACGCACGACGACAAGTCCGGCAACCACTTCAGCTTCATCTACGAGGCCTGGAGAGGCGGATACAAATACTCTTATATGACCGTCAATGACATCAACGGCGACGGCTACAACTACGACTCCATCTACATCCCTACCGACGAGCAGGTTGCGAACAACGAGTTCCGCTTCGTCAGCACGGACGACCGTGACCGCTTTATGGCATTCGTCCACAACGACAGCTACCTCAGCAAACATCAGGGACAGTATGCCGAGGCCTACAGCGTATACTCTCCTTGGGTTCACAGGCTTGACTTCAGCTACAAGCACGATTTCAAGGTCAATGTGGCCGGCAGCACCAACACCCTGCAGCTCAGCTTCGATGTCAAGAACCTGCTCAACCTCTTCAACTCCAACTGGGGCGTGAGCAAGTATATGAACTCTAATCTCGACAGCGGCCGTATCCTCAAGTATGAGGGAGTGGACGCTGACGGCTATGCCACCTTCTCCACCGCCAAGGCATACGGCGCCGACACTCAGACCTTCGTGCCTCTGCACGCGGTCGGCCAGTGCTGGTACGCCTCCATCGGCATCAAGTATATGTTTAACTAATACAACATCGTAGGATATGAAACTCAGATATATTATCACCACGCTCGTGGCAGCCGTCGCTCTGGCGACCTCTTGCCAGGAGAGCATAGAGAGGCATCTCGCCGAGGTGCAGGTATCCTCATCCTATGTGGCAATCCCTGCAGATGGCGGATCCAAGACCATCACCGTCACCGCCACCGATGAGTGGACTATTGAGAATATCCCGGGCTGGCTTACGGTTGCTCCGGTTTCCGGAGTGGCGGGCGAGACGCAAGTCTCTTTCAAGGCGGACGCCGCCACCTCCACCAACGAGGTTACCCTGCGTCTCCTTTGCAGCGGCAAGACTCAGGAGCTGAACGTGCTCCAGCAGACCGAGAAGGTCGAGCCCGTGGTCATCCCGCTGAAAGAATTCCTTGCTAAAGAAGTTTCAAGTACCGTTTACAGGATAGCGGGTACCATCACCTCTATTCAGGAGATCTCTGCATCTTACAAGAATGCGACGCTTACCATATCTGATGACGAAGGGTATTCCGTATACCTCTATCGCTTCGGTCCGCCTTCAGGGCAGAAAATCGAAGATTTGGGTATGGAAGTCGGTGATTTCCTGACCGTAGAAGGTTGCCGGGGAGAGTATAGCGGTTCTCCGCAGATGGCGGCGGGCGGTGTATTTGTAAGCCTTGTCAAGTCACTCATCAAGGTGGAGTCAGTCGAGCCTGCGGAGGCTCTCTCTCTTGAGGGCGGCACCTTCACCGTCACCCTCACCAACAAGGGAGACGGAGTGGGCGTGCAGATTCCTGATGCGGCGAAGTCCTGGCTGTCAGTTTCTGTCATCGCCACCAAGGGGACCACTACCATGGTGGGCTTTGAGGCTGCCGCCAATGAGGGCGGCGACCGCTCCGCCACCGTAGTCTTCGCCACCGCATCCGGCGACAAGGAGTACACCGCCCAGGTGGAACTCTCCCAGAAGGGCGCAATCATCGACGCTACCGTCGAGGAGTTCCTCGCGGCCGAGGAGGGCGACACGCAGTATCGCGTCTCCGGAGTCGTGACCAAGATTTCCGCCAGCTCCAAATATCACAATGCCGACATCACCGTGTCTTCAGGCGATTTCGCACATAGCGTGCTGCTCTATCGTGCAGTGACTGCGGAGGGCAACATAGAGGACCTCGGCATCAAGGAGGGCGATATCGTCACCGTGGTCGGCAAGAGAAGTTCATTCAGCGGCACCGCCCAGATGGCTGCCGGCGGCCTGTGCGAGTCTGTCAAGACTTACGCTTCCGCTTCGGTTGCAGAGTTCCTTGCGGCCGCCAAGGGTGAGGAGTATGCCGTCAGCGGCGAGATTACCAAGGTCGAGAGTCTGAGCCCTAAGTCCAAGTACAACAATGTCAACATCACCATCAAGGATGGCGACAACACTCTCTATCTCTATCGTGTCACCACTTTCGACAAGTCTGATGTCGCAGTCCTCAATCCTGAGGTCGGCGGCACAATCACTGTCGCGGGCAAGAGGGACGAGTACGATGGCTCCTCCGCCCAGATGGCTTCAGGCGGAGTGGTTCTCTCCTACACTGCTCCTGCGGAGGACGGCGGGGATGACACCCCGGATGTCGACGCTCCGACCTACACCTTGACCACTGACGGTCTGCCGGCCGCATATCCGACAGAAGAGACTGTTGTCTCCCTTTCCGGACTTGACTGCTATATTATGAATGTGGCCAATTATGGCAGCGGAATTCAGTTCAAGAAGGGGGGCGGATACCTTGCCAACAAGACGGCTCTCAAGAAGATCAAGACCATCAAGGTGACCGTTACCGACGGTAAGACATATTATCCGGACAACCTGAAGCTTTACGCAGGGACTGCGGAAAAGCCTGAAGGTACGGCTCTCACCGGCACAAGCGATGCGACCAGTACGACTTTCGACCTTTCCGGCGGGGACTATACATACTTCACCATCAAGAACACTTCGGACTATGCCGTCTATCTCGGCAAGATCGAAATCACCTGCGTGGAGTAATTGACCCTTTGCGCGCCGGGATTCCGGCCGTAAACTTTGAGCAGTCCGGCGGCACCCCCGCCGGACTGCTTGCGTTGGAGACACTGTGCCAGTCGCGGTCTTCGGCGCACAGGCGAGAGCCGGCGCGTGGGCAGAATATTGGCAAAGTGTCGAAAAATCATTATCTTTGTAGGTTAAGGATAACAACAAGCTAATATACGACACAATGAAAACAAAACATCTTTTAGCAATCATCGCGGCGGCTGCGGCATCCTTCGTGGCTTGCCAGAAACCTGTGGACCTCGGACCCGAGAAAGTGGAGATATCCGAGGCCAGCGTCGAAATCCCTAAGGAAGGCGGGGAACTCACAATCAAGCTCACCGCCACAGTGGACTGGGCTCTCCAGGGCTACACTGCAGAAGTGCAGCAGTGGCTCAGCATCTCTCCCGAGAGCGGCAAGGCCTCGGCAGACGCGCAGACCATCACCCTCAAGGTTCTCCAGAACGAAGGTGCGGACCGCACGGCAAACATCGTGTTCTATGGCAACATCCTCTACAAAGCCCCTCTGACCATCACGCAGAAGGGTGCGATAGAGAGCGGAGGCAAGGGCAGCGGCACCCTCGCTGACCCGTTCAACGCGGCGGCTGCCAACGCCAAGTGCGTCGAAATCGGCTCCACGGCCAGCACGGAGGACTACTATGTCAAGGGCAAGATAGCTTCAATCGGAGAAGTGGACACCGGCTCCTACGGCAACGCTACATTCTACATTTCCGATGGCGGCACCAAGGATGAAGAGCAGTTCTATGTATTCCGTGTGTACTATCTGGGCGGGGAAAAGTTCAGCGCAGCAGACCAGATCAAGGTCGGCGATGAAGTCGTGGTCAAGGGAAAACTCATCAATTACAGAGGCGATACCCCTGAACTCAACCAGGGCGGTCAGATTGTGAGCATCAACGGCTCCTCCGCCGGCGGTGACGGCGGCGACGACGAGCCAGTTGCGGAACCTACCTCCGCTACCAAGGTGAGCATCGAGGAATTCCTCGCGAAGCCGGTCAACACCACCGACTGGTATGAACTAAGCGGCAAAATCATCAGCATCGCGGGCGCCGCGTACGGCAACTTCACCATCGAGGATGAAACGGGCAGCGTATTTGTCTGGGGCCTGGTCAAGGCTTGGGCGGACGGCAAGAACGACCAGTCGTTCGCGTCCATCGGACTCAAGGAAACCGACGTGGTGACCATGTGGACGCTCCGTTCAGAACACAACGGCACCCCGCAGGCGGGCGGCAGCAGTGCCCCTGCCATCTACAAGTCCCACGAGGCCGGGGCGGGAGTGACATATCCTGAAGGCTCCGTGATACTCACATTCCCTGATGACAATAGCGAGAGCAACAAGAAAAACAACTATACCTCGACCTGGACGGCTAAAATCGGCGCCAACGAGTTCACCATCGCCAATTTCAACAACAACAGCTGGAACAACGACTGGTCCTATATCAAGTGTGGCACCACGAAAGGAGACTCAGAGGCGAGCATCTTCACTGCCACTCCTATCGCGGCAAAACTCGCCAAACTGCAGGTTTCCATCGATGTCATAAGCACTGACTACGTAAATTCTTTGACCTTCAACGTCTATAGCGACGCCGAGAAGAGCGCCACGGTATTGTCCAAGGCCGTGGAAGGCCTCAAGACAGGCATTATCGAGATCTCCATCGATGCCGACAAACAGGCGGCAGGTCTCTACTACGAGCTTGTATTCGACTGCAAGCAGGCAAAGAGCAACGGAGTCGTCCAGATATCCAAAGTAGTATATTTTGCTGCCGAATAACAGATCCCTCAAGCTTGCCGCGGCGGGGCTTTCGCTGCTGCTGTCCATAGTCTCCTGCGGCACCACGCAGGGGACCGTGGAGCAGGGCGAGGTGCTTCTGACCGTGCCCAATCCCTCTCTGAGTTCCGCCTCGGGGCAGCAGTTCATCAGGCTCACGGCTTTCTCCTCCTGGACTCTGAGCCTCGATTTCGGAGACTCCGCTCAGGCGTGGGCCAGCGTGGACAGGACCTCCGGCAGCGGCAGCGCCTCCGGAATTGTCCTCTCCTGGGAGGCGAATCCCGGCGAGAGCGCACGCAGCTGCACCCTGCTTCTGAAGTGCTCCGGCAAGGAGTCGGGCGTCACACTCTCCCAGAGCGGCAAGGGCGCCACTCCCGACCCGACCCCGCAGCCTTCGCAGGATGCGGGCTGGCTGGAGCTTCCGGCCCTGAGCGACGGGACCCTGGAGTTCTACAGCCACGATATGACAGTCTCCGGCAAGAAGATGCGCAACTATTCCTTCTTCTATGACAAGGAGGCCAAGCTTTCGTTCTGCGTGGCTTACCCCCTCAACAAGGGACTTATCGGCTCGGGAAGCCGCACCAATGCCTGGGGGTACGACCCTCTGCTGCCTGCAGCGGACCAGCCTTGCCTCTACAGCGGCTTCTCGGCTGGCTATCAGCGCGGACATCAGCTGCCTTCCGCCGACAGGCTGAGCGCCAATGTGTCCACTTTCTACTTCACGAATATGACTCCCCAGCGCGGCGTACTCAACGAGAGAGCCTGGGCGACTCTCGAGGGGAAAGTCAGAGGGTGGAGCTACCAGATGGACACGCTCTATGTGGTGACGGGCGCGGACTACAAGTCCTCCACCGAATACGCCTACGACAACAACGGCGTCAAGGTCAGAGTCCCTGTGGGCTACTTCAAGGCCCTGCTCGGCTACAAGAAGAGCGGCAGCATAGGCGCCGCCACCGGGGGCTATATAGGCATAGCGTTCTATTTCGAGCACAAGGAGTACTCCAACGATGCCATAATGTCCACGCAGTCGATGAGCATCGACGCGCTGGAGAAGCAGCTCGGAGGAGTGGACTTCTTCTATAATCTTCCCGACAGGATCGGCCCGGAGAGGGCCGCCGCAGTCGAATCCGCAGTCGACAGCTGGTGGAAAACCAATTAGCAATGAAAAGGATAGTTTACATATTCGCTCTGCTTCTCGTGAGCCTGAGCGCCGGAGCGCAGAAGCACAACTATGTCGTCGGCTTCTACAATGTCGAGAACCTCTTCGACATCTACGACGACCCGATCAAGAACGACAACGACTTCCTCCCCGACGGCAGCTACAAGTGGACGCAGGCCAAGTATGACAAGAAGATCAACAATATCGCCCGCGTCATCAAAGCGATGAAGGACGACAACGGAGTCTTCCACACCATACTCGGCCTCAGCGAGGTGGAGAACCGCCTCGTGGTGGAGGACCTGGTGGCAGCCGCCGACATCGCGGCTGCCAACTATCAGATAGTCCACTACGACAGCCCCGACCGCCGCGGCGTCGACGTGGCGCTGATCTACCGTCCGGACCAGTTTACATATCTGGACAGCGAGTCGATCCCGTTCTCGTTCGAGGGCACGGAAGTCCCCGTCACTCTCAGCAAGGCGGAGCAGGAAGCGTTCCGCACCCGTGACATACTGATGGTCCACGGCACCATCGAGGGGGAGCAGTTCGCATTCTACGTGGCCCATCTCCCTTCCCGTGTCGGAGGCAAGGGCGGCGATCTGAGGTCGCTGGGTGCCGAAATCATCTACAAACACTCGCAGATGATGCAGCAGAAGTATCCCGGGATCAAGATTGTGGTGATGGGCGATATGAACGACAACCCTACCGACGAGAGCATCGCGGTGTGGCTGCACGGCAAGGGCGACATCAATGACGTGAAGCCGGGGGACTTTTTCTCCCCGTTCACCCGGATGCTCGCCGACGGCTACGGCTCGCTTGCATATCAGGGCGCATGGAACATCTACGACATCATCCTCGCCAACTACAACCTCGCCTCGGCTCCGGACGGCGGACTGCGGATACGCAAGATTCACCGCAAGGGATACTACGGGCGCGTATTCAAGAAGCCGTTTATGACCCAGCAGAGCGGGCAGTACAAGGACACGCCGTTCCGCACCTTCTCCAGCGGGGCCTTTATCGGAGGCTACTCGGACCACTATCCAACTTACATAGTAATAGGTAAATGATGAAAAAGATACTTTTATTTTCACTCTCTCTGCTGCTCTCTCTGGGCGTGTCCGCCCAGAGCCTCGGCGGCGGGGTCAAGGCTGTCGTAGTCAGCCGGGGCGACCGTGTCCCGGTAGCGGGAGCGCTGGTCGAGATCGCAGGTGCGGACGGCTACACCCGCAGCCTCACGACCGGCCCGGACGGACTCTTCCTCTTCGAGTCGCTCGCCGACGGCAACTATTCGCTCAAGGTCAGCGCAGACGATTTCCTGCCGGCTCAGGTCAATGTGACCGTCGAGGACGGCAAGGTGCGCGACCTGATGTTCGTCACCATGTCCCGCAGTCTGCGGGGTGAGGACGCCGACGCGTCCAGCTTCGCCGAGTTCGACCTCGACGACAGCGGCTACTCCGACGCTCCGACCATACTCTTCGGCTCCAACGATGTCTATACCAGCGTCGCGGGCTATGGGTTCAGTTCTGTCCGCTTCAAGAACAGGGGCTACAACTCCGAGACCCAGGATGTCTATCTCGCGGGAGTGCCGCTCAACGACGCTCTCTCCGGGTATTCTCCATATTCCCTCTGGACCGGGCTCAACGAGGCTATGCGCTCCAAGGATTCCACGATAGGGCTTGAGACTTCGGATTTCGGCAACGGGCGCTACAACGGCCTTGTCAACATTGCCGCCGTGCCTTCGGCGGTGCGTACCGGATGGAGATTCTCCGTTCTCTCCAATTCGGCCCTCTACCGTCTCCGCCTGATGGCCAGCTATGCCTCCGGCGAGCTTGACAACGGCTGGTCTTATGCATTCAACGTGTCCACCCGCCTGGGCGGCAACGACTGGGTTGAGGGGGTTTACTACCGTGCGCTGTCGGCCTATGCCGGAGTGAGCAAGAAGTTCTCCGACTCTCACAAGCTCTCCCTCATAGCTTTCGCGGCCCCCGGGGAACGCGGTGCGCAGAACGCCTCCACCCAGGAGGTCTACGACCTGATGGGGGACAATATGTACAACTCCAACTGGGGCTACCAGAACGGACGCGTGCGCAACTCGCGCGTGCGCAGGACCTTCGAGCCGGTGGTGGTGCTCAAGTATGACTATACTCCGACCGAGGAGCTGAGCGCCGGCGCGACCCTGCTCTACCGCAGCGGCTACAACGGCTATACCGCTCTCGACTGGTACGACGCCCAGGACCCGCGCCCGGACTACTACCGCAACCTCCCGTCCTACTTCTACCTGGAGGATAGCGACTACAACCGCACCAACGAGGAGAAGGCCGAGTGGGCCCGCTATTCCTGGACCCGGCACACCGCCGCGATGGCCAACTACCAGCACCTCAACTGGGACCGTCTCTACAATGTCAACTATGCCAGCGAGGGCGGGCGCAGCAAATACGCTCTCGAAGAGCGCCGTGTGGACCAGAACGACCTCAACCTCGCGGCAAGCCTCAAGTGGCTGCCGACCGACGAGCTGACTCTGCGCGCCGGCGCGAACTTCAAACTCAACAGGACTGAGAACTACAAGAAGCTCAACGACCTCCTCGGAGGACAGTACTACCTCAACATCGACTCGTTCGCCGAGCGCGACTTCGCGTCCAACGAGGCTCTCGTGCAGAACGACCTCGACTACTTCTTCGCCCACGGCAACACCGCCGAGCAGATAGCGCAGGGCGGCAAGTACGGCTACGACTATCTCGCGCAGATACGCCGCGCAAAGATTTGGGCAAGCGGGACTTACGCCCGCGGTCCGCTGACTCTCAACCTCTCCGGCGACCTCGGCTATGAGGCTTTCTGGCGCGACGGACTTGTGCGCAAGGGACTCTTCGCGGGGCTTGACGACAACGGCAAGGAGATCAGCTATCAGGGCCGCGTGCTGACGAACTACGACAGCAAGGGCCGGGTGATCAGCTCCAAGGGCAAATCCGCCGTCAGCCGCTTCGTCACCGGAGCGGTCAAGTTCGGAGCGTCCTACGACCTCAAGGCAGGGCACAGGCTCTCCCTCAACGCGGGCTGGTTTAACGACGCCCCGACATTCAATCAGGCCTTCATCTCCGCCCGCACGCGCAACTCGCTGGTGGAGGGACTCACCACGACCAAGACCCTCTCCGCCGACGTCAACTATCAGTACAGCGGCGCCAACGGCATCAACCTCAGGCTGACCGGGTTCTACACGGGCATCAAGGACCAGAGCGACGTGATGAGCTTCTATGACGACTCGCAGAACTCGTTCACCAACTTCGCGATGACGGGCATCGACCAGCGCCACCTCGGAGTGGAATTCGGGGCCAAGGTGCCTCTGTTCGTAAGCGGCCTGAGCGCCAGCGCCGTGGTCAGCTATGGCAACTATTGCTACACCAGCAACCCTCATATGGTGCAGACCGTGGACAACAGCGCCGAAATCATCCGCGATGATGAGGTGCCTTACTGGAAGAGCCACCCTGTCTACAAGATCGCCGGCTACGGTGATGACGGCAGCCCGATCTACGACCTTGATGTCGACGGCAACTACATCATCAGCGGATGGAAGCGGCACTATGTGCCTTCCACCCCTCAGCTCGCCACCGAGCTCGCGCTCAACTACCGTACTTCAAGCTACTGGTTCTTCGAGCTCAACGGGCAGTATTTCGCGAAGACCTATCTCGATATGAACCCGCTCTACAGGACGAGATTCGCCTGCAGCGGCGGCGACGGGGTCGAAACTCCGGCGGAAATCGAGTATATGGCCTCCCAGGAGGAGTTCAGCCCGTATTTCCTGCTCAACTGCAGTGTCGGCAAGAGCTGGTACATCAACCGCAAGTACAACTTCGGCTTCTCTCTCGAAGTCAAGAATATGCTCAACAACCTCAAGGTCCGTACCGGCGGCTATGAGCAGACGCGCCTGATCAGCAGCTACGGCAAGGACCGCTACTACCGGTTCGACCCGAAGTACTTCTATATGCAGGGAGCCAATTATATGTTGAACCTCTATTTCAGATTCTAAGGCATATGCAAAAGTCACTTATCATATTGGCATCCGTCGCCCTGCTCGCGTCGTGCCAGAGCCTCAAGGAGGAGTTCCAGCCGGTGCTTCCCGGCGGATACGACAATCCCGACAGGGAGCAGCCGGTGAAGATGACGGCCACGCACACGATCGCGCAGCTCGCGTCCAGATACAAGACCGGTTCGCCCTGGGTGATGGACGAGAACATAGTCATCTCCGGCGTGGTCAGCACCACCGACCGTCCGGGCAACTTCTACAAGAGTTTCTATATCCAGGACGAGACCGGCGGCATCGAGATCAAGGTCGGCAAGAACGGCCTCTACAACGACTACAAGCAGGGGCAGAGGATCTATGTGGACTGCCGCGACCTGAGCCTCGGGATGTACGGCTACAAGAGCGGCTACGGCAACGGTATGGTCCAGATAGGCTTCAAGGACCCGTCCGGGGAGTACGAGACCTCGTATCTGGAGTCCACCCTGCTCATCAATACCCATATCTTCAAGGGTGAAGTCGAGGGCGTCCCTGCTCCGGTGGTGCTCTCCGAGAGTGAAATCCCCGACGGGAGCACGGCCACGCAGGCGACCGACAGCAGCGTCGGCAAGCTCGTCACCATCAAGGACCTCTACTACGGATGGTACGACTCCCGCTACAAAGAGAATAACGAGGCGTTCGTGCTTCTCTATCTCGACTCCAACAAAGACAAGGACCTCTCCTCCAACCGCATCTTCATCTCCGGCGAGGATACGGGAGTCACCACCTGGGCGATGTCCAAGGCGAGGATGACCGAATATCTGCTCTCCGGCATCTGGGACGAGGTCAAGATAGGCAACGCCAACGAACAGAACTACGGCACGGTAGGCGACCATAGGGTCGTGGATGAGGCCGGCAATGTGTCTTATCCCGACATCGAGAAGGCCGCCGGCTCGGTGAGCCAGTACTTCTCCACCCGGCAGGGAGGCAGCGGAGTCTGCGTGCAGATCCGCACCAGCGGGTATTCCAAGTTTGCGGACACCGAGATTCCCGAGGCCGTGCTGAGGGGCAAGAAATCCATCAATGTCACCGGCATACTCTCGTTCTATCAGGGCAAGGTGCAGATGGTCGTGAACAATATCGACGATATCGAAATAAACGAATGATCACAATATGAACCGAATCCTTTCAATCGCGGCAATCGCAATCGCTATGACAGCCTGCAGCAGAACCAATCCTTTCCTCACGGAGTGGGACACCCCTTACGGGATACCTCCTTTCGACAAGATACGCACATCGGACTATATCCCGGCCATCAAGGCCGGCATCGCGGAGCAGAACGCGGAGATCGAGGCCATCGTCTCCAATCCGGACACCCCGACCTTCGACAACACAATCGCCCCGATGGAGCTTTCCGGACTGACGCTCAGCAAGGTGCAGGGCGTGCTGCTCAATGTCAGCGAGACCGACCGCAGCGACGCTCTCAATGCGGTGCAGGACGAGGCCATCCCGATGCTGAGCGCCCACAGCGACAACATCTCCTTCAACAAGGCCCTCTACAACAGGGTGGCCGCCGTCTATGACGCCGACCAGTCCGCGCTCACCCGCGAGCAGCAGATGGTGCTCAAGAAGCTCTACGACGGTTTCGAGCGCGAGGGCATAGGCCTTCCGGAAGAGGAGCAGGCGAAGCTCCGCGAAATCAACACCCGTATGGCTGAGCTGACCCAGAAGATAGGCAACAACATCCTCGCCGAGTCCAACGCGTTCAGCGAGAAGTTCGGCTTCAGCGTGTCGGCCTACTCCGACCGGATGGCTTCCACCGAAGACCGCGAACTCCGCCGCCAGTACAACGAGGCCTACACCTCCCGGGGGCATAACGGCAACGCCAACGACAACGGCGCCCTCATCATTGAGCTCGTCTCGCTCCGCACGCAGAAAGCCGGGATACTCGGCTACAACTCTTCAGCCGCCTACACCCTTGCCAACAAGATGGCGGCCAATCCGGAGACCGTGGACAGCTTCCTTGCCGGGATAATGAAGGCTGCGGTCGCCAAGGCGAAGACTGAACTCGCCGATATGCAGGCAGTTATGGATCAGGATATCAAGGACGGCAAACTCCCTGCCGGGTCGAAGATCGAGCCTTGGGACTGGTGGTACTACGCCGAGCGCGTCCGCAAGGCGAAGTATGACCTCGACGAGGCCGTCACCAAGCCTTATTTCAAGATAGACAATGTCGTCAACGGAGTGTTCATCGCGGCCAAGACCCTCTACGGAGTCAATATGGAGAAGCTCGAAGGTGTGCCTTCCTACAACCCCGACAAGGTCACGACCTACAAGGTCAGCGACGCGGACGGCTCGCTGCTCGGCATCTTCACCACCGACTACTTCCCTCGCGCAAGCAAGCGGGGAGGCGCGTGGATGAACAATATCCGCGAGCAATATGTGGATGCGGAGGGCAATGAAGTGCGCCCTATCATCGTCAATGTGGGCAATCTCGCCGAGTATCTCAGCATCGACGAGGTGCAGACCGTATTCCACGAGTTCGGCCACGCCCTGCACGGGCTCCTGACAAAGTGTCACTACCCGTCCGTCAGCGGCACCAACGTCACCCGCGACTTCGTGGAGATGTTCTCGCAGTTCAACGAGAACTGGGCGTTCCAGCCTGAACTCCTCGCGCAGTACGCCATAAACGGCGACGGAGAGGTCATCCCGGCGGAGCTGGTGGCCAAGATCAACAACGCCCTCAAGTTCAACCAGGGCTTCATGACCACGGAACTCTGCGCGGCTTCGATGCTCGATATGAAGTGGCACGAGCTTGGCAGTGTGGAGGGGGTTGACGTCGACGCGTTCGAGAAGAAAGTCGCCGCCGAGATCGGGCTCATCCCTCAGATCACGTTCCGCTACCGCAGCACCTACTTCAACCATATCTTCGGCGGGAGCGGCTACAACTCCGGCTACTACGGATATCTCTGGGCGGAGGTGCTCGACAAGGATGCGTTCAGCGTGTTCGAGGCTTCGCCGAACGGGGTATGGGACATCGCTCTGGCGAAGAAGTTCAGGGAGACTTTCCTTGAGAAGGGCGGCTCAGAGGAGCCTATGGTCCTCTATAGGTCCTTCACCGGGCGCGAGCCGGACTCCTCCGCGATGCTCCGCGGGAGAGGGCTGATTGACTGAATGCCGGCACGGCGGGCGGCAGAGAAGAGAAGCCGCGGGCCGGAGTCGGATTTGTGAAGACGGATTTATTGTTGGTAAAAATGAATAGAAAAGTACTTTTGATGATTCTCGACGGCTGGGGCGAAGGCAGGCACGACCGCTCGAATGCGATTTACACGCAGGGTGCGCCGTATATCGACTCCCTCCGCGCGAAGTATCCTATGTCCCACCTGCACGCCTGCGGCGAGTATGTGGGGCTGCCCGACGGACAGATGGGCAATTCCGAGGTGGGACATATGAACCTCGGTGCGGGCCGCGTCGTCTATCAGGACCTCGTGAAGATAAATATAGCCTGCCGCGAGCACAAGCTGCTCGACAACAAGGAGATACGGGCTGCATACGACTATGTGAAGAAGAGCGGGAAGAAGCTCCACTTCTTCGGCCTCTGCTCCCACGGAGGAGTCCACTCCTCACTCGACCACCTCTATGAGTTCCTCGCCGTAGCGAAGCAGGAGGGCCTCGACAAGGTCTATGTCCACTGCTTTATGGACGGGCGCGACACCGACCCGCACAGCGGTCTGGGATTTGTCGGCGAGCTTGAGGAGAAGATGGCGCAGACCACCGGCAAGGTGGCTTCCGTCTGCGGAAGGTTCTACGCGATGGACCGCGACAAGCGCTGGGCCCGCGTCAAGGAGGCTTACGATATGCTCGTGGAGGGCAAGGGGGCGGAGTTCACTTCCGCCACCGCCGCGATACAGACTTCCTACGACGGAGGAGTCACCGACGAGTTCATCAAGCCTGTGGTCATCACCGAGGGCGGGCGTCCGCTCGCCAAGGTCGAGGAGGGGGATGCGGTCATATTCTTCAACTTCCGCAACGACCGCGCCCGCGAGCTCACCGCCGTACTGACCCAGAACGATATGCCTGAGGAGGGTATGCACACCCTTCCTCTCTACTACTGCTGCCTCACCCCATACGACGCTTCGTTCAAGGGCGTGCACATCCTCTTCGACAAGGAGGAGGTCAGGGACACCCTCGGCGAGACCGTCGCCCGGGCCGGCAGGAGGCAGCTGCGCATCGCCGAGACCGAGAAATACGCCCACGTGACCTTCTTCTTCAACGGCGGACGGGAGACTCCGTTCGACAACGAGGACCGGATACTCGTGAACTCGCCGAAGGTCGCCACCTATGACCTTCAGCCGGAGATGAGCGCGATAGAGGTCACCGACAAGCTCTGCGAGGCCATCCGCTCCGAGAAGGAGGATATGATCATCCTCAACTTCGCCAACGGCGATATGGTGGGCCACACCGGAGTCTATGGCGCGATATGCAACGCCGTGGGCTGCATCGACGGCTGCGTCGAGGCCGTGGTGACCGCCGCCCTCGCGCACGGCTATGTGGTGCTGCTCACCGCCGACCACGGCAACGCCGACCACGCCGTCAACGACGACGGCACGCCAAACACCGCCCACTCCCTCAATCTCGTGCAGTTCATAGTGATAGGCGCGGGAGAGGAGGTGAAGAGCGTCAGGGACGGGGCTCTGTGCAACGTGGCCCCGACCATACTCAAGCTGATGGGCATCCCTCAGCCGGAGGCGATGACCGCAGAACCGCTCATATAATGTATAAAAATGTATAAATTTGACCCGATAGTCAAGACCCTGGTCTGGGGCAGCGAGAAGTGGGTGCTTTCCGCTGTCCCCGGCTTCGAGTCCACGGTGTCCGAAGGTCCTGAGAAGGGCCGCAAAATCACCGGACTCTATCCCGGGACTTTCCCGCTTCTGATCAAGTTTATCGACGCGAAGCGGGATTTGAGCATACAGGTGCACCCGAATGACTCCCTTGCCGCCAAGCGGCACAACTGCAGCGGCAAGACCGAGATGTGGTATGTGATCCGTGCGGAGGAGGGGGCGAAGCTGCTCAGCGGATTCAGCACCCGGATCAGTCCGGAGCAGTATGAGGAGCTGGTGCGCAGAGACGAAATCGTCTCCGTGCTTGCGTCCCACGATGTGCGTGCCGGAGATGTGTTCTTCCTCCCGGCGGGCAGGGTCCACGCGATAGGCGCGGGTTGCTATCTTGCAGAGATTCAGCAGACTTCGGATATCACCTACCGCATCTACGACTACAACCGTCCGGGACTTGACGGCAAGCCGCGCCCGCTGCATACCGAGCTCGCCAAGGACGCCATCGACTACAGGGTCTATCCGGATTACCGTACCGAGTATATCCCGCGCAGGGATGCCGAGGTCACGCTCGTGGACTGCCCGTACTTCAAGACGGGCCTGCTGGAGCCGGACTCTCCCTATGCGAGAAGCCTCTCCGACTGCTCCGAATTCATAGTGCTGATCTGCATCGAGGGGGAGGGACGGGTAAGCTCCGCCGCTTCGACCCTCGGTCTCAAGGCGGGGGAGACGGTACTCGCGTTCGCCTCCGAGGGGGAGCTCCGCATCGAGCCTTCCGGCTCGGGGATGAAACTGCTCACGGCAATAAAATAAGGGTAACATATTCTTCAAGTCATTATGGACAGAAAAGGAAACAGGAACAGAAGCAGAAACTCAAGACATAGAGGCGGGCGTCAGGCCCGCCGCAAGGAATTCCCGCAGTATACCGGGAAGGTCCAGATGACCAGAGAGGGATTTATCTTTGTGCTGGTTGAAGGAGAGGAGGAAGACATATTCGTGAAGGCGTCCAGGACCCGACACGCGCTGGACGGCGACACGGTGAGGGTTGCGGTCACCAGAGAAAAGGGCAAAGGTGAGGAGAAGCGCCGCGAGGGCGAGGTGGTCGAGATAGTGGAGCGCTCCCGCAAGCCCTTCGTCGGCATCCTGCACAGCGTGGGCCCGCAGGCCTGGGTGCTGATGCAGAGCCGCTCGATGCCTTATGACATAGAGGTCGACGCGGAGGAGGCCGCACGCCTCGGGGCCGCCTCCGGGATGAAGGTGGCGGCAGTCGTGGACCGCTGGGACCGCAAGGATGTCGGCCCTCACGGGCACATAGTCGACGTGCTGGGCGAGCCGGGGAAGAACGACACCGAGATGCACGCGATACTCGCCGAGTTCAATCTGCCGTACCGCTTCGACAAGGAGGTGGAGGCCGCCGCCGACCTCATCCCCGACACCATCGGTCCGGAGGAGCTCAAGGGCAGGCGCGATTTCCGCGACACGCTCACTTTTACCATAGACCCCGATGACGCCAAGGACTACGACGACGCGCTCTCGTTCCGCAAGCTGGACAACGGCAATTACGAGGTGGGCGTGCATATCGCCGACGTGTCATATTATGTGAAGCCCGGCACTCCCGTGGACAAGGAAGCCCGCGACAGGGGCACTTCCGTCTATCTGGTGGACCGTACCGTGCCTATGCTCCCGGAGAAGCTCTGCAACAAGCTCTGCTCGCTCCGCCAGGACGAGGAGAAGCTCACATTCTCCACCGTGTTCGAGATCACGCCGCGCGCCGACGTCAAGTCGCGCTGGATCGGGCGCACCGTCATCAAGTCAAACCGCCGCCTGACCTACGACCGGGCGCAGGCATATATCGAGGCGGACAGCGTCCCGGAGGGTGACGCCCTTGCCGAGGCCATAGTGACTCTCAACGCCCTCGCGGCCAAGTTCAAGGCAAAGGCGCGCAAGGCCGGGGCCATCGACTTCGACCGTCCGGAGATGAAGGTCGAGGTGGACGCGGAGGGTCGTCCGGTCAATGTGTATGAGAAGATTTCCAAGGAGGCCAACTGGCTGGTGGAGGAGTTTATGCTCCTTGCCAACAGGACGGTCGCGGAGTATGTGGCGACGGGCGGCAAGATGAACGGGGTCGCGCTCAAGAAGGCCAAGACCTTCGTCTATCGTGTCCACGGCGAGCCTAATGAGGAGAAACTCCAGGGCCTGCTGACCTTCGCCAGGGGATTTGGCCACAAGGTTGACCCTGAAGCCCCTCTGACGGGTCGGGGAGCCGCCAAGACGCTCGGCGGCCTGCTCGACTCGGCCAAGGGTAAACCGGAGTTCGCCGCGATGGAGAACCTTGCGCTCCGCGCTATGGCCAAGGCCTGCTACAGCACCGACAACATAGGCCACTACGGGCTCGCCTACAAGTTCTACACCCACTTCACCTCGCCTATCCGCCGCTATCCCGACCTGATGGTGCACCGCCTGCTGGCGCTCTATCTCGCCGGCGGCGAGAGCCGCAAGAAGGAGCAGTACGAGGAGGAGTGCAAGTATGCGTCCGCCCGCGAGGTGGTCGCCGCCGACGCGGAGCGCACTTCCGTCAAGTACAAGCTCGTGGAGTTTATGCAGGACAAGGTGGGGCAGGAGTACGAGGGGACGGTGTCCGGAGTGACGGAGTGGGGCATGTATGTGGAGGTGGAGCCGACCAAGATAGAGGGGATGGTGCCACTCAGGGAGATCAAGTCGGACTATTTCGTCTTCGATGAGGCGAGATACCGTCTGGTCGGCAGACGCAGCCATAAGGTCTATCGCCTCGGCGACAGGGTGAGGGTCAAGGTCAAGAACGCCAACCTTGAGCAGAGGCTGCTCGACTACGAACTTATCGAAACCAACAAGTGATATTATGTCAAAGGATTCATCATTGCTCACATTCGCTGCCGGAGTGGCGGCGGGCGTGCTGGTGGCGGCCCTTGCCAGGACTGAAGAAGGCCGTGCGGTCAGGACTAAAGTAAAATCCGCTGTTCTGGGCGGTCTCGACAAGCTTGACGACCTGCTCGTGAAGAAGACCGACGAAGAGTTCGAGGCCGGCTTCGAGGACGTAGAGGAGCGGGAGGACGCTCCGGTAAGCGGGGAAGCGTGATGGCGGAGGAGCGTCTCAACGACATCGAGCGGATTGCGCGGGATGCCAAGCGCTACGCGGACATCCGCACGGACCAGTTCAAGCTGCACGCGACCCGGGGGCTCGCCACGGCTCTCGGGCAGGTGCTCTCGTATCTGCTTATCTTCGTCGTGCTCTCGATTGTGCTGGGGCTGTTTGCGTTTCTGCAGCTGCAGTGGCTCAACCAACTCGTCGGTTCCCCGTGGGGGACGGTGATCGTGCTGGGCTTCTTCCTGCTGGTGCTGGCGATACTTATAGCGCTGCGCAAGAAGTTGTTCCACAATCTCTTCGTGAAGTTGTTCATAAGTGTTTTCTATGGCTCTGACGACGATGGCGAATTACTCTGAAATACAGACCGGTGAGCAGCTCAAGGCTGCCATCGAGGCCCTCAGGCTGGACGCTGCGGCGCAGAGGAAAGCTCTCGAAAGGGACTACAGCAGCATCCGCTCGGCCCTGAAGCCCGTGGCGGGCGTCGGCGACCTCTACGGCAAGAGCCGCAGGATTGTCAACTGGGTGACTCTTGCCCTGGCTCTGCTCTCCCGCTTTAGACGCAGAAGGTAGCAGGGGCGGCGACGCCCTGACAGCTATGCACCTGATGCGTAGGAGATCTTGTAGGGGTGGGTGCCTATTCCTCGGCGGGACGGGCCGGCGGCATCTGACTGAAGATGGCGCGGATGCGGGAGATGTCGAACTTGGCGCTGCGGTCGTAGCAGTAGATGCCGTTCTGCTCCTGTTCCACGTCTGTGAGCTGGGTATAGCAGTAGCCTCAGATGTGTTCCGAGAGCCCCAGCACCGTATTGACATGGGCTTCGAGGCGCGCGTAGAAGTCTTCTATTGAGACGACGGGCTTGCCGTAGCCCCAGGATTCGGTCTCGGAGTCGGTGCTGGTCTCATCCTGCCCTTTCACCCACTTGATGCCCCCGAACTCGTCGAGGACATAAGGGATGCTGCCGTCGTAGTCCTTGAAATCAAACGGCTCCCCGCCCTGGTAGACGCCGTCGTTGAAGCCCATATTTGCGGTTCGCCCGTAATAGGTGGCCGGCCTCCGGCTGAACAGCATACCGCCATTCCACAGTATGTCGCGCAGCTTATCTGGGTCTTGTTCGTAGTGGTGTTCGGTCCAGATGTCCGTCACTGGTTGCACTCCGCCGCTGCAGATGTTGATCGGGCGGGTAGGGTCGATGGCCTTGGTGAGCCTGTAGATGTCCCCGCACAGCCGTGGATACTGCACATTGTCCGGCCAGAATTCCTCGTTCATCGGAGTCCAGACCACTATCGACGGATGGTTGGCATCCCTCTCGACGATCTCGGACCATTCGAGAATGAAGTTGTGTGCGGCGCGCACATCGTTCAGGTCGACGCCCCAGCTTGAGGATTCGCCCCAGGTGAGGTAGCCGAGCCTGTCGGCCCAATAGTGGAAGCGTTCCTCAAACACTTTCTGATGCAGTCGTGCTCCGTTGAATCCCGCCGACATAGAGAGTTCGATGTCGCGCCTCAGAGCCTCGTCGGACGGCGCGGTCCACTGGCTGTCGGGGTAGTAGCCCTGATCCAGGACCAGCTTCATATAGAACGGCTTGTTGTTGAGGTAGATGAGCTTGCCGTCGGTGTGTATCTTCCGCATCCCGGCATAGGATGTGACCTCGTCGATGACCTTGCCGTCCTCGTCGAGCACGCAGTATTCCACATCGTAGAGGAACGGCGACTCCGGCGACCAGAGTTTCATATTCTTCAGTGGCAGGATTATGGGGAGTCCGGACTTGGCGGGGTAGGTTTTGCGCCCTACCACCTTGTCTCCGTCTTTGACAACCACCTCCAGCCGTGTCCTGCCTTCCGCATAGAACGACGGCTCGAACACGATTTGCTTCTGGTCGATGTCGGGGTTTATCCTGACACATTTAAGCCCTTTCCTCGCCACCGGCTCCATCCATACGGTCTGCCAGATGCCTGTGGTGCGGGTGTACATACAGCTGTATGACTCGGAACGGAGGGACTGCTTGCCGGCGGGCTGGAGTCCGGAGCGCAGGTCGCTCTTGGCATATACTACGAGATTGTGTTCTCCGCCTCCGGCGACGAACGGCGTGATGTCAAGCGAGAACGATGACGTGCCCCCGAAATGCCTGCCCGCGAACTTCCCGTCGATGAAGACGTCGGCCTCGTAATAGACCGCGCCGAAGTTGAGCCGGACCTGTCTGTCCATCCACTCCGAGGGCACATCTATCGTCCGCTGATACCAGACGCCGGTGATGAAGTCAGTGTGCCCGACCCCGGAAAGCTTGCTCTCCGGGGGGAAAGGCACGATGATGCTGCCGCCGAACCTCCCGCTTCCCGCATAGCCTTTCTCCAGACCGACATGATTGTGGTCGAGGGTGTAGGACCATTCGCCGTTGAGATTGATCCATTCGGATCTCTCGAATTGCGGGCGCGGATACTCGGGGCGCGGAATCCCGGTCTCGGCACAGATGCCGCCAGCTGATATCGCGGCGGCAAGGATTGCGGAAAGAAGGAGCTGTTTCATGCTGGCTAACTATTTGAGTCCTATTACAATCTGGGTGAATGAATGCGGAGCGAATTCATAGGTCAGCTTGTCGGAGGCCGACTTGATGATCTTCTCGGAGATTTTGACATTCTCCGCCGACACCGAATTGCTCACGGAGACATCGCTGCCGTTGACCGTGCTGACGGTCGCGCTCTTCCCGAAAGAGGAGTTCTGCGAGATGATGTCGGCCTTGATGCTCTTGTCCATGTGGCGGTTCACGACATTGATGACCACGGCGTTCCTGTCAGGCTCGAATGTCGAGGAGACATCCAGATACGGGACTTCCTCATATTTGCCGGCACTGAAGGACGGGCAGGATGTGAAGACGTCAAGCGAGACTCCGCGGCAGTTGTTGGATACGAGATAGAGGGGATAGTATGTGGTCTGCTTCCAGAGCTTGTCATCCGTAATCCGCATCGGGGCGATTACGTTCACCAGCTGTGCCATATTGGCTATCTTCACCACATCATTGGTGCGCAGGAAGACATTGAGGTACTGGGCCACCACGAGAGCGTCCTGCAGGTCATAGATTTCCGAGAGCGTATTGTCGGCCCCGCCGAAAGTGCGGGTCCACGCATTCCACTCGTCGAAAGCTATGTAGACGTTCTTGTCTGATTTGTGCTTCATCTTGGCCTCCTGTATCTGCTGCTCCACGATCCGGATATACTTCTCCACCTCGACAGTGTTGGTAAGATAGGTATAATAATCGGAATTGTTGTGGGAGTAGTGGTGAAGCGAGATGAAGTCGATGTAGTCGTACATCTCGTTGAGCACGGTCCTGTTCCAGAGATTCCAGTCGGCGTCATAGTTGCTTGAGCCGCTGGCTACGAGCTTGATGTCATTGTCAATCCAGCGCATAAGCTTCGCGGTCTCGGTCGCTACGCGGGCATACTCCGACGGGGTCTTGTGTCCCATCTGCCAAGGTCCGTCGACTTCGTTGCCGAGCCCCCAGTATTTCACCTTGTAAGGCTTTTCGTGCCCGTTGGCTCGACGCAGGTCGGAGTAGTAAGTGCCTTTCTCGACATTGCAGTATTCCACCCAGTTCCGCGCCTCGTCCATTGTCGCGGTACCGAGATTTACACACAGATACGGCTCCACCCCGGCCTTTGCGGCGAACTGGAGAAACTCGTCTGTCCCGACCTGGTTGCTCTCCCGTCCTCCCCAGGCGAGGTCTATCCTCACCGGGCGTGCGGATTTGTCGCCGATGCCGTCCTCCCAGTGATATCCGGAGACAAAGTTGCCTCCCGGCCACCTGAGGATGGAGACACCGAGCTGCCGGGTCTGTTCGATGACATCCTGCCTGAAGCCGTCTGCATCACTGTGGGCCGACTGCGGGTCATAGATGCCTCCATATATCCCCTGTCCCAGATGCTCGGAGAAGTTTCCGTACAACAGGGGGTCTATAGGGCTGATTGTGCGGTCGGTGTCTATTTTGATCACTGCCCGCTGTTCCTGCCCGCCCGCCGAAAGGCAGGACAGGCCGGCCATCAAGGCCAATACTAATAATTGTGGTCTTTTCATTCCTTAAAAATTGTGAACAATCCAACCACATCGTTAACCGATACAAGTATAATGCTTTGATTATAAATATGGAAGTCACACAGGACCGCTTTTCGGTCATCTCCGCGCTTAAGACCGAAATGGGGAACAATTTGACCGATATCGACGGCGCATTTAGCAGTTTAACGATTACATTTGCATATAATCACATCGTTGGCCACATGACACAAACACTAACATTTTAACAACAACCAAAATGAAAGATTATCGACAAGGCAGATTCAGCCTGTTGGGCATCATTTCCTTATTGTTGGCGTTCGGGATTTCAGCCAATGCGGCTGCCGCTCCTCAGCTGCTCAAAGGAAAGGTCAAAGATGCTTCGGGCCAGCCGCTCATAGGAGTCATCGTGCGAGCCGGTGACACCAACAACATCACCTCCACCGATTTTGACGGCAACTACAGCCTGAACATCGAAGGTGTCGGCGTGGTCGAGTACTCGCTGCTCGGATATAAGACACAGCGGGTCGAGGTGCAGGGGAGAGCCGTCATAGACATAGTTATGGAAGATGACTTCGAGCAGCTTGACGAGACCGTGGTGGTGGGTTATGGCAGCAAAAGGAAGGGTAGCGTAGCAGCCGCCGTCTCAAGCATCAACAGCGAAGACATCGCCAGAACCACATCCTCCACGCTCTCCGGGGCTCTCGTCGGCAAGATAGCCGGTATCACGAGCAGGCAGAAGTCGGGAGTTCCTGGCAGCAGCGCACAGATTCAGATCCGCAATCTCGGCACCCCGCTTTATGTAATCGACGGCATCATCAAGAGCGAAAGCCAGTTCAATGTCCTTGAGCCTAATGACATAGAGAATATCTCCGTACTTAAGGACGGAGCGGCCGCAATCTACGGCGTCCGTGCGGCGAACGGAGTCATCCTCGTGACGACGAAGAGCGGTTCGAAAAACACCGGCAGCACCGTTGAGGTTGACTTCAACTACGGCTGGCAGGCATGGACAAGTTATCCTCAGCTGCTGTCACCATACGAATGGGTGTTCTCCAACTATATGCTCGAGTCCAATCTCGGTACGCTCGGCGTAACCCCGGATGTCGCGAGAGCCGAACTTGAGAAATGGCGCAACGCCTACTACAATCCGGAAACGGGCGAAGATTACCGTGGGTTCGACTGGACATCCTATGTCAGCAAGGCCGCTCCGCAGCGCAGACTCTACGGCAGTGTGTCCGGAGGTCAGGACAAGTTTACATACTATGTCTCCGCCAGCCATATAGATCAGGATGCCGTTTTCAAGGACTACAACTATCAGAGGTCCAATGTGCAGTCAAACTTCAGCTTTGACATCTCCGACAGGCTTCGTATGGGATTCAGGTTCAGCGGCAACATCAAGAAAAACACGGCCCCGGCCGTGGCCGGTACGGACAAATACGACGCCCCGAGGAGCGCGCTCTTCCTGCTGGCCCCGATATACCGTCCATACGCCAATGACAACGAGAACTATCTCTACAACATCCCGGGACAGTCCGGACTCAACCTTGCCGCAATGACGATTGAGAACGCCGGCAAGGCGGAAACCAAGACCACCGCCGTGCAGGCTGACTGGGATCTCGACTGGAAGACTCCGGTCAAGGGACTCAGCGGCAAGGCCGTGTTCTCCTACTCATATTCCAACGCCGAGTCCGACAACTTCGAGAAAGGCTGGAAAGAATACAGCTACGACAAGGCTACCGACACATATACGGTGGTATATGACAAGTCTGCCGCAGGCGGCACCTGGATGGAACGTTTCAACACGAGGAACGCACAGTATTTCGGCCAGGCCCTGCTCAACTACGACAACACTTTCGGCTCGCACCATGTGAGCGGAGTCGCCGGTTTCGAGTTCTCCGATACGGATTACCACTCCCTGTCGCTGCAGCAGCATCCTATCGAAAACGAATACATCAACATCATTTCCACCAGCGACAACAATACGGTCGGAGAGGCCAAGTCCAACAAATCGACGGCAAGCTTCATCTTCCGCGCCGGATATGACTACGAGGGACGCTATATCGTGGATTTCTCCTCACGTTACGACGGTTCCTGGAGGTTCCCTAAAGGGAAGAGGTGGGGATTCTTCCCTTCCGGCAGCGTAGCATGGCGTGTCTCCGAAGAGCCGTTCTTCAAGTCCTCTCCGGTCAGCAGCTGGTTCTCCAACCTGAAACTCAGGGCCTCATACGGTATGATGGGTGACGACAACCTCGGAAGCCTCTACCCTGATTTCTCTTACCTTGAAGGGTACAATTATTACAAGGGGGCTTCGCTCATAGCGGCCGATCCGTTCAACTCCACCACAAGCTCCAAAGTCATTGGCTCGGCATCCAAGGGTACGCCTGTGACCACCATTTCGTGGATGACTGTCAAGATGGCGAATGTCGGCCTCGATTTCGGTTTCTTCGGGAACAGGCTTTCGGGAGAGTTCGACCTCTTCAAGAGGACTCGTGACGGTATCCCCGGCACTCCTAGCGACCTTCTCTTCCCGCTTGAGACAGGACTTAGCGCACTCCCTGAGAATCTCAACTCCGACTCCACCATGGGTCTCGATATGTTCGTCAAATGGCACGACAGCTACGAGAGCCTCAAATACAATGTGGGGCTGAACTTCACCCTCGCGCGCCAGAAGAACGGCACGAGAGCAGGGGAGATATTCTACAATGCCTGGGACAGATACCGCTGGGGTAAATCTGACAGATGGTCCAATGTCGTGCTGAACACCGACAACGGCAACTCAGGCGGAGTCTGGATGTGGACGGCGATAGGGAGATTCCAGTCCCAGGAGGAGATTGACAACTATCCGGTGGACCAGGACGGGCAGAACAATGCCACAGTCAGGCCGGGAGATGTGATTCTGCTCGATGTCAACGGGGACGGAATCATCAACGACTATGACGAGCGTCCGCTCGGATATGCGTCCGCCGACTGGCCGGGCGACTCCAGCACTTCCAACAAGAATCCTCTCATCTCGCTCGGCCTCAATATCGGCCTTGAGTGGAAGGGATTTGACCTTTCGGCTGACATCGCGGGAGGGTTCCTCAATACTTTCGTGGCGGACTGGTATACGAAATGGGGCGTGACCCGCAGCCAGAACGGCTACTGGTACAACAATATGAACACCTGGCAGCACGAGGACATCTTCGATCTCAGCTCAGAGTGGAAAGAGGGACTCTTCCCTCCTTTGAGAGGCTTGTCGAGCCATTCCGCCCACTGGTGGAACTCGTTCTACTCAAGAAGCGCGAACTATATCCGTATGCGAAATCTGGTGCTCGGATACTCGCTTCCGAGCAAATGGACACGCAAGGCGGGGATTGAGCAGCTTCGCGTCTACTTCGAAGGGACCAACTTGTTCTACTTCTACAATTCTCTCAGCGATTACGGTTTTGACCCGGAAATATCCACGGTCAACGGCCAGGACTACCCACAACACAGAGTTATGTCTGTCGGCGTGAGCGTTAAATTCTAAACGGAACGACAAATGAAAGCAAGAAGACTCATCTATACAGCAGCCGCCCTGTCGCTGTTGCTCACATCCTGCGACGGTTTCCTGTCAAAGGAGGACCCTACCCAGCTCTCCCGTGAGCAGGCGTATTCTTCAGCAGCCAGCATCAGCAGCATAGCGTCAAATCTGTACAACAGGCTCAATATGCCTCAAAACTTCCGCTCGGACAGCGAATCGTATGATCTTTGCCGTTGGGACGAAGCCATCAGCAACAGCTACTACTGGCAGTTCTCGACGAATGTCTCCAGGACATATCGCAATTACTACGACTACGATTTGATAAAGGATATAAACCTTCATATCCAGAATCTCGAAGAAGCGGCAGACAACATACCGTCCGCTCAGAAAGCCTACTTCCTCGGGGAGGCCCGCTTCCTGAGGGCGTACACCTATTTCCAGATGGTCAAGAATCTGGGAGGCGTTCCGATCGTCACCGAGGTCTACGAGTACACCGCTCAGCCTCTGGAATATGCCAGGCCGCGCAACACCGAAGAGGAAGTCTATGACTTCATCATCAAGGAGATGGACGAGGTCAAGGATATGCTTGACATCTCTCCTGCCGGCGGGAATCTTCTGACCAGGGCGACCAAGGCCGCCGCTCTCGCGCTCAAGTCTCGTGCGGCACTCTATGCGGGGACCCTCGCAGTCAACTCGTCGGTGAGCGCCGAAAAGGGCCTGAATCTCGCAAGCGGGGCCACCGGCATCTCCTCCGGCCGTGCGAAAGACTACCTTGAAGCCTGCATAGATGCATGGAAGGAACTCAAAGCCACCGGCAAATACTCGCTCCTTACGGGCAGCGGCACGACTCTTGCGGAGAATTACAGCAAGGTGTTCATCACCAAGTCCGGAAACCCGGAACTCATCTTCATCAAGGATTATGACGGCAGCACCGACTTCCCTAACAATTTCACTATGTGGAATATCCCGCGTTCTATGAGGAGCGGCGCCAGTTTCGGTGCACACACCAATCCGACTCTCAACCTTGTGGAGAGTTTCGAGAGCATCAGCGACGGACAGACCGCTCTAAAGGCTTATGTGGGAGCAGAGACAGTCGAGGCTATGGGGGACGAAAGCAGTTCTCTGGAATATGTACTCTACGACAGTCCTGACGGAATCTTCGCCGGACGCGATCCTAGACTTGCGGGAAGCGTGATTCTCCCTGGAGCCAGTTTCCGCGGCACCGCAATCAATCTCCAGGCCGGACTTGCAGTCAAGACGGCGGCGGGATATGATTTCAAGTCACTTGACCTCGTGGACAACTATGGGACAGACAAGAATCTCTATAACGGAGAGCAGATGACCAGTCTCGACGGACCTTACCGCAACAGCTTCTATACGGGACACAGCGGCTTCCTTCTCAGGAAATATATAGACACCGCATCCGGCAGCGAAGCTTCCGGCAAGAGTACGGTCCCTTATATCGTGTTCAGGTATGCTGAGCTTGTCCTGAATGCGGCTGAAGCGGCCTACTATCTGAACGGCCTCGGAGTCGGGACCTATGGCGGCGCATCCACTGCCGATATTGCTCTGGACTGCATCAACGAAGTCCGCAGACGCGCGGGCGGGGAGGAATTCTGCATCCCGGCATCCCGCCTGACCCTCGACCTGATCCGAAACGAGCAGCGTGTTGAATTCGCGTTCGAAGACCATCGCGTATATGATTTGAAGCGTTGGAGAATCGCTGATGAGGTATGGGACGGACAGTGGAACAGCACGACCGCACGCCTCACCGGACTCTGGCCGTATAAGGTCTATGCTCCGGGGACGGACGATGACGGGAAATGGCTTTTCAGGAGAGTCTATATCGAACATCGCGGCTCCGACAACGAAAAAGGTCTGCCTGTCAAATTCAGTCAGGATATGTACTACTCACAATATCCTACCACTGACGGCAATCCGTATATAGAGAAGAATCCAAAGCATTAAAGAGACCCCATTATGAAAACCAGGATAACAAGATTGTTGATGATTTCGCTCGCTGCGCTTTGCCTCGCGGCCTGCGAATATGACAACTACGAAGAGCCTGCCGTCGCATTCGAGGGGCAGCTGCTCTACAAGGACCAGCCGTTCCAGTATGACGGCAACTCCGCCCGTACGATGTTCACTTTCCTCCAGAAAGGCTTCGGCAAGGATGATATCGGGACTACTATGCACATAAAGGCGGACGGTTCCTACAGGCAGCTGCTGTTCAGAAACCAGGACTACTGGCTCACCCTCCAGAACCGCAACTATCCTTTCGAAATCGATGAATTCGCCAATACCGGGCGCGGATACGACACCCTGTACTACAATATGTCCTCTGCGGTAAAGCAGGACTATCATGTTACTCCGTATTACGAAATCAGCGATGTCAAGGCGGAACTGTCAGGCATCAACATCGTAGCGAAGTTCAATGTCAAGAAAGTAGAGGGTACGGCAAAGGCCGCGCCGAGAATCACCAAGGTAAGAATCTATCTCGGGACTAACAACTATGTCAACAGCAAGAGCCAGGTGCTCGGCACCGCGGATGTCGACGCCGCTTTCAGCGGCACCGGCGAATTGAGCGTGAGTGTCGATGCCATCAAGTTCCGTTCGGCATATTCGGAACATCTCAAAGACAACGCCTACTACAGGGTGGCGCTGGAACTCGAGAACACGCCGGACTATTATCTCTTCTCCGACAGGTACGAGATTACCGGCATCCCTAGCTCATTCAACGATGTGACTTCGCAGTTCCTCAAGAACTACCGGCAGCCGTTCACGGTCGTTTCCTACTATCCGGATCCGCGCAGGGCAATCCTCGCTGACTGGATTGCCTCCAACGATGCCATAAAGTACACTATGTATGACGGTTGGGGAGACAGACTCTTTATGTGCGCCGAGAACTGGGGCGGACCGACGGATCTGGACGGATGCATCTATCAGACATTCACGCTCCCTAAGGGAAGTTACGTGTTCATAGCGACGCGCGGATGGAACTGGTGGGATGTTGAGAACGAGGGTGGTGCAAACCGTGCGTTCTTTGCAGTCGCCAAGGGCAAAGGCATCGGCTGGAAGAGTTCTGACATCATCGCTTCGCTGGATTGCGGCGTATCCGGAAGCCGGGTTTCAATGCCTCTGAATGTGACGGTGGACGCCGACACCGAGGTAAGTATGGGCTATGTTGTCCACTTCCCTGCCGGAGAGACCAATGCGCTTTCGTTCACAGCATTCACGATCTACAAAGCTGACTGATATGCACATCATCCACAATCTGGCAACGCTCCTCCTGTCCTTCCCTTTCGTCGTGCTGACCGTTACGGCCTGTCCTAGCGAGATATCGACCGAGAGTCCGGACAAACCTGCCGGAAAGTCTGAATATAGGATAAGCTCCGCTCGGACGGAGCTTATCCTTACCCAAAAAGGGGAGGGTTCGGGCTATTGTCTCACGATAAACGATTCGGGGCAGAAGTATGCCGCCTACGAAGGCGCACCTGTCCGCCTGGAGGTGTTTAGCAGGAATGTTTCCGGCTCGTCTATATATAAGTCTGACTATCAGAATGTTGATGAGTTGGACGGGGTTCTCCGCTGCACCGCCGGGGTTACTACGGAGGGCGGGTCGGAATTCACGGTGAAGGATGAGTGGCAGTTTGATGCTTCCGGCACGGTCATTCTGACCCGCGATGTCGCGGTGGAATCAGTCGGATCCGAATATGCGTTCAACTCCTTTTTTATGCTCGAAAGCGGTTCCGCTGAGAAAGTCTCCGGATATGAGTATTTTCTCCCGTCGCTGCTGTACCGCAACGGCGACAACCTCAATTCCGGCTTCATAGGGAGTTCGCTGTCCGACACCTGGATTCTTGCAAGAGAAGACCGTATGGCCCTGCCTATTGCGATGATGCGCAACACCGCAAGCGGAAGGTCGATATCGATAGCCGACATCAACAATGATTACCAGTCGACATCGGATGATTACGGAGCCACGCTGTTGTGCGACAGCAGGTACCGCTTTTCCTCTCTGGGCTTCAACACTGCATCGGGCAAGCCTGTGCTCGCCCTGTGCCATCCGGGTTCCGAGGGAGAGCGCACCTATGCTGACGGACGCTCCTCCGAAAAAAGCCGCTGGGCCAGGAGAAGCCATCCGATCAAGACTTCCGTACGCCACGGATACACTCTGCATATCCGCTTCGCGGAGAACGATACCTTCGCCGACGCGCTCAAATGCCACTGGAACGGCACGTTCGACACATACGACCCGCAGGTGCTTCAGATTGAAAGCCGGGATGTCAGGGATATGCAGATAGAACTGCTGGACCGCTACTGGATGGAGGACAACGGTGCGCCGGGATTTCCGTTCTCGGTACACCTTCCGTCGGGTCAGGTCAACGAAATCTCATACGATATGGGCTTTGTGGGGATGCAGGTCTCCTGCGCCTACTACCTGTATCGCGAGGGGTTAAGGAGCGGCAACGCTTCGCTGATTTCCAAGGGGGAGTCGATACTGGACTTCTGGGCTGAGAACAGCGCGATAGACTGCGGAATGCCTCGGGTGTGGTGGGACATCTCTCCTTGGAACAGTTTCCGAAACTCCAACGACCTGAGGAATATGCAGGGCGGGCTTGAAGCTATGATCCTTGCCTGGGGCGCAGCCGAGAAAGCCGCTGGCGGGAGCAAGCCGGAATGGCTCCGGTTCTGCACCGGAGCGGCTGACTGGATGCTTTCCGTCCAGCACTCCGACGGCAGTCTGGATATGGCCTACGACAGCAACGGCGTGTCCATCAACCACGGACTCCTGCTGACCTCCGCGCCAATCCGCTTTCTCACATATATGTATGTCGCGACCGGCGAGGAGAAGTACAGGGATGCGGCGCTCAAGGCCGGAGAATTCTGTTACGAACAGATTCACAGCCCCTACAAGTATGTAGGCTGCGTGATTGACAATCCGTATGTTATGGACAGGGAGTCCGGACAGAAAGCTCTGGAGGCCTTCCTCTGTCTGTATGATTTGACCGGCTCCGACAAATGGCTTAATGCCGCAGTGCAGGCTGCATACTATACCGTGACATATATGTATGCGTGGGATGTGCACCGACCGGCGGGGAATACTAATATGGCCTGGTCGGACGACAGGAGTACGGTCGGCATAACGATAATCTCCACCGGACATTCCGGTGCGGATGCGGGTATGTCCTACAATTCTTTCGAATACTTCAGACTGTATCTTCTCACGGGAGATGAGCATCTGCTGAAGTTTGCGCGTCTGATAGCGAACAATACCAAGCAGACGATGGACTATGACGGCAAGCTCTCATACGCTATGCGCGGCCTTCAGACCGAGGCGCTGCGGGTGGTGACCCAATGGGGCAACAATGTCAATCTATGGCTTCCGTGGCTGACAGCGGCCGCACTTGACCCGCTGTATAAGTTCGAGGACGCTTTCGGCTCTATGGAGATTCCGGAGATACTCGACAGAGGTGAGGAGGAGTTGCGACAGGCCAATATCCGTTTCGGACGGACACAGGGAATAAGCACAGAACGATGACACGGGGTACGTTCACGATTATTATGATTCTGGGTGGGATGCTGCTTGCGGCACCCCACCCTGTTTCCGCAAAAGACTACTACTTCAAACATTATGACAGAAGCAGCGGGCTCCCGCACAAGACCGTATATTGTGTGATGCAGGACAGCCGGGGCTTCATATGGTTCGGCACCAAGGCGGGGATAAGCCGTTTTGACGGCCAGAACTTCAAAAATGTCACCTTCACCGGACGGGGAAACGGTCTGGGTTCGAATATCGTGAACGCGCTTGTCGAGGCCCCGGACGGGGTCCTCTGGTTCGGGACGCAGGAGGGGCTCGGCACATATGACCCGGTGCAGGACAGCGCCCGGCCCTATGCGAGTCCGAGTCTCCCGCAAAACTTCAGTGTGAGCAGCCTCAATTTTGACAAACAGGGGAGACTGTGGGTGACCAGTGCAAGGGGCATCCTGTGCATCAATCCGGAGTCGGGCGAGGAGTGGGTCTATGACGCGTCCAGCTATTTCATCCCCAACGGACTGACGGTGACCGCGTCAGGCAAAGTCTGGATTACGGGGTCGGACGGATGCGTGCATCTGTTCGAAGCCGAAAAGGGCGAAATTCACAGATATAGAATCCTCTCGGGCGACGAGATGTCCCGTCACATCAATCTCCACGGCATCAGCGAATGCGGTGGAGGGGAACTCATAATCGCCACCAATTCCGACGGGGTGCGGATTCTATCTACGAATACGGGGGAGGTCGGCACGCTGTTCAACAAGGATGCCGACGGCAATCCGATATTCATCCACACCCTGCTTCGTGTAAAGAATGATGAATTCTGGTTCGGCAGCGAATCGGGAATACACATATACAGGTCAGGTTCGGGCTTCTGCGACAGGATAACCAAGATGTACGACAGGGAGTACGCCCTGTCCGACAATGCGGTACACGCATTGTTCATCGACAGGGACGGCGGAATCTGGGCCGGGACATTCTTCGGCGGGGTCAACTATCTGTCCGGAGGTACGCCTCTTTTCGACAAATACCTCCCGACGGATGCGCAAGGCCGGGTGCACGCCAATGTGATAAGACAGATTTTGGCCGCACCGGACGGCAATCTGTGGGTCGGGACCGAGGATGGCGGATTGTGCAGCTTTGACATCTCTTCCGGAGTTCTGTCGATAAGGGACGATATCAGGTGGAACGGGAGGGCGCTTTCAAGAAACATACAAGCCCTGGTACTCAACGGGGGAGATTTGTGGATAGGTACATTCGATGACGGGGTATATGTGATGGACTTGAAGACCGAACGGCTTAAGGCCCATATCGGCACCGACGCTTCTTCGTCAGTGCAGACCGCTCCGTTGACATCGACTATGTGTCGGATATCCTCCGGCAGGATTCTTCTCGGTACTCAGGAAGGACTGTTTGTCTATGATGAAGCAGGGGGGAAGTTCGTCCCTGTCCCGTCGATGGAGGGGAAGTTCATCCACAGCATCTATGAGGACCAGCAGCACAGGCTGTGGATAGGCACATTCGGCCAGGGGCTCTACCGGTCGGACGGTGCTTTCCTCTCGCAGGAGTGCGGCTTCTTAAAGTTTGATTTCGATCCGTCCACCATAACGAGCATTGCGGAAGGCATAAGGGGGAAAATCTGGATATGCACCGAAGGGTTCGGGCTGTATCTGTATGACCCCGTCTCCCTGGCCTGCGACAAGGTCATTTCGGAGCAGGATTACCCCGGGATTATTGTCTATCAAGTGGTCAGTGACGCTATGGGGGACAGTTGGATCAGCACATCCTACGGCCTGATTCAATATAATATGGCCACGGGCATAGTCAATCATTTCACGGAGGAAAACGGGCTTCTTACAGATCAGTTCAACTACAATTCCAGCTATCAGAGCAGGGAGGGCAGGATATACTTCGGCTCGCTTCGCGGGATGGTCGCATTTTCCCCGGAGAATGCGCAACACCATCTGCACAGCCCTCTGAAAACATATTTTACGGGCTTGTGGATTAACGGCAGGGAAAGCGGACAGTCTTTGCTCTTCAAAGACCGGATATCCCTCAATCACGACCAGTCCACATTCAGCCTGCAATTCGCGTCTCCTTATTTCTCATCGGGCGGAAATGTGTGGTACAGATACAGACTGGACGGGTTCGACAGCGAATGGAAGGTTTCCTATGGCCCCAAGAGGCTGGAATACGCAAAACTCTCGCCGGGGAAATATGTCCTGCGCATCTGCGCTTCCGATGATTATGACACCCTGGAAGGAGAGGAGTCCAGACTTGTCATAAATGTAAGACCTGCGCCTCTCGCCTCGACAGGCGCACGCATCATTTATCTGCTGATTTTGTCGGCTGTCATAGTGACGGTGCTGATGTCTGTCCGGAAGAGGAACGAGTCGCGCAGGCTGGCGCATCTGGAGAAGATGAACGACGAGAAGCAGAAGGAAATACTACAGGCGAAAATCAGTTTCTTTACCAATATTACACACGAAATACGCACTCCGCTCACTCTAATCACCGGTGCGCTCAACAGAATTCGCAAGGCAGACGAGGAACAATTCGCCATGGACGGGAATCTGCAGCTCCTGAACAGAAACGCGAAGCGTCTGCACGAACTCGTCAATCAGATTCTTGATTTCAGAAAGATCGAGTCGACATGGTTCCATCTGGATTTCAGGCGCATAAACTTCGGCGACATAGTGTCGGAAACATTCAATAATTTTAAGCTCGGCGCGGAAGACAGGGGCATTGATTTCAGGCTTGAACTCCCGGGCGGGAACTATATGGTCACCGCTGACCGTGACTCCCTCATCAAAATAGTCAGCAACATGATCGGCAACGCGTTGAAATACTGCGACTCCCTGATAAGGGTGAAGCTGGAGCGCGACGGGAATTCCATCCTGCTCAGGGTGACGAATGACGGTGCGAAGATCCCCGAGGGTGTGCGGGAGGAAATCTTCAAACCGTTCTACCAATATCGTGATGGCGAGCATCCCGCAGTAGGAGGTACCGGGCTAGGTCTGTCTCTGGCGAGATCTCTGGCGGAAATGAACAACGGAAAACTCACATATGACAGTTCCATGACGGATCTTAATTCATTCGTGTTCAGTCTCTCCGCCGAGCAGGATGAGAAAGTCGACTCCGAGCCTGCGGACGGCGCACCGCTTGCGATCCAGGGCCGCAGGGGAGAGCATCGACATACGATTCTCATCGTGGATGACGAGAGCGATGTCAGGGACTTTGTGGGAGAAGAGCTTGAAGATGAATACAATATACTTCAGGCTAAAGACGGGGCTGAGGCCCTCGGAATGCTTGACAGGCACAATGTGTCGCTTGTCATCAGCGACCTGATGATGCCCAACATAGACGGCATCAGCCTATGCAGGAGAATAAAGGAGAACATCAAATACTGTCACATACCGATCATCGTGCTGACGGCGAAAGTGTCTATGCAGGCGCATATAGACGCGCTTGATTCCAAGGCGGACGCGTTTGTCGAGAAGCCGTTCGCCACCGAACAGCTCAAGGCGCAGATATCTAGCCTGCTCGCCAACAGGGAGATTATGCGGACCACCATCATCAACTCACCTTACGCCCATCTCCCGGCGATGGCTTCCAATTCCATAGACAAGAAGATGATCGAGAAGATGAACTCCTATATAATGGAGAACCTTTCGAACCCGGAGCTGTCAGTGGAGTCTTTGGCGGATAGGATGAATATGAGCCTCTCCACCCTGTACCGGAAGGTCAAGTCCACCACATCCCTCTCTCCAAACGACTTCATACGGCTGTGCAAACTCAAGAAGGCGGCCGAGATGCTGAGCGGCGGCGAGATGAGGGTCAACGAGGTTGCCGGCCAGCTCGGCTTCTCCAAGACATCTTACTTTACGAGTTGCTTTATGAAACAGTTCGGGATGACCCCTCAGGACTTCATCCGGATGAGCAAGCGGGGCGGCGACACCTCTTCTTGATTTTCATATGCTTTCGGTTTAAAGAACTGTCGTCAGTGCCGACTGCCATACGGCCCGCGATAAATATAAGCTTTTGCGCGGAAACAGACGATATATTTCCGGATATCCGGACGCGCCGTCGACTTTGGCACGGAGTGTGCTATAAAGAAGACAGCAAGTACCGTTTTGATTAAACATTAATAGAATACTGATCTCGTGAGTGCCGCTGCCTGGGAAGGTGGCGGCACTTCGCGTATGCGCCGCTTTTCCAATCGGGAGGGTCGAAGCCCGGGGTGCGCACCTCTGCCATAAGCGTCTCTATCTTAAAGTGTTACTTCCAATTCTTGTATGGGTTCTTCGTCAGCATCGAGTTGTAGTACTTCTTGTCGCCCGTGACCTCCGTTGAGAGCCAGGACGGGCGCTCGAATGCCTCGTCTTCGGCGCCGAGTTCGACTTCCGCTACGGTGAGCCCGTCGTTGTCGCCGTAGAACTCGTCCACCTCGAAGGTATGATTGCCCTTAGGCACGAGATAGCGGGTCTTGTCGATGACTCCCGGCTCGCAGATCTTGAGCAGCTCGCGCGCCTCCTCGACCGGGATTTCCTTCTCCCACTCGAAACGGCTCGCGCCGCTGTCGTTGCCTATGCCCTTGACGGTGATGTAACCCTTGTCTCCCTTGACCCTGACGCGCACGGTCCGCTCCGGTACGGAGCAGAGGTAGCCCTGGGTGATGCGGGTGGCTTTTGTGGCCTCGGCCTTGAAGTCGCCGCAGACCAGGAATTTCTTTTCTATTTCTTGTGCCATAATCTTATTCGTCTGCAAGCGGTTTGTCCGACATGCCGATCTGTCTTTTTCTTTCCGAACATGGTCTGTGACGATTTTCGGCCAAGATACGACAAAAAATCCGTTCAGCAGAGCCCATCGCCGGGGCGGAAATCTTGCGAATAATTCGTAAATTCGCGCCGATGTGACAATTAACCAAATCAGATATGGACGACAAATACGAATGGAAATACTGCTCCCTCGGCGGGGCGATCAGGGTCAATATCGCCTCGGGCGAGGACATAGCCCATCTCGGCGAGCTGGACCGCAAGCTCTGGACCGTGCTGAGCTGCCCGGTGGATTCGCTGGAGTTTGACCGGAAGACTCTTGACTATATTGACACTGACGGGGACGGACGCATCAAGGTCGACGAGGTGGTCGCCGCGGCCGAGTGGCTGACCTCCGCCATCAAGGACAAGGACACGATACTCAAGGGTGAGAGCAGTCTGGATGTCAATAACATCGACACTTCCACCGGACTTGGGAAGCGGCTCCACGACTCCGCCCGCCGGATACTCTCCGCCCTCGGGCGCGAGGGGGACGTCATCACCCTCGACGAGGCTTCCGACAGCGCAGCGATATTCGCCGGCACCCGTCTCAACGGCGACGGGATCATCACCGCTGCGACCGCCGACGACCCCGCCCTCAAGAAGGTGATTGCCGACTGCATAGCCCTGGTCGGCTCCTCTCCGGACTGCAGCGGCGAACCCGGGGTCGGGGCAGGGCAGATAGAGGCTTTCTACGCCGCCTGCGCCGACTATGCCGCGTGGATGGATGCAGCGGATGCTGACAGGGCCGGGGTTTTCCCTTACGGCGACAACACCGCCGCCGCATTTGCCGCCGTCGATGCCGTCAAAGACAAGATCGCGGACTACTTCACCCGCTGCCGCCTGCTTCGATACGACAAGGATGCCGCAGCGGCGGTGGCGGTGAGCGTGGATGATATCTCGAAGATAGGGGACTGCCCCATCGCCCGTCCGGAAGCCGACGGAGTGCTGCCTTTCGACGGCATCAACCCCGCCTGGCAGCCCGCATTCGACAATCTCAGGCGTCTGGTGCTGGATGTCAAGCACAAGGGCGCGAAAGGCCTCTCCGAGGCTGAGTGGTCGGAAATCCTCGCCGGATTTGACGCCTACCTCGCCTGGACCTCCTCCAAGAAGGGCGATGCAGTGGAGTCTCTGGGCATCGACGAGGTGCGCGGCATACTCGCAGCCGGCGGCAGGGAGACCCTGCTCGCGCTCGTCTCGGACGACCTCTCGCTCAAGGCCGAGACCGATTCCATCGACGAGGTCAAGAAGTTGATGTACCTCTACCGCGACTTCTATCACCTGCTCCGCAACTATGTGATATTTACTGATTTCTACTCCAGTGTGCCGGGTGTCAGGGCGGATTTCGAGGCGGGCCGCCTCTTCATCGACCAGCGCTGCTGCGAGCTCTGCATCAAGGTCAACGATATGTCCACTCACGCCGATATGGCGAAGCTCAGCGGGATGTTTCTCATCTATTGCAGCTGTACTTCCAGGCAGCTCGGCAAGACTATGGACATAGTCGCCGTGCTCACCGCCGGGGAGATTTCCGCTCTCCGCCCGGGCAAGAACGGCATCTTCTACGACCGCGCGGGGAATGTCTGGGATGCGGTCGTCACCAAAGTGGTGGACAATCCTATCAGCATACGCCAGGCGTTCTGGGCCCCGTACCGCAAGTTCTGGGATTTCTGCGTCGGACTCATCAACAAGTCCGCCAGCGAGAAAGACAGCAAGATAACCTCCGACCTCCAGGCCAGGGCTGCGTCCGCAGCCGCCTCCGCCCCGGCCGCCGATGGAGCCCCGGCCGCGGACAAGAAGACCACGGGCTTCGACATCGCGAAGTTCGCCGGCATCTTCGCCGCCTTGGGGATGGCGCTGGGTTATATAGGTTCCGCTCTCACCAAGGTGGTGAGCGGCATAGTCGGGGAGCCGTGGCATGCCCTCGGCGCGGTAGCGGTGATAATGCTGCTGATTTCCGGCCCGTCCTGCTTCCTCGCCTGGAGCAAGCTGCGCAGCCGTAATCTCGGCCCCGTGCTCAATGCCGACGGCTGGGCCATCAACTCCAAGGTTCTGGTCAACATACTCTTCGGTGCACGCCTGACCGGAGTGGCCAAGTATCCGACGCTCAAGCTCTCCGACCCCTACAGGGAGGAGAAGCCGAAGTGGCCGAAGTGGGTCGCGCTCATCCTCCTGCTGCTCATAGCGGCGCTGGCCGTGCTCTATTTCACCCACAATCTCGCGTTCATCGGCATAGGAGTCGGATAATATGGCGAGTATCTTCAACCCCGAGAAAGTCAATGTCGGTCTGTTCTGCGACTGCTTCCCGCCCGTGATGGACGGGGTGTCGGTATGTATGCAGAACTATGCATACTGGATGCAGAAGAAGGTCGGCGGCACCTGCGTGATCACGCCCAATGTCCCCGGGGCGGACTACGAGTCCCTTGACTACAAGGTGTTTGACTACTTCTCCGTGCCCGTGCCGAAGAGGCATCCGTATGTGACCGGGCTTGCAGGCATCGATCCCGCATTCCTCGCCAAGATGGCGAAGATACGCTTCAAGATAGTGCACGCGCACTCCCCGTTCACCACAGGCTCCGCCGCCCTGAGCATATCGAGGCTTGAGAAAGTGCCGCTCGTGGCGACTTTCCACTCCAAATACCGCGACGACTTCGCCCGCGTGCTGCCCAAGGCCGCGGTCAATCTGGTGGTGAAGTACATCATCGACTTCTACGAGAAGGCCGACCTCGTCTGGGTGCCGCAGGCGTCGGTGATCGACGTCATCCGCGAATACGGCTACAAGGGCCGCGTGGAGGTGATGGACAACGGCTCCGACCTGGTGGCCGACTACCCCGACAGCTACTTCTCCGACGCCCGGGCGGCCCTCGGCATAGGCAGGGACGAGCTTGTGCTGCTCTTCGTGGGCCAGCACATCTGGGAGAAGAACCCGCGCCTCATCATTGAGTCGCTCGCGCTGCTCAAGGACCTGCCGTTCAGGATGTATTTCATCGGGGTGGGCTACGCCGCAGAGGCGATGAAGGCTCTGGTCAAGGAGCGCGGGCTGGACGACAAGGTGACTTTCGTCGGCTCAATCACGGACCGCAGCCTGCTCACGACCTACTACGCCGCCGCCGATCTCTTCCTCTTCCCGTCGCTCTACGACAACGCCCCTCTCGTCGTGAGGGAGGCCGCGGCCCTGCACACCCCGTCAGTGATGGCCAGGGGGGCGACCGCTTCCACCATCCTCACCGACGGCCACAACGGCTTCCTTGTGGACAACGACGCCGCCGAGATGGCCGCGCTGCTCCGTTCGCTCTCCTCCGACCGGGAGAGGATACGCAGAGCCGGTCTGGAAGCGTCCCGGACCATAGTCCGCTCCTGGGAGGACTGCGTGGACGAGGTGCTGCGCCGCTACAACGCCCTGCTCGGCTTCCGCGGACTGCCTCTGATCGAGAGGATCGAGGACTGACCCTGTGCCGGGAGCATATTGATTTTTCGGACAGTATGCTTGGATTGTGCGGAAATTTGTGTAAATTTGCAGGCTTTATCCTTTTGGGGGATGGGGCGTTGAAATATTAACTTTAATTTTTTGCTAAGATGGCTGAATATTTGATGCCTGAGAAGAAGCAAGAGATTTTCGCGAAGTACGGAAAGTCTAATAAGGACACCGGCTCACCAGAGAGTCAAGTTGCTTTATTTTCCTACCGTATCGCTCACCTTACCGAGCATGTGAAGAAGAACAAGAAGGATGTTGTGACACGCCGTTCTCTTCTCCGCCTCGTCGGCAAGCGTCGTCAGGTTCTGGACTATCTCCAGAAGGTTGACATCGAGAGATACAGAAACATCGTCAAGGAGCTCGGTCTCCGTCGATAATCAGGATAGGAAAGATTCAGGGATGGTTCCTGTAGGAGGGACCATCCCTTTTTTCGGAAGGAAGACGTAAAGAAACACAATAATGAACATCATCAACAAAAGAATTGAGCTTGCGGACGGTCGCGTGATCGAGATTGAGACCGGCAAGCTCGCGAAGCAGGCAGCAGGATCGGCCGTAGTGAAGATGGGTGGCACTATGCTTCTCGCCACCGTGACGGCAGCGGAAGAGGTCAAGGAAGGCACGGACTTTATGCCTCTGACCGTGGATTACAAGGAAAAGTATTATTCAGCCGGACGTTTCCCGGGAGGATTTATGAAGAGGGAAGGCAAGTCGAGCGACTACGAGGTCCTCATCTCGCGCCTCATCGACCGCCCTATACGCCCGCTGTGGCCGGATGACTTCCACCTCGAAGTCTTCGTCAACGTGACTCTCATCTCGGCGGAGAAGGACACCCAGCCTGACGCGCTGGCGGGACTTGCCGCCTCCTGTGCGCTGGCCACCTCCGACCTTCCGTTCGGAGGCCCTATCTCCGAGGTGCGCGTGAGCCGCATCAACGGGGAGTTCGTGATCAACCCGAGCTTCTCCCAGATGCAGGACAGCGACCTTGAGCTTATGGTCGCGGCCACCGAGGAGAATATTATGATGGTGGAGGGCGAGATGAGCGAGGTCAGCGAGCACGATATGCTCGAGGCCATCAAGTTCGCCCACGAGGAGATCAAGAAGCACTGCCGCATCCAGAAGGAGATGATGCACGAGCTCGGCACCGACGTCAACAAGCGCGACTACCCGCACGATGTCCAGGACGAGGAGCTCCGCAAGGCGGTCCACGAGTTCTGCTACGACAAGTGCTACGCTCTCGCCAAGGCCGCGAAGCCTAAGAAGGAGCGCGAGGCCGGGTTCAAGGCCATCAAGGAAGAGTTCCTCGCCACCATCCCGGAGGAGCAGCTCGAGGAGAAGACCCCGCTTGTGGAGAGATATTACCACGCCGAGGAGAAGGAGGCGATGCGCAATATGATTCTGGATGAGGGCGTGCGTCTTGACGGGCGCGTATGCAATCAGGTGCGCCCTATCTGGTGCGAGGTCGACTATCTGCCTTGCGCCCACGGCTCCGCCATCTTCACCCGGGGCGAGACCCAGTCCCTCGCGACCGTCACCCTCGGCACCAAGATGGATATGAAGGAGATGGACGAGGTGCTGATCCAGGGCGACCAGCAGTTTGTCCTGCACTACAACTTCCCTCCGTTCGCCACCGGCGAAGCCAAGCCTCAGAGAGGTGTGGGCCGCCGCGAGATCGGACACGGCAACCTCGCGATGCGCGCGCTCAAGCCGGTGGTTCCGCTCGCCCCGGAGAACCCTTATGCGGTCCGTGTGGTGTCTGACATTCTTGAGTCAAACGGTTCGTCTTCAATGGCTTCTGTCTGCGGCGGATGTCTTGCCCTGATGGATGCCGGCGTGAAGATAAAGAAGCCTGTGGCAGGTGTCGCGATGGGACTCATCACCGACGAGCAGCACCCTAACGACCGCTATGCCATCCTCACCGACATACTCGGAGACGAGGACCACCTCGGAGATATGGACTTCAAGGTGACCGGCACCGCCGACGGCATCACCGCCACCCAGATGGACATCAAGGTGGACGGACTTTCATACGAGGTGCTTGAGAAGGCCCTTGAGCAGGCACGCCAGGGCCGTATGCACATAATGGGCGAGATGATGAAGACCATCAGCGAGCCTCGTGAGGACTACAAGCCGTTCGTGCCTCGCATCGAGCAGATCCGCATCGCGGCCGAGTTCATCGGCGCGGTCATCGGCAAGGGAGGCGAGACCATCCAGAAGATTCAGAAGGAGACCGGCACCGTCATCACCATCGACGAGCAGCCTATACCTGGCACCAATATGACCGAGGGCGTTGTGGATGTGGCTTCCGACAACAAGGAGAATATGCAGAAGGCCCTCGAGTGGATCAAGGGCATCTGCGCAGTGCCTGAGGTCGGGACCGTATATCACGGCAAGGTCGTCTCAATCCTCGAGTTCGGTGCGTTCGTGGAGATCCTTCCGGGCAAGGAGGGACTTCTGCACGTGTCCGAGATTGCGTGGAACAAGACCGAGAATGTCGAGGACGTGCTCAAGGTGGGCGACGAGATCGACGTCAAGCTGCTCGAGATCGACTCCAAGACCGGGAAGATGCGCCTCTCTATGAGGGCTCTCACCGAGAAGCCTGAGGGCTATGTGGAGCCTGAGCGCAGGCCTCGCGGAGGCAACGGGCGCAACGGTGACCGTCGTGACGACCGCAGGGGAGGCCGCGACGAGCGCAGAGGAGGCGACCGCAGGGGAGGCCGTGACGAGCGCAGAGGCGACAGGCGCGACGAGCGCCCTCGCCGCAGCGGCGGTCCGCGCAACGACGCTCCCGCTCCGCAGGCAGACGACTATAAGGAGCCGGTCGAAGAAGTTTTTTAACGCGGTATAACATTTGGCGCTGCCGGGAGCTGCCCGGCGCGTGCTCAGGTCCGGGACTTCCTCAAGGTCTGCCCGGAGCATATCAACGGCAACGCCGACCACAAGGTCGGCGTTGCGTGATACGGAAAGGCTGACAGGAGAAACTCCGTTGAACCACAGGAACGCCAAAATCGCCAGCGCTCCCATCTCTTATGCCACTTTTACCTTGAAGATCGCTTTGTGGATCATACCCTCCCCGATGAGAGGTGCGTGAGCCGTGTCAGGGGCGAAGACTATCATCTCGCCGGCCTTGACGCTGACCGTCTTCCAGTCCTTGTCGCGGTAGAAGAGGATGTCCTTTTCGGTGTTGAACTCCCCGTCAGGTTCGCGGCACTCGCTGCGGGGCTTCACCCCGAAGCTTTCGTCCCCGGAGAGCGGAATCTGGATGTCGATATACTTGTCGTGCACTTCGAGCCTCGCCTGCTCCGAGGTCTTCATCTGCGAGTCGTTGATGTTGACGAAGAGATTGTCGCCGTCGATGGGGTGCCTGCCGGGCTCCAGGGAGTTGAGGTCTGTGGTCCTGATGTACTCCAGAGCCTTGATATAGTTGGGATTCTGACTGTGGTCCATAGCTTAGAAATTGAAATAGTTCTTGGCGTTGCGGTAGGAGATGTCCTCGACCATCTGCCCTATCCTCTCCATCTCGGAGGCGGGGAGCTTGCCGTTCTCCACATCGGTGCCGATCACATCGCAGAGGATGCGGCGGAAGTACTCGTGGCGAGGGTAGCTGATGAAGCTGCGGGAGTCGGTGA
>CAVGLS010000007.1:0-57555 GCA_963630225.1 bacterium
CGTCTGCGACCCCTATGAGGGGTATCTCGCTCCTACGTCGCGGTCCCTGCGGGACGGGACTATTCCATCAGCTTCTTATACTTGAAGCGCTTAGGCTCCGAGTTGCCGAGGCGTGCGATGCGGTTCTGCTCGTATTCGGCATAGTTGCCCTCGAAGAACACCACCTGGGAGTCCCCCTCATAGGCGAGGATATGAGTGGCTATCCTGTCGAGAAACCAGCGGTCGTGGCTGATCACCACCGCACAGCCCGCAAAACTCTCAAGACCGTCCTCCAGGGCGCGGATAGTGTTGACATCCACGTCGTTGGTCGGCTCGTCGAGCAGCAGCACATTGCCCTCGTTCTTGAGGGTCAGCGCAAGGTGCAGACGGTTGCGCTCGCCACCGGAGAGGACTCCGCAGAGTTTCTCCTGGTCAGCGCCGCTGAGGTTGAAGCGCGACACCCAGGCCCGGGCGTTGATGTCGCGTCCTCCCAGCCTCACCCACTCGGAGTCCCCCGCAATCGTCTCATAAACCGTCTTGTCGGGGTCTATGCTCCGGTGCTGCTGGTCCACATAGGAGATTTTGACGGTGTCGCCGACTGCCACGGTGCCCGAGTCGGGGGTTTCAATGCCCATTATCAGCCGGAACAGGGTCGTCTTCCCTGCGCCGTTAGGTCCGATCACCCCCACTATGCCCGCCGGAGGCAGAGCGAAGGAGAGGTGTTCGAAGAGAATCTTGTCTCCATATGCCTTGGACACGTCCCGGAATTCGATGACCTTGTCGCCGAGCCGCGGCCCGTTGGGGATGTAGATTTCGAGGTTGGCCTCCTTCTCCCTGGCGTCGGCGGCGGCAAGTTTCTCATATGCCCCGAGGCGGGCTTTCTGCTTGGCCTGACGGGCTTTAGGGGCCATCCGGACCCACTCCAGCTCGTGCTGAAGAGTCTTGCGCCGGCGGCTCTCCTGCTTCTCCTCCATCTCCAGCCGATTTGTCTTCTGCTCCAGCCAGGAGCTGTAGTTGCCCTTCCACGGGATGCCCTCGCCACGGTCGAGCTCGAGGATCCATCCGGCCACATTGTCCAGGAAGTAGCGGTCGTGAGTGACTGCGATGACCGTGCCCTTGTACTGTCTCAGGTGGGCCTCAAGCCACTGTATGCTCTCGGTGTCGAGGTGGTTGGTCGGCTCGTCGAGCAGCAGCACGTCCGGCTCGCGAAGGAGCAGGCGGCAGAGCGCGACGCGGCGGCGTTCTCCCCCGGAGAGAGTGGAGACTTTCGCCTCGGGCGGCGGACAGTTCAGCGCATCCATCGCCCTTTCGAGCTTCGCGTCGAGCTCCCAGCCGCCAAGCCGCTCTATCTGCTCGGACAGCTCGCCCTGGCGCTCGATGAGCGCGTTCATCTGCTCGTCGCTGAGCGGCTCGGCGAACTTCATCGAGATCTCGTCGTACTCGTCGAGCACGTCCTTGATCTCCTTCACTCCCTCCTGCACCACTTCGATGACCGTCTTGTCGGGGTCCATCTGAGGCTCCTGCTCCAGATAGCCCACAGAGTAGCCCGGAGCCCAGACCACCTCGCCCCGGTAGGACTTCTCCACTCCGGCGATGATTTTCAGAAGGGTCGACTTGCCCGAGCCGTTGAGCCCGATGATGCCTATCTTGGCACCGTAGAAGAACGAGAGGTATATGTCCTTGAGGATGACCTTGTTGTTGTGCGGGAGAACCTTTCCCACACCGTTCATCGAAAATATTATCTTTTCGTCAGCCATATTTATCTCGGCAGCTGCGCTCCGCATCCCTGCACCGCCCCGAACACGTCGAGCGCCTTCTTCCACGGGTAGCGGTTGGCATACATAGTCACGGACGAGGTCATCGTGCCCGTCATATTCATCCCCATCGCGGAGCGGAAGGTGTTGGCCGCCGAAGAAGCATCATATGAGGTTGATTCTGAATAGGAGACATTGAGGAACGCGTTGAGGTACGCCTCGTCGATCCTGCCCTTGAAGAGCGACGGGTCGCTCAGCGAGCGGTTGCCCTTGACCTGATAGAGCGCCTCCACATCGTCGAAGTCCTCCACCTTGACGCGGGTCAGCATAGCGCCTCCCGGGATGGTGAGGTCGGTGACGCGGTTGAGGAAGAAGATGTTGTTCAACACACGGTCCTGCCTCTTGGCTTCACGCTTGGCGTCACTGTCGATGTGGGTCCTGTCGAGGGCGGAGAAGATGGTGAGGCCGATGATGTTGTTCTCGATGTCGCAGCAGGTGCCCGGCTGGAAGCGGAAGCCGAAGCCCTGGGAGGCGAGGTCGTCGGTGTACGACCAGACGAAGAGCACCGTGTTGTTGGTGAAGTTGACGGCGGTCATCACGTTAGGGTCCGCGCCGCGCACGTCCATAATGGTGCTGCGGTTGTTGACGAAGACGCAGTTGTCGACCGTGAGCGAGCCCTTGAGCAGGCCGCAGATGGTCGTGTTCGGGCCATTGACGAAAGTGCAGTTCTGCACCGTGACGTCGAGGTTGTTGATGATGCCCTTGTCGCCGTCGAAGTAGATGAAGTAGGTCTCGAGAGTGATGACTCCGGTCTGCTTGAGGTCCTCGCCGCCGAGGCCCTTGCCGCCTTCGCGCATAAACTTAGGAGACTCGACCCCCTCCGGCCATCCCTCGCCCTTCTGGTTGTAGGCCACGGCGTTGCCCTTGTTGAAGATGAATCCGTCGATGACGAGCTTCGTGCCCGGCTTGTTGATGCTCTTGAGCTGGACTGTGCCCCTGCCCTGCGACGAGCCGTTGGACTCCGGGGTCGGGGCGATGGTGGTGAGGTGCTTGAGCACGTCCCTCTCGGCGAAGTCGGAGCTGTAGCCGCCGTAGAGGCAGAGAGGCTTGTCGATGATGATGTTGCCCCGGTTGAGCAGTCCGTAGTAGTTGCCCTCGGCTACCCTGATCTCATCCCCGTCGGAGGCGAGATCGATGGCTTTCTGTATGTTTTTGAGCGCATTGGCAGGACTCAGGCCGTCGTTGCGGTTGGAGCCGTTGCGGGAGACATAGTACACCGTGGCGTTGCCTGCCGGGGCGGGAAGACCCGCCGCGAGGGTGTTGCCGCTCTGTGCAGCTGCGGGAGCGACGTTCTCGGCCGTCTCGCTGACAGCCTTGTTGACCGCGTTCTCGGCGGCCTGCTTGAGATTTTTCAGGAAAGCTTGGGCGCCTGCCGGCACGGGGGCGAGCATCAGCGCAATCAGAACTAAATAATTGAGGCGTTTCATAATAATATTATTTGTATCGGTCAAATATAAGTCTTTCTGCCGAGAACGGCAATACATCCTGCCCCCCCTACAGCAGGTCGGAGAGGGCGTCGTAGTACTGCCGGCTCACGGGGATGGGCTGGAGTCCCTCCTGGAGCAGCTCGGCGACTATCATCCCCTCCTTGCCCTTGCGCAGCACCTTGACGTGACGCGGATTGATGTAGTAGGAGCGGTGGCAGCGCACCAGACCGTGCCTGCCGGCACTCTCCTCCAGACTCCGCATCGAGTTGCGGAGCATAAACTCCCTCGCCCGCCCGTTCTCCAGGTAGTGCACCTTGACATAGTTGGACTCTGCGCTGACATACAGTACCGCGGACGGGTCGATGGTGAGCTTGAGCCGCTTGTGCTCGTCGTAGAGCTTGAAGAGGCTCTCGTCCGGCGCGGGACGGGCGCTCTCTTCACCGAGGTTGATGATGAGCCGGATGAGAGTGAGCAGCACATAGGGATATATCAGGATGAGCCCGGAGAACTTGAGGCAGTGCGAGAGGGCGAGGAAATATGGCATCCCCGCCCCATAGAAGAGCGCGGTATAGAGAGCCATGAAGAAAGCGCACACCAGCACCTCCCCGAAGCACCATATGGCGTAATGCCACCATTTGAACGGGATATATTTGTAGAGCGCCACGAATATCAGACGGGTCAGCGCATAAACGGCGAGCATGATGCAGGTGAGCATCAGCAGGTGGAACGCGAAGCTCATCCCGCCGACATTGTAGAACTCCTCTATGCCGAACGGGTTGTAGAGGAAGCAGAAGGAGATGAAGAACGCAGGCATCAGCACCACATAGACCAGATGCGCCGCGTAGGACTTGGGCAGTTTTGCAGCAGAGTTCATAATTCTATCCCTTGAGGCGATGGGACGAAAGTCGGCCACCGCGATTTTCGTCCCAAAAATACGGCATTTTTTCCGCAAAACAAGAGTTTCGTCACCTTTTTATGCTTCCCGGAAACAGTTTCTTTGTCCCATAGGACGGCGAAGCTAATTTCGCGCCGTAAACAAACTGACGAGACGATATGAACAGATATGAATATTCGGTAGTGCCCGAGAACATAGACTTCCAGGGACGCATCACGGTGCCTTCGCTCTGCGGGCACATCATCAACGCCATAGGCCAGAACATCCGCAAGGAGGGCTACGGGATAGATATAATGGCGCAGACAAACCGCAGCTGGATTCTGCTGCGCTCGGCGTTCGAGATAGACACGCGCCCGGGGCTCTATGCGCCTTTATATGTGACCGTGTGGCCCGGACCCGGCAACGGCCTGACCTACAACCGCTGCATCCGCATCACGGATGCAGACGACAGGGAGCTGGGACGCGGCACCACCGAGTGGTGCGTGATAGACATCGCGAGCCGGCGGCCCGTGATGTCCGAGCTGGAATTCGACGGGAAAGTCAGCGGCCTTCCGTGCAGGAGCCCGAAACGCATACGGGATTTCGCGCCGGAAGTCAGGGATGACCGCACCGTCTGCTACAGCGACTGCGACTTCAACGGACACCTCAACAATACGCGCTATGTGGAACTGCTCTACGATATGCTCCCGGAGGAGATACTCGGCCAGCCTTCTCCCGTCAGGCTCGACATCAACTACCGCCACGAGGTGCGCCGGGGGGAGAGGATGACTCTCGGGCTGAAAAAAGAGAATCCGAGCGAATATCTTTTCATCGCCCGCTCAGGCGGCCAGACCCTGTGCAGCGCGTCGCTTATGAGCGCCTGAGCGCCATTATTTCGGCGCGGGGATAGGAAATCTGCATCATTATAGGCATATTTGCATCCTATGAAAGATATCCACATAGTGATAATGGCCGGCGGTGTCGGCAGCAGACTCTACCCTGTCAGCACTCCGGAGCGTCCGAAGCAGTTCATCGACCTGCTGGGCTGCGGCAAGACTCTCATCAGACTCACGTTCGAGAGATTTCTCGAAGTCAACCCGGAAGCCCGCTTCTGGGTGGTCACCTCGGAGAGATATATCCACTTCATCCACGAACAGCTGCCGGAAATCCCCGACGAGCAGATATTGGCGGAGCCTGAGCCGCGCAACACCGCCCCGTGCATCGCCTACGCCTGCTGGAAAATCCTCAAGAAATACCCCGACGCCGACGTGGTCGTCACCCCGTCGGACGCTTATGTGCCGGACTGCAAGGCTTTCGCCCGCACGATCAATACGGCCGTCAGCTTCGCCTCCACGCGCGAGGCGATAGTCTGCGTGGGCATCGAGCCCGACTCTCCGCACACCGGCTACGGCTATATCCACGCCCCGGATGCTGCGGCTGTGGACAACGAGGTCGTCAAGGTGCTGGAATTCAAGGAGAAGCCCTCGCTCGAGACCGCGCAGGGCTATCTCGCCGACGGCGGATATTTCTGGAACGCGGGCATCTTCATCTGCAGCGTCCGCAGCTTCGGGAGCCAGCTCCGCAGATTCGCTCCGCAGATATCCTCGGTGATGGACCTTCTCTCAGCGGCGCTCTACACCGAAGGCGAGTCCTCCGAACTCGCGAGGCTCTTCCCGACCTGCGAGAAAATCTCAATAGACTACGCCGTGATGGAGAAATCCCCCGACATCCATATGATCCCGGGACGCTGGATGTGGAGCGACCTCGGCAGTTTCGAAGCCATCGAGCGGATCAGCGGAAAAAGTTTAAAAAATTCCCCTGAAAGTTTGGATTTTTCCAAGTAAAAAGATACCTTTGCAGTCCCAAAAACAAACGGGATGACTCGTTAGCTCAGTTGGTAGAGCATCACACTTTTAATGTGGGGGTCTCGGGTTCGAGCCCCGAACGGGTCACAAGCGGGGATTTTGCTTCCTTAGCTCAGTTGGTAGAGCACCTGACTCTTAATCAGGGTGTCTAGGGTTCGAGCCCCTAAGGGAGCACGAAAAGCGGAGGTCGAAGGCGACTTCCGCTTTTTTTTGCGCCCGCGCGGGCGTGCGGGAAATAATCACTATATTTACAAGACTATAACCAAGCACAGAATATGAAACGATCGCTTATTCTCCTCGCGGCGGGACTGCTGCTCGCCGCCGTTGCCGGTGCACAACCGGTCAAACTGGTCAGGACTCCGCACGCCACCCGGCTGATGCTGCACGGTGAGCCGTTCATCATCCTCGGCGGCGAACTCGCCAACTCCAGCGCGTCCAGCGGGGAGTATATGGATCTGCGTGACAGCTGGGCGCGGATGCGCGATGCCGGACTCAACACCGTCCTCGCCCCGGTGTACTGGGAGCTGATAGAGCCGCAGGAGGGCCGGTTCGACTTCTCCTCGGTGGGCTATCTGCTGCGCAGCGCAAGGGAGCACGACCTGCATCTGGTGCTGCTCTGGTTCGGTACCTGGAAGAACAGTATGTCCTGCTACACCCCGACCTGGGTCAAACAAGGCTTCGGCAGCCGATTCACCCTCGCCCGGGGCGCCGACGGCGACGTGCAGGAGATACTCTCCGCATTCTGCAAGGAGTCCCTCAAGGCCGACTGCCGCGCTTTCGCGGCGCTGATGAGGCACCTTCGCGAGCTGGACTCCGAGACCGGGACGGTGCTGATGGTGCAGGTGGAGAACGAGATAGGACTGCTGGGCGGAGCGCGCGAGTTCGGCAAGGAGGCGCAGAAAGCCTGGAAGAAAGGCGGATGGAGCGGCGACGACCTCTATACGCAAGAGCGCTTCCAGGCCACTTACTACGCACGCTATGCCGGAGAGGTGGCCAAGGCGGGCAAGGCCGAATACGATATCCCCATGTATGTCAATACCGCCCTCAACTCCCGAGGGCGCAAGCCTGGCGAATACCCTGCAGCCGGGCCTCTGGACCACCTGATGGACATCTGGAAGACGGAAGCCCCGAGCATCGACCTCATCTCCCCGGACATCTACGACCCGGGCTTCGCCGACTGGATAGGGAAGTATTCCCGCGAGGACAACCAGCTCTTCATCCCGGAGATACAGCAGAGCCCGGACAACTGCGCGAGAGTGTTCTACGCCCTGGGCAGGCACTCTGCGCTGGGATTCTCCCCGTTCTCCATCGACAACAACCCCGCCCCGACCGCCAAGGCCTACAGGCTGCTCGACGGGTATCTGCCGCTCATCGCCCGCAAGCAGGCGGAGGGCAAGGTGTGGGGCGTGCTGACCGACAAGGACCACCCTCAGGCCGAGCTTGACATCAACGGGATACACTTTACGGTCCGCCACGACGGCACCGTCTCCTGGTGTCCGGTACACGGCAGGCCGGAAGAGTGGGGCGAGGGGGCGTTCCTCATCATAGATATGGACGAGGAGGGGCTGCTCTTCCTCGGCACGGCCTGTGTCGCCACGATGACCCCGTCCGACGGCAAGGGACATATAGGGATCCTGAGCATAGACGAGATCGCTGACAGTTCGATGCACCGCCTGCGCCGGCTGAACGGCGACGAGGACCATCAGGGCCGCCATCTGCGCATCCCTTACGGCGAGGTCGGGGCGCAGCTGCTGAAGACCTACAGATACTGACCGCACATTCAAGATTAAAGGGCCGGTCGGGACTACTCCCGGCCGGCCCTCATCAGGTAAAAACCTCAACTACTCTTCCTCCTGATAAGGGTCTATGCCCGCGAGTTCGCAGAGATAGACATAGAGAGACTCGTATGCGGCCTTCTTGTTGTATTTGTTGCCGGACCAGAGCAGCGGCTGGTTCTCCTCGCCTACCCAGGAATCCTTGTCGTTGATGCCCCAGATGGTGATGCCTCCGCGCTGCTCTGCAGGCACGAGCTCGATGTACTTCTCGAAGATGTACTTGTAGAGCGCGGCCTGCGCGGTGAGATCCGTGCACTTGATGTCGAGCTCGGAGATGCGCACCTTCTTGCCGGTGGCGGCGAGTTCGGTGAGCGAAGCCGCTATCTTCTCCTCCAGGCCCTCGGTGCTCATATCAAGGTGCATCTGCGTACCCACGCCGGTCACGTCGTCGTTGCCCTTGGCATATTCGCAGAGAGCGGCGCGCTTGGCGGCGGAGGTCTCGATGTTGTAGTCGTTGATATAGAGGTCCGCCTCCTTGCCGTAGAGCCTGAGGGCATCGGCAGCGTATGCAAACGCCTTGTCGGTGAAGTTCTTGCTCCCTCCGAAGTAAGTGCCCCAGATGAAGATATTGTCGCCTGTGGTGTTGGTGGCGTTGCGGAACGAGCCGTCCTCGGTGAGAACCTCGTTCATCACATCCCAGCCGTAGACGTCGAAGTGCTCAACCATCTGATATACCCAGCTCTTGTAGGCATAGCCGATGGCATCAGCAGCGAGTTCGCCGTCAAGCTTGGTGACGGACTCGAACTCGGCGGCAAGAGGCCGCACGACATTGGCCGCAGGACGCGCCCATGAGAAGTACTTGCCGTAGCCTCTCGCAGCCGCCTTCGCTGCCGTGGCAGCGGCGACAGGATAGATCTGGAAGCAGTCAAGTGTGATGACGTTGGCGGAGCCGCCGCCGTAGAACCCGATCTGGATCTCGGTCTGGTCGTCGCCGGCAGTGTAGTCATATGACTGCTGCGTCCAGTCGGTGCCGAGCTTGTCGTAGTTGCCGTAGGCGGAACTCTTGTACTGGGTGCTCTCGCCGCCCCGGATGTCAATCTGGAGATCGACGTCAGCGGCATCCGCCTTGCCCTGCCAGGCGATGCGGTAGGTCTTGCCCGGCTCGACGGTGTATTTCTTGGAGACGAGCTGTATATCCCAGGCGTTGGTGGCGTGGCCGTCGGCATTGTCCATACGGACAGCCTGATTGCCGTGGTGGGCGTCGGCTACGATGCTGACATAGCTCGCTCCGTTGACCTGCCATCCGGCAGTCTTGAGCGCTTCCACGTCGGCATATGACTCGAAGTCGCCGTCGTCAACGACGGATGACGGGTCGATGCAGCTCTCCACAGGGGTCGGGTAGAACTGCACATCGTCGATATTGTAGGTGCCGGCGGCGTAGGCGCAGTCCATTACAATCTGCACCTCGGTGGCGTCGTCAGGAGCCACGCAGTCAAGGTAGAGGAACTGCCAGGCGTCGGTGATGCCGCCGAGCTGCTTATAGTTGGTCCCGCTGTCCCACTTCAGCTCAAACTGGATGGTATCCGCCCCGTCAGGAGACTTCACCCACATACCGAAGCGGTATGACTGCCCTCCGGTGACGTCAATCTTGTTGTTGTTGGCGACCTGGATATGCCAGGCGTCGCCTCCGGTATAGCCGGTCGTGGAGTTGTCCACCTTGAGCGCACGCACTGCGGAGTGCACCGCATCCTTGTTGGCTCCCACCTCCGGCTCGTTCCTGGACACGAATGAAGCGTAGTCAGACCCGTTCCAGATGCTCCATGCGGAGCTGTCCTCGAAGTCCGCTCCGACGAGCAGGTTGGTCTTCTCTATATAATTGGTGTAGTCGCCGTCGTAGATGGCCTCGAAGATCTGGAAGTCGTCGATATAGTAGCAGGCCACATCGGTGCCGCCGTAGAAAGCCACGCTCAGCTCAGAGCCGGCATCGACGGTGTAGTCGAGGTAGATATAGGCCCAGTTTGTACCGGTCTTGTCGTAATTGCCCCATTTGGAGCTCTTGTACGACTTGGCCTCGCCGTCTTCGCGGATGTCAATCTGGAGGTCGGCCTCCGCGCTTGCCATACCGTACCACGCGATGCGGTAGGTCTTGCCGGCCTCAACCGCGAACTTCGGGGTGATGAGCTGTATGTCCCAGGCGTTGGAGCAGTGGCCGTCGGCATTGTCCAACTTGACGGACTGCTTGCCGCTGTTGGCCTTCTCGGAGGTGACAGCCACATAATCGGCCCCGTTGCACTGGCTCCAGCCGTAGGTGGACACGAGAGCGGAGCCTGTCGAGCCGTCGGCATAGGACTCGAAGTCGATACCGCCGTCGATGGCCTTAGGGTTGATGTATACGCCGCCGGAAGTGTCTTCGTCCTCGATGACGGTCTCCGTCACGCGTATATTGTCGATGCAGACGCCGGCGGAAGCGGTGAGCAGGTAGGAGTAGTCAGCGCCGAGCGACTTGGTCTTGAGCGCTACCGAATACTTGGCCCAGGACGCGTCGACCGCAGTCTTCGCGCTCTGTTTGTCGCCGGAGAGAAGGGAGACGGAGCCGCCCTCCCCGCCCGCCTTGGCCCAGAAGGAGACTATGTAGTCCTTGCCGGCTTCGATGCCTGCGGTGAATGCGAGAGTGGCGTCGTCGGCGACAGCCTTGGCGGCCCAGTCGCCGGCGAACACGTCGACATAAGAGTCAGTCGCCGCAAAGTTTGAAGCGGCGTAGGAGTCGAGAGTGCCGGCCTCGAAGTTCCAGTCGTCCTGGAATACGGAAGCCCCGTTGTCGGCGGCAGCCTTGTCTACGAGCCCCTGCAGATAGCTTATCTGCTGCTGTTGATGCCATCCGAGCACGTGGCCGAAGAGCCGGGTGCCGGCCTCCTCAGCCCAGCCGGCCATCTCGTCGGCGGTGTCGAACTTCAGCTTGCCGGAAGCGGAGACGATGGCGTCGTGCTTCATCTCGTTGCCGAAGGTGACGGAACAGAATTCCCTCTTGAGTATCTTGGGAACCGAATCATTCTGGAAATATTCGCTGTGAGTGAACGCGGTGCCGAGGAGTATGCCCTGCTTCTCGGCGAGCTCCCCGAGGCTGGCCTTGGTGAAGTCCACAGGCGGAAGAGGCGGGTTCGGATTGACCACGTCGGTGGGTTTGTCGAACTCCTCGTAGATGTCCTGCTTCTGACAGGAGAGGCAGCCAAGCATCGCGATGCTCACTACAACGAGCACTGATAACTTCTTCATAAAGTCGAGTTTGTAAATTAGTTTTGTGTGATGATTATGTGTTTCCCGGTACATAAGTTCACGATACAAAAATACTTCCTTTCCGCCGTCCGGACTTTGAGATATAAGACATTGTTTTTCTGTTTTGATACGGACGGAGAGTTTTTGTGACATTTTATGTAGAAATCGTAACATAACGCCCGGATTTTACAAAATCGCACGGAATTGTATCAAAATCCCAAGATGTGTTTCAAAAATTCACACAGATGTTTCTTTCCAAAACAAAACATTAACATAGTATTGCGAAATTTGCAACATACAATTATATTTATATGTTTCCCGACATAGCCACAACAAACAAACTAACCAATCAAATTTTCAACTGAAGTCACTTTATGCGAAATTTAGTTTCAAGAGACTGTGGGAAATGGTTGCTCGGAGCGGCGCTCCTGCTCGTGACGGCGTTCACGGCGGCGGCGCAGAGCCGCAGTGTCAAAGGCACTGTCACCGATGCGGCCGGTGAGCCCATAATCGGAGCCGTCGTGATGATCGACGGGACCCGGACCGCTGTGACCACGGATGTCAACGGCGCATACGCCATCAGCGCATCCGAGAGTCAGACGCTCGTGTTCAGCTGTCTGGGATACAGGGAGAAGAAAGAGGCCGTGGGCCGCAGGTCGGTGATCGACGTCACTCTCGACGACGACTCCACCGTGCTTGAGGAGGCGGTCGCTATCGGATACTCCACCATCAAGAAGCGCGACCTCACCGGGTCCGTGGCATCCGTGGGCAGCGACGCCATCTCGCGCTCCATCCCTACATCCGCCGACCAGGTCCTCCAGGGACGCGCGGCGGGCGTGCAGATGACCCAGAACTCCGGTATGCCGGGCGGCGGTACTTCCATCCGTATCCGAGGCGTCAACTCCCTCAACTCGTCCAACGAGCCTATCATCGTCATCGACGGTGTGGTTATCGACGCGCAGACCGGGTCCAGCACCGACAACGCCCTCTCCTCCATCAACCCTAACGATATCGAGAGCATGGACATCCTGAAGGATGCCTCCGCGACCGCCATCTACGGAGCGCAGGGAGCCAACGGTGTCATCCTCATCACCACCAAGCGCGGGCGTGAGGGACAGACCAGCATCACGTTCGATGCGCAGGCGGGTCTTCAGACTATGCCTAAGTATCTGCAGCTGATGGATCTGCCTACATATGCGGATATGTACAACACCTACGCGGCCCTCAGGGGCGCGACCCAGCGCGACGAATACGCCAACCCGAGCGCCCTCACCTCCGGCACCGACTGGCAGCGCGAGCTCTTCAAGAACGCGCTGATGCAGCAGTACAACCTCTCCGTCACCGGCGGCAGCGACAAGGCGACCTATGCGGTCACCGGCGGCTACCTCAACCAGGACGGTATCGCCTACGGGTCCGGCTTCGAGCGCTACAACCTCAGGACCAACATAGACGTCAACGCGCGCAAGTGGCTCAAGATAGGCGCGAGCATCGCGGCCAGCCACTCCATCCAGAACGTCAACGCCCTCGCCGGCAACTCGGAGGGTCTCATCCAGGTGGCGCTCAAGCAGTCTCCTGCGGTGTCCGCACGCTCCATCGACGGCGGATATGACGGTCCGGAAGACGCCAACTTCACCCAGAGCAACCCTATCGGTCTTGCCAACCTGCTCGAAAACAGCAACAACAAGTCCGGCATCCGCTCCAACATCTATCTCGACTTCAGCATCTTCAAGGGGCTGAACTTCAAGACCGAGTTCTCCAACGACATCAACTTCACCAACTCCTACCAGTTCACCCCTACCTATAAGTTCGGCTCCATCTACAACAGCGAGAACAGCCGTCAGGAGCAGAAGAACTGGTCGATGTACTACGCGTGGAGAAACCTCCTCACCTACAACAACACTTTCGGACGTCACAGCGTCAACGTGATGCTCGGACAGGAGATCACCTCAAGCCACTGGGAGTATATCCTCGCCAAGCGGCTCAACGGTCCTGACAACCTGCACGACATGAGCGCCGGCGACCAGACCACCAGCACCACCGGAGGCAGCAGCGGCAACACCAAGTTCGCCTCCTTCTTCGGGCGCGTATTCTACTCATACGCAGACAAATACCTCATCACCGCAACACTCCGTGCCGACGGTTCATCCAACTTCGCGAGAGGCCACAGATGGGGCATCTTCCCGTCAGCCGCCCTCGCCTGGCGCATTTCGGAGGAGCCGTTCATCAAGGACAACGTATCCTGGATCGACGACCTCAAACTCAGGTTCGGCTACGGAGAAGTGGGCAACTCCAACGTGCCTGCAATGGCTTGGCAGGCCACCCTCAGCACCGTCACCACCAACTGGGGCAACGGCTACCTCACCGGTCGCATCCCTAACGAGAACCTCTCCTGGGAGACCACCCGCTCGCTCAACACCGGTATCGACGTCAGCGTGCTCGACGACCGCATCAACCTCGTATTCGACGCCTACAGCAAGAAGACCGACGACCTGCTTATGGAAGCGGTGCTCCCGGCCTATGTCGGCACTGAGGGACAGGGTTCGGCATCTGCTCCTTACGGCAATATGGGAGCCATCTCCAACAAGGGATTCGAGTTCACCCTCAACACCGTCAACATCAGCAGGCGCGACTTCAGCTGGACGAGCAACCTCGTGTTCTCGCTCAACCGCAACAAGGTCGAGGCCCTCAACACCGAGGACGGCGTGATCGACAAGACCTATCAGGTCAGCGGCACCAACACCGTGGTCACGCGCACCCGTGTGGGATCGTCCATCGGTGACTTCTACGGCTACAATGTCATAGGACGCATTATGGACGCCAACGACATCTACGACAGCGAGGGCAACATCAAGGTCGCTCTCCCTACCACCGTGATCGACAAGAACACCGGCGTGTGGGTGGGTGACTGGCTCTTCGAGGATGTCAACGGCGATATGGTCATCGACGAGAACGACCGCATCAACCTCGGCAGCCCGCTTCCTCTGTTTACCGGAGGTTTCGGCAACACCTTCACCTACAAGAACTGGGACCTCAACGTCTACCTGACCTACTCATACGGCAACAAGGTGATGAACTGGCTCAGGGTCACGATGGACAACCCGAACTCCACGACCAACAAGTTCGCCAGGGCGGCGGATTACGCCAAGATAGGCCTCATCAACGAGAAGAAGGGCGACGACGACATCTGGAACGTCTATGTCAAGAGCGCCAACAAGTGGATGCCGAGGATGAGCACGGGCGACGTCAACGACAACGACCGCGTATCCTCCCTCTACATCGAGGACGGCTCATACCTGCGCGTGCAGAACATCTCCCTCGCCTACAGGCTTCCGCACAAGGTGGTCGAGAAGATGCACATCGCCTCGATGCGCTTCTCCCTCAACATCCAGAACCTCTACACCTTCACCGGCTACTCCGGCTACGATCCTGAAATCGGTATGACCACCAATCAGTATTCGACCTCTGGACAGAGCGCCCTGATGAACGGTATCGACACAGGACGCTACCCTTCACCTCGCATCTTCACCCTCGGAGTAAGTGTCGGATTTTAATTAAAAGATGAAGAAAATGAAAAGGATACTTACAATCATATGTCTGAGCGCGACTCTCGCCGCATTCTCCTCCTGCGAGAACTGGCTTGACGTCACTTCCGAGTCACAGACCACCCTCGACACGTTCTTCCAGAACGAGAGCGACTGCCGCAACTCCACGGGGCCTCTCTACAACAAGGTGTGGTTCGACTTCAACAACAACTTCGGGTTCGGATTTATGGACGGGCGCGCCAACAATGTCTTCGGACCTTGGTCGGCCTACATCTTCCCTTATGTCAACCTCACCGAGACGACCTCCACGGCCAACCTCTACAGCGCCTGGCAGAGCCTCTTCGTAATCGTGACCCAGTCCGACTACACGCTCAACAACCTCGACCGCGCCCTTGAGCACGGCGTGAGCGCGGACGTGGTCAACGAGTGCAAGGCGGAGTGCCGCTTCATGAGAGGTCTCGCCTACTGGTATCTCGCGATGAGCTGGGGCAACGTCCCTATCATCGAGGACCCTCAGACTCTCATCACCACTCCTAAGGTCAACACCAACCCTATCGAGGACGTGCTCGCGTTCGCGATCAAGGATATGGAATATGCGGCCGGATACCTGCCCGACACTCCTTACAACGCCGGACGCGTCTACAAGGAGTCCGCATACGGAATGCTCGCCCGCTTCTACAACACTGCGGCGGCGTTCGTCCGCGGCGGCAAGGGCAAGACCGGCTCTCTGGGCAAGACCGCTTCCGAATACTACGGGCTCGCCATGCAGGCGGCCCTCAAGGTCATCAACAGCGACAACTGCGGGCTTGTGGATGAATATGAGGACCTCTTCAAAGTACAGAACAACAACAACAAGGAGGCTCTCTTCTCCCTGCAGTGGGTTCCTAACTCCGACTACGGCACGACCAACTTCACCGACGCGTACCTCGCGCTGAGCAGCGTCTGCGTGGGAGGCCGCTCCGCCTGGGGCAATGCGACCTACGGCTCAGGCGAGCTCGTCAAGCTCTTCAGCGACAGGGGCGACCTCATCCGCCTCCAGGCCACATATTTCACTGACGGATGCTACTACGACTATATCCGCTCCGACGAGGGCGGCTACCTGGTCTGCACCGGCACCGGCTCCTACGACAAGGAGGGCAATTTCGTGCTTGTGACCAAGGACGAGTACAGCGACGCGATGGCGTGGATCAAGAAGGGCGTGGTCGGCAGCAGCGCCGACACCGGAGGTCTCGCCACCAACCAGAACTCCTGCCTCAACACCCCGATGCTCCGCGTTGCGGACGTGATGCTCCACTACTGCGAAGCCTGCATCGGTGAAGGCACATCCACCACCGACGCCATCGCGCTGGATGTCTTCAACAGGATCCGCAGCCGCGCCGGCCTTCCGGCAGTGGACGTGATCACGATGGACGGCGACAACGGCCTCTGGAACGAGCGCCGCTGCGAGCTCGCCATCGAGTATGTGGCCTGGTCGGACTTCGTGCGCAGGGCGTACTACCAGCAGGACTGGGTGCTCGACTATATGGGCAAGCAGAACCGCAACGCCTCGTTCACCTATAAGTGGGCGACCAACACTTTCCAGTGGAAAATGAACGACGACGGCACCATAGCCAAGACCGGAAGCAAGGAGGAAGAGACTCCGTCCGCGAGCCGCCTGCTCCTCCCTTATCCGGAGTCCGAACTCATCAAGAACCAGCTCCTCAAGGCTGATCCGGTACCTTATACTTTCAGCGAATAAAGATTGACGAGATATGAAAAAGATATTTTGCATACTGTCTGTACTCGGCGCCGCCGCTCTGCTCGTCTGCTCCTGCAACAAGGACACGACGGCGGAGAGCTACGGCCCGGTCAAGGTGACGAAAGTATTCCAGAACAATGTGAAGTCCCTCGCCGAGATTGACCCGGCCACCGGAGTGCGTCTCGGGACGATGATCCGTCTCGAGGGGCAGAACTTCCTCGGAATCAAGAAGATCACCTGCAACGGTTCCAAGGCGTACATCAACCCCAACCTCCTCACCGCCACCTCGGTCGTGTTCAGAATCCCGACCAAGGACAGCGACAACGTCGACACCCCGACGGGCTCCGACTGCCCCGAGGCCATACGCGACAAGATAATCATCAGCTCCACCGGCAACCCCGACTACGAGTTCAGCTTCAAGATTATGGGCTCCGCTCCGAGCGTCAGCTCCATCAGCCACACGCTCCCTAACGTCGGCTCATGGGTGACCGTCAGCGGCGCACAGCTCAAGGGAGTCAAGAAGGTGTCGTTCTGCAACGACCTCAACGAAGTGGTGGCCGAGACCGCCGAGATCCGCAACGAGGACACAAAGGGCAAGAGCTTCCAGTTCCGGACTCCGGAGTTCCCTGCGGACTATGAGGGAGGCTACCTGCTGGTGGACACCGACAACGGCAAGGCCGCATCCCCGAACTACTTCTGGAGGGTGAAGAACATCTTCCTGAGCAAGTTCTACAGCGAGGAGGACGACGGGCTCTACAAGTACAACCCGAACGCCACCAACACCTCCTACTATGCCTGGGGTTCAGGCACTTCCGGCAATATGCCAGATGCCGAGAAGTATCCGGACATCCCTGAAGTGTTCCCTTCGGAGGGCGACGGCCCGAAGAATCCGAGCATATTCAGGTCAATGCCCGACTACCCGGGGGCGGCGGTCGCAGTGCTGGAGCTCAGTGACGGCAAGCACTCCGCCGACGGCGGCGCCTGCATCGCCCGCGCCTGCTTCAACTCCGACGCCTGCTCGGGCCGCGCACTCGGCATGGCGCAGACTCTGGACATCGGCGTCGAGCTCTTCAACTCCGCCACTCCGAACGAGAACCTCGCGTTCCAGTTCGACTACTATATACCTGGACCTTGGGACAGCGGCCGCATCGCGGTGACGTTTGTGGACGCCGGCATCGACTGGATGGCCAACTACCACCCTTGGACCACCGACCCGGCCACCTACGCCAACGGGATGAGCGAGTGGATGACAGCCACGATTCCGCTCTCAGCCTTCCCTAACTTCGCCGAGCAGACCTACGGCTATATCCTCAAGAACACCATCAAGGGCGTCAACGGGGACTATGCCTGCCAGGGTATGATCGCGTTCTACAACGACGCGTGCGACGGGCACGCAGCCCACGAGTACGACAACTTCATCCTCTACTGGAACAATCTCCGCGTCGTCCCGATGACGACGATAGAGATAGAGGACGAATAGCCCTCTGGTGCTGAAAGAATTGAGGGAGGATAGCAATCAGGATTATTCTCCCTCTTTTTAACTATCTTTACGGAATGAGGAATCCCCTGAGGCTTCTGGCCCTGTCCCTGATCCTGACCGTGCACACTGCGGCGTACGGCCAGATGGCCCGGCTGTACACCTCGGAGAACGGGCTGCCGAGCAGTCAGGTCAACAACATCTACCAGGACAGCAGGGGGTTTATCTGGATCTCCACCGAGAACGGGCTGGCGCGCTTCGACGGGATGGAGATGCACTGTCTGCAGTCAGACAGGGACTCCGGCGGGTCGCTGGCGAGCAATCTGGTCCTCACCACCCTCGAAGACAGGAGCGGCGTGTTCTGGACCGGCACGTCCAAAGGCCTGCAGACATATGACTACGAGTCCTGGGGCTTCACTTCGGTGGACCTCGGCGACAGCGCCGTGCCCCTCTCCAACCAGCACGTCTCCTCGATAGTGGAGATAAGCACCGCAGAGGAAGGCTTCGAACTATGGGTCGGGACCTCCCAGCACGGCATCTATATCCTTGACGGCAAGACACATAAACCCGATGCGGAGAGGCAGAGCATAGTCAACTCCCTGCTGCCGTCGCTCTTCATAAGCCGCATATTCCCCGACTCCGCCGGGAGGATATGGATAGCCTCCGAGACGGGTGGCCTGGCCGTGGTGGAGCTCAAGACTCTCCGGGATCTGAGCGGGGAGATGTGTCAGGGCGAGACCGGACATATCGCCGGGGAACTGCTTGTGACCGGATTTGCGGAGGACCCACGGAGCGGGGATGTCATCGTCAGCACCTCCAACAGCGGCCTGCTCATATATGACTCCGCCTCGGGCAGGCTGCGCCGCTCCTCCGACCGCAAGGCGCGGGAATGCAGCGCGATGTCACTGCTCCCCGACAGGATGTTCGGCCGCGCGGGAGAGAGGACCTTCCTCGTGGGGACCGAGGGCGAGGGATTCAAACTTTACGACATAGGCTCGGACAGCCTGAGGGAGGCGGGAAGCGGCATCATCCCTTTCGACACCTCCGGCTGGAAGATACACTGCCTGATGGAAGACAATCAGGGCAATGTCTGGATGGGAGCGTTCCTGACCGGCGTGATGGTCGTGCCGAAGTCGATGTACGGCTTCGATTATCTTCCCGTCGAGGGATGCGTCACCTCCATCCTCAAGGACGGAGGCTCGCTCTGGGTCGGCACTGACGGCAAAGGACTTGTCAGGATAGACCCGGACGGGCGCAGGACGGTCTATAATTCGGGCAACTCAGGGCTCGGCAACAACACCGTGATGGCTCTCGCGACAGACGGCGGCGGCGACCTCTGGATCGCCACCTATCAGGGCGGCCTCTACAGATACAGCGGCGGAGCGATCAAGCCGTTTGCCGACAACCGGAGCATAGGCAGCCCCAAGACCGTGGCCCTCGCCTATGACAAGTCGAAAGACCTGCTCTTCGTCGGCACGTACGGCGCCGGGATGAGCATCATCTCCCCCGCGAGCGGGAAAGTCACCCTCAGGATCAGCGACGACCCGAGCAAATGGGTCAGCGCCCTCTACCTTGACCGCAGCGGGATGCTCTGGGTCGGCACGTTCAACGGCCCGCTCTGCTACAGCCACACCACGGGCAGGATGATACGCTACGATGTCGGCGACATCAGCCGGAACGCGCGGGTCTACAGCTTCTGCGAAGGCAGGGACAGCAAGATGTGGATAGGCACCGGCGAAGGCCTGCTCTGCTACGATATGGCAAGCGGCAAGGGAGTCAGGTACTCCGAAGACGACGGACTGTCGAGCAATGTGGTCTGCGGCATACTCGAGAGCGAGGACGGCAACATCTGGCTCTCCACCTTCCGGGGGCTCTCCAGGCTCACGCCGTCGAGCGGCAAGTTTAACCGCTACTATTCCTACGACGGCCTGCAGGAAAACGAGTTCCACTACGGGGCCGCGTTCCGGTGCAGCGACGGGCAGTTGATATTCGGAGGCATCAACGGCATCAACCCGTTCTATCCGCCGGTGATAGACCAGAAGCACCACGACATCCCTCCGATATACTTCACCTCCCTGAAAGTCCTCGACAAGCCGGTCTTCTACAGCACGGACGAAGGCAAAGGCATACTCGACAGGCATATCACCGAGGCCACTTCCGTCACCCTCCCGTATGCCGACAACAGTTTCTCGATAGAATACGCGGTGCTGGAGTACTCCAACCCGCAGAAGATGATCTACGCCCACCGGCTCGAACGCTTCGATCGCGACTGGCGCTACAGTACGCCCACACAGAGGTCGGCTTCCTATACCAATCTCCCGGCAGGGCGTTATACTCTGAGAGTCAAGGCCTACTTCGAGAACCGCGAGGACGCGTTCTCCGAGAGGAGCATCTCGATACGCGTGCTGCCGCCGTGGTACCGCAGCCGGTGGGCCTGTCTCCTGTACTTCCTCCTGCTCTGCGGCGCGGGAGCCCTGGCCGCAATGGCGGTCCGCAAGGAGAAACGGCACGAGCAGGAGCGCCGCGAAGCCGACATCAAGGGGATGAAGCTGGAGATGTTCACAAGCATCTCCCACGAGATACGCACTCCGATGACGCTGGTGATGTCGCCGCTCAAGGAGCTGCGCGAGGCCGAGACCGACCCGCGCAAGAAAGACCTCTACAATCTGATGTACCGCAACTGCCACCGCGTGCTGCGGCTCGTCAACCAGCTGATGGACATACGCAAGCTGGACAACGGCAAGATGGAGTTCCACTTCAGGGAGACCGACATCGTCTTCTTCATCCAGGACATAATGCAGTCGTTCCGCAACCTCGCGCAGAAGCGTGGCATAAGCCTGCAGCTGCACTCCGCCGAACCCGAGGAGAAGATGTGGATAGACCAGGGCAACTTCGACAAGGTGATATTCAACCTGCTCTCCAACGCGTTCAAATTCACCCCGGACGGAGGCCGCGTGGAGATAGGCATCTCCGCTCCGACACCCAATGACGGGACCCTCGCCGGCAGTATAGGCAAATATCTGCAGATAGACATATTCAACTCCGGCGGCGAGGTCTCCAATCCCGACAGGGTGTTCGAGCAGTTCTTCACCGACGACAAGCTCAACTCCTACAACGGCTACGGACTCGGACTGTATCTCGCAAAGACTCTGGTGGAGCGACACCACGGCGCAATCGCGGTGCGCAATGTCGAGGACGGGGTGACGTTCACCGTCCGCATACCTTGCGGGCGCGGGCATCTGAGCGAGGAGGAGATGAGTCCTACCGAGCTTCACAAGAACCTCTACACCAGATACTCGATGGAGCAGGAGGCGGCAGGCGACTCCGCCGGGGAGATCAGGGACAGCAAGAGCAAGAAGACGATAGTCATAGCCGACGGCGACAGCGAGATCCGCTCATATCTGCGGATGGAGCTGAGCCGGACCTACAATGTCAAGAGCTGCTCCGGCGGCAAGGCGGCTTGGGGCATCATCTCCACCACCGTCCCGGATGCGGTCATCGCGGAGCTCTCGATGGAGGGGATGAACGGAGTGGAGCTCTGCACCCGCATCAAGCGCAACCCGGGCACAAACCACATCCCGGTCATCATCATCAGCTCCCACACCGACGAGGCGAGCGAGCAGATGTGCAGCGAGTGCGGAGCCGACAGATTTCTCGCCAAGCCGCTGTCGATGGATCTGCTGAAGAGCGCCCTCGCCAATTCGATAGCCACCCGCGACACGCTGCGCAGCAAGTTCGCCGGCGGCATCCAGTACAACTATGACGAGATGAAGATGAACGTGCGCGGCGGCAGCCAGCTGCTGGACAACGCCATCGAAGTCATCAAACGCAACCTCGACAACCCGGACTTCAGCGTCGAGACCCTCAGCCGGGAGGTCGGGATGAGCAGGGTGCACCTCAACCGCAGGCTCAAGGAGGCGATGAACATCTCCCCGAGCAACCTCATCCGCTCGATGAGGCTCAAGCAGGCGGCCTGGCTGCTTATACATAACGAGGCCAATGTGTCGGAGGTCTCCTACAGGATAGGATTCTCCTCCCCGTCGTACTTCTCAAGTTCGTTCCACGACTACTTCGGGATGTCTCCAAAGGAGTTCCTCTCCAGGTATCGCGGCTGCGAGGATGCCGACACACTCAACAGAATATTCGGAAACAATTATGAAAATATCGGGAATCAATAGCATCTGCAGCCTGCTTTGCCTGGGGGCTCTTGTCCTCGCCTGCAAGGGAGAAAGCACCCCCGAGTGCGGGCTCCGCTTCGCGGAAGGCGCGGAAAAGACCGAGGTCAGCTCCGAGGGCGGCAGCGTCACGGTGGGAGTGGAGTGGGAATACTGCAAGTGGAAGATCAGCGCAGACCCCTCCGGGAAGTCAGCCGTGCAGGAGATCAGTCCGGTCTATGGCGGCACCGCCGGCTCTGAGGGAGTGAGCACTGTGAGCGTGGTGGTGCTTCCCAACGACTCGAAGAGCGCAAGGGAGATCCGCCTCCGCCTGGAGGATACCGAGGGGCGGCTCGCGGATGAGGTCACCCTGGTGCAGAACGGAGTGAAGCCGGTATCGATAAAAGTCGACAAGACAAAGACTTACCAGACCATCGACGGCTTCGGCGCGATGAACTCCTGGGGCGACACCAAATACTGGACCAAAGCGGAGTGCGACCTTCTGTTCGGGACGCTGGGGCTTGATATAATGCGTCTGCGCATCCCTCTGGACGAGAACAGCTGGGGGAATATCCTCGAGTCGGCGGGATATGCCGCGCAGACCTACGGCGCGAAGCTTCTCGCTTCGCCGTGGACTATGCCGGCGGAGTGGAAGAATACGGGCGCGAAGGAGGGCAAGGCCGGCGAGACCCGCAGCTCCCTGCTGGAAGAGCACTATGAAGACTATGCCCTCTATCTTGAGAGATACGCCGGATATATGGCCGCGGGCGGGGCGGCGCTCTACGCCATCTCCATACAGAACGAGCCGGACTGGCCGGCAAGCTATGAGGGCTGCTGCTGGACTCCGGAGCAGACCGCAGCATTCGCGAGCGGCTACGCCCATCTGATACGCAGCGCGAAGGTCACTTCGGGCGAGCCTATGGGCAGCAACAGCGCCTACTGGAGCGCCATTCTGGACGATGAGAAGGCCAGCGCCAACGTGGATATCCTCGCGGGACATCTCTACGGCACGGGAGCGATGAAGTCCTACCCCCGCGCAGCCGGGGAGGGCAAGCCGCTCTGGATGACCGAACACCTGCTCAACGACAGCTGGAACGACGGGACAAGCCACTGGGACGAGACGATGACGATGGCGGACGAGGTGAGCGACTGCCTCACCAACGGCTGGAGCGCATATATATGGTGGTACGGCCGCCGCTACTACAGCTTCATCGGCGACGGTGAGAAGGGCAGCGTCGAAGGCACGATACTCCCCCGGGGACACGCTTTCGGACAGTTCAGCCGCTATATCGACGCGGGCGATGTCCGCATAGCAGCCTCCGCCTCATCGGACGCGCTGAGGGTCAGCGCGTTCAGCAGCCCCGACGGCAGGACCGCGGTGGTCATAGTCAACGACTCCTCCTCCCCCGTGGACGCTTCGATAAGCCTCGGCGCAGCCGTCTCGCAGGTGGAAGCGAGCTTCAGCAGCGAGTCCGAGGGGAGCGCCGCGATGCAGGTCGGCAGCGTCGGCGGGGAGCTGACATTTACGCTCAGAGCCAGGAGCGTCAGCAGTATTTCATATCAATAGGAGGCTGATGTTACATAGTCTACACAATATGTAACATAAACCGAAATTCCTGTTACGGGAGTCAAAAAGCGGGAAACAGGGAACATCCCTCCGGAAGCCTATGAAATGGTAAATTTGCAGTATATGAAACATACACTGAAACTCGCGGCTGCGGCCGCCCTGCTGATGGCGGCCGTCGCGTGCAGCACTCCGGCGGAAGTCAGCCTGCCGGTGATATTCAGCGACCATATGGTCCTCCAGATGGATCGCGACGCCAATCTCAGGGGCAGCAGCGCACCCCGGGCCAAAGTCAGAGTGGAGTGGCGGGGCAAGAGCTACGCAGCCACGGCGGACGCCGATGGCAAATGGGAGCTCAGAGTCCCGGCGGGGGAAGCCGGCGGCCCGTTCACGCTCAAGATAGGCGACAAGACGATCTCCGACGTGCTGGTGGGAGAAGTGTTCATCTGCTCGGGCCAGTCCAATATGGAGCTCCCTGTAAGGCGCTGCCTGGATGTGGTTGCGGACGATGTCAAGGACTATTCCAACACTTCCGTCCGCTACTTCGCGGTGCCGACCGCCTTCGACTTCAACGGCCCGGCAGAGGACATCGCCGGGGGCAGATGGGAAGTGCTCGACTCCGAGCAGACCGCGATGGGCTGGAGCGCCTTATGCTACTTCACGGCAAGATATCTCAACGAGGCGGCGGGGGTGCCCGTGGGGATGGTCAGACCGGCCCTCGGCGGGTCTCCGATCGAGTCCTGGATGCAGGAGAGCATACTCCCGGACTATGCGGTGAAGCAGCTGGCCCCGTTCAAGGACCAGGCATATATCGACAGCCTCAAGGCGGCGAGCATCAAGGTCTATACCGAGTGGCCGAAGCGGTACAGCGCCCTCCCGGCGGTCAAGGCGAAGTGGTCCGGGACCGGCCTGTTCTCCCGGAGTTGGGCTCTTGACGGCAAAGGCAAGCCCTGGTACGGCGGGCATCACTTCCGCAACACTGTGCGCCTCAGCGAGTCCCAGGCGGCGGGAGAGTCTGTCCTGCATCTCGGCGCGATAGTGGACGCGGACTCCGTCTTCGTCAACGGCGTATTCGTCGGCTCAACGGGTTACAGATATCCTCCGCGCAACTACACCGTCCCCGCCGGCACTCTCAAGGCGGGAGACAACCTCATCGAAATACATCTCTACGCCTACGGCGAGGACCCGGCTTCGTTCGTCAGGGACAAGCGCTACAGCCTGGAGACCCGGGAAGGCGAGATCTCCCTCCTGGACGGCTGGCAGCACAGCTACGACAAGCGTATGCCCGCCCGCGACAAGGAGATATTCCTCCAGTGGCAGCCTTCCGTGCTCTACAACGCTATGCTCGCACCGATCATGGATTACCGCAGCGCGGGAGTGATCTGGTATCAGGGCGAGAGCAATATCGACAACGCCCCGCTCTATGGGGAGCTGCTGGAGAAGATGATTGCCGACTGGAGGTGCGGGATGTCCGACGAGAGTCTGCCGTTCTACATCGTCGAGCTCGCCGCATATCAGCACTCCGAGCTCACCGACAGCGACTTCGGCTGGAACAGGGTGCAGAAGGAGCAGCGGCGCACGGCGGAGAAGATGGACGGAGTCTATCTCATCCCCAACGGCGACCTCGGCGAGTGGAACGACATACACCCCCAGGACAAGAAGACCCTCGGGCGGCGCACGGCTGACGAAATACTAAAACATATCCTATAGTTATGGCACAAAACACCAATGAAGCCAAGGGCTTCTACAAGTTGAGCTGGATGCAGCGCATAGGCTTCGGCGCGGGAGATATGGCACAGAACCTTATCTACCAGACCATCAGCATGTGGCTGCTGTTCTTCTATACCAACGTCTTCGGGCTCGACCCGGCAGTGGCTGCGGTGATGTTCCTGGTAGTCAGGATTGTGGACGTGATCTGGGACCCGATTGTCGGGGCGCTCGTGGACAAGCGCAACCCCCGGCTCGGCAAGTACCGCTCCTACCTCGTGTTCGGCGGCATCCCGCTCACGGTATTCGCGATCCTCTGCTTCTGGAACGGATTCTCCGGTTCGCTGCTCTACGCATACATCACCTATGTGGGGATGTCGATGTGCTACACGCTCGTCAACGTGCCTTACGGCGCTCTTAACTCCTCCCTCACCCGTGACACCAACGAGATCACGGTGCTCACCTCGACCCGTATGTTCATGGCCAATCTCGGCGGACTCGCGGTCTCGATGGGCATTCCGGTGCTCGTGAAGCTCTTCGCCAAGGGATCCGAACTCGTCGGCGAGCAGGCTATGCCGGCTGACGGCAGGGCGTGGTTCCTCACGATGACGGTCTATTCGCTCGTGGGCCTCGCGTTCCTCTTCTTCTGCTTCTCCCAGACCCGCGAGAGGGTCGTGATGGACGCGAAGGAGACCGCCAACGTCAAGGTTTCCGACCTCTGGGCCGAGTTCGGGCGCAACAGGCCGCTGCGCATCCTCGCGTTCTTCTTCATCACCGCGTTCGCGATGATGTCGGTGAGCAACGCCGCCGGCTCCTACTATATGCAGTACAACATCCACTCCACCACGGCACAGATGTCCCTCTTTATGGGTCTGGGCTCCATCCCGGCGTTCATCTTCATGCCGCTCGTGCCCGCCATCAAGAAGAAGGTCGGCAAGAAGGGGATGTTCTACATCTTCCTCTCTGTCGCGATGTTCGGTATGGCGGTGCTCTACCTCGTGTCGATAATCCCTGCGCTGAGAAGTCAGATCTGGATCGTCTATGTCGCGCAGTTCATCAAGTCCACCGGAGTCATCGTGGCCACCGGCTATATGTGGGCTCTCGTGCCTGAGGTGGTCGCGTTCGGCGAATACACCACGGGACGCCGCATCGCGGGCATCGTCAACGCCCTCACGGGCATATTCTTCAAGGCCGGCATGGCCCTCGGAGGGGTTGTGCCGGGACTCGTCCTTTCGGTCGTCGGCTTCAACGCCGCCAACGCCACCCAGACCCCTCTCGCCGAGCAGGGCATACTCTGGCTCGTCTGCGTGATCCCTGCGCTGCTCCTGATACTCGCGATGTTCATCATCAGCAAGTATGAGCTCAGCGACGAGAAGATGGACGAAATCAACAAGGCAATAGAAGCTAAAGCACAATAAGTTATGAAGACTCCTAAAAGATACCTCTGGCCAGAGGACTATATGGCCGACCCGTCGGTGCACGTTTTCGACGGCAAGATCTACATCTATCCTTCGCACGACTGGGAGTCCGGGATTCCGGACGACGACGACGGTGCGGAGTACGATATGAAAGACTATCATGTCCTCTCCATCGAGGGCGACGACCCGATGAGCTCCCCGGTCAAGGACCACGGGATGGTGCTCGGCCGCGAACAGATCCCTTGGGCGGGACGCCAGCTCTGGGACAACGACGTGGCGTGCAAGGACGGCAAGTACTATATGTACTACCCGATGAAGGACAAGAACGACGTCTTCCACATCGGAGTGGCCATAAGCGACTCTCCTGCAGGGCCTTTCGTCCCGCAGCCAGACCCGATGCGGGGCAGCTACTCGATGGATGTCTGCGTCTATGAGGAGAACGGGGAATACTACCTCTATTTCGGCGGCATCTGGGGCGGGCAGCTTCAGAGATACCGCGACAACAAGGCCCTGGACAAGGGTTCGGTGCTTCCGGAGGGAGACGAGCCGGCGCTCTGCGGCAAGGTCGCCAAGCTTTCCGGGGATATGCTCCAGTTTGCGGAGGCCCCGCGCGACGTTGTGATTGTGGACGAGGACGGCAGGCCACTCACCGCTGCCGACAACTCCCGCCGCTTCTTCGAGGCGAGCTGGTTGCACAAATACAAGGGCAAGTACTACTACAGCTACTCCACCGGCGACACCCACCTGCTCTGCTACGCCATCGGCGACAACCCTTACGGGCCGTTCACCTATAAGGGCGTGATACTCACTCCGGTTGTGGGCTGGACAACGCACCACAGCATCGTCGAGTTCGGCGGCAAATGGTGGCTCTTCCACCACGACAGCGCCCCGTCCGGAGCGGTCAACTGCCTGCGGAGCCTCAAAGTCTGCGAGCTCAGCTACAACGCCGACGGCACTATCAGGACCATCGAGGGGCTGGACTAAAAGTCCCTGCGGGACTTTTAGTCCAGCCCTTTTAGGGCCTTAACCCCCGCAGACTGGCGTCTGCGACCCCTGCGAGGGGTATTTCGCTCCTACGTCGCGATCCCTGCGGGATTTTTAGTCCAGCCCCTTTAGGGCCTTAACCCCCGCGGTTAACGGAAGATCAGCTGTGCGAAGCTCCTGAGGGACTTGCGCCACGGCTGCCACTCGTGGTCACCAGGGTATGTCTCGAATATCACCTCAACTCCCGCGGCACGCATCCTCTCCACCGCCGCGGTGGTCGGCACTATGCGCTGGTCCTGCTCGCCGCAGCTGATATAGAACACTTTATGCGAAGCGTTGAACTTGTCGGTAGCGCTGAGCATCCCCGGGATCTCACTCTCGAAATCCATCTCGCCGCTGCCTAAGATGCCGCCGAAAACTCCTGAAGAGAAAAGGCCCACATTGCCGAACACTTCAGGGGTGCGGAGGCCTATGTAGAACGACTGTCCGCCTCCCATAGAGAGCCCGCACATCGCACGGTTCTGCGCTCCGGTCCTGACACGGTAGGTCTTCTCCACGAACGGTATCACGGAACCCACCAGCTCCTCGCGGAAATCCTGCATCCCCTCCCAGCTGTAGGCCGCCCTCGCTCCCGGGAGGTTGCTGTTGACCGCGACGACAATCATAGGCACCGCCTTGCCCTCGGCGATGAGATTGTCCATAATGTTGGCCAAGAGGCCCTGCTGCATCCAGGCTCGATGGTCCTCGCCGCCTCCGTGGTGGATATACAGCACGGGGTATTTGCCCTTGCCCTTCTCGTATGCGGCAGGGGTATAGACATAGAGCGGCCTCCACCCGCCCGTAAATCCGGACCGGTAGTTGACGATGCGCGTCTGCCCGTGAGGCACGTCCTGCACTTGCATCCAGCCTGTGTCCGCCTCCGGGATGTCCACGGCGCTTGCCATAGTGCCGCAGCCGTAGAAGCTTTCGCTCAGCGGGTCGGAGAACCTCGCTCCGTCAACTTCGAGGAAGTAGTAGTGGAAACCGGGCAGGAGCGGCGCGGAGGTGGCCCTCCAGATGTCGTCGGCACCCTTGGTCATAGGATATTTCGCACCACAGATGTCGGCAAGCACGGACGACGCTCCGTCGGCGCGGATCTCGAAGCTGACGCTCCCGTCGGCATTGATGCTGCGGTGCGGAGCGGCGGAGCGGCGGGAAGCCTTGGCTGCGCGGGCCGCATCGAGAAACTCGACCATCTCGCGGAGATTGGCCTCGCTGTACATATTGAATCCGTGGCCGCCCTCCGGCTCGACTCTGATCTGAGTCTCGACACCCGCCTTGTCAAGGGCCTCGTAGAACATCGTGCCCTGGCAGCAAGGGACGACATTGTCCTTTGCTCCGTGGAAGATGATGACGGGAGGATCGAGAGGGTCGAGATAATGGATAGGGCTGAGAGCATCGAAAGCGGCCAGGTTGTCAGGCGAGAACTTGACCCCCAGAAGGTCCTCTTCGGGGCTCACCTGCATATCGCGAGGGCCCGCGCAGTCCATCTTGGTGAGGTCGATAGGGCCGGACCAGTCGCAGGCGGCATCAACGCTGCTGCTCACCCCGAGGCAGCCGCCGACATTGCCCTCCAGCTCCGCAACCCCGCCGGAAGTGGCGGAAAGCGATGACAGATGCCCGCCGGAAGAGAATCCGGAAGTGGCGACGAAAGAGCTGTCAAAGCCATACTCGGCGGCATTGGCGCGCACGAAGCGGATCACCGCCTTGATGTCGTGGATCTGTGCCGGAAACTTCGCGTCGGCGCTGGAGCGGTGGTTGGGGGTCACCACGGCGTATCCCGCATCCAGCAGAGCCTGGCAGATGGTGCCGAGGTCGGCCATCCCCTTGGAATTGTTGCTGTACCAAGCGCTGCCGTAGATGTGCACGACGACCGGGTGGGTCGCTTTGCCGTCCTTGGGGATGTAGATGTCGAGCCTGTGGTAGACCTCGCCGTCTCCGGCATAGTCGACATCTGCATATTTGGCAGCATACTCCATCTTGATCTCGGGCATCTGGAAGCCTCCGAATCCGCCTGCAGGCGGTGCTCCCTGAGGCTGCGCCTGAAGAGAGAGCGCGGCGATAAGCGGGAGAATGGTTGTGGTCATCTTTTTCATAATGTCCCAAATTTAACTCTTTCCCAAACCCGATGACCCGCTCCCCCGCCAAAGTGATACGGGACTAAAGCTAATTGTAACGACTATGAGAGCAATGGATTGTCTTCAGCCCTCTGCGGGGAGGGGGATGAAAGATAATCGCTTCGGGATGCAACTTTTTGCAAGGGAAAACCGTATGTAGTTAAGTAAATTGTATTTTATATGGGCAACATTATCTCACAAATGTTCGGCAGGGCTTCCAGAGCCGTCAAGTGCTGGTGGCTGTTCCTGCTTTGCGGCCTGCTGTGCATCGCGGTCGGAATCGTCGTGTTCTGCAACCCGCTCGAGAGTTATCTGACACTCAGCCTGCTCTTCGGCGTCGTGATGCTCGTCACCGGTGTCGTGGAGCTCGTCGTCGCGGTCAGCAGCCGCAACTACTTTATGATGAGGAGCTACAATATCGTCGGAGGCATACTCGACCTGCTTGTCGGCATACTGCTCTGCTCGATGCCGACCGTCAGCATCGAGCTTCTGCCGATATTCCTCGGCATCTGGGTGATGTACCACAGCTTTATACTCATCGGACTGTCCGGCGACCTCAACATGTTCAATGTGCCGGGGGCCGGCTGGGGCATAGCCGGGGGTGTGCTCCTGTTGATACTCTCCGTACTGATCATATTCAAGCCGTTCTTCGGAGCGGCGGTCGTGGTGATCCTCACCGGAGTGGCGCTGATAGTGATAGGGGCGATCATGATCGCCGTCTCGCTGCGCCTGCGCAGCCTGCACCGGAGCGTGCAGCAGAGCTTCGGCCCGATCGACCTCGGGGAATAGCCCCCTCGCCGCCTTGACCCTATTTGGTCACCACCCGCAGGCGGGCGGCAAGGCCCCCCGCGCTGGTCTCCTTGTAGAGGGACGGCAGGTCGTGGCCGGTCTGCTTCATCACGCTGACCACCTCGTCGAACGAAACCCGGTGGAAACCGTCGGAGAAGGCCGAATAGAGATTGCAGTCCAGGGCGCGTGCGGCGGCCATCGCATTGCGCTCGATGCAGGGTATCTGCACGAGGCCGAAGACCGGATCGCAGGTCATCCCGAGGTGATGCTCCAGCCCCATCTCGGCGGCATATTCCACCTGAGCCGGAGTGCCTCCGAACAGCTGGCAGGTGGCGGCTGACGCCATCGCGCAGGCCACCCCGACCTCTCCCTGACAGCCGACCTCCGCGCCGGAGATGGAGGCGTTGGTCTTGGCCACATTGCCGAAGAGACCGCCGGTTGCGAGAGCGTGCAGAAGGCGTTTCTCGGGGAACGAGTGCCCTTTCCATATATGGTAAAGCACCGCCGGCATCACTCCGCTGGACCCGCAGGTCGGGGCCGTGACTACTGTGCCGCCGGAGGCGTTCTCCTCGCTGACCGCAAGCGCGTAGGAGAAGACGAGCCCCCGGGTCTGGAGATTGGCCTTATAGCCGGAGACCTTTATATGGTAGGTGGCCGCCTTGCGGGAAAGGTGCAGCGGCCCGGGCAGCACGCCCTCGTTGCTCAGACCGGCATCGACGCTCGCGCGCATCGCGTGCCAGACCGTTTCCAGATAGTCCCAGATATCCGGTCCCTCGCACTGCTCCACATACTCCCAGAAACTGCGCCCGGTGTCCCTGCACCAGTGCATTATGTCTGATATCGTGTTGAGCGGATAGACTTCGGGGCCCTCGTCGATGGCGGAACCCTCCCCCTCGGAGATCGAGCCGCCGCCCGTGCTGTAGACCGTCCACTCGTCGGTGACGCGCCCCCCGGCGTCGCGGGAGACGAAAGTCATCCCGTTGGGATGGTACGGGAGGAATACCTCCGGCTTCCAGACAATCTCCACCGGAGTCTCGCCGGGCGTCTGCGGCCCGTGCGCAGCAGTGCCGAGGCTTTGGCTGCCGCCGGGAACTGCGACCGGGCTTCCCGCAGACTTGAGCACGTCGGTGATGGCGACGTCGGTGAGGTGTCCGCGGCCCGTGGCGGCGAGGCTTCCGTAGAGGGTCACCTCGAACGATGCCGCCTCAGGATGCCTTGCGGCGAAGGCAATCGCCGCTTTCTGTGGCCCCATCGTATGGCTGCTCGAAGGCCCGCGCCCTATCTTATAGAGTTCCTTGAGAGATTTCATAGGGACAAATGTACGGAAAAAGCCGGGATAATGTTGCGCCGGCCGGCTTGCATATCTGCCGCGTTTTCGTTATATTACGGCCCTAACCAAAACAGATTTGCGTATGAATAGTATGGAGATTGACGATGCCGCAAAGAGGTTCGGCATCGAAGCCACCGAAAAGCGCGAGCACACCCATACCCCCGACCTCGAAGCGCTGGTCTTCAACGAGAAGGACATCGAGGACGCATTCATCAAGGGGGCGCAGTGGGCGATGAACGCCAGATGGCACAGACTGGAGGACAAAGTCTATCCGAAGAAAGACGGAGCATATCTTTGCCGGACAGTATTCCACGGGGAGAAACGGCTGTCCGCCTGCACTTTCGACAAGTCGCGCAGAGTCTTCACGTCCGACGACGATGCGGTGCTGGCCTGGGCTGAGCTTCCGGAAGAGGAATAGTAAACTGCAGGGGAGCGTCCTGCGAGAGTTGAGGTACCAGGATTCGAACCTGGGCAGACAGAACCAAAATCTGTAGTGCTACCATTACACCATACCTCAATTCCGAGCCGCAAAGATAGCAATTATCGTTTGTTTTTGAAATATTCGCTTATGGCCGAAGCGCATTCCCCGTCCAGAATGCCGCTTGCAACCCTTGTCTTGGGGTGAAGCAGCGACGGGGTGAAGAGACTATATCCGCGCTTGGGGTCGGAAGCCCCGTAGACCAGACTCCCCAGCTGCGCCCAGCAGAGGGCTGCGGCGCACATCGGACAGGGCTCGACGGTGACATAGAGCGTGCAGTCGCACAGATACTTGCCCCCAAGAGCCTCCGTAGCGGCGGTGAGGGCTATCATCTCCGCGTGGGCGGTCGGGTCGTGCAGCCTCTCAGTCATATTGTGCCCTCGGGCGATGATCCTCCCCCGGCAGACCACCACCGCCCCCACGGGCACCTCGTCCTCCCCGGCTGCGAGTGCGGCCTCGCGGAGAGCCTCGCGCATATATTTCTCCTGATCTTCCACGGTCAGGCGGCCTCCAGCGCCCCGATCACATCATCCCAGACCTGCCTGCGGCCTGTCTCGTTGAGGATTTCGTGGCGCATCCCCTCATAGAGCCTGAGGTCGGTATGTGCATATCCGACCTTCTTCATCAGCGCCACGGCCTTGCCTATGGCCTCTTCGCTTATCAGACAAGGATCGTCAGCCCCGGAGATGAAATGCACCGGCAGCTCCGGATTGGAGACCTTCCAGCCCCTTGGCGAATAGCAGTCCGACATCAGCGCCGTCAGGTTGGAGAAACCGTTGGCGGTAAACCGGAACATACATAGCGGGTCGCTGTGGTAGGCCTTGAGCGTCTCCCTGTCGGAGCATACCCAGGCGCAAGGGTAGCCCTCGTCCGCGAACGGAGCGTTGTACTTGCCGAAGGAGAGCTTCTGGAGCAGCTTCGGACGGCTGTGAGAGCCGCACAGCAGCCCCGCGCAGTCGGCGAGCAGCTTGCCCGCAGCCTTGGCCGGGTTGTCGCTCGGGCAGCCGCAGACGAAGAGCATATCGATCGTGTCGTCGTAGCGCTTGGCAAACGAGCGCACCACCATCGAGCCCATACTGTGCCCGAAGAGGGCATATCTCAAGCCGGGATAATGCGCCTTCGCCCAGTCGGCGACGGTCTTCACATCCTCGATCATGGCCTTCCAGCCGCCCTTGTACATATATCCGAGATCTTCGGGCGACTTCACGGACTCCCCGTGCCCCCGGTGGTCGTGGATTACGCAGACATAGCCCCGCGAGGCGAGAAACTCCATAAACGGCACATATCTTTCCTTGTGCTCGCACATCCCGTGGACGAGCTGCACGACCCCGCGCGGGGCGCCCTCCGGCTCGCAGACGAGCGCGGAGAGTTCGAGATCGTCGGAGGAGGATTTGAGTTTGAATGATTTCATCTGAAGCATTGTTGGTCCGGTGCAAAGATACCGTTTTTTCCGTCATCCTCGGAAGAATGCCCGATTCGGAAGCTTTCAAAAAAAACGACAAATCCGGCGCGGGCTGTTTTTTTCAAGTTTCTAACGCTATCTTTGCCCTATGAAGCGATATATCTTGTCAGTCGACCAGGGCACCAGCAGCTCGAAAGCGATAGTCTTCGACGAAGCCGGGCATCCGGTGTATTCCTGCGGGCGGGAGTTCACGCAGCTCTTCCCGCGTCAGGGATGGGTGGAGCAGAACCCGCTGGAGATACTCTCGTCCGTGCGGGCGGTGATGAACGAAGCCGTCTCGGAGATCCGGGACGGGGAGATTGCGGCGATGGGGATAGCCAACCAGCGCGAGACCACCATAGTCTGGGACGCCGCCTCGGGGCGCCCTATCTGCAACGCCATCGTCTGGCAGGACAGGCGCACGGCAGAGTATTGCGACTCCCTCAAGGAGAGAGGTCTCGAAGAGATGATAAGGAGCAGGACCGGTCTCATCATCGACGCCTACTTCAGCGCGACCAAGATCCGCTGGATACTCGAGAACGTACCGGGAGCGAGGGCCAAGGCGGACGCGGGCCGGCTGCGCTTCGGGACGGTGGACAGCTGGCTGGTCTGGAACCTGACCGCAGGGCGCGTGCACGCCACGGACACCACCAACGCATCGCGCACTATGCTCTTCAACATCAACACATTGTCCTGGGACGAAGAGCTGCTCGACCTGTTCGGAATACCGCTCTCGATGATGCCTGAAGTGAGGGACTCCGACGCCGCGTTCGGCGAGGCCTCGGTGCTCGGGCACCATATCCCTGTCACGGGAGTCATCGGCGACCAGCAGTCCGCGCTCTTCGGGCAGATGTGCATCGACGAGGGGGCGGTCAAAAACACCTACGGCACCGGCTGCTTCCTGCTGATGAACTGCGGGCATAAGCCCATCACTTCCGAAAACCGCCTGCTGACCACGGTGGCGTGGAAGATAGGCGACAGGGTCGACTATGCTCTGGAGGGCAGCATCTTCGTGGCCGGAGCCGCGGTGCAGTGGCTGCGCGACGGGCTGGGCATCATCCGCAGCGCATCGGAGGTGGAGGCTCTGGCCTCGTCCGTGCCGGACAACGGGGGCGTGTACTTCGTGCCGGCGCTGACCGGGATGGGAGCGCCGTACTGGGACCAGGAAGCGCGCGGAGTGCTGGTCGGACTGACCAGAGGGGCGACTGCGGCCCATATCGCGAGGGCGACCCTCGAGGGGATAGCCTTCCAGACGATGGACATCGTGGCGGCGATGGAGCGGGATGCCGGGATACTCATTTCCGAGCTCAAAGTGGACGGAGGAGCGGCCCGCAACAACCTTCTGATGCAGTTCCAGGCCGACATCCTCGGCACCGAGGTGATACGTCCCAAGGTCACGGAGATCACCGGGCTCGGAGCGGCTTATATGGCCGGATTGGGAGCGGGGATATGGTCGACGGTAGACGAACTCAAGGGCCGCTGGGAGTCGGAGCGCCGCTTCTCCCGCAGGGCGTCGGAGCGGCGGATGGCCGAGTCCAAGGCAGCCTGGGCCGCCGCCGTCAGGAAAGCCCTCGCGGAGTGAGCCGTCGCAGTTGTGAAGTTTCAGAAAAAGTTTCATCTTTGCCGTATGAAACTTTTTCTGATTGACGGCCACGCGCTGATCTTCAAGATGTACTACGCCTTCCTCGGCCGCCCCATGGTCAACTCCAAGGGGGCGGACACGTCGATACTGTTCGGATTTACCAAATATCTGCTGGAGCTTATAGACCGCGAGAAGCCGACGCACGTCGCGGTCAGTTTCGACCCGCCGGGAGGCACGTTCCGCAACGAACTCTACCCTCTCTACAAGGCCAACAGGAGCGAAACCCCGCAGCTTGTGATAGATGCGCTCGAACCGCTGACCCGCATCGTGCGCTCGCTCGACATCCCGGTGCTGATGGTCTCCGGCTTCGAGGCGGACGATGTGATCGGCACCGCCGCGAAACGCTTCGCCGCCGAAGGATTCGATGTGTTTATGGTGACCCCTGACAAGGATTACGGGCAGTTGGTCGCCCCGCACATATTCCAATACAAGCCGGGCAAATCCGGCTCCGACAATGAAATCCTCGACGAAGCGGCGGTCTGCGCCAAGTGGAACATCTCCTCCACCGCCCAGGTCAGGGACATCCTGACGCTCTGCGGCGACGCCTCGGACAATGTGCCCGGAGTGCAGGGTGTCGGCCCGGTGGGAGCGGCGAAACTGCTCGCGAAATACGGCAGCACGGAGGGGATATATGCTCATCTTGAGGAACTTACGCCCAGGCAACAGGAGCTTTTCCGCGCCGCCGGGCCTCATATCCGACTCTCCGGGGAGCTGGTCACGATACGCACCGATGTGCCTCTGGACATAAAGGCGGAGGATATGCTTTTCGCCCCCGCGGACACCCCGGCGCTGGAAGCCCTGCTGGACGAATACGAGATGCCGTCCCTGCGCCGCCTGGTGGGCAAGCTGGCGGGCCATACGGGACTTCCCGGTCGGCCTCGGGACACTGCCGCCCTGCCTGAGGCGGAGTCTCTTCCGGTCGGAGAGTTTACCGCCGCAGCCCGCCGGGAGAAGAGAATGGCCTTCTGGCAGAGCGGGGAGCATATCTGGGCCGCAAGCGGGGGCTATTGCGCAAACGGAGCGGCGGAAGAGTTCCGCAGCGCACTGGAAGACGGGGGGATAGTGAAAATCGGGGCCGGGGTGAAATCCTCCATGAACGCCCTCGCACTGTCGGGCATACGCCTCGCGGGCAGGATTGAGGATGTGGAACTGATGCACTACCTGCTCAATCCGGAGCGCAACCACAGATTCGAGACTCTCGTCGCCGCCTACCTGGGAGTGGACCTCTCCCCGGAAGAGCCGCAGGAGGAGGCCACGCTCTTCGACGAGGCGCCGCAGCGGGAGGGGGCCGACCCCGGAAAGGCGGCGCTCTCGCTGCTGACGCTGGACGAAAGGCTGAACCGGGAGATCGACTCGGTCGAGGGTCTGCGCAAACTCTACGACAGCATCGAGGAGCCGCTCATCGGAGTGCTCTCAAGAATGGAGCTGACGGGAGTCAAGGTGGACCTCGGCTCGCTGTCAGACTTCGCCGCGATGCTGCGCAGAAATATGGCGGAGCGGGAAAAGGAGGTGCGCGAACTCGCGGGAGAGCCGGAGCTCAACGTCTCTTCTCCCAAGCAGATAGGCACCGTGATATTCGAGAAACTCGCCCTTGACCCAAAGGCGAAGAAGCCCCGCTCCGGCAACTGGCCGACCGACGAGCAGACCCTGCAGGAGCTCTCGGACCGCAGCCCCATCATCGACGCGATACTCGACTACCGGGGACTGCGCAAACTGCTCTCGACCTATATAGAGCCGTTCGCCGGCTACATCTCGCCGCGCGACGGCAGGGTCCACACCACATTCAACCAGGCCCTCACCTCCACCGGCAGGCTCTCCTCCTCAAACCCCAACCTGCAGAACATCCCCGTCCGCACCGACCTCGGACGCGAGATCAGACGCGCGTTCGTCGCGGGTGAGGAGGGCAGCGTGATGATGTCGGCGGACTATTCCCAGATCGAGCTCCGGCTGATGGCGCATTTCAGCGGCGACGAGCATCTTGTCAGCGCGTTCCGGGAGGGGCTTGACATCCACGCGGCCACCGCCTCCAAGATATTCGGCGTCAGAGTGGAGGAAGTCACTCCCGAGCAGAGGAGGGTCGCGAAGACCGCCAACTTCGGCATCATGTACGGCATCTCCGCCTTCGGCCTGAGCCAGAGGCTGCGCTGCTCCAGACAGGAAGCCCGGCGCATCATCGATGACTATTTCGCCACCTTCCCTACCATACGGCGATATATGGACGGGACCGTTGCAGCCGCCCGGCGCGACGGATTCGTCGAGACGCTCTTCGGGCGCAGACGCTACATCGCCGACATCAACTCCTCCAACGCCACCGTGCGTTCGCTCGCGGAGCGCAATGCCGTCAACGCCCCCATCCAGGGCAGCGCCGCCGACATCATCAAGCTCGCGATGATAGCCGTGGACCGCGCTCTTCGCGAAGAGGGGCTCGGTGCCAGGATGGTGCTCCAGATCCACGACGAACTGCTGCTCGAAGTCCCCGCCGCCGAGACGGACAGAGTACGGAAGATACTTGTCGGAGAAATGGAGAATGTGGTCAGACTTTCCGTTCCGCTCACAGTAGAATGCAATTATGGTAAAAACTGGCTCGACGCCCACTGACGAACTCATACGCCGCGCGATAATCGGCGACGGCGCCGCGTTCACCGAACTCTGGGACACCAACATCGATGCGCTCAGAGCCTACATCACAGGCACAATGAAGCAGCTCGACGCCTTCTATATCGACGATATCTGTTCGCGCAGCTTCGAGAAGGCGTTCAGGCAGATACGCAGCTACGACCCCGCCAAGAGCCTCTTCTCCACCTGGCTCAAGGCGATCGCCCGCAACACGGCGCTCGACACCATAGAGGCGGAGCAGCGCAACCGGTGCAAGATTGTCTCCATCGACGGGAATCCCACGGCGGGGCTGGCCGTCGAGACCATAGGCGACGCGGAGGCGACCCCGCTGGAGAGCATCATCAAGGACGAGGACGCGGAGAAACTCAAGACCGGCATCGAGGCTCTGCCGGAACTCTACCGCGACATAGCCCGCCGCAGACTGATGGACGGCCTGCAATACAAGGAGATAGCCGACGAGTTCGGGATGGAGCTCAACACGGTGCGCACCCGCATCCGCAGGGCCAAGGCGCTGATAGACAAGATGAAATCATCTGAATAGAAATGGATTACACAAGACTCACAGAGCTGTACAGGGAGTGGAACTCCAAGATAAACGTGATCTCCCGCAAGGATATGGACAATCTCTACGCCCACCATATCCTGCATTCGCTCGCAATCGCCGAGTACCTGCGCCGCTTCTACCCCGAGGGGATATGGAAGGGGGCGAGCGTGCTGGATGTCGGCACCGGCGGCGGCTTCCCCGGCATCCCGCTGGCGATGGAATTCCCCGACACCCGCTTCACCCTATGCGACTCGATAGGCAAGAAGATCACCGTTGCGGGCGCGGTGGCGGAGGAGCTCGGACTAAGCAACGTCCGCTGTGTCAACGCCCGCGCCGAGAGCATCCCCGACAGCTGGGACTGGGTGGTGTCAAGGGCCGTAGCCCCGCTGGACAAACTCTACCCCTGGGTGAAGGGCAGATTCCGTATGGGCATACTCTGCCTCAAGGGCGGGGATGTCAATGCGGAAATCTCAGAAATGCTGCGCAGATGCGGCCTCAAGCCGGATTGTGTCCGTTGCTGGAGGATATCCGACTGGCTTAAGGACGATTATTTCGCAGAAAAATTTGTAATTGAGATAGGAAAATCTTACCTTTGCCCTCCCAAATCCGAATAATTAAAAAAGAATAAGATAATGAAAAGGACATTCCAACCGTCAAATCGCAAGAGAGTCAACAAGCACGGCTTCCGCGAGCGTATGAGCACCGCCAACGGACGCAGGGTACTCGCGTCCCGCCGCGCCCACGGCCGCTACAAGCTCTCAGTGTCTTCAGAGGACCGCTTCTAACGGCGGCCAACGACCCCAAAAAACGCGTGCAGGGCGCTTGCCCTGCACGCGTTTTTTATTGATGTCGCGCAGCGATCCTAGAACCTATAGGTAAACCCGACCTTGATCTGGCCGACGGCTCCGCCGAACACATCGCTGCTGTCGGCTCCGAAGGCGAACGTAGACTCGGTGAGTTCGTAGGTCTTGTCGCTGTCCTTGGTGTAGGAGCCCTCATATCCGAGAGTGAGGAAGCTGAGGGAGGTCTCGAGCGTCAGATGTTCATTGACGGTGTAGGTGAGGACAGGAAGCACATTGATGGCCCAGCCGAGCACCGGATTGGAGTCGGTGGAGATGTTGCCCACTTCAGTCTTGCCGGTCTGGCGTCCTATGCCGGCATTGACCTCGCTCCAGAGTCCGAAACTCCTCCACTCGCCGAATCTGTAGCGCGCATACGGCTGGAGAGCCCAGGTGCAGCTGCTCACTTTGGTGTCGGAAATGACGCCCGGAGTGGTCGTCTTGTCGTAGGCGATGCCCACTCTTGCGCCGGCGAGGAAGTTGTCGGCGAAGTAGTAGCCCACGTTAGGGGCGATGGAGAGGGCGAAAGAGGACTTGTTGTCGCTTGAGTTGCCGTTGACGGTGGTCTTGCCTCCGTTGAAGCCGAGTCCGGCGGAACCGCCTACGAACACCTGCGCATCCGCGCTGAATGAGATTGCCGCGATGGCGGCGAGAGTAATGATGACTTTTTTCATAATAATTTGATAATTAATGAGTGATAAGTTAATATTCAATGAGTTTTACAACTCTGTCTTCTATACGGTCCACAAGGGTTCTGTAGTGGTTGCGCTCGCTCATATCCATGATGAACGCGGTGATGCTGTAGAACGCGAACTGCGCACAGAGCCCCAGAATCTGCGGCCTGATCATCGACAAGGTGCAGGCTGCATTGTTGACATTGTTGAATCCCTGGATCATAAAGGTCGAAGGGAAGATATATGAGAACGCCTTCCAGAACGGCGGGAACGAGCTCACCGGCCAGGCGCATCCGCTCAGGAACAGGCAGAGAGAGGACATGAAGAGCAGAACCACGAAGACCGTCTCCCTGTGGTGCACGAAGCGGCTGAAAGTGAAGCTGAACGCGACGCAGGTGATGATGAAGAGACATATCAGCACGAGCATATCCCCGAGCGCACCCCTCTGCGGCATCCCGAACATCATAGGCACGAGCAGCAGGCCGTAGACTGCTATCCCGACATAGATCAGGGCGTAGGCGCCCGCTCTGCCGATCAGCGAGCCGTCGTGGGTCGCGCCGCCCTCGCGCATCGAACCGTTCATCACGCTGACGCCGTAGAACATAGTCTGCTGCACGACGAGTATCAGCGCGGCGGACAGGAAGAATATCAGGAACGACATATTGGTGTTGAACGGTATCTCCTCCTCGACGGGGATGGCGTTGATCAGCTGCCGTATGCTCTCGTCGCTCATCCCGGTGGCGGCGTAGCGCGCGGCCTCAATCTGCCCCATCTCGTCCAGCATCACGTGGTTGACCGCCATAGTTATATCCTTGTAGTAGAGGAAGCTGGCCATATCCGCATAAGTTGACACCGTGGCCTGCTCCAGATTGGCCAGACGCTCGCTGTAGTCCTCCGGGAAGAGAACGATGCCGTGCACCTTGCGCTCCTGCATCAGCTGCTGCGCCTCCTGCATTGTGGCGCACCTGTAGGCCACCTCGACCTCGCGGGTCGCGTCCAGCTTGCGGATGAAGCGGCGGCTTTCCGCGCTTCCGCTCCGGTCCACAATCGCCAGCGGCATATCGTCCACCGTCCCCCGGTGGTACACTATCCCGTAGATGAGCGGATAGATCAGACCGCCGAGCAGGAAGATGATGACCACATACGAGTCGGCGAATATTCTTTTAAGTTCCTTGATCATTTCGCAAAATTCTGATTGATCCACGCTCCCTTAAGCCTGCGGCACACGCAGAGCGGGCCTGCCAGGAAGAGGAGCATATAGACTATGTACTGCCACCAGCCTGCAAATCCGGCACCGAAGATCGCCTCCTGCACATAGAGCAGATAGTAGAATCTCAGCGGGAAGAGCACGCTGACGCCCTGAACCGCTGCCGGCATCGCCTCCACCGGGAATGTGAATCCGGAGAACGAGAAGCCGAGGATCGTAAACAGAGCGGCAATGCTGAGCGCGTACCTCAGGGTCGGAAGCAGCCCCACCAGGGTCACCGCCACCGCCTCGTTGGCGAGGATGAACACCACCATGGCGAGCATCATATTGCCGATGCTCCCGTTGAGCGGGTAGCGGCACACGCCGAACATCAGCAGATCGAGCCCGAGGCCGAGGATAAGGTAGATGAGCGTGTAGGGGATGAGTTTCCCCAGCAGCGCCGCCGCCATGGAACCGTCCGCAGTCTCCATCAGCTCCCGGGAAGTCCCGTAGCGAAGCTCGGAGCCGAGGGCGTAGATCAGCACGAATATTATGCTGAGCGCCAGCAGACCCGGGAGAATGATGTTGTTGAGGTACACCCCGTAGTTGGTCGTGGCGTTGCCTATCTTGTGCTCATCGACGACGATAGGCTGTATCAGTCCCATTATGGCCCCCTCGGAATAACCTTTCATCCTGAGGACCTCCCTCTGGACGGCGCCTCCGGTCAGAGTGACCATAGTCAGTATATCCTTGTAGCTTAAGGCGCCGCCGATGAGATAGAGGGAGTTGACGTAATATGTGAATACGGGTCTGCGGTTGGCGTTGACGTCTTCGTTCATCCCCTGCGGGATCACGCAGAGCGAGGTGATCTCTCCGGTCTGCATCGCATCCCGCGCGGTGGTGAAGTCTTCGTACTTGATGACCCTTCCGAGCTGAGTTGCGTCCAGCTGTCGGCAGAAGTTGCGGGAAAGCGAAGAATTGTCCAGATCCAGCACCCCGATCGGAAGGTTCTCCGGAAGGCCAGCCTTGAAGAAAGTCAGGTAGAAGAGGCAGCACACTGCCATCACGCCCACTGACCCCAGAAGGTAAACCGGTTTGCGGCGTATTATCCCGAATTCACGCCGCATCACTTTCAAGATGCTGTTCATTTTACCTGTTGATTACGATGACTGTCATTCCCGGACGGAGTCCCTCGACCTGCCCTTCAGGCACCGCCCTGACCTCAAATGTCTTGGCGTCGTATTGGTCGGACTCGTCGGTGGCCCTCCAGGTCGCGTAGGACTCGCGTGCGGCGATATAGTTGACCGTGGCCTTGACGGTGCGGTCACCCAGTGCCGGTATCTTGAGCGTGAGTACCGTGCCGTTCTGAAGGCTGTTGAGCCTGTCTTCGCGGATGTTGAACGTAAACCACATATCGCTCAGGTCAGTGACCGTCATGATAGGAGAGCCTGTGCCCACGAGTTCGCCGACGTGCGGGTAGCGTGCGCTGATGACTCCGTCGGCAGGTGAGGTGAGCTTGAGTTCGGAGAGGTAGGACTCAACCTCCATCACGGCACCGTTGGCCTGGTCCACGAGGGCTATGGCTGCGGCCTTGTCCTCCTCGCGGGCTCCCTTGACCGCCATATCGTACTGGGACTTGGCAGCCTGGGCGGTGGCTGCGGCAGCATTGTACTGCGCGGTCGCCTCATCGAACTTCTGATCACTGATCACCTTCTGCTCGTGCAGGCGGGTCGCGCGGTCGAGAGTCTTCTTTGCGATGTCCTCGCCGGTAAGAGCTTTCTGCCAGATTTCATATGCTCCGGCTATCTCCTCCTGACGGGCTCCGGCGTTGGCCTTGTTGCGCTGGGCAGAGGCTGCGGCATATACTGCGCGGGCCTGTGCGAGCTTGGCGCGGACCTCAGGGGAGTCGATGTCCACCAGCGTGTCGCCCTTGCGCACGATGTCACCCTCTTTGGCGTAGAACGCCTCGATTCTCCCCGGCACCTTGCCGGACACGCGGTATTCGGTGGCTTCAGCCTCGCCCTGGATGAGTGCGGGCTGAGGTTTTGAGAACAGGATTCCAAGTACAGCCACCGCTGCGATGAGTGCAACCAGCACGATGATTCCTAAAAGCAGGTTGCCTTTTTTCTGTGTCTTTTCCATATTGAATTACTTTTTGATTTTCAGTTGATTACAGTCTTCCTTCAGCCTTTGCGAGATTGACGCTGCACATCTGCAGCTCCACACCGGACTCGATCACCTCGGAGTGTGCCTGCAGCCAGGCGGTCTGCGCCTGAAGCACTACGTTGGAGGCCACCATCCCCTCGTTCCAGCCGGCGGTCGCCACGCGGAGATTCTCTTCGGCGTTGCTGAGATTGCTCTCGGCGGCCACGAGCCTCGCCCGGGCCTCGTTCTCCTGCTTGCGGAGCTGTGCCACCTGGAGTGAGATCATCTGCTTCGCGTCGTCGAGCCTGATGCCCGTCATCGCGGCCTCCGCCTTTGCCTTGCGGGTCTTGTTGAGGGCTTCGCCGCCGTGAAAGAGCGGGACGGACACCACAACGCCTGCCGTGAAGAAGTCGCCGTACTTCTTCTGGAAACCGTTGAAGAGGCTCGGGTTGGTGACTATGTAGTTGGCGGTCAGCGCCACCGTAGGCAGCATATCCGCGCGTGCGATATCAACCTTGCGGGCATAGATGTCCTCGGCGAGACGGAGGCTCTTGATCTCCGGACGCGCGTCATAGACCTCCTCGTCGGAGATGACCGGTGACATCTGCGGCTCCGGGATGCGGTCGAGATCCTCGTCGGCGAGAGTGATCTCGCTGTCGAGCGGCAGCCCGCACTCCTTGCAGAGGAGCATCTTGGAGAGAGCCAGACCGTTGGTCGCCTTGGTGAGGAGCATATCGGCCTCGTTGGCCTTGACCTTGATGGTGAGGGCGTCGGACGGAGTCGCGAAGCCTTCGGCGATCAGCGCGTCGGTGTCCTTCTCCATCTGATGCAGCAGTTCGGCATAGCCCTCGGAGAGCCGCTTCTTGGCTGCGATGGACACTATCTGCCAGTAGGCCTGCTCGACATCGACCATCAGCTGGGAGTATTCCTGAGCGTATTGAGTCCGGGCGAGTTGCTCCGCATCGGACGCCATCTTGTTGGCCGCAAGAATTTTGCCTCCCATAAATACTGGCTGCTGCACCGTGACTGCGGCTGCGGCGGTGTTGTTGAGATCGACGGACAGAGCTCCGCTGATCTGGCTGCCTATCGCATTGATAGGGGTCGCGATGTCGGTGTTCTGCAGGTAGCCGAGAAGCTTCTGCAACGCAGGCTCGGTATATATCTTCTGCATTATGGTAGGGTCGGACAGGATCGCGGTCAGACGGGTGTTGATGTCGTTCTGGAGGATGGTGCCGGCGTGGCTGAGTTCGGTGGCGGTCTCGTCGCCGATCAGCTTGATGTCCTTGTTGACATACATATAGGTGCCGGTGGCGGTGACCTTAGGGAAGTAGTTGGCGGCGGCAATCTTGCGGTCGTAACCCGCGACCTCCGTTTTCTGCCTGGCAGTCTTGAGCGAATTGCTGTTGTCGACCGCCAGTTGCCTGCAGTCGTCCAGTGTCAGCACCTGCTGAGCTCCGGCCCGGAGGGGCAGGAGAGCAAGCGCGCCCGTAAGAATGATGATGATTCTTTTCATATATACCTTTTTTTGTTCGTTTCAAACTCAAGCCCCCCTTTCGGGAGGCGCGATACATAGATTCAAATTCTCTTCCATTCGTGAGCGAATTATGGTAACAAAAACGGATGCGAATTATACATTTTGTCGCAAAAAGCGACTTTTTAATAATTTTTGCGTATTTTTGTAAAAATAAAACGCCCCCTTCAGATGCAAAAATATCGCGAAGTCAACATCCGGGAGCTGCGCAGCCGTTTCCCCGACATAATGATATGTGACGAATTGTCAGAAGACCTCTTCATCGCCGAACTCCAGTACGAAGCCGAAGTTGACATCATCAAATATCCCTGCCGCTTCGACGGATATCTGGCATTCTTCTGCTACGGGGGACACTTCAACATAGAGGTGAACCTGAGGACCGTACGGGTCAAGGAGGGTTCGCTCTTCGTATATACGCCGGGGAATATCGTGAGGGTGTCGGGGATTTCGCAGAAAGACAGGCACGACCTGCACATCGTGCTTATCGCCGTGTCCAACAGACTGATGCAGATGACTCACTTCGACTTCAACAAACTCTACGAGGAGAGCCTCCGGCTGATGGAGAACCCTTGCGTGGAGGTCAGCGGACCCGAGCGCGACATCTGCAGGAAGTATCTCGACCTCGTCAAGGATATCTCGGCGGCGGCGCTGCCCAACTCCCGCGACGCCCTGTCTTCGCTGATCTCCTCCGTCTTCTATCTGATGGGGGCGCTGTGGGCTGACAGATTGTCAGAGGCGCGTCAGAAAGCCGAGGCCGCGCCCTCCGTGCGCTCAAAGGCCATATTCGAGGACTTCCTGACTCTGGTCAAGGACAACCACAACAGAGAGCGGGGCCTCGCTTTCTATGCGGACAAGCTGTACCTCACGCCGAAATACCTCTCGAAACTCGTCAAGACGGTCAGCGGCAAGTCGGCCCACGAGTGGATCGACTCCTTCGTGATTGTGGAGGCTAAGAATATGCTGAAGTACTCCGACCTGAGCATCAAGACCATAGTCTGGGAGTTGAACTTCCCCAACCAGACCACCTTCTACCGCTTCTTCAAGGCGCACACCGGGATGACCCCGTCGGAATACCGCAGGAGTTAGGGAGGAAGAGGGCGCTGATCGCTACAGCGTCCTCTTGACCTCGACAATCTGGAAGGCCTCGATGATGTCGCGGTCCTTGATGTCGTTATAGCCGGCGATGGACATTCCGCACTCCTTGCCGGCGATGACCTCCTTGACGGAGTCCTTGCCTATCTGCAGGGAGCCGAGCTCACCGGTATAGATGACGATGCCGTCGCGTATCAGGCGGACCTTGGACTTCTGCACCATCTTGCCGTCCCTGACGAGACAGCCGGCGATGGTGCCGACCTTGCTGATATGGAAGGTCTGCTTGACTTCGGCAGTGGCGACGATCTCCTCCTTCTTCTCCGGCTCAAGCATACCCTCGATACCGTCCTTGACCTCGTTGATGCAGTCGTAGATGACCGAATACAGACGGATCTCGATGCCCTCCCGGTCGGCAGCCTTGCGGGCCTCCACGGTAGGACGCACCTGGAAACCGACGATCACGGCATCGGAAGCCTCGGCAAGAAGCACGTCGGACTCGGAGATGCCTCCGACAGCCTTGTGTATCACATTAACCTTGACTTCCTCGGTCGAGAGCTTGATCAGGGAGTCGGAGAGCGCTTCCACGGAGCCGTCCACATCGCCCTTGACGATGATGTTGAGCTCCTTGAAGTTGCCTATCGCGATGCGGCGTCCTATCTCCTCGAGAGTCATATGCTTCTGGGTCTTGATGCCCTGGATGCGGAGCAGCTGCTCGCGCTTGTTGGCTATGTTCTTGGCTTCCTTCTCGTCGGCGAGCACATTGAACTTCTCGCCCGCCGCAGGCGCGCCGCTGAGTCCGAGCACCGACACAGGGGTGGAAGGACCGGCCTCCGTGACCTTCTGTCCGCGCTCGTTGAACATAGACTTGATGCGCCCGTAGTAGCTCCCGCAGAGCATCACGTCGCCCTGATGCAGAGTGCCTTCCTGCACAAGCACGGTGGCGAGGTAGCCCCTGCCCTTGTCGAGGGAGGACTCGATGACCGCACCGATGGCGAGCTTGTCGGGGTTGGCCTTGAGCTCGAGCAGGTCGGTCTCCAGCAGCACTTTCTCAAGCAGCTTGTCCACATTGAGACCCTGCTTCGCGGAGATCTCCTGACACTGGTACTTGCCGCCCCAGTCCTCGACGAGTATATTCATCTCGGAGAGCTGGCGGCGTATCTTCTCGGAATCCGCGCCCGGCTTGTCTATTTTGTTGATCGCAAACACCATAGGCACATTCGCAGCCTGCGCGTGGTTGATGGCCTCGACGGTCTGCGGCATCACGGCGTCATCGGCTGCCACGATGATGATGGCAAGGTCGGTGAGCTGTGCGCCCCGGGCGCGCATTGCGGTGAACGCCTCGTGGCCCGGAGTATCGAGGAAAGTGATACGGCGCCCGTCCGGCAGCTCCACGTTGTAGGCTCCGATGTGCTGGGTGATGCCGCCGGCCTCGCCCGCAATCACATTGGACTTGCGGATATAGTCGAGAAGCGAGGTCTTGCCGTGGTCCACGTGGCCCATCACGGTGATGATAGGCGGCCTCGGCTTGAGATCCTCAGGCTTGTCGGCCTGCTCGGAGTTGCTTATCTCCTCGGAAATGTCGGCGGTCACGAATTCCACAGTATACCCGAACTCCTCGGCCACGAGCACCAGCGTCTCGGCGTCGAGCCTCTGGTTGATGGACACCATCAGGCCCAGACTCATACAGGCCCCGATGACCTTGACCACAGGAGTGTTGTTCATCAGGGTGGCGAGGTCGTTGACGGTCACGAACTCCGTGACTTTGAGCACTTTCTTCCCGGCTGCGGCCTCCGCGATCTCCTCCTGGGTGCGCTGGGCGGCGGCTTCGCGCTTCTCCTTGCGGTACTTCGCGCCGAAGCTGTTTTTCTTGCCCTCGTTCATCTTGGCGTAGGTCTCCTTGACCTGCTTCTGGATCTCCTTCTGGAGCTCCTCCTGCTCGGACTCACTGAGCGCCGGCTTGAAGCGGTCGCGCTTGCGTCCCTTGCCCTGACCCTGCTGCTGACCCTGCTGCTGGCCCTGACGGCGGGAGTTATTGCTGTTGTTGTCCTTCTTCGGAGACTTCTCTATATGCTCGCCGGCCTTTGCCACATCCACCTTGCGCGTGCCCTTGTTGATGCGCTCGCGCTTCTTCGGCTTGCGGTCAAACTGGCTGAGGTCAATCTTGCCGACCACCTTGAGCGACGGGCTGCCCTGGGCCGAGGCTACAGCCGCCGGGGCTTCCGGAGACTTGGCCCCGGAGTCCGGCATCGCCGCGGCGAGAGTTGCGGCGGTGGCGGCTTCCGCAGCCGCTTCGTCAGCCGTCTCGGCAGGCTTCACTTCCGAAGCGACGGCCTCCTCCGCAGAATCGGGGGTCTGTCCCTGCCAGGCAGCCGCCTCAGGGGCGGTCTTCTCTTCGGCAGGTTCGGCGACCGGCGCGGGTTCTGCGACCGCGCTCTGCCCGGATGCCTCCGAGGAAGCCTTTGCCTCCTCCGCAGGAGCCGGAGCTGCGACCGGGATCTCCTTCTCTACAGGAGCCGGAGCCGGGGTCTCTTCAACCGGGACGGGGTCCGGGGCCGTCTCCGCCGCAGGCTTCTCGGGCTCGACAGGTTTCTCGGGCTCAACGGGCTTGGGGGTCTCCCTCTTAGGGTTGAAGAAAGTGTTGCTCTTGATTATCGTCTCCTGCTCGATCTCCTCTTCCTCCTCGTCGCGGCGGGACTTGCGCCCGCTCTTCTCTATGATCTCGGTAATCTTGATGTCCACCTTGTCGGCGGCCTGCTTCATCTCGAGATCCTTTCCGAACTGGCGCGAGATGGCCGGCAGATGCTCGTCGGAGATTTTTTCATTAGGGTTATTGTCGACCTCGACGCCGATCTTGCGGAGGAAGTCCACAAGGTCGTCGAGACCGATGTTGAATTGCCTGATTATCTTATTTAGTCTGATTTCTGCCATTCTGTCAATCCTCAAATTCTGCTTTTAAAATGTTGATGACTTCCGCAACCGTCTCATCCTCAAGGTCAGCCCGCTTGGCGATATCCTCAGGAGAGAGAGCAAGCACGCTCTTGGCCGTATCGCAGCCGATAGACTCAAGGCGGTCGATTATCCACTGGTCAATAACATCGGAGAACTCGCTGAGCAGAACATCCTCCTCCTCGGCATCTTCGCCCTTCGGGAGCTCCCTGTAGACCTCTATCTCGCGGTCCACCAGCATACCGGCAAGCTGGATGTTGACTCCGTGCCGTCCGATACCCTTGCTCACCTGGTCCGGCTGCATAAACACCTTGACCTTGTCCTCCGGGTTGTCGCTCATCTCGATATATGATACTATCGCCGGATTGAGGGCGCGCTGGATCATCAGTTTAGGGTTCTGCGACCACTGGATGACATCGATATTCTCGTTGCGGAGCTCGCGCACGATGCCCATGATGCGTCCGCCCTTGACGCCGATGCAGGCCCCGATCGGATCGATGCGGTCATCGTAGGACTCCACTGCCACCTTGGCCCTCTCGCCCGGCACGCGGACCACTTTCTTGACGGTGATCAGCCCGTCTGCGATCTCCGGCACCTCCTGCTCGAAGAGTCTCTCGAGGAACTCGTTGGAGACACGGCTCAGGGTGATGTACGGAGTGGTGTTGTTTTTCATCTCCACGCTCTTGATGATGGCGCGGACGGAGTCGCTCTTCTTGAACCTCTCGCCCGGGATCTGCTCGGACTTCGGGATATGCAGCTCATTGCCGTCCTCGTCGAGGATGAGCACTTCCTTGGACCAGGTCTGGTAGATCTCTCCGTAGAAGAGTTCGCCCACCTTCTCGGAGTATTTCTTGAAGACATTGGCCTTCTCGATGTCCATAATGCGGCCCTGGAGATTCTGGCGGATATTGAGTATGCCGCGCCTGCCGAATGCGGTGAGAGGCAGCCTCTTGGAATACTGGTCGCCGACCTCGTAGTCGTCCGCGTCGCCGCCGTCCTCACATATGCCGTCGAGGGTGATCTCGGCGTTGGGGTTCTCCACCTGCTCCACCACGTCGAAGTTCTGGTAGATTTCGCAGGTCCCCTTGTCCACGTTGACGATCACGTCGAAGTTGTCGGAAGAGCCGTAGGTCTTTGCTATCTGGGTCAGGAATACGTCCTTGAGCACCTGCATCATAACCGGACGGTCGATATTCTTCTCTTCCTTGAAGTCCTTGAACGCGTCGATCAGGGTGATTACTTTTTCTTTTTCCATTGTCGGTGTATATCTATTCTTTTATTGATTTCAGCATTTCATCGGCCTCCGCGGCATCTATGCCCTTCGAGCCCACGGTCAGGGAGTAGTCCTCCACATTGCGGTCGAACGCGGCGAGCACGGCACGGTGCACATACTCGCAGTCGGCGATGTCCACGTCCGCCCCCTCCTTGTCGATCACCACTTCGAAGACATTGTCGTCGTCGTTGAAGATAAGCTCCACAACCGAGCATCCCCGCCCGGCTGCGGCTTCCAGAACTGTCTTTTCAAACTTCTCTCTGTCCATATTCCATACTCAGGTTTTGCAAGTAATAAAACTTGTTGCAAAACAAGCATTGTGCAGGTACTTGCGAAACTTAAATTCTTTAGTGATTCCTAAAAAACAATGGAAGACCAGCCCGGCCTTCCATCTCGTCCACGGTGCAAATATAGGAAAAATTTGTAACTTTGCAAAAACTTAAGTTTCAAGGATGAACAGGACCATTCGCCGCATAGCGCTGCTTCTGGCAGCCGCACTGGTGCTGGGGGCGTGCCAGCTCGACAAGCCTCAGGACTACACTTTCTGCTACTCGCTCTACTACAAAGTGGCGGACGAAGAGGCGCAGACCGCCGTCAAGGAGTACTTCAAGTCCAAGATAGACTTCGAGAAGACATTCACGATATACGCGGAGCAGTTCGATGCCATCCAGCAGGCCAACCAGCAGTTCCTCAAGGATGTGGAGCCAATCAAAAACGAGGAGGTGCTCGCCCTGATCGACAAGGACGACATCGTGCAGATGACCCTTGACATCTACACCGCCAAGGGCAAGATGGGAGTCGCGGGCGCAATCTACTGGTTCCACGACCCCGACAGCGAAGACGGCGAGGCTAAAGAATAAAGTCCAGACCCGAAGGGCCTTCGTTGAAGAGCAGATCCATCACGGAGAGTCCGCCACGAAAGCCCATTTTCTCAGCAAATACTTGATAATAGGGCCTTTCCAATCCAAGTTCAGAGAGGATTGAGTTGGGCCTTTTAGGATGTATGTCATAGTCCGCCCCACAGTATCCGGAGGTTTCCCGAAGTTCGGTCGCAAGCCCCATCCTGTCGATAAAAAACTTCATGATCCGGATATCCAGCTCCCAGAGCGTGCGCGGATGCGAGTCCAGTATCGCGAAGAGAGGGTCGCGATAGTAGTCGAAAAACGCTGAAGAGCGGTAGGCCGTGTCGATGCAGCGCTCCGTCTTCGCCACCCACGGGGTGGTGTAGTCCACTTCGACCTCCTTGATGGGGATGGAAATCGAGCCCCCGCGATGCCGGATCGGGAACGAGAGATCCTGGACTCCGTCCGAGGCGTAGAACCTGCAACGGTTGCGGTAGGACTGCTTCTGATAGTTCTCGCACGCCTCCAGATAAACCGAAGAATACTTTGCGAGCAGCGCAAAGTATTCTATAGGAGGGAAATATGCGATCGTAAGAGTCACCTATTCGATGATCCCCTTGGAAGAGGAGTCACACGCACGGACTATGCCGCGCTTGGAGTTGCGGATGAAGTCGAGGATGTTGTCCCGCTCCACGGACTCCGGAAATCCCGCGGCCACCTTTGCGCAACCGTCCGAGATGTTGAACCCCTGATAGTAGATCATATCGTACATATCCTTGATGTTGCGGATGGTGTCGGAGTCGAAGCCGCGGCGGCGCAGACCCACGATATTGATGCCCGCATAGCAGATGGGGGTGCGCCCGCAGATGGAGTAAGGCGGGATGTCCTTGTTGACCGCGGAGCAGCCGCCCACCATCGCGTGGGTGCCGATGTGGGAGAACTGGTGCACGGCGGTGTTGCCACCGATGATGGCCCAGTCGTCCACGTCAGTCTCGCCGGCGATGCCGACATAACTCACCAGGATGCAGTGATTGCCCACACGGCAGTCGTGCGCCACGTGCACGTAGGACATTATCAGGGTATTGTCGCCGATCTTCGTGACTCCCTTGCCGCTGGCCTTGGTGCCGCGGTTGATGGTCGCGCATTCGCGTATGGTCACATTGTCGCCGATCTCCACATAGGTGATCTCCCCGTCGAACTTGAGATCCTGCGGAACTCCGCCGACAACCGCTCCGGGGAACACCTGGCAGTTGCTGCCCATCTTCACATACGGGAAGACGTTGGCGTGAGGATAAATCTTACAGTTGTCGCCTATCTCGACATTGTCGTCGATGAAAGCATAAGGCCCTACTTCAACATTGTCGCCAAGTTTTGCATTTGCGCTGACGGTCGCAAGAGGATGAATTTTTACCATAACTGCTGCTTCAATTGTTCGATAACCGCCGCTGCGGCGGCGCTGTTGATCTTATGGCCAGGTTTGTACGCGCTTATATGTGCCCGCAGGTATCCGCCCACGAGTCTCATGTCCCCGATGAGGTCGAGCAGCTTGTGGCGGCCGCACTCGTTGGGGAAGTGTAGTTTCAGATTGCTCAGGTATCCCTTGTCGGTCACGGCGAGCTTCGGCTGTCCGAAGAGGGTGCACATCTTGTCTATCTGCTCCTTGGAGACGGGATGCTCGGCTATCACGATGGCGTTGTCCACGTCACCCCCCTTGATGAGCCCGTGGGCGGCAAGGGCCTCGAGCTCGTGGAAGAAGCAGAAAGTCCGGCAGGGCGCAATCTGCCCCACATAGTCGGCCCTCTCGCTCCAGTGCGCACTCTGCACTCCCAGCACGCGGGACCCGAAGTCGACGGTCACATCGTACTGAAGGCAGTCGTCCGGGCTGACCTTAACCCACGAACCGGTCTGCTCATCCCTGACCTCCACTTCTTTGTCGAGTCTGATGTACCGCCGCTCCGCAGCCTGCTCCTGGAGTCCGTCGGGAGCTATCGCCCTGACATAGGTCTCGGCGCTGCCGTCGAGGATAGGGACTTCCACATTGTCGAGTTTGAGCAGGGCGTTGTCGATGCCCAGTCCGGTCAGCGCGGAGAGCAGATGCTCGATCGTGACCGCCGATGCGTCTCCGACGGAGATGGTGGTGCTGCGTGCGGTCCTGCTGACATTGGTCGCAAGCGCGGGGATCTCCTCATTGAGGTCCGTACGGAGAAATCGTATTCCGGTGTTTTCCGGGGCGGGGCAGATGGTCAGGTGTGCGTAACAGCCTGTGTGAAGCCCCCTTCCCTCGAAAGTGTACTCTCTTTTAACTGTCTGTTGATTCATCGGGGTGCAAAGATAGTAAAATATTTTATTCTTCCCCCGACTGTTTGAATTTGGCATATGCCCGGAGGTAGGCCGCGTGAGGGATGGCCGGTGTACCGAAGAACGCCTGGTCCGGCTTGCGGATATTGCCTATCACGCCGGTCTGCGCACCTATCTTCGTCCTGTCCGCTATCGTTATGTGGCCCACAATCCCCACCTGCCCGGCGAGAATGCAGTTGCGGCCTATCTTGGTCGAACCCGCTATGCCCGTCTGCGCCGCGATGGCGGTGTCCCTGCCGACCACCACATTGTGGGCAATCTGGCAGAGGTTGTCGATCCTCACGCCGTCCTCGATGATGGTGGACTCCATCGGGGCCTTGTCGATAGTCGTATTGGAGCCGATCTCCACATCGTTGCCTATCACCACATTGCCGAGATGCTCAATCTTGCGCCAGCTTCCGTCCGGCTGCGGGGCGTTGCCGAAGCCGTCGTCCCCGATGATGCAGCCCGCGTGGAGTATCACCCTGTCCCCTATCACCATCCCCGGGAAGATGTGAACCCCGGGATAGATGATGCAGTAGGAGCCGATGCGGGTCCCCGCGCCTATCGTCACGTTGTCATATATCTTGGTGCAGTCCCCTATCCTGCAATCCTTCCCGACGGTCACAAAATCCCCGATGGAGACCCTCTTCCCTATCTTCGCGCTCCACGCGATGCGGCAGCGCCCGCGGTGGCGGCGGTATGCCTTGCGCTGGTCGGACACATACTTCAGCAAGTCCGCGAGGGCCGAATAGGCGTTATCCACCCTCACCAGAGTGGGCGCCACGGGCTGCTTGGGGGTGAAGTCGGCATTTACCAGCAGGATGGAGGCCCTGCTGGAGTAGGCGTATTGTTCGTACTTCGGATTGGCAAGGAAGCAAAGCTGTCCGGGCTTGCCGTGCTCGATTTTCGCAAATGAAGAGACTTTTTCATCAGGGTTGCCGTCGACCGTCCCGTGCAGGACTTCGGCAAGCTGTTTAGCGGTAAATTCCATAAATGAGTGCTGCTCTGCTAGAAACGCCAGCCGATGGTCAGCGCCACGTTCCAGAGACTAGGTCGGTTTAATATGCGCGGAGACTTCACGTTCACGAGCTTGCCCTCCGCATTGTAGTTGTCGTAGTCGTAATATGGCGAGAATGTCGCTTCCGGATATCCGGTCAGTCTGACTGCAAGGTCGGCGAAAAATGAGCCTGGGGAAGAATATCCCAGCCCCAGCGAGCCGGACAGGGTTCTGTCTTTGTAATAGCTCGACGACACGAGACGCCTGGCGTAGCTGTTGTAGGTGTCGAACTCGCGCAGATACTTGTCGGCGGTGACATCCTCGCCCTCGCTGTCGGTCCAGTGCCGCTCCGGCGAAGTGAGGATGGAAGCGCCCGCACGCAGGGCGAAGAGAGGCGTGAGCTTGATCTCTCCGCCGATCCTCAGGGAGTGCGAAAGTCCGGCGAAATTGCGGTTGGTCTCGTTGAGGTCGAAATACCTGTCGCCGGAGATATAATAGTCGCTGTGCAGCTCGGAAAACCTCATCACGCTGTAGTCGGTCAGCTCGTAGTCCGCGCTGATGAAGCCGATCGCCCCGAAAGTGAACGCGACGCCGAAGTTGGCGACATACGGGGACTTGAGGCAATAGGTGTATTCTCCCCGGGGAGATGTCTGGCTGTCGTTGAAGACGGGATCGTCGAAGCTGGTGGACGCGCCGTACTGCCACTTTTCAGTGATGGTGTAGGCGGTAGGGGTCTGGATGGCCGCGCCGATGCGCACTCCGGAGAACGGAGTGGCGATGAAGCCGAACTTGGCGTAGATGCCGTCGATGTCGGCGGTATAGCTGTAGTTATAGGAGCTGCCCCTGAAATATGTGGTGATGTCCCCGCCGTCATCCGCTATGAACGCCATCGGGAACATCTCGGGATTGACCGCAGACTCGTAGAACGCCTCCGTATACCTGTAGCGGGCCGTCGGAGTGCCAAGGTTGAAGCCGACATAGACGCGGTCGGAGATGTTGGCCCCGAAGTTGAACACGAGGTCGTGCTTATAGCCGGCCTTGGTCAACTGCGAGGACTGGGCGAGTTCGCCCGGCACATAGTGGTATTCGGCATCAGGATCGAGCACCTCGCTCGCGGCCACATATCTGGCGCCCCTGCCGTAAGAGCCGAACATCCCGCCCTGATAGGCGGTGAGCAAATCCCAGGAGACTGAACTGTTCTCGTAGGAATTGTAGCTGGAGAGCGTCTTCTCGTCGATGCCCGTGGCGGAATAGGCGAACTCGGCCATCTTGGAAGTCATCGAATTGGTGCCGTAGGCCGAGACGAAACTGTTGTACTGCACGGTCTGGTTGGACGTCACGGCGAAAGTGAACGATTTGACGCCGCTGCGGCGCCCCGTGCTCATCACCATCGAAAGACCGAGGTTAGGCAGGCCCAGACGCGACTTCGTCGCGCCATTGAACGCGCCGTAACGGGACTCTCCCTCCGGCGAATAAGCCGAGCTGACGGAAGAGACGCTCAGTCCCGGGGTGACGGTAAGCTGGCCGTAGCCGGCCACCGCGGAACCCGCCGGGTTGATGCCTATCGTGCCGAGGTCGCCGCCCACTGCCGTGACCGCGTTGCCGAGGGCCATCGAACGCGCCGTGCCGAGATAGTCGTTGCGGCTGAAGTTGATGGCATCATACATATTCTGTGCGCCTGCCGCCGCCACCGAAAGGATGACCGCCGCGGCAAAGGATATCTGTCTTCTCATGATAATCTCTGTGTTTGAATTCCCTACCTGCGTCCGCCGCCCCTGCTGCTTCCGCCGCCTCCGCCGCCGCTCCTGGACGAGGAGCCGCTCGAGTAGCCGGAACTGCGGCTGCCGGAGCTTCCGGAGCCGGAGCTGCGGCTATAGCTGCTGCCGGAAGAACTGCTTGAACTGCTTGAACTGCTTGACCTGCTTGAACTTCCGGAGCTGGAGCTGCCCGACCGGGTGTTGGATCTGACATTGCCGCTCGAACTGCTTGATCTGCTTGAGCTTCCGGAGCCGGAACTGCCCGACCGGGTGTTGGATCTGACATTGCCGCTTGAACTGCCCGAGCCCGAGCTTCGACCATAGGTGCCGCCGTTCTTGCCGCTGCTCCCGGAGGAGGTCCCGCTGCTGCGGTTGCTGTAGCTGCGGGTCGGATTGAATCCTTCGCCGGCGCGGTAGACACCTCCGCGCGAACTGCCGCCGGCAGTGCCCGACGTGCCTATCCTGCCGCTGCCGGAGTTGCCGCCCGGAGCGCCGCCTATGATCGTCGAGCCGTAGCTCCCGCCGCCCGTGCCGGGACGGTAGTTGCTGCTGCCCGGTCTGCCGCCCGGAGCGCCGCCCGGCTGTGTGCCTCTGCGCTCGCCGTAGTAGCGCCTCCCGTCAGGGGAAAGCCCCGGCTTCGGAGTCACAGGAGGGTGATGCCAGGCATAGCCGTGGCGAGGACCGGGAGCGCCGTAGTACCAGCGGTCATAACGCCACGGGTCATAGCGCCACGGGTCATAACGCCAAGGATTGTAGTACCACGGGTCTCGGTACCAGGAGTAGTATCTCCAGGAGCTGCCGTAGTACCAAGGGTCGTAGTACCTCCAGCTCCAGCCGTATCTCCAGTTCCAGTCATAGTACCACGGGTCATACCAGCTCCAGCTTGAGAGCGCCAGCCCCGTGCTGAGGCCGATCAGGTAGTCGGAGGAGCTTGAAGACCTGTCGGTATTGTCGATCACTACATACACGGTGTCGCCCTCCTGCTGCTTGAGGGCGATATTCTGCGCGGCCATAGCCGCGAAATCCTCCTTGGAATAGAGCTGAGCCTGCACCGCCGCAGGGGATGTGCGTACATATATGCCGTCCTGATACTGCTGCTGGTAATACTGAGAATACCAGGCAGTCGGGCTGCAGGAAGCGAGAGCCACCAAAAGAGGCAGTAAAAGCGCCAATGTCCGTTTCATATCACAGTCTCCTATAAAATTCGTATCTTTGCGCGGGCAAAGACCCGGGCGTGCGCCCGGCTTTGTATATAGATGCAAATTTCGCAAAAAAACGCAGAATTTCTATAGGAATTTGAGTTTCGCAAATGCGAAACACGGTTTTAGAGGCCCATAGGGCCGAAA
>CAVGLS010000008.1:0-56516 GCA_963630225.1 bacterium
GCCTGATGACAAAAAGAGAGGGTGGCTAATCAGTCTTTCGACTTTTTAGTCACCCTCCTTTCGTTGCCTTAACCCCCGCAGACTGCCGTCTGCGACCCCTGAGAGGGGCTCGGATCAAATCATCTGACTTCCTGGCGGAACCAGTCGAAGTCGGCAAGGCCGCCCTCGCCGGAAGTGGAGTAGCAGTAGAGCGCGGTGCGGTAGCCGGTGAAATAATCCAGAGTATAGCGCATCTGCAACGTGTAGCCGCAGTCGTGCCAGTTCCTGCCGTCTTCAGACCAGCTTGCCGTAGCGGTGTCAGCCCCGTCAGTGTCGCCCTCCTCCGGAGTGAAGGTGTAGTTTATCTTCAGATAGAGTTCATCCGAAGACAGACTCCTGCGGTAGACTTCGACATCCTTCTCGCCCGGGGTATTGGTCCTCAGCACCACATCTCTGCCGCCGTCCGGATTGACTTCCGCTCCAAGGGCGAAATTGTGGCTTTGGAAGGCGCAGATGCCGGCCCGGTCGTATGGCTTGAGAGCGGATATGTCAACCTTCACCGCGGACTCGCACTTAGGGCCTACAGTCCTCTGGGTGAGGGAATTGCGTGCAGAGGCGATACCCTCCACGGGGTCTCCGGCATAGAGCCTCATCCACCCGGGACGCTCGGAGAGCGACCAGCGGGCATCGTCCGGCTTGTGGTTCCACTGCCACACGAGCGCAAGCTCGGCGGAATCGAAATCGTCTGAAGCCCAGACATAGTCCTCACCGCTTGCGGGGAGATTGACGCGCACCGTCTTCATCGGGACGGTCTCCTCGCCCATAATCGGCCAGCCGTCGACCCAGTTGACAGGCTGGATGGTCGGGATGCGGCCCACAGCCCCGTGGTCCTGGAACATAATGGCGTACCAGTCTCCGTCCGGAGTATCGACGATAGCGCCCTGCGCCACGCCGTCCGCACGCCCGTCGAACTTGCCCTTGAGCACGACCTTGGACTCATATGGCCCCAAGAGATTTCTGCTGCGCCAGCAGGTCTCGGTGCGCACGTCGCCCCGCGGCCAGTCAATCTCCAGTATATAGTACCAGTCTCCGATATGGTAGAAGTGCGCCCCCTCCGCACGGAGCATATAACCCTCGCGAGGGGCCTGGAGCAGCAGACGGTCCACCCCGCCCTCCTTGATGGCGGAGGCGTCGCGCTCAAGCTCGGTGATACGGAGATCTCCGTTGCCCCAAAGCACATAGAGACGGCCGTCCTCGAAGAGCATTGACGCGTCGTGCATAGGGCGGTCGATCACGGAGCGGGACCAAGGACCCTTCTCGATGTCCGCGGTCTTGTAGATATAGGTCTTGCGCTGGTCGTTGGCGATGAAGAGCGCATACCAGAGGCCGTCCACATAGCGGAGCGAAGTCGCCCACTGGCTCTTGCCGTAGGCGTTCGCGCCGCCACGGAGATTGTAGACGTCGTCGTCTTCGAGACAGTCGTAGATGTAGTTGACTATCCTCCAGTGCACGAGGTCCCTGGAGTGCATTATCGGAGCCCCGGGGCAGAAATACATAGTCGTGCTGACCATATAGTAGTCATCTCCGACTCTGACCACGTCGTTGTCGGGGATGTCGGTGTATGTCAACGGATTGACTGCCATCTGCCAACCCTGGCCGGACTTGCATCCGGTCAGGGCCGCAGCCGCTGCCAGAGCGAGGGCAAGAATTATCCTGCGGGTATTCATAAGTCTGTGTCTATCTGATTGCGTAAAGTCCTATGGTAGTGCCGGTGAAACCGCCCGCCTCCGCGGTGGAGAGGTATTCAGCCGGGACCTTGTCGGCAAGAAGTGTCCAGTCCTTGCCGTCCGGAGCATACCAGAACGCGAAGTCAAGCCCGTCCGAGGAGACCTTGAGGTCGATGAAGCGGCAGTTCCCGACGGCCTGCGAGGCGAGAGTCCGGCTCCGCTGCCCGGAAGACTCGAGGGCGACGGTCTCCTCCCCTCCAACTCTCTGCAGCTTGAGGAAATACTGATGGTTCTCGTCCTTGAAGACAAGCATCCCGGCGGCCTCGCCCTCCGCCGACGGGTTGAAATACATCCTCGCGGAAGCGCTGAACTTGTGGTGCTGCAGCCTGCGCAGCACCAGAGACGGCGTGCAGAACTGCGTGGCCCTCTGCGTGGAGCAGAGCAGCTCAAGACGGCCTCCGGCGAGCTTATAGAGCCCGTCCGCAGGTCCGCGAAGAGTCATCCAGTCGTCCGAGAGCTTCGAGCCGGCAAACTCGTCGTGCACCGAGAAGTTGCCGAAAGTCACTTTGTCCGAGCGCTTCGCACCCTCGTGGTGCACTATCATAGGCACCGTCTCGTCGCCACGGGTGATGATCGGGAATCCGTCATCGCTCCACCGCACCGGCATCATAAATGTCTCACGTCCAAGATTTTCGAACGCTCCGTCGATAGGACGGCAGGCCAGGAACACGGCCCACCATTTCCCCTCCGGGGTCTGCACGAGGTCGGCGTGGCCGGCACAGGTGACAGGATTCGGCCTGTCGGCGCGAAGATGCCGCTGGGTGAGGATGGGGTTGCGGTTCCAAGGCTTGTATCCCTCCATAGGAGAGTCGCTGCTGAAGATGACCTCGGAATGCATGTCGCCGGTGCCGCCCTCGGCTGCCATCAGGTAATAGCGCCCGCCTATCTTATAGAGATGCGGACCCTCGATCCATATAGGCTTGTCCTCAGGCCGTACGCCCTTGTTGACGATGATCTTCCTCTCCCCCACCGTGCGGTCGTTCTCCACATCGTACTCCACGATGCGTATGGTCCTGTGCCCGCTGTACTCCGGCTTCCCGTCAGGCGCATCGTCATTGTTGACTATATATGCCCTGCCGTCGTCGTCGAAGAAGAGCGACGGGTCTATGCCCTGCACCGCGGGCAGCATGATCGGATCGGACCACTCTCCTGTCGGGTCCGTGGCCTTGACGATGAAGTTGCCCGCCCCGACATTGGTGGTGATCATATAATACGTCCCGTTATGGGGGTTGTATTTGATGTCAGGGGCGAATATGCCGCCGCTGACGTGCTGCCTGTCCAGGTTGACGAGCTGCGAAGGGCGCGAGAGCACATAGCCTTTCTGCTCCCAGTTCAACAGGTCGGTGCTGTGGAAGATGGGGACTCCCGGGAAATAGGAGAACGTGGAAGTCACAAGGTAGTAGTCCCCCTTGCCGTTGGTGCATATGCTCGGGTCGGAATACCAGCCCGGGAGAAGAGGATTGTAGGCATAGTCCTCCCCCGGCAGAGGATTCTCGACATAGAAGCCGTCCTCCCCCTGATAGTCGAACCATTCGAAGGCCGCAGATCCGTCAGGGACCTTGACCGAGCAGGCTGCAAGGCCGAAAACCGCCGCCAGCAGAAATAATTTTTTCATCGAAGACATCATTTGAATTCTATCCAGTCCAGCTCGACTCCGCCGCCTGCCGAAAGAGTGGCCGTAATCGACTGCACACCGGTCACTTCAGAGACGAGAGGAGCGCTGATTTCAACCCATTTGCGTGACACCGGGAGTTTTACGCTCGCAAAAACCGGACCTTCGCCTATGTTGAAATCGAGCGTCCCCTTGGCGGAGGAGCGCACACGCAGCCTGACCTCCGCAGGGGATTGAGCCCCGAAATCGATATCGTTGTACTTCACCCACACTCCGGGACGCCCCAGACTGACATACCAGCCCTCGAAAGCGTTGTCCGGATTGAGGAAGTCAATGCCCGTCCCCACCGGGCAGATGGAGCTGTAGCGGTCGATCTGCACCCTGCTGCGGGCAGGCGTGACGCCCACACCGCGGAACGTAGGGGTGACAGGCTGTATGGTGCCGTCAGCGTTGAATATCACCTTGTCTATGCGGGCGGAGCGGTTCTTGTCGAACTGCGGAGAGTAGTCGTTGTGGTGGTAGAACAGATACCACTGCCCCCCGTACTCCACCAGAGAATGGTGGTTGGTCCAGCAGCCGTCGGCGTGCTGTTCCATTATCAGGCCCTTGAACTCGAACGGTCCGAACGGACTGTCGCCCATCGCGTAGGCGAGAGCCTCCGTCTTGTCCTGCACCCAAGGATAGGTGAGGTAGTACTTGCCGTCCTTCTTGAATGCGAACGGACCCTCCTTGAACCCCGCCGGGAGATTTTCGTCCAGCCTTACCGGCGCACCGTCGATCTCCGTCATATTGTCCTTGAGCTTCGCGACCTGCAGGCCCATACCGGACCAGTAGATGTAGGCCGAGCCGTCGGTGTCGACAAGCACGCAAGGGTCGATGCCCATCACGCCCGCAATCTGATGCGCCTCAGGGATGAACGGTCCGGCCGGAGAGCTCGCGACGGCGACTCCGATGTTGAATCCGCGTCCCTCCTTCGGTGCGTCAGGGAAGTAGAAATAGTATTTGCCGTCCTTATAGACGCAGTCCGGCGCCCACATCGAGTAGCCGTCAGGCTTGCCCCAAGGGACATTCTCCTGACTGAGTATGAGACCGTGGTCGGTCCAGTCCGTAAGGTTCTCGGAAGAGAAGCAGTGGTAGTCCGCCATGGAGAACCACCTGCGCTCAGGCTCGACCGGGCTTATGATGTCGTGGGACGGATAGAGATAGATCTTGCCCTCGAAGACGCGTGCCGTCGGGTCGGCCGTGAACTGATCGCGGATGATCGGGTTCTGCGCAGCGGCGGAAGCGCAGATCAGCAGAGCCGCCGCTCCTGACAATAATAATGAGGTGCGCATACTACTTGAAAAGATGAGGGATGAATTCGTTGAGACATCTTCTCCAGGTGAGCCACTCGTGATGAGTGCCAGGAGACTCGTAGTATTCGACATTGATGCCGATCTTGCCGAGGTTGTCGGTGATGGTCTTCGTGCCGAAGTTCTCCTCGGAGCCTATGCCCATAAAGAGATACTTCACCTGCTTGTTGAACGCGGCGCTGTCGGCGAAGACTCCGTTGTAGATGGCCTTGTAGTCGGTGTCAGGGCCGACGAAGATGGCCCCGCTGAAGCCGCCGATGTAGGCGAACTTGTCGAGGTTGGCCAGGGTGATGTCGAAGGTCTCCTTGCCTCCCCAGGAAAGCCCCGCCATCGCACGGCTGAGCCTGTCGGTCTTGACGCGGAAAGTCTTCTCGACATAAGGGATGATATCGTCGAGGAGTATCTTGCCGAACAGCGCTCCGAACTGGTCGCGGGTCTCTCCCCTGCGGCCTCCGAAGATGTAGCCGCAGTTGCCGTAGTCCATCACCACTATCATCGGCACGCAGTTGCCCGCTGCGATGTTGTTGTCGAGGATGTTGGCCATCTTGCCCTGCTGGTGCCAGCCTCTCTCGTCCTCGCCCATACCGTGCTGGAGGTAGAGTACAGGGTACTTGGTATTCTTCTTCACTTCATATTCAGCCGGGGTATAGACGAAGCAGCGGCGCATCGCCTGCTCGGTCTCCGACCAGTACTGGCACTCGCGCACCTGTCCGTGAGGGATGTTGCGGTCGTAGGTGTAGTAGGCTGCGGTCTCCGGAGACTCGGGGATTTCTATGCCGCTGGCCATCACTCCGCAACCGTAGAACGACTCGCTGCAGGGATCGGCGACGGACACTCCGTCGACTATGAGGAAATAGTAGTGGAATCCCGCCACGAGAGGATCGGTCGTCACTGACCATACTCCCTCGGCATCGCGGGACATAGGGTATTTCTTGCCGCAGATGTCCACCTGGAGCTCATAGGCCTTTGGGGCCTTGAACTGGAATGTGGCCCTGCCCTGCGCATCCACCTGAGGGTATTCGCGCCCCTTGATGTTGGTGGAAGCCGGTGTCTGGGCGCCGAGGCCCAGCGATGCCGCCGCAAGCAGCGCGGCGAGCGAAGTGATGATTTTGTGTATCATATCGTAAATCTACAATTATTTGAAATATTTCTGAAGTGTTTCGATGAGGTAGGTCCTCGCGTTCATCCAGGTATGTCCGCCCTCGGTGGTCATACCCTCGTGGCGTATGCCCCTGGAGTCGAAGAACTCACGGTTGCGGACCACGTCGCCGTAGAGGAAATCCGAGCTGCCCACCCCGATCCAGACGAGTTTCATCCTGGTATTGAGGGGCGACGGAGAGCAGACCAGATCAGGGAAATATGCGTCCATCACCTGCGGGGTGAGGTAGGCGCTGTAGCCTGCGACCCAGGCGAATTTGTCGATGTTTTTCATCGCGGCGAAAAGGGACTGTCCGCCGCCTCTGGAGAAGCCTGCGATGGCGCGGCTCTCCCGCTTGTTGAGTGTGCGGAAATTGCTCTCCACATAAGGCATTATGCACTTTGTCAGCTCATCGGAGAACGTGCTGTACATCTCCGCCGCCTGCATCGACGACGGTACCGGAGTGCCGTTCATCATATTGCCGTACGGCATCACTACTATCATCTCCCGCGCCTTGCCCTCGGCGATGAGATTGTCAAGGATCACGTTGAGTCTGCCGACCTTGAGCCAGGTCTCCTCGGTGTCGGTCGTGCCGCTGACCAGATAGAAGACCGGATATTTCTTGCCGCCCTTATCGTAGCCCGCAGGAGTATAGACGAGCAGGGGACGGTCGAGTCCGAGCACCTCGGACCTGTAGGTGCAGTATGCGACCTTGCCGTGAGGCACGTCGCGGGTCATATAGAGGGGCTGCTCCGGCTGCCGGGGTTTCGCGCCCGGGCCCGGTGCAGGCATTTCGGGCCAGGCCGGCATCTCCAGCAGGCTGGCCTTGAAGTTTTCGTTAGGGAAAGTGTCCTTGTTGAGCGGATCGGAGACGGCGACTCCGTCAACGATGAAATTGTATGGGTAGAGATCCGGCTTGTCGATTTCCACCGCAGCATACCAGACCCCGTCCATATTGCGCTCCATCGGGATGTTGCTCTCCAGGAACTGTCCTGAGAGCTCCACGCGGGTGGCTGAAGGGTTGTTGTAGACGAATGTCACCTCCCTGCGCATAGGGTTGATTAGAGGAGAAGCAAGCTTTCTGCCCGCGAGAGCCGGCCTGACGTCGTAGCCGAGAAACGGAAGCATCGCCATCGCGTAGCGGCGTCCCAGATTGCGGTAGCCCTCGGCGCTGAAGTGCAGGAAGTCCGACTTGCACGGAAGCCCCGAAGAAGAGACTACGTGCGCGGTGGGGATGGTGCGCGGGAGAGCGTCGATCTGGGCGTTTGCGCCACGGCAGATGCCGCCGCTGTCGCCGTTGACGACCTCGCCGGCGAGCAGAGGCACTCTCTCGGCCTTGAGTCCGAGGTCTGAAAGAAGCATCTCATAGACGGTCTTGACCCTGGATGCCCACTCCGGGTCGCCCGTGTCGGACTCGCCCTGATGCAGGAGTATGCCGCAGATCACCCCGTCCTTCTGCGCGAGACGCGCCATCTCGACGAGGCGGTCGTAAGGGCGGTTGTCATAGCACTCGAGCATACGCTTCATCCAGTCGGGAGCCACGTCGCGGGCGTAGGCTTCCTGATTGTCCTTTATGAAGCCCTCCATCTTGATGCCGCCGATGGCGACATTGATGATGCCGACGCGGTGGTCATCGGGGAGATATTCGAGCAGTGTCCGCCCGAAATAGTCTGCCGGCGTGAGTCCGTTGCGGTAGCGGCAGAGCGGAGGAAGCGCCCTGTACCACTGCCCCTTGACGCGGCTGCCGTCCTCGAAGTCATAGGTGGCCATAGTGAGGAAGCGCTCGCTCACTCCGACGGAGTCCTGAGCCTCGGGTCTGGCCGCCCCTTCCATATTGGATTGGCCGAGGCAGAGGAAGATGTGGAAATTCGGATCCTGGGCGCTCAGGCCGCAGGCGAGGTTAAGTGCAATGACAAACAGGATAAGACGCTTCATTACCTTATGCTTTTTTCTGTTGAATATAAAAAGGCAGAGGGTGACTGAAAAGTCCCCTGCGGGACTTTTCAGTCACCCTCTGCGATATAGACTATTCCCAGCCTAGCACATCCTTGAGATTAGGGTTGGCGACCTTGAAGTCGAGCGGGAACGGCAGGTACTCGTGCTTGCCGACCACGAAATTCTCGTAGCTGGCCTCGCTGTACTCGGTGTAGAGCTTGTGCTCCTTGCCGTATCCTGCTTTACTCTCGATGAAGTACTCGTCGTAGAGAGAAGGAACCATATATTTGCCGTCGCGGAAGAGCTCGCCCTTGTTGAATATGTCATTCAGATTGACCTTGCCCTGCTTGCTCCAGCGGACCAGATCGTGGAAGCGGCAGCTCTCGAACCACATCTCGTACTGCTTCTCCTCCATCACGTCCTCAAAAGTGAGTTCGGAGCTGATCTTGCCGGAACCGGAGCGCTCCTGCACGGCCTGGAGAGCCTTGAGCCCCTTGTCGGCATCGGAAGACCCTATGCAGGCTTCGGCGTAGAGGAGCAGCGCCTCGGCGTAGCGCGCCACATTGTAGTTCTTTTGGTTGGAGCCGGCGCCGAAAGTAGTCGTGTTGTCGGACGGATAGGTCCTGCCGCCGGTGAGAATCCTCGGAGGGTTCACGAACACCATATGCTTCCACTCCAGATACGGACCGTGGCTGAAGATGCCGTTGGCGGATTTGATGCCGCGGTTAGGGTCGGACTTCTTCTGCTCAGGAGTTCCGTCGTTGAATTCGGAGTTCCATTCCATCTCATAGAGCCACTCGTCGGCGGTGAGGAAGCAGGCGAGACGGCGCGGGGAGTTGCCGTCGTGGGCGAGGAACTTCTTGGCGAAAGACTCGGTGATCGCGCCGCCGTTCCATCCCTGGAATCCGGCGTGCACCTGAGGCTCGGAAGCGAGGGCGTCAGTACGCCAGCAGAATACGTTGGCGACCATCCAGCGGCAGCGGAATATAGCCTGCCAGTATTTGCTTTGGAAGAGATTGAGGTCCTCGATGATGTTAGGCTCGAAAATCTTCTCGGAGTTGCCGTCGCCGGAGACGTGGAAGTTTGTCCAATATTCCTCGGAAGGTATGAGGGCGTAGTCGCCGGAAGCGATGAGGTCGCCGAGATACTTGCGTGCGGTGGCAGGGTCATTGTTGAACATGGCGGCCTTGCCGGCGATGAACTGGGCGAATCCTACGCTCATACGGGCGGTCGCATCCTTGTCGGTAGTGCCGTTGCGCTTCGGGAGATAGCCCGAATTGATGGCCTTGTCGCACTCGGAGATGACCCATTCGAGTATCTGCTGCTGGCTTTCCGCATTGACAGGAAGCTCGTCGGCGTCGAGAAGACGGTCGAGCAGCGGCGGACGGTTCCAGCTGAGGGCGGTCATAAGATGGAGGTATGCGCGCATCACGCGGGCTTCCGCCACCGCCTGCTTCGTGAAGTCGCTGGTGAACTTCGGCTCGGTGCCGTTGCGGTTCTCGTTGGTGAAGTTGGAGATGACGAGGTTGGCGTGATAAATCGCATAATAGTAGCGCTGGTACATCTGCTTCAGCGTGACGTTGGAGCTGCCGTAGCGGAACTCGTCGAACACGCGGAACTGCTCGTGGTCGCCCGGATTGCCGCCGGCGGCAAGAATATCGTCTGCGGCATAGTTGATGATCACCTGCTCGGGCACGTCGATGCCTTCGGTGGCGGCCACATTGCCGATGTAGTTGGCATACATGTCGGCCAGAGCGGCGGTCGCGTCTTCGTCGGACTTATAGAAGTCGTCATAGCCCACGACACCCTTCTGCGGTATTTCAAGTCTGCTCTCGCAAGATGAAGCCACGAGAGCGAGTCCGCACAATATCGGGATAAATATCTTTTTCATATACTAAGCGATAATTAGAACGTTAAATTGACACCAAGGACGAGCTTCTGCATCGTAGGGTATGAGCCCCAGTCGAGACCTGCACCTGAAGTGTTGTTGGTGGATGCCGTCTCCGGGTCGAGTCCCGGGTACTTGGTGAAGGTGAAGAAGTCATCAAGAGACACATAGAAGCGCAGGTCGCTGATGGCAGCCCTCCGGGTAAGGGAGTTCGGAAGAGTGTAACCGAGCTGCATCTGCTTGATTCTGAAGTAATCACCCTTGAACACATTGGCACTTGAAGACCAGAAGTCGTACTTGCCCTCGGTCTTGGACGGATGAGGCAGATATCCGTTAGGATTGCTCTCGGTGCGGGAGTTGTCATAGTAATACTTCAGGTTGTTCTTGAAGCCTGTCCTGTGGAGTACGGGGAGGATGGAGTTGCCTGCTATGCCCGATCCGTAGAGAGTGAAGTCGAGGCCCTTCCAGGCAAGGCTGATGTTGATGCCGTAGGTGAGGTCCGGAGTGGTCTTGCCGATGTAGGTCATATCGTCGGAGTTGATGGTATTGTCTCCGTTCATGTCCCGAAGTATATAATCCCCATTCTCATCGATGCCGTCATAGATGTATCCGAGCAGATACCATACCGGATATCCCGGCTCGAATGCCGTCCTGATCACATAGTTGGTGGAGCTGGCGTCGGAACCTTCGATACGCGGCACGCCCGCCGGCAGATATGTGACTTCATTGTGGAGAGTGGAGAGGTTGGCGTTGACTGAGTAGCTGAAGTCGCCGACGCTGTCCTTCCATCCGAGTTCGAATTCGAGACCCCTGTTGAGAACGCCGCCGCCGTTGATCGTGGTGCTGCTCACGCCGAGCTCAGGAGGAGTGGTGACGGAGATGAGGAGGTCCTTGGTCCTCTTGTCGTAGAAGTCGAAGCCGAAGGTCAGGCGGTCGCCCAGCAGGCGGGCGTCGAGACCGAGGTCGATCTGCTCGGAGGTCTCCCACTTCAGATTAGGGTTAGGAAGCCCGGACGGGGACGATCCGTATACCGTGCCGGTCGTCTCGACTCCATACTGATACCAGTTGTTGCCGAGGCTGATGGTGGTGGCATATGGATAGTTGGTCAATACGCCTATGTTGCCGTTCTGTCCCCAGGAAGCGCGCAGCTTGAGGAAGGAAAGGATGTTGCGGTCGATATTGTCCCTGACAAAGCTCTCGTTGCTGATGGTCCAGCCTGCGGACACTGACGGGAAGTAACCCCAGCGGTTGCTCGCAGGAAGCTTGGACGAGTCGAACGCGTCGGCGCGGAAGTTGGCCTGGATGCTGTAGCGGTTGTCGTAGCTGTAGACGAGACGTCCGAAATATGCGAGTGAAGCCGACCTTGACGGGGCGTTGGAGACGGACTTGGACGCATCGGCCTTGAGGTAGTTGAGATAGCGGAAATTCTCCTCGTATGAGGTGAGGATGTCCTCTCCGCTGCTGCTTGCCGACACGCCGTCGCTGTTGTTCTCGCGATAGGACATACCGGCCATGATGGAGAAGTCGTGCCTGCCGAACGACCGGGAGTAGTTGGCGAAGTTCTCCCACTGGTAGTAGTAGCCGTTGCTGGCCGACGCTGAGATGCTGTAGTTCTCGACGCTTCCGCGGGAGCCTATATAATAAGGAGCGGTGTAGCTGTGGGAGTTGCTCTGGAAGATGCGGTAACCCAGACGCGAGGTGATGGTCAGACCCTTGATCGGGGAGAGATTGGCATAGAGGGTGCCGTTGATGTTGATCCCGCCGCTGCTGCCCTCAGAGCCGTCGCGCTTGGCGAACGGGCTGCCCTCGAGGTCGGAATACTTGGTATTGGCATACCAGCCGTTGCTGTCGCCGAGGAAGCGGTAGTTGCGCGGGGCGGTGCCGGCCTGAACCTTCTCATACATTGTCCTGATGTCGAGAGACATCTCGTCCACGCTCGTCCAATAAACCGGGGTGAGCGGGTCAATCACGAGCATCTGCTCGAAAGAAGAGCCGTAGCCGCGCTGCGATACGCTCTGAGTCGACCACTTCTCCATAGAGGTGTTGGCCCCTACGGTGAGCCATTTGAACAGCTGGTAGTCGGCATTGAGCTGGGCGGAAAGCCTCTTGTAGACATCCTTGTCGCCGCGGACTATACCGTTGTTGTAGACATAGTTGAGGGAGGTGAAGAAATGTCCCTTCTTGTTGCCGCCGGACAGGCTGATGGAGTGCTGCTGGCTCCAGGTAGGCTCGGTGTAGGCGCTGATCCAGTCCTGGTCGATGACTCCGTCCTTATAGTAAGGGTGCGAGTAGTCGTTGTCCTTGATTTTGTTGTTCACCCACTCCGCTCCGTTCTTGAGGGAGAGATAGTCGACCAGCTCGGCACGGTTCATCACAGGCCTGCGGTTGAATGTCTGGAGGGTTGCCTTGGCGGTGTAGGTGACCGTCGACTTGCCGTCAAGACCGCTCTTGGTGGTCACAAGCACGACGCCGTTGCCGGCCTCGGCACCGTAGATGGCTGCGGAAGCCGCATCCTTGAGGACCTCGATCGACTCGATCATCGAAGGATCAAGATACTGGATGCTGCTCACCTGAAGACCGTCCACAATGTAGAGAGGCGAGATGTTGCCGGAGTTGGACGAGTAGCCGCGCACGCGGATGGTCGCGCCCGAACCCGGAGCACCGTCGTTGATGATGTGCACGCCTGCGGCCTTGCCCTGAAGTGCCGCCGCAGCGTCGGAGGTCGAACGGTTCATGAGGTCGGAGGACTTGACGGAGGCCACCGATCCCGTAAGGTCGCTCTTCTTCTGCACGCCGTATCCGATTACGACCGTCTCCTCGAGGAGCTGCGAATCCTCGGCGAGGACGAAGTTGAAAGTGGATTTTGTGCCGACCGCAACGGTCTGGGACACATAGCCGATGCAGGAGACCTCAATCCTGGCCCCTTCCGGCACGGAGAGAGCGAACTTACCGTCGTTGTCGGTCATCGCTCCGGTGGAGCTCTGCCCCACGACAACCACGGCCGCGCCGATGACCGGCAGGCCCTGCTCGTCGAGCACAGTTCCACTTATGGCACGGTTCTGGGCGCCGAGACTGAAGGTGCCCAGAATGATGGCAAACAATATCATGGTGATATGTGTCAGCCGTTTTGATAATAGATTAATCATACTGATGATTATTTGTTAATAAAGTGTATGTGGTAACGTGTCAATAATACGCGGTCGTGGTTTAGCATCGCAAAGTTAAATGCAGATTCCACGCGCGCCGCGGGCGGACGTTACTTTGATTTTTATCGGAATTTCAAATTTGAAACACCCGATGCGGTTACGGGAGTAAAAGAAAATGTTACGCAATTCATTATTAAGGCAAGCCGAAAAATGTTAAATTTGCGTCAAACTTTATAACCAAACCAATCGGATATGGCAAAACAATACTTTCCTCAGATCGGCAAGATACCGTTTGAGGGCACAGAGAGCAAGAATCCTCTCGCTTTCCATTACTATGACGCAGAAAAGGTAGTCCTCGGCAAGAAGATGAAGGACTGGCTGAAGTTCGCTATGGCGTGGTGGCACACGCTCGGCCAGGCGAGCGGCGACCAGTTCGGCGGACAGACCCGCAGCTATGAGTGGGACAAGGCGTCCGACGCTCTCCAGAGGGCGAAGGACAAGATGGACGCCGGCTTCGAGATTATGGACAAGCTCGGCATCGAGTACTTCTGCTTCCACGATGTTGACCTCATCGAAGAGGGCGCGACCATCGAGGAGTACGAAGCCCGGATGAAAGCGATTACCGACTACGCGCTCGAGAAGATGGACGGCACTGACATCAAGCTCCTCTGGGGCACCGCCAATGTGTTCGGCAACAAGCGCTATATGAACGGCGCAGCCACCAACCCCGACTTCGACGTCGTGGCGAGGGCTGCCGTCCAGATCAAGAACGCGATCGACGCCACCATCAAGCTCGGCGGCACCAACTACGTGTTCTGGGGAGGACGCGAGGGATATATGAGCCTGCTCAACACCCAGATGCAGCGCGAGAAGGACCACCTTGCAAATATGCTCAAGGCTGCGCGCGACTACGCCCGCTCAAAGGGATTCAAGGGCACGTTCCTCATCGAGCCTAAGCCGATGGAGCCGAGCAAGCACCAGTATGATGTGGACACCGAGACCGTCATCGGATTTCTCCGCGCCAACGGCCTCGACAAGGACTTCAAGGTCAACATCGAGGTCAACCACGCGACCCTCGCGGGCCACACCTTCGAGCACGAGCTTGCAGTGGCCGTCGACAACGGGATGCTCGGGTCGATCGACGCCAACCGCGGCGACGCCCAGAACGGCTGGGACACCGACCAGTTCCCTATCGACAATTTCGAGCTCACCCAGGCGATGCTCCAGATCATCCGCAACGGCGGTCTCGGCAACGGCGGGTCCAACTTCGACGCGAAGCTCCGCCGCAACTCCACCGACCCTGAGGACATCTTCATCGCCCATATCTCCGGGATGGATGCCATGGCGCGCGCGCTGCTGAACGCCGCGGCCATCATCGAGGAGTCACCTCTCCCTGCTATGCTCAAGGAGCGCTACGCTTCGTTCGACGCGGGCGAGGGCAAGGCTTTCGAAGAGGGCAAGCTCAGCCTCGAGCAGCTCGTGGACTACGCCAGGAAGCACGGCGAGCCTAAGCAGACCAGCGGAAAGCAGGAGCTCTACGAGACTATCGTCAGTCTGTACTGCAAGTAGTCTGACTGTTCATATACTCCCGGGGCGAAACCCCGTAGAGTTTTCTGAATGCAGTGGCGAAGTTGGCCGGATTCTCGAATCCCACGAGAGCGGCGACTTCGCCAATTGATTGTTTGCCCTCCGACAGCAGCTTCGCAGCTTGCGCGAGACGGGTGTTGCGGATGAAGTCGCTGGTGGTCTGATTGGTGAGTTCCTTGAGCTTGCGGTGCAGATGCACGCGGCTGATGCCGACTTGCTGGGCAAGCATCTCGATGGTCAGGGCGGAGTTGCCCATATTCTCGTCCAGCACCCGCATGATCCTCTCCATCAGCTTGTCGTCCGGAGTGCGTATCTCCGGCTTGCTGAGCTTGTCGCCGTGGTCCTGCTGCCCTGCGAAGTTGTTGCGCAGCATACGGCGGCTCTTCACCAGATTGATCACGGTGGCACGGAGCAGCTCGATATTGAACGGCTTGGAGATGTAGGCGTCGGCGCCCGACTGGAGACCGGCGATATTGTCCTCGTCCTTGGACTTGCCGGTGAGCATCACGAACGGGATGTGGTTGAGGTTGATGTTCTGGCGTATCTTGTCGCAGAGCGTGATACCGTCCATCACAGGCATCACCACATCGCTGACGATGATGTCGGGACGGCTCTCGAACACGCTGTCGAGGGCCTCCTTGCCGTTGGCGCACTGGATGATGTGGAAGTCCTGCGAGAGCTCCTCCGCGAGATAGCCGCGGAGCTCGCTGTCGTCGTCGACCAGCATCAGGCGGTACTTGGTCTTGGGGCTCGTGTGCGTGCCGTCCTCCGGGATGGTGATGGCCTCAGGCAGCACCACAGGCGCGGTTTGCACCTGCGCGGAGATTGGAGCCGCAGGCCCGGCAGACGCGATCATATCGTCCGTCAGATGCTCCCGGCCCAGAGGCAGAGTCACCATAAAGCGCGCCCCCGTGCCGTCAGGGTTGTTCTCCGCGTGGACTTCACCGAAGTGCAGCTCCACGAGCGAGCGCACGAGGTCCAGCCCGACTCCGGTGCCTCCCTTGTAGACGCTCTGTCCTCCTCTCGCCTGGTAGAAGCGCTTGAAGATGCTCTCGAGCTCTTCCGGGTCGATGCCTATACCGTTGTCGATGACGGATATCCGGGCATAGTCTTTCCCCTCGCGATTGAGCGTCTCGAGCAGTATCTTGACCTTACCGTTGACAGGAGTGAACTTGAACGCATTGGAGAGCAGGTTGATGATGACCTTGTCGAGGTTGGCGGGATCGAACCAGACCGGGAGGCGGTCCAGCCCCGGATGGGAGAAGGAGAGCGCGATGCTCTTCTGGGAGAACTGCTCGGACATCGACTCGATTATGCCCGAGATGAACTGCACGATGTCGTTCTCGGAGAAGTGCAGCTTGAGGCCGCCCTTGTCTATCTTGCGCACATCCAGCAGCTGGTTCATCAGCTGCAGCAGTTTCTCGGTGTTACGATACATTATCCTGTAGTTGCGCTGTCTCTCCTCCGGGCTGCCGTCGGAGTTCATCAGCTTGCGCAACGGATTGATTATCATCGAGAGAGGATTCTTGAGCTCGTGGGAGATATTGACGAAGAACTGAAGCTTCGCCTCGTTGATGCGGTCGGATATCGCGTATTCCTTGAGTTTCTGCTTGGAGCGGTAGTGCGCAAACAGCCAGAGCCCGACAGCGGCGCAGAGCCCGAGCCCGAGCAGGACATACAGGGTCTTCGCGAGCGGAGTCGCCCAGAGCGGCGGATGGATGTTGATGTCGAGCGAGATGACATCCGACTCCACAAACGCATCCTTGGCCTTGAGGTGCAGCCTGTGCTCCCCTACCGGCAGACTGCTGAACGAGAGTCTCGTGCCGCCCGGAGGCAGGGTCGTCCATGCCTCCCTGTCCATCCTGTACATATAGCGCAGCCTCTCCGGGGCGCCTTTCTCCACTGTGGCGAAGAGCAGGGTGAACGCGTTGTCGGCGTGCGAGAGATCTATCCGGTCCGCGTTGTAGATGGCCGAATTGACTATCTGCCACTTCCCGGACTTCATCCCCTTGGTGACGGAGCGGTTGTGCAGATACATGTCGGTGATCCTCACCGTCCACTTCTTGAGCGGGGATATTATCTCTGAAGGGCGGAAACTCGTAAGTCCAGAGATGCCCCCGAACCATAGCGTGCCGTCGGAGTCCTGCCAGGAGGCGTTGCGGGTGAACTCGTTGCCCTGGATGCCGTCCTCAGCATAGAAAGTGATCTGCACCTTGTAGTCCGGCCCCATGCGGCAGAGGCCGTTGCCCGTGCCGAGCCAGATGAGGCCGTCGGAGTCCTGACGGACCGAGTAGACGGTATTGGTGGGCAGGCCGTCCCGGACCGAGTAGCGGCTGATGCTGCCGTCGGACTTCCAGACCAGAAGACCGTTGTCGCAGCCGAAAGCTATGCTCCCGTCCCTCTGGCGGTTGACGGTGTGGATTATGTTGTCGGAAGTGATGCTCTTGAATACTGTGCCGCCGTCCAGCTTGAGTCTGCACGCGCCGTCGTATGTGCCCATAAAAAGGCTGCCGTCCGCCCATATCATACTGGTGATGTAGAGGGGCACTTCGGTCAACACATTGGAGAGGTCGGTGAAAGTGCGGGCCTTCAGATCGTAGCACAGCAGGCCGGAACCCATCGTGGCTATCCAGACCCTTCCGTTGTCGTCCTCGGCAAAAGCGGTGATGTGCCTGGAGATGGTGCGGCGCAGGCTGCTGAAATCCAAAGACCTGCATCTGCCGGTCCTGCGGTCGAATATCTTGACGGAGCTGTCGAACGAGGAGAGCCAGAGATTGCCCGACGAATCCTCAAACAGCCCGGCCACCGTCGCCGGCACGGAGCTGTCTGTCCCGTCGTAGGAGAAATGCCGCACGCTTCGCCCGTCCGGTGACAGTCCGTAGAGACCGTCATTGTCAGTGCCGACCCACATGGTCCCGTCACTTGTGCGGCAGAGGGCGCTGACGGCGCAGGAGCCTATCTTGTCGTTGACATAGGAGCGCCAACCGTAATAGTTGAAATTGTTGCGCCTGAACGGCACCACGATCACCCCCTTCTGATATATGCCGAGCCAGATATTACCCTCCCTGTCCCGAGTGATGCTGTGGACCTTGAGCCTGTCGAGGTCGTATCTGCCGTCCATCTCGCTGAAACTGCTGAACGCGCCAGTCGCGGTATTGTAGACCTTGACCCCCGAACCGTCGGTGCCGATGAGCAGCGAGTTCCCGCCGTACGGGACTATGCATCTGGGCGAGAAGGAATCGGCCCCCGGATAGGGTATCGTGACGAAGTCGTTCTTCGCCCCGTCGAAGCGCAGAAGCCCCCCGTTGGTGGCCACGATGTAGATTTCCTTGTCCGCGCCTATGCACATATCCATCACGTTGTAGCCTGTGCCGTCGAGATAAGAGCTCGTGACGCCGTCCGTCCCGATCTTATAGACGGCGCGCCTCGCCTTGACAATCCAGATGTTGCGCCCGCCGTCCTCGACCGCGAACGAGGAGTAGTTCATCGAGGCGGAGAAGCCCAGCGGCACGAGACTCGGGGTTGTCCCCTGCGTATAGATGTAGGAGATATTGTTGCCTATGGCCAGCAGTTCCCCGCCGGCAAGCTCCATCACGGAGTTGACCTGGCCCGAGGGAGCGCCGCTGCCCTCGAAGAGAGCCGGAGCGGAGAAGCTGTCGGTGTCGCGGTCGTAGAGCTGCACGCCGGAGTGCGAGGCGACGAACAGATGCCCCTTGCTGTCCTCGAAGAGGCACGTGACATAGTCGCTCCCCAGCGAATGCGGGTCGCCGGGGTCGCAGGTGTAGCGGACCATCTTGTTGCCGTCGAAGCGGTTGAGCCCGTCCTCGGTGGCAATCCACATCATCGCTGCGCTGTCCTCGTAGATCTGTCGTATCAGACTGCTGGACAGCCCGTTTTCGGTGGTATAGAAAGTATAGTCCTGTGCGGCGGCCCCGAGCGGCGCCAGCAGCAGAAGCAGTGTATGTAGGATTCTTTTCATCGTGCGGTAGGCAATAATAGCAGACGAAGATACGGATTTTTTGGCTATATTTGAACATCATAAGCACCTGCACGATGCTTATCGTACGATAAATTCATTTATTACTTGCGAAACCTGAGTTATGCAAGAGAACAAAAACGAAGTGCCGGTACTTCTGCTTACCGGATACCTCGGGAGCGGCAAGACGACCCTGGTCAACCGCATCCTCTCCAACAGACGGGGGATCAAGTTCGCCGTCATCGTCAACGACCTTGGAGAAATCAACATAGACGCGTCCCTGATCGAGAAGGGGGGTGTGGTGGGCAAGACGGACGACAGCCTCGTCGCCCTCCAGAACGGCTGCATCTGCTGCACGCTCAAGATGGACCTCGTGGAGCAGATCAGCCAGATCACCCGCACGGGCAGGTTCGACTATCTGGTGATTGAGGCAAGCGGGATATGCGAACCCGCTCCGATAGCGCAGACCATCTGCTCGATCCCGACTCTCGGCGGAGAGTATTCGCAGGGCCCGGTGCCGCGTCTGGACTGCATCGTGACCGTGGTGGACGCGCTGAGGATGCAGACCGAGTTCAGCTGCGGCGACACCCTGCCGCTGCGGGGCTTCGGGGAGGATGACCTGGAGAGCCTGGTCATCCAGCAGATCGAATTCTGCAACATCATCCTGCTCAACAAAGCCTCCGAAGTCAGGAAGGAGGATCTGGGCAGGATGCGGAGCATCATCCGCCAGCTTCAGCCCAAGGCGGAAATCATAGAGTGCGACTTCTGCGACGTAGAGTTGGATAAACTGCTGGACACCAATATGTTCGACTTCGACAGCGTAGCCGCCTCAGCCGCCTGGATCTCCGAAATCGAGGGCCCGGGACACGACGGGGAGCTGCACGATGAGGAGGAGGGCGAAGCCGAGGAATACGGCATCTCGACCTTTGTCTACTGCCGCCGCCCGGCCTTCGACCTCAACAAGTTCGACGCCTTTGCGGCGAAGAGGTGGCCGAAGTCGGTGATCAGGGCCAAAGGGATCTGTTATTTCAGCGACGATCCGGACAAATGCTACCTCTTCGAGCAGTCGGGAGTCCAGAAGTCCATCAAGGACGCCGGGCTGTGGTTCGCCACGATGGACAGGGAAGAACTCGCCGAGATGATGCTTCGCGACCCCAACCTTGCCCGCGACTGGGATCCGGTCTATGGCGACAGGATGCAGAAGCTGGTCTTCATCGGCCAGCATATGGACAAGGATGCCATCACGGAGGAGCTGGACAGCTGCCTCGGCGACTGAAGGTTGATCAATGGGACCGCGACCCGGGAGCGAGATACCCCTCACAGGGGTCGCAGACGGCAGTCTGCGGGGGTTAAGGTAACGAAAGGCGCAGTCCGAGCGAAAGGTCGAAGTTGAGAGGCCTCGCGCCGTAGACCGTCTGCACCGGGCTGCCATTGTCGAAATACCGCACGAGACCCGGCTCGACAAAGACCCCCATCCTGTCGCTGAAACGCCATACCAGACCGGCGGAGGCTCTTACGGACCACTGCAGGGGCTCCACCGCAATGCGTGAGCTGTCCTGCCCCTGCCGCCTTGAGTCTATTATATAGGAGGTGACGGACTGTCCGTAGACGCATTTCTCCACCATCCCGCCGCCGGACAGATAGAAGTCAAGGCGCGGCGCGAGCGGCAGCGACCAGTTCAGGGAGAGCGGCACTCCCACATAATGCAGGGTCTGCCTTATGTCGTAACGGCTGTCCCGGGTGCCGGAGGACATATCGGAGACAAGATATGAATAGCCGACCCCGCTCACGAGCGAAAGATGCGGGACGAATTCCCAGGCCAGCGAGAGCGCGAACCGGACGGGCCGGTAGTGCCGCGTGTCCGTACCGACTTCGCGGAAATTGTTTTCCAACAGCACGCCGGGGAGAGGTCCTGCGGCGGACAGGCCGGCAGGATCGGAGAGTGACGCCACAGCCGCACTGACCCCCGAACCGTACATTGCGCTGTAGCCTTCGGAGGAAGACGAGGAGGGGCCCTGGCCGGAGAATGCAAGATTCAGTGCCAGACGGCTCCCATGCCTTTTGGTCGCGGAGGCGGCCTCGACCGCGAACGGGTCGTCTTCTATGTCCGCGGTCCGGCGGATGTCCTTCGGCGGCGCCTTCCCCCCGTCTGCGCTCTCTTCAGGCAGGAGAGCGGAGTCCGTCTCCGTCGCAGATTCGGGACCGGTCTCCGGTCCGGTCTCCGGCAGAGGCTCACACGACGGCGGAAGCAAGCCGGCCGGGATCTCCACTCCGGACGGAATCTCCACTCCGGCACCTCGCGGCGTCCCTGACTCCGGGCTGAGTCCGGCCGCCGGAGCTATGCCGCGCTCAAGAGGAATATCGGCCACAAGCGGACGGGAAGCGAATGGCTGCCGATGGACGTCCGCCGGACGGCCCGGCAGGTACAACAGCAGAGCGGCGGCTGCGGCGCACGCGAACGCCGCAGACGCCCCGGCCAGCAGCCTGCGCCTTCTGCGCTGACGGGAGAGAGTTCCGGACACTGCGCTCCAAAGACCCTCCGGAGCGGCTTCACAATAGTCTTCGAAGCCCTCGCTCAATTGTTTTCTCCATTCATTCTCCATTTTTCCGGTATTGCTTGATCAGTTCGGCCAGCCGGGCCCGCGCCCTGCTGTATTGCGAGAAAGAGGTGCTTTCGCTGATGCCGAGCAGCGAGGCTATCTCCTTGTGGGAGCGGCCCTCTATGGCATAGAGGTTGAATACCGTCCTGTAGCCGACGGGGAGCGCCCTTATCATACGCTGCAGTGCCGCCATCGGTATCCCTTCGATCCGGGGCTCATCATCGGCGATGATGTCTGCGGCATCCTCGGGAAAAGGCACCGTCCCCAGAGCGGTCTTCCGCCTCAGGAACATCAGCGCCTGGTTGACGACTATGCGCTTCATCCACGCCCGCAGCGAGCCCTCGCCCCGCCATTCGAAGCCGCGCAGAGAGTTGAAGGCCTTGATGAAACTCTCCTGAAGCACGTCCTTGACATCGTCCTCGTCGGACACATATCGCCTACAGACAGCAGTAAGATACTGCACCTGAGCATCATAGATGGCTTTTACAGATGCAGTATCCCGTTTGGCGGCGAGGGATACCAGCTCCTTCTCGCCCGTTGTCCTCCTGCTGTCGGGCAACATCGATAATACACACTACTCTATTGTGACGCCCTTTGTCAGGTCCGCCTTCGCGCTGTCCCCGCCTATCTTTACCGTGGCTCCGGTGCAGTAGTCGAAGCTGAGCGAGCGCTCGCCGGAGAAAGACTTGTAGCGTATCGTCATCCTGACCGTCTTCCCCTGGGTGTCCGGGATGTCGGAGAGACTGAATGCGACCGCCCCCGTGACGTTAACCCCGCCGGCGTGGGTGTCGTCGTCGAAAGCGTTGTGCCTCAGCTCAAGGCAGTATGGGTCGTCCGGGTCCGTGCCGGTCACGAGATTGATTGCGTGGACCTTGCGCTGATTGCCCCAGACCCCGCAGAATGAGAGCGTCATATATCCGTCCTCAATGATGGTGATCCAGTTGTTGATGATTTCCACCGGGGCGGTCCCGTATGCCTTGTCGTTCTCCTCCGTGCTCCCAAGGCTCGGGGCTGGCTTCTTGGTCAGCAGGCTGTCGATCCAGTTGACCTCCGCCCTGCGATCGAACTTCTGGCCTGACCCCTCGGGAGAATACGCCCCCTTGTCGGTATAGTTGAGCAGCGCCCTCACCTCCTTGCCGCCGAACGGGGATTTGGTGAGATTGTCCGGTTTGAGGGTGGTCTTCTCGTCGAGCTGAAGATAGAACTCCCCGCCCTCGTTGGTCTTCGCCGTCACGAGTGCGTTAGGGTAGTAGCGGCTCCAGTCGGTACCGTTGTCCTTGAGGCAGGATGACAGGCAGAGCAGAGCTGCCGCCGCCGCGATGATTGCTGTGATTGTCCTTTTCATAATCTTAAATCAGTAAACTTTACCCTGTAAATGCGGGGAAAGCCCGAACCTTGCACCGCGACGTAAAAAAAACTCTCGCCTACCTGAGTTTCCGCGTCTTATAGGACTCGATGCAGGCAGGGATGATGCGCTTGTACTCTTCGCTCCTGAAAAGAGGCGAACTGATGATGTAGTCGGCGGTGCTTCTGTTGGTCGCGAACGGGACATTGTAGAGCGATGCGAGCCTCACAAGCCCCATCACGTCGTTCTGGTGCCCCTGCATAATGAGGTTGTCGCAGAAGAACACGAGCATATCGACCGTGCCCTCGGCAATCATGGCGCCTATCTCAAAATCCCCGCCGAGCGGGCCGCTGAGCTTGCAGATGACCTCAGGAGTCTCGTCTCCGAGGACTTTGGCAAGGGTTTCCCTGACCAGGCGGCCGGTCGTCCCGGTGCAGTAGAGGCGGCAGGTCTTGAGCACTCCCGCGTTGAATTTCACCCAGCTCATAAGCTCCGCCTTGCGGGAGTCGTGAGCCACCAGTGCGATGTCTTTTACCATAGTATTTCGGTTTTTCGCCGCAAAGATAAGCATTATTGACATAAAAAAGGCGCGCGGCCCCTCGACCGCACGCCCCGTCCGTTACGGTCCGAAGACTAATATTTCGCGTTCTCCGGGTCGAATTCGGTCCAGCCTTCTGTCCAGTTCTCGCTTCCGAACGCTCCGATGTGGCTTACGGTGTCGAACCAGCTGTCGGCCCCGTCGAAGGATGCGGCTGAGAGAAGCGCGCTGCCGGAGAGCGGAGTGTACCCGTCGGCCGCTACGAGGTCGGCCCAGGACTCCAGCGCCCTGTTGCCCTTCTGTGCGAGGAAGAAGGTGCTTGAGAAGGATTTCCTGGTCTCGTCATATATAGGCTTGGACTTGTCGTCATAACCGGTCACGAGGACATCTTCGTATGACTTGTTGGCATCCGTCCCCGTCACGTCCATACCTGCGAACCAGATGTTCTCCAGCTTGAGAAGCCCTGCGCTGGCAGCCCCCTGCGTGTCACCCTTCTGATTGTCGAGGATGAGTCCTATAGGATATCCGATGGCGAGGGAGTTGATGCAGTTCAGCCTTGAGTTCCTCCTTATCTGCATCGCAGCCTGGAACTTGCCGAGAGCGGAACCGTTGTTCGGATAGAGTTCGCTGCCGTCGATGTAGGAAGGGTCGTTCAGGAAGTCGGCATCGAGTTTCGGCCCCACGAAAGTCACATTGGAGAACGTGGCCGAAGTGTACGGAGAGGTGTCGGAACCGTCGGCGTTGTTGTCGCTTTCGAAGCCGTTGCTCTGTGAGACGTCCGCGATGCGGGAGTCCCTTACCGCAAGGGCGTACTGTACCTTGCCGGAGAAGCCGTTGTCGGTATCGAAGTCATCGTCCCAGCTTTTCCATGCTATGAGATATTTCGACTCCGGACATCCTCCGAACCACTCGATGGAGTCGTCGTTGGAATAAGAGACCTGAATGTGGTCGATCTGTGTTCCGCGCCCTACGGAGCCGAGGGTCAAGCCGTTGATTTCTTTGTCCGTCTCGAATGGATAGCCGGCGAACTCTATGCGGACATAGCTCAGCACTCCCGAATTGTCCTCATCGTTCTCTCCGCCGTGCTTTGAGCGCGGGCCGCCCTCGATCTGCATCTCGCCCTTGTTGTTGCGGGCCTTGCCGCAGATGATGACGCCGCCCCAGTCTCCAGGCTTACGCCCGCCGGCCGGCTGCTCCGAGGTGAATACGATAGGAGAGTTCTTCTCGCCCCTGGCTATAAGTTTGCCGCCCCTCTCCACGATGAGGGCCGCCCTGGACTCCTTGTCACCCTTGATGATGGTGCCCGGCTCTATGGTAAGCTGAGCTCCGTCGGCCACGTACACCCAACCTTTAAGGTAATAAGTACCTTTCGCAAGGGTCTGGGTCCCGTAGAACACGAACTCGTCATCTCCGTTTCCGATCTCGTTGCCGTCAGGGTCTTCCTCCCCGTCGCTGAAGAGAATGTGGTCGCAGGCATTAAGACCTCCGTCCGTCTTCCAGACGTAATCTTCTCCTGCCGGAGTGGACGGAGTCTGTTTCTCGCAGGCCGCGATTGCGGCCAATGCTCCAAGGGCGCAGATGCAAGCCCAAAAATTGATTTTTCTCATTTGTTTGTTGTTTGGTAATAAAAAGGGAAATTCTTCTATAGACTGTATATCAGCTGCACTCCGATGTTCCGTCCGGGGTTGTAGGCCCTGGTAATCTGGCCGATCTCGCCCTCGAACTGCTTGTATGTAATGCCCTCGCCGAGCAGGTTGCGGAAGTAGAGTTTGAAGTCAAGATGAGCTCCGACTTTCTTTGAAAGCGTGAGATCAAGGCTGTTGCGCGGCATCTCGTAGCTGTCGGGCACTCTCGCCTGGTCTTCTCCGCCGATAGAGCCTTCCGTACGCCCCACTCCGATTATCCGTTTGCCTATCCTGTTATAGAGCAGGGCCACGTCAAGCCCGAGCTGCCCGGAATTGTAGAACAGGCCCCCGTTCACCAGATATGGAGACTGCCCCTGCATCGGACGGTCCTGCTCGCGCGAGCCTTCTTCGAAATGCACCTTGCTGTTGATCAGAGCTCCGTTAAAAGAGAGCGAAAGGTTTTCCAAACCTATGAAAGCGAGATTTTTGCGCAGGTCAATCTCAAGTCCGAAATTGTCAGCGCTCAATGCGTTCTCGTAGGAATAAACGAGGTCCGTACCTCCTGTCACGGTGTAGGTCCATTCGATGGGAGAGTCGAAGTGCTTGTAGAAAGCGGCTATGCTCACCGTCTCCGAATTCGACGGGTAGAACTCATAGCGCAGGTCCACGTTGTCGATGTAACAGCTGCGCAAATCCGAGTTGCCCTGCACGTCCGAGGCCAGATCGAAGTCGTAATACACTGAAGACGAGACCTCTCGGAACTCCGGTCTGTTGACGCTGCGTCCATATGATAGCCTGAGATTACGCTTGTCGTCAAGACGCCAGGTAGCGGTCGCGGACGGGAAGAAGCCTTTGGTTATATAGTGCCGGCTGCTCTCCGAGAGTTCGGCGTTGCGGGTATTGGAAATCAGTTCCATATCGTTGTACTCATATCGTACCCCTCCGAGAAGCTCCAGTCGCCCGAGAGGAATCGAGGCGCTGAGATAGGCAGAGCCGAGATTGTTTTTTCCCCGGTAGTTGTTGCGCATACGCTTCTCTTCGAGCAGATGGAGCCTGTCCTCCCCGAGGTATTCCGGATTGCTGAGCAGTTCCGCGATGTCCCAGGTCCGGAAACCGGACGGGAGAGTATTGTCATAGACATTCCAGTTGTAGATGAAGACCCTGGTGTCGTAGCGGCGTGCGCGCGCCTCTCCATATATCCCCGCCTTGACATACGCGTCCTTCCCGGCGAGGCGGAACACCTGCTTGTCGTTGACGCTCAAGGAGGCGATGCCTTCGCGCAGGTCTGTCCATTCGCGCGAGACGTCATTGCCGGTAGTCAAAGCGAATACTCCGCTCTCCAGTGCGTCATTGACAAGATAACGCCTGCGGTCGGGGACAATCCTGTCGGCGTAGGACACCCCGGCGCACCAGTCGAGAGTGTTGCTCTCAAGGTAATATGTGCCGCTGAGCTGCCCGTTGTAGGTGGTTCTGCTGCGATGGAAGTACTCGGCACTCCGCTCCTCATTAGCCTGGGCGCTTATGCCGTCCCTAAATGTGTAGCGACGGTTGTCGATGCGGTTGAATATGTTCTTGAGCTGGTATTTCGAGGCTCCCGAAGGGAGTATCCAGATGAGATTCAGCAGGGCTCCGAAACGGGTATTGTCGTTATACTGGCTGTCTATCGAGCGTCGCAGATAGTTCGAGCAGTTGTTCTTATGGTCGTATATGCCGTAGAGGTTGTTCTGCATCGGATCCAGCGTGCGGAACTCCTCCGACCAGCCTGCGGCCGCGTTGAGTCCGACCTTGTGCCCCCTCCAATCCCACCGGCGGGACAGCGAGGCGGACAGCTTGCGGTCAGCGAGAGGGTTGATTTTCCTGACTGACCAGTCATTGTCCAAGCCGTTGGAGAGCAGGTTCACGGTCTTGCCTCCAAAACCCTCCAGCGACGCCCCGATACCCCCGGAGAGCTGACCAAGATGGCCGCCATAGGAGAGGAAGTCCTTATATGAACGGTCGTTGAAATTGCTCCCGACAGAGACGTTGAATGAGTTGCGCTCCGGGACATCCTTTGTCTGAATGAGTATGAAACCGCCGGAATAGTCCGCCGGATATTCCGCAGAGAGGACTTTCACGATGGTCAGATTGTCTATCTGGGAACTCGGAATCAGGTCGAAAGAGAATGCGCGCGCATCGGCCTCGGAACTCGGAACAGCCCCGCCGTTGATCCACACGTTGTTGTAGCGCTGCGAAAGGCCGCGCACCATCACGAACTTGTCGTCTATCAGGCTGATTCCGGGCACGCGGCGTATCACTTCTCCGGCGTTGGAGTCCTGGGTGCGCCCGATTTCCTGGGCGGAGACGTTGCTTATTATCAGCGGGGTCTCGCGCGTTATCCGCACCATTGAAGCCTGGGTGTCGCGCCGCTGCTGCGCCGTGACCACCGTGGCTGAAAGCATCTGTCCGTCAAGCTCCATCTCTATCACGACTCCTTCGGACGGGCATTTTACATCCTTGACGTAAGCGTCAAGATAGCCGAGATAACTGACCTTCAGATTGACCTTCCCAACAGGAACCCCCGTAAGGGAAAAGGTCCCTTCCATAGTCGAAATCGCCTTGGCCTCCCCGCCTTCCACCGCCACGAATGCCCCGATAAGCGTCTCCCCCGTCTTTGAGTCTCTCACTTCTCCGTCTATGCTGCCGGTCTTTCCGGAAGGCTGCGCAGCAAGCGTCTGCACGAGCAGCGCGAAGAGTATGGCTGCAAATTCTCTCTTTGATTTTTTCATCGTATCCACTACACTACTGATTACGGTGCAAAAGTAGAGAGAGGATGTTACCGGGATATTACTCCGCATTAAATTTATGTTACGCCCGTCATCCCTGCCGGATACGCAAGACTCCGCCCCCTGCGAATAGCGGCACAACATTCAAAAAAAGGCGCGCAGCCTTTCCGGGCCGCGCGCCATGAGCATGCGTTTCAGGCGTTTATTTGATCTCGATCATCTTATGGCCGCTTTCCGGGGCCGCTTTGACGATCTTCGGGATGTTGACGCAGAGCACGCCGTTCTCGACCTTGGCCTCGATATGCTCGCGGTCGGCGTCGTCAGGCAGCGTCATAATCTGCTGATACTTCGAGTATGAGAACTCCCTGCGCAGATAGTGTCCGTGCTTCTTCTCGCCGTTGTTGTCGACTTTCTTCTCCATATCGATGGAGAGGTTGCCCTCGGAGTCGAGGCTGACCTTGAAGTCGTCCTTGGTCAGGCCCGGGGCGGCAAGCTCGAGCTCGTAGTTCTTCTCGTTATCTAATACGTTGATGGCCGGGGCGGTGGCATTGGCCTTCACCATCCAGTTGGTATCAAAGAAATCATTGAAGATTTCAGGCAGCCAGTTCTGTTCGTTTCTTCTGATCGGTAACATAATTCAAATCTCCTATTTTTAGTTTTACTTATCTGTTGTTCCTTGTCCCGTTCGGGGGACGACTCAAGATATTTCAACTCCCGTACCAAAGGGCAAAACTTACAATTTAGGGACAATCTGGCACCGAGTACGACAAAAAGGCAGAGGAAAGTGCCTATTTGTCGCATTTTAGCAGGCGCGCTCGCCCCGGAGCGGGGACAATCCCGTCCCGCGGGGTGTGGCAGTGGAAGATGTTTTGATTATATTTGCGAAGTCAAAAAACAGAAAACGAAGTGAAAAAGGCCAAAATCATCATTATCCTCGCGGCTGCGGCGTTTCTGCTCGCACTGGCGGGATGTACCAAGACCGGCAGCGACGAAGTGGTGTACCGCATCGATGTCGTCGACAACGGGAGCGAAGAATACAACGGCAGCCCGACCAGCGATGCCAAGAAGGTCTATGCCGGCATCGACAAAGAGATAGCCAACTTCAAGACCGGCTATGCCAAGACCTGGAAAGAGAGCGCCCCGGACGGAGACTTCTCCATCACCGATGCAGCCGCCGAGAAGCGCTACGGCGAGGCGCTGGTCGCGCTGCGGGACATAGAGGCTTCCGCCATCAAGCAGATAAAGGCCCTGCCGAGCGGCCACGACAACTTCAAGTTCAGACTGAAGCTCATCCTGACCTCCGTCACCGCCGAGATGGGAGAGACGGTGCTGAAATCCGACACGGTCAGCATCATCTGCCCGTAAGAGACCCGGAGGCGCAAACGACGACACCGGGACCGGACCCGGCCTTTGTATGTCTCCGCCCTCTGTGACAATATGCTTATGAACAGTTAACTATAATATTTATGAAGACTTTGACCAGATTATCCGTTCTGCTGTGCGCCGCACTTGTACTGGCCGCCCCGGTACTGTCTTCCGCGCAGGACAAGACCATCAAACGAAAAGTGGCCATAGGGCGCTTCTCAAATGAAACCCAGTACGCCAAGGGGCTGTTCTACGACAAGGACAACGACCCTATGCGCAAACAGGCGCTGGACATCCTCTCCTCCAAGCTCGCCTCCAGCGGGAAGTTCATCCTTCTCGAGAGGGACGACCTGGACGTGCTCGTGGCCGAGGCGGGAGCAGGGATGAACAAGATCGGGGCCGACTACATCATACTCGGCTCCATCACGGAATTCGGACGCAAAGCCGAAGGGCAGCAGAAGCTGTTCTCGTCGACAAAGACCCAGACAGTGGAGGCCGGAGTGAGCATCCGTCTGGTTGAAGCCGCCACCGGCCTGATCATCTATTCTGATGAAGCCAAGGGCTTTGCGGAGACCACGAACACGCAGACGCTGGGGCTCGGCGGCACTGCGGGATACGATGCCACCCTCAGCGACAAGGCGATATCCGCAGCCTTGAGCCAGCTTGTCGAGAACATCATCAACAAGTGTATGGACAAGCCTTGGAGGGCATATATCCTCTCCGTCGACGACGGTTCCTACATCATCTCGGGAGGGGCGTCCCAGGGACTTGCGGCAGGCGACAGTTTCACCGTCTACAGAAAGGGCAAGATGGTCAAGAATCCCCAGACAGGACTCGACATCGAGCTTCCCGGGCAGAACATCGGCACAGTGACCGTCCAGACCACTTACGGAGACACTCCGGAGACCGAGATCTCCTTCTGCTCCTACAGCGGCGAGGCCCTGGATGCCGAAAATCTGGGCAACTACTATATTTCCGATAAATAGACACATCCTATGAAAAAGTTGATTATGGCTCTTTGCGGAGCGCTGATGCTCTGCGGATGCGGGGTAGGTTCATATTCCGTCTCCTCCGGCAAAGCCGACGAAGGGATGATATCCTTCGTCAGCAAGTCCAAGACCCCGATTACGGTGACGGTCGACGGTACGGCCTACGATATCCATACCGTCAAGACAAAAGCCTGGCGCAAAGACAGGAACATCAGGCAGACAGCCCTGAACACCATCGTCACGACCCCCGGCACGCACGAGGTCGTCGTCAAAATCGGCGGGAAAGAGGTCTACGGCAAGAAAGTGTACATCTCTGCCCAGGAGCACAAAGTCATCGAGCTATGAAGAAGGTGATCATGGCTGCGGCGGCGGTGCTTATGCTCTCCTCCTGCGGAGTCACCAAGACTCTATACTACTGGGGAGGTGAGCAGAACGGGACCACCGCCTACGAGGACATAGCCTACCAGACATACGACAAGCAGACTCCGCAGAGCATCTGCAAGCTTGTGGCCGTATATGAGACTATGGTGACAAAGCCCGGGGGGACCCGGCAGGTCCCGCCTCCGGGCATCTGCGCCGAATACGGCTATCTGCTGCTTCAGCCTGAGACGGCAATGACTTTCACGGACAACGCCACGCCTGCGCAGAAGAAGCTGTTCGACACCGCGGACTTCGGCGCGTTTTTCCAGGAAAGAGGGAAGGAGATGTTCCAGAAAGAGATAGAGCTGTATCCGGAGTCCGCCAAATTTATCGAGCCGCTGATCAAGAAACTTGCAAGGTAAGAAGATATGAAAAGAATCATTCCGATAATCGTGCTGGTCGCCCTCGCAAGTTCCTGCGGAGTGACAACTCCCCAGGTGACCAAAGAATCCCAGTACGCCACGATGTACAGCGATATGCCTCTGACCATACTGGTGATGCCGCCCATCAACAACACCACCAACGTGGAGGCGAAAGACCTTTTGTACACTTCGATCAGCCGTCCTCTCGCCGAAGCCGGATATTATGTGATCTCCCCGCTGCTTGCGATGGACATCCTCAAGGCGGAAAGCGCATACGACGCCGAACTCTTCATAGACAAGCCGCTGACGATGTTCCGCGACTACTTCGGGGCCGACGCCGTGGTCTTCTCCCAGATCGACGAATGGACGAAAAGGGGCTTCGGTATCGACACGAAGATCAGATACATAATCAAGTCCGCCAGCTCCGGGGAAGTCCTCTTCGACAGGAGCTGCGACCTGTATCTGGACCTGGAGCAGAATTCGGGCGGGAACTCCTGGGTCACGGCGTTGGTCGACCTTGCCGTATCGGCGATCTCGACGGCCACCACGGACCACATAGTCGCCGCGCGCAAAGCCAACTACTATATCTTCCGCGACGTTCCTTACGGCAAATACAACCCGCTCTACCTTCAGGACAAGGAAATGATCGCAGAGCCTAAAGACGTCAAGGCTACGGTGAAATAACGACAAAGGGACAGGGGGTGACCAAAAAGGACCGCCTGGTCCTTTTTGGTCACCCACTCCTCCCAGGACTACGTCCTAGCTGATAAACAGCAGCTCGCGGTACTTAGGCAGAGGCCAGGTGCGGTTGTCGACTATCTCCTCAAGCTTGTCGACAGGCTTCCGGAGCTCATAGAGAGCATCTGCGATCCTGTGGTATGCCACAGCCTTCTCATACTCGCCGGCGATAGCGTTGGCCTGCCTGCGGGCCTCCTTCATCGCGGCGCACTTGACGCGTATCTCCTCAACATAGGCTGAAATCTTGCCGATGAGCTCAAGCTCGGTCGTGCAGTTGTCGGTGTTGCCGAAGACTTCCTTGCAGAGCGCCACGTTCTTGAGCAGGGCAGACTTGTAGTCGAGCACCGCCGGGATGATGTGGTTGGTCGCCATCCGCACGAGCACCCTCGACTCGATCTGCACCTTCTTGGAATATGTCTCCCACTTCACCTCGTTGCGGGCTTCGAGTTCCTTCTCGGTATAGACTCCCGTCCCGGTGAACATCTTGACCGACTCCGGACGGGTGAACACCTTTATCATCTCAGGCACGCTGGTCTCCACGTCCAGGCCGCGCCTGACTGCCTCCCGCTCCCATTCCCCGGTATAGCCGTTGCCGTCGAAGCACACGACCCCGAGCACCGAGGCGATGATAGGCTTGAGAGTATCCATCACGGCCACATTTATGCTCTTTCCCTTGGCAAGCTCCTTGTCCACATCTTTCTTGAAGGCCGTAAGCTGCTCTGCCACAGCTGCGTTGAGAGTCGTCATCGCTCCGGCGCAGTTGGCGGAGGAGCCCACCGCGCGGAACTCGAAACGGTTGCCGGTAAACGCGAACGGAGATGTGCGGTTGCGGTCGGTGTTGTCGAGGAATATCTCCGGGATCTCGACCAGCCCGACGCTCTTCCCCTTCTTGCCGGCGATCTCGATAGGCGTGTCGGACGGCACTTCCAGCAGCTTGTGCAGCACATCCGTCATAGTCTTGCCGAGGAACGCGCTGACGATTGCGGGCGGAGCTTCGTTGGCCCCGAGCCTGTGGGCGTTGGTCGCCGAGGCGATGGAAGCCTTGAGCAGGGCGTTGTGCTTCTGCACGGCGGCGAGGACATTGACGAAGAACGTCACGAACTGCAGGTTGCCGTTGGCGTCCTTGCCCGGTGCGAAGAGCATGGTGCCGGTGTCGGTGCCGAGCGACCAGTTGTTGTGCTTGCCCGAGCCGTTGACCCCCTCGAAAGGCTTCTCGTGGAATAGGACAACGAAGCCGTGGCGGCGCGCGATCTTATGCATAAGGTTCATCACGATCTGGTTCTGGTCGTTGGAGAGGTTGGTCTCGCCGAAGATCGGGGCGAGCTCGAACTGGTTGGGAGCGACCTCGTTGTGGCGGGTTTTGAGAGGAATTCCGAGCTTGTGCCCCTCGATCTCGAGGTCACGCATAAACGCCGCCACGCGGCTCGGGATGGCCCCGAAATAGTGGTCGTCCAACTGCTGGTTCTTGGAGGAATTGTGTCCCATCAGCGTGCGTCCCGTGATCATCAGGTCCGGACGGGCGGAATAGAGGGACTCGTCGACGAGGAAGTATTCCTGCTCCCATCCGAGATAGGAATATACCTTGCTGACCGACGGGTCGAAGAGCCGGCAGACCGGTACTGCGGCGTCGGAGACGGCCTTCAGCGCCCGCTTGAGCGGCGTCTTGTAATCCAGGGCCTCTCCGGTATAGGAAATGAAAACCGTAGGGATGCACAGAGTGTCGCCCTGGATGAATACGGGAGAAGTTGGGTCCCAGGCGGTGTAGCCCCTGGCCTCGAAAGTGGCCCGTATGCCGCCGCTCGGAAATGAAGAGGCGTCAGGCTCCTGCTGGGCGAGGGATTTGCCGTCGAAGGTCTCAATCACGCCGCCCTTGCCGTCGTAGTCGATGAGCGAGTCGTGCTTCTCCGCCGTGCCTTCGGTGAGCGGCTGGAACCAGTGGGTGATGTGGGTCACATTGTGCTCCATCGCCCATTCCTTCATCCCCCGAGCGACTCCGTCCGCAGTCTTGCGGTCGAGGGCGACACCCTTGTCGATACACTCCAAGAGGGCCTTGAGGCTCGCGGCGTCGAGGTACTTGTACATCTTGCTGCGGTCGAAGACGAGCTCTCCGTAGTAGGCGGAAGTCTTGCCTGACGGCACTTCCACCGCCACCGCCTTCTTTTCGAATGACTCCTTTACGAGGTCAAATCTGTCGATACTCATAATTCTATAACTCAAGTTTCGCAAGTAATAAAGTTTGTTGAAGAATAAGCATTGTGCAGGTACTTGCAAAACTTTTCCCTCCCGCACAAGCTTCGCTTATTATTACCCTTTTCCTAAATCCCTTTCCTCGGGAAAGGGACTTACTTTCGGCCCTATGGGCCTCTAAAACCGTGTTTCGCATTTGCGATACTCATAATTCTATAAGGTTTGATAACTACAAGTGTTTGCTAAACGCGGGAGGCCGAACCCCTAAAGGTCCGGCCTCCTGTTTAATATTCAATATTACTCTCTCCGACTATATGCGTGCCCTACGGCCGGACGGCGGCACACACGGAAAAGCGCAGAACCTGTGACTGGACCTGCTGCTGGAACTGCTGCTGCTGCGCGTTCAATGGTGTAGTGTAAAGCACTTTCATCGCCGTTCGTAAATTTCGGGGCGCAATTTACGGATATTTATCGGAAATGCAAGAGAAACGGACGGTTTTTTGCGTCCGGAGGGGTCTGTTTCTAAAAATGGGCGAATCCGAGGTAGTCGCGCCGCGAGCCCTTCCAGACTATTCCGCTGCCGGGCACTATCCTGCCGATAACGAAGTGCGGCACGCTCAGGCAGCGCTCCGCATCCGGGTCAACGGTGAACAGGAGTTCGTAGTCCTCGCCGCCGCAGGCCGCAAGCTCCACCGGGTCCCAGCGCCGGCGGGCGCAGACGGTTTTGAGCTCTTCGGAGAGAGGCAAAGCGGCGGTATCAATCTCCGCCCCCGCTCCGGAAGCCTCCAGAATATGCCTCAGATCGGAGCCTATGCCGTCGGAGATGTCCATCATCGCGTGTACGCCCCGCGTCGCGGACAGAGCGAGGCCCTCATCGACCCGGGGCATCGGAAGATAGTGTCTCTCCACCAGAGTCTGCTCGACCGCGTCCCTTAGGGACTTCTGCATAATGATGCGCAGACCCGCCGCCGAGTCGCCCAGAGGGCCGCTGACGCAGACAAGGTCGCCCTCGCGCGCGCAGCTGCGCAGCCGCGCGGCCCCGTGCGGGCACTCCCCCATCACCGTGACGCAGATGCTCATCCGGTCCGGAGTGGAGGTGGTGTCTCCCCCGAGCAGCGGACAGTTGAACTTGAGGGAGATGTCGCGGTAGCCCCGCATAAACTCCCGCACCCACCCAGCGCTGAGCCTTGATGGGAGCGCAAAAGAGAGGAATGTCGCCGTCGGGCGGCCTCCCATCGCCGCTATGTCGCTGAGATTGACGGCGGCGGATTTCCAGCCGAGACGGTATGGACCTATGTCTTCAGTCAGAAAATGGCTTCCCTCCACCAGCATATCGCTGCTGACCAGAGTGTCGACGCCGCCGTGCTGCGGGATGACGGCGCAGTCGTCGCCTATGCCCAGCACCCCTTCGGGGGCGCTGACACCGCCGCTTATCTCTCTGATAAGGCCGAATTCTCCCAGTTCACCAAGTTCCATAATACCGCCATGCTCCGGCATCGGGGCCGGAAGTGCAAAGATAGTCCCGGCCCGGCATAAATCCAAAAGGCGGCCGTCATCTCCTCAGACTCCGGCCGCCGGTCAAACACAGCTGTACGAAGACAGGCTGTCTGTCCCTCAATCAGTCCACGAGGTTGCCGGTCTTGTCGAGCTGAAGCTCAACCCAGTCCGAGCACACCTGATATTCGTAAGGCACGAAGTGGTAGCACTGCACATAGGCCTTGTTAGAAGCCTTGCTGAAGTAGATGTCCACCCGCGTACCCTCCTCGTTGCCGCTCTCCGTCCAGTCAAAAGCGGACGGATCGCCCTTGAGGGCGGCGAGGATCTCATCCTGCCGCTTGGACGGATAATACTTGATCTTCTCCTTGTAACAGATGCCGGTGTCTTTGTCCTTGCGCAGCGACTTGAGCATAAACATCAGCACGAGGCCGAGAATGATTGCACAGCATCCGAGAATATTGACGCTCACCGGGGTTTTGATGACCACGCAGGCAAGGCCTGCAACTATAAGGGCGCAGGAGACGGCGATATCGCCTGTGCTGCGCGTACGGGAAAATTCCTTGTTCATTTTAATTTTGTTTTTAGTAATGATAATCTGACGGCACTGGACCGCTAACGACAGGGGTCGCAGGCTGTCAGATCCGGAATTTTCGGAGGATCACAAAGTGTGCGTCGGCAGAGAGCGTGCCCGACACATACGCGCTCGTCCTGGGGGCGAAGCCGACGGAACTGACGGCATTGACAAGGCCTCTGTCCTTGACGAAGACACTGTTGAAAGCAATGACGCAGCGCCGCGCACCGCCCGTGGTCCGCACCCTGGCCGTCTGGGTCAGAGTGCCGGCAGGGACATACTCGCAGCCCGGTCCGTTCAGTCCCAGGTCATTGAAATGACGCTCATCGCCCGAGAAGTCGGAGTCCGTCTCGCAGATTGCGCCGCAGGCGGCTGGCGTCTCCTCCTGAACGGGAGAGACAGCGGCCCGCGTCATCTCCATCCCTGTGAAGACGAGCGCGAATGCGAGAAGTAACTTGAGCAGCGCTTTCACCCCGGCAAATATAGTTCTTATATCCAAAAAACGCAAGCTCCGCCCCCTCTCTCCGGCTTCGGACGGCACGCCGCACCGGTGCGTAACGCTGAGCGGTTTGCATTTTCAAAGAAAAAGCGTATCTTTGCGTCCCGTTATATGAAAGTAGTGCAACATACGGCTCTCCACCCTGCCAGAAGCGGGGCCGTCCGAATTCCGGAGGCGTAGAAACCTCCCACACTTCGGAAAATTCATTGCACACCCCACCAGTCAGAAAGAATTTTCTCCCGATATAATTGCAATTGACAATCTCGGTTTGTCTTGCCGTTCGGGGACTTATTGTATAGTATGCACATCAATGTAACGGTGGCGGACGAGAGCCACCTCAAATATGCAGAGGCGATCTGCAAAGAAATCTACATATCCTCGCTTGAGCGCAGGACGGGCATCGCCAACCGCACGCCCGAATATATCTGCGAGAAGATCCGCGCCGGCAAGGCGGTGATCGCGACAGCGACGGAAGACGCCGCCCCGGGAGGCCCCGCGGCGGAAGACGGAGACAAAGCCCTGACCGGGGCAGGCACGGCCCTGAGGCCCGCCCCCGGAGAGTCCCGTTTCGCAGGTTTTTCCTATATCGAATCCTGGGGCGGCAAGAGTTTCGTCGCCAACTCCGGCCTCATCGTGGCCCACGAATTCCGGGGACTCGGCGTGGCGAAACGCATCAAGGAGCAGACCTTCATACTCTCCCGCCACCTCTTCCCGGACGCGAAGATATTCTCCATCACCACCGGGGCCGCCGTGATGAAGATGAACTACGAATTCGGCTTCCGCCCCGTGCCCTACAGCGAGCTCACGGACGACCCTGAATTCTGGAAAGGCTGCGAGGGCTGCCGGCACTTCGACATCCTCAAGAGCCACGACTACAAGATGTGCATCTGCACCGGGCTGCTCTACGACCCGAAGGAGCACCTCAGGATCCATCACCCGGACGAACAATAAACATAACACGATATGAGCAAAAAGAAAGTTGTGGTCGCATTCAGCGGCGGGCTGGACACCTCCTACACGGTGATGTATCTGGCCAAGGAGAAAGGATACGAGGTCCACGCGGCCTGCGCCGACACGGGCGGGTTCAGCCCGGAGCAGCTCCGCGCCAACGAAGAGAACGCCTACAGGCTGGGCGCGGCGAAATATGTCACACTCGACGTCACGGGCGAGTACTACGGAAAGAGCCTGAAATATATGATCTGGGGCAACGTGCTGCGCGGCGGGGTCTACCCGATATCGGTATCCTCCGAACGCATATTCCAGGGGATGGCCATCGCGCGCTACGCCAAGGAGATCGGGGCCGACGCCATCGCCCACGGCTCCACCGGCGCGGGCAACGACCAGGTGCGCTTCGATATGACATTCCTCGTGATGTGTCCGGAGATGGAGATCATCACCCTCACCCGCGACGGCAACCTCTCGCGCAAGGAGGAGGTCGACTACCTCAACGCCAACGGATTTCACGCCGACTTCGCCAAGCTCAAGTATTCCTACAATGTCGGCATCTGGGGCACTTCCATCTGCGGAGGCGAGATACTCGACTCCACGCAGGGGCTGCCGGAGAGCGCCTACCTCAAACAGGTAAGCAGGCAGGGGAGCGAAATGCTCAGCCTCGGCTTCGAAAAGGGCGAACTGTGCGAGGTCAACGGCACGCGCTATGACGACAGGATTGCCGCGATCCGGGAGGTCGAGAGCATAGGCTCGGCCTACGGGATAGGCCGCGACATGCACGTCGGAGACACCATCATAGGCATCAAGGGCAGAGTCGGCTTCGAGGCGGCGGCCCCTATGCTCATCATCGGAGCGCACAGATTTCTCGAGAAATTCACCCTCTCCAAGTGGCAGCAGTACTGGAAGGACCAGGTGGCTTCCTGGTACGGGATGTTCCTGCACGAGAGCCAGTATCTCGAACCTGTGATGCGCGACATCGAGGCGATGCTCGAAAGCAGCCAGCGCAATGTCAACGGCACAGTCACCCTCGAACTCCGCCCCTACGGCTTCTCGACCGTGGGCGTGGACTCCCCCGACGACCTTGTCAAGTCCAAGCTCGGCGAATACGGCGAGAGCCAGAAAGGCTGGACCGCCGAAGACGCCAAGGGCTTCATCAAGGTGCTCTCCACCCCGCTCAGGGTCTATTACGGCAAACATAAGGACGAGGAGGATCTGTGATTATGGAAGAGGAGAAATCCCTGCGCAGCCGCAGCGGCAGGTCGTCCAGGGGCTCGCGTCATCGTGGACGCAGGTCAAAAACCGCCCCGCAGACCCCCGGGGGGACCGGGGCGCCCAAGCCCGGAATCAGGGTCGGCATCATAGGCGGTGCCGGCTACACGGCGGGAGAGCTGATCCGCATACTTGTCAATCACCCGGAGGCGGAACTCTGCTTTGTGCATTCCGAAAGCAGCGCAGGCAAATATCTCCATCAGGTCCATAGCGGCCTGTTCGGCGACACTTCCCTGCAGTTCTGCGACAGCTTCAGCCTCGACAGCGTGGATGTCCTCTTCCTCTGCTCGGCGCACGGCAGGAGCCGCGAGTTCTGGGAGAGCCACGACAGACCCGCCGGACTCAAGGTGATAGACCTCGCGCAGGACTTCCGCGACGAGAGTGAAGGCTATGTCTACGGCCTGCCGGAGATGCAGCGCGAGAAGATTGCCGACGCCTCTCTGGTCGCCAATCCGGGCTGCTTCGCCACGGCGATCCAGCTCGCCCTGCTGCCGCTCGCGGAGGCCGGCCTGATACGGGGCGAGGTCTGCGTCAACGCCGTCACCGGCTCCACCGGTGCGGGCGCGAAGCCTTCGGAGACCACCCATTTCAGCTGGAGAAGCGACAACCTCTCGGCCTATAAAATCTTTGAGCATCAGCATCTTCTGGAGATACGCCGCAACCTTGCCGCCCTTCAGGAGGGATTCTCCGCGCGGCTTGACTTCATCCCGATGAGGGGCGACTTCACGAGAGGCATCTTCGCCACCGTCCATCTCGACTGCGAGCTCGACACCGAAGAAGCCCTCAGTCTCTACAAAGCCTACTACTCCGACGCGGCGTTCACCTTCGTCAGCAACAGCCCCGTGGATCTCAAGCAGGTGGTCAACACCAACAAGTGCCTGCTCTCGCTCGAGAAGCACGACGGGCGGCTGGTGATCTGCTCCGTCATAGACAACCTCCTCAAGGGGGCTTCCGGGCAGGCGGTACAGAATATGAACCTCATCTTCGGCCTGAGGGAAGACTGCGGTCTGCGCCTCAAGGCCTCGGCATTCTGAGACTCGGGCACAAAGCGGGAAACGGACATCCGGACCAACAAGCAGAAACGCGTTATGGATTTATTCAAGGTATACAAACTCTGGGACATAGAGCCGGTGCGCGGCCTCGACACGAGCCTCTGGGACAAGGACGGGGTCGAGTACACCGACCTCTACGGCGGGCACGCCGTCATCAGCGTCGGGCACTGCCACCCTCACTATGTGAAGATGCTCTCCGAACAGCTCACCAGGCTCGGATTCTACTCCAATGCGGTGCAGAACTCCCTTCAGAGGGAGCTTGCACGCAGGCTGGGAAGGCTCTGCGGCTACGACGACTACTCCCTCTTCCTCTGCAACAGCGGAGCCGAAGCCAACGAAAACGCCCTCAAGCTCGCATCCTTTGCGACCGGACGGGCAAGGGTGCTCGCGTTCGCCAAATCATTCCACGGCAGGACGGGCGGAGCGGTGGCGGCCACCGACAACCCCAAGATACGCGCTCCGTTCAACGCAAGCCCCAATGTCAGTTTTGTCCCGCTCGGCGATCTTGAAGCCGCGGAGCGGGAGATCTCCCGCGGAGAATACGCCGCCGTCATCATCGAGGGCATCCAGGGCGTGGCCGGCATCTATGAGCCGGAAGACGGGTTTCTGCGCGCCCTGAGAGAGCTCTGCGACAGATACGGCACCCGGCTCGTCCTCGACGAGATCCAGTCCGGCTACGGACGCAGCGGCCTCTTCTTCGCGCACCAGCGTTCCGGCATACGCCCCGACATCATCACCACCGCCAAGGGTATGGCCAACGGCCTGCCTATAGGGGGCGTGCTCATCTCGCCGGACATCAAGCCGGAATACGGGATGCTGGGCACCACTTTCGGGGGCAACCACCTCGCCTGCACCGCCGCACTTGCAGTACTCGATATAATTGAGAACGAGCATCTTGTGGAGAATGCGGCCAAGGTCGGGGAGCATCTTAGGGAGGCCTTCGACGGCAAAGACGGTCTCGATCCCGCGCTGGTGGAATACCGCGGACGCGGCCTTATGATCGGGCTCGAACTCAAGAGAGAATATGCCGGCCTGCGCGAGCGTCTGCTCTTCGAGAAGCATTTCTTCACGGGAGCCGCAGGAGCGTCGGTCATCCGCGTGCTGCCGCCGCTCACCATCAGCACCCAGACAGCCGACAGATTCGTCGCGGCGTGGAGAGCACTCACCCACGGACCGGAAACACAGCCGAAAATATGAAAGAATTTACAAGCATACGCCAATTGGGCGAGCCCGCCGAAGCCATAGGCGAGGCCCTCTATGTCAAGAGCCATCCTTTTGCGGACCGGAAGCTCGGAGAGAACCGGACCCTGCTTATGGTGTTTTTCAACAACAGCCTCCGCACCCGCCTCAGCACCCAGAAAGCCGCCCTCAACCTCGGGATGAACGTCATCGTGCTGGATGTCAACCAGGGCGCGTGGAAGCTCGAGACCGAGAGAGGGGTCATAATGGACGGCGACAAGAGTGAGCACCTGCTCGAAGCCATACCGGTGATGGGCTGCTACTGCGACCTGATCGGGGTGAGGTCCTTCGCCCGCTTCGAGAGCAAGGAGGATGACTACGGCGAAGTCATACTCAATCAGTTCATCAGATACTCGGGCAAGCCGGTCTTCAGTATGGAAGCCGCCACGAGGCATCCTCTGCAGACTTTCGCCGACATCATCACCATCGAGGAACACAAAACCAAGCCCAGACCCAAGGTCGTGATGACCTGGGCCCCGCACCCGAAGGCTCTCCCGCAGGCCGTGCCGAACTCCTTTGCCGAGGGGATGGACTGGGCCGGGTACGACTTTGTCATCGCCAATCCGGAAGGCTACGACCTCGCGCCGGAGTTCACCCGGGGCGCGAGAGTCACCCACGACCAGGACGAGGCACTGCGCGGGGCGGACTTCGTCTATGCCAAGAACTGGGCGGCCTATCAGGGCGGCAACTACGGCAAGGTGCTGTGCAGGGACCGCGCCTGGACCGTGACAAAGGAGAAGATGGCGCTTACCGACGATGCATTCTTTATGCACTGCCTGCCGGTGCGGCGCAATATGATAGTCAGCGACGAGGTCATCGAAAGCCCCCGCTCACTGGTGATCCCGGAAGCGGCCAACAGGGTCGTCTCCGCCCAGACGGTGATCCGCGAAATGCTCCGCAGCCTATGATCAGCGTCGTCAAGATAGGAGGCAACGTCATCGACTCCCCCGAGCTGCTGGAGAAGTTCTGCGACGACTTCTCCTCGCTCGAAGGGCCGAAGGTCCTCGTGCACGGAGGAGGCAAGCTGGCGAGCGATTTCCAACGCCGGCTCGGCCTTGAGCCGCAGATGGTCGAAGGGCGCCGCGTCACCGACCCCGAGACTCTCAGGCTCGTCACTATGGTCTATGCCGGCTGGTGCAACAAGCACATCACCGCCCTGCTGCAGAAGCGCGGCTGCAACGCGATGGGGCTCGCCGGCTGCGACGCCTCCCTCATCAGAGCCGGCAGACGCCCCCCGAGGACTCTGTCCGACGGAGTCACGACTGTGGATTACGGACTCGTCGGGGATGTGACCCCGGAGTCCGTGGACGCGGACAGGATCAGGCAGTTTCTCTCCCTGGGGACAGTCCCCGTCTTCTGTGCCATCACCCACAACGGCGGCGGGGAGCTGCTCAACACCAACGCCGACACCGTCGCCGCCGCAATTTCTTCCGCATTAAACGCGAAACTTCTTTATTGTTTCGAAAAAAATGGCGTACTTTACAATCTGAATGATCCCGCCAGCGTAATACCCCGGCTGGACAGCGGGCTCTACCTCCGGCTGAAGGAGGAGGGCCGCATAGCTGCGGGGATGATTCCGAAGCTGGACAACGCATTCTCGGCCCTCGGGGCAGGTGCTGCCGGAGTGAGGATAAAGCATTCAGGGCAGCTTCTCGACGGGGGCGCAGGCACAGAACTGGTATTATGACGACATATGCCGAATATATAGAGCTGCTCAGACACCTGGTCCGCACGCCTTCCCTCTCGTCCGGAGAGGAGCAGGCCGCCGGAGTCGTCTGCGAGGCTCTGGACGGCTGGGGAGTCAGGTACAGAGTGCTCCGGGGCAACATAGTCGCCCTCAACCGACATTTCGACCCGCGCAGGCTGACTCTCGCCCTCGACGCCCACCTGGACACCGTCCCGGCTTCCGGCGGATATACACGGGACCCGTTTGACCCGGGCGACGACGGGAGCATCGTTTACGGACTCGGATCCAATGATGATGGCGGAAGTGTGGTATCTATGATTGCCGCTTTCCGTCATTTCTATGATATGCGGCTTCCCTTCAACCTGATGCTCGTGCTGACACGCGAGGAGGAGTGCTCCGGCCCGGACGGGGCAAGGTGGCTATATGCCTCCGACGGCTGCTTCGCCTCTTCAGAGGAGCTTCCGTATCCCGACTGGGTGATAGTCGGGGAGCCTACCGGGATGCGCGCCGCCACGAGCGAGCGCGGCCTGCTGGTGCTCGACGGGGAGGCCCACGGAGTCAGCGGGCACGCCGCCCGGGACGAAGGGGTCAACGCCCTCTACATCGCCCTCGACGACATAGCCGCCCTGCGTGCGCACAGGTTCACCCGGCATTCTCCCCTGATGGGGGAAGTGCGGCTCAACGTCACGCAGATAGAGGCCGGCAGCGCCCATAATGTCATCCCGGACCTCTGCAAGTTCGTAGTGGACGTCAGACCCACCGAGCAATATACCAACGGGGAGCTGCTCTCCGAACTCCAGACCCTGTGCCGCAGCAGGCTCAAGGCGCGAAATCTCGCCAACCGCTCCTCGGCGACCAGGGAAGGCTCCCCGCTGCTCAGTACAGCCCTGAAGATAGGCATCCCCACATTCTCCTCCCCCACCACCTCGGACTGGATGCGCATAGGATGCGACGCCGTCAAGATGGGGCCCGGACAGTCCTCGCGCTCGCACAGGGCTGACGAGTATATCCTCACGGACGAGATAGACAACGCTATAGACACATATATCAGATATATAGACAACTTTTATGGCAACACTCTGGAATAAGGGGACCGTCGCGACCGACAGGGTCGAAGCCTTCACGGTCGGCAATGACCGCGAGCTGGACCTCAGGCTCGCCGCCTACGACATAGAGGGCTCAAAGGCGCACATCACCATGCTGGAGAGCATAGGCCTGCTGAGCCGCGAGGAACTCGGGACTCTGCTCGAAGCGCTGGACAGGATAGCTCAGAAGGTGAAGGACGGCAGTTTCACCCTCGAAGAAGATATTGAGGACATCCACTCGCAGATCGAGCTCCTGCTCACCCGCGAGCTCGGGGATATGGGCAAGAAGATCCACTCGGGGCGCTCCCGCAACGACCAGGTCCTGGTGGACATCAAGCTCTTCCTCCGCGACGAGCTTAAAACTCTCCGCGAAGAGACGCTCACCCTCTTCCGAACCCTCCAGAGCCTGAGCGAGAAGCACCGTGAAGTGCTGCTCCCGGGCTACACGCACGCACAGATCGCCATGCCTTCGTCCTTCGGGATGTGGTTCGGGGGATACGCTGAGGCTCTGGTGGACGATATGTATATGCTGGGAGGGGCATACCGGGTGGTCAACCGCAACCCGCTCGGCTCCGCCGCCGGCTACGGCAACTCCTTCCCGCTCGACCGGGATATGACGACCCGCCTGCTCGGCTTCGACTCCCCCGTCATCAACAGCGTCGCGGCCCAGATGAGCCGAGGCCTGACAGAGAGGTGCGTCGCCTCGGCGATAGGGGCTCTCGCGCTGACACTCAATAAGTTCGCCTCAGACTGCTGTATGTACATGTGCCCCAACTTCGGCTTCATCCACTTCCCGGACAGCCTCACTACGGGCTCCAGCATCATGCCGCATAAGAAGAACCCCGACGTATGGGAGGTGATGCGCGGCAAGTGCAACCGCATCCTCTCCTGCGAGAACGAGATCTCGCTGCTCTGCAGCAATATGCCGCACGGCTATCACCGTGACTATCAGCTGCTCAAGGACATACTCTTCCCCTCTCTGGAGCTGATGCACGACTGTCTGCAGATGGCGGACTATATGCTCGCGCATATAGAGGTCAACACCCGCATACTCGAAAACCCGCTGTACGACCATCTCTTCACGGTCGAGGAGGTCAACCGCAGGACCCTCTCCGGCACGCCGTTCAGGGAGGCCTACAGACAGGTCGGGGTCGAGGTCAACGAGGGACGCTTCAAATACTCCGGAGGCGACACCGCCTCCCTGAAGGCGTCCGACCTCGGCCACACGCACATAGGCAGCATCGGCAACCTCTGCAACGAGAGGGTCGCCGAGCTGATGGCAACCGCATCCAACTGGTAATATATATGATTTGAGTTTCGCAAATGCGAAACTTAAAATGCTTATTTTTCAACAAACTTTATCACTTGCGAAACTTGAGTATATGACATCAAATCGCAAAAAGGCGGCTCTCGTTCTGGGCAACGGCTGCAGAATGGAAGGCTGGAGTTTCGGCTACGACGGGGCCGGCAGCGGGGAGGTGGTGTTCTCCACCGCCATGGTCGGCTATCCCGAAAGCCTCACCGACCCCTCCTACGAGGGGCAGATCCTGTGCGTCAGCTACCCGCTGATAGGCAACTACGGCATCCCTTCGGAGAAGTACGACAAGAACGGACTCTGCACCGCTTTCGAGTCCGAGCGGATACACGTGCGCGGCCTGATCATCTCGGACTACAGCGAGAAATACAGCCACTGGGACGCGGTCAAGAGCCTCGACGAGTGGCTCAGGGAGCAGAAAGTCCCCGGCATATTCGGCATCGACACCCGCGAGCTGACCAAGATGCTCCGCGAGCAGGGCGCCATGCTCGGCAAGATCGTGCTTGAGGGATGCGGGGAGGACTTCCCTTTCTATGACCCCAACCTCGACAACCAGGTGGCGGCGGTCAGCTGCCGGGAAGTCATCCGCTACGGTTCTTCCGGCAAGCGGGTGGTCCTGGTGGACTGCGGAGTCAAGCACAGGATACTCGGCTGCCTGCTGGAGCGCGGAGTCCGGGTCACGAGAGTCCCCTGGGACTACGACTTCAACAGCCTTGACTGGGACGGGCTCTTCATCTCCAACGGTCCGGGCAACCCTGCCCTCTGCGGGGCGGCGGTGGAGCATATCCGCAAGGCCTATGAGGGCGACAGACCCATCTTCGGCATCTGTATGGGCAATCAGCTGATGTCGCTCGCCGCCGGAGCGCAGACATTCAAGCTCAAATACGGCCACCGCAGCCACAACCAGCCGGTGCGCCTCAACGGCACGGAGAGATGCTTCATCACCTCTCAGAACCACGGATTCGCGGTGGACGAGAAGACTTTGAGAGGCGAGTGGGAGCCGTATTTCACCAATATGAACGACGGCACCAACGAGGGCATACGCCACCGCAGCAAGCCCTTCTTCTCCGCGCAGTTCCATCCGGAGGCCTCCAGCGGCCCGGTGGACACGGAGTTCCTTTTCGACGAATTCATATCCAGACTGTAAGAAGCGATGACAGACAGAAGCATAAGAAAGGTGCTCGTGCTCGGATCGGGAGCACTCAAGATCGGCGAGGCCGGAGAGTTCGACTACAGCGGCTCGCAGGCCCTCAAGGCGCTGCGCGAGGAAGGCATCAAGACAGTGCTCATCAACCCCAACGTGGCCACGGTGCAGACCTCCGAGGGGGTCGCGGACAAGATCTACTTCCTGCCGGTGACTCCGTACTTCGTCGAGAAAGTCATCGAGAAGGAGAAGCCGCAGGGCATCCTGCTCTCCTTCGGCGGACAGACTGCGCTCAACTGCGGAGTCGAGCTCTACCGCTCCGGAGTCTTCGGGCGCCACGGCATCAAGGTGCTCGGCACTCCGGTGCAGGCCATCATCGACACCGAGGACCGCGAGCTCTTCGTGGAGCGGCTGGACGAGATCGGGGTCAAGACGATACGTTCGCACGCCGCGTCAAATATGGAGGAAGCGCGGGAAGCCGCCGCCCGGGTGGGCTATCCCGTCATCCTGCGCGCCGCCTACGCGCTCGGAGGCCTGGGCTCGGGTTTCTGCGAGAACGAGGAGGAACTCGACGCAGTGGCCGGCAAGGCGTTCTCGTTCTCCCCGCAGGTGCTGGTCGAGAAGTCGCTGCGGGGATGGAAGGAAATCGAGTACGAGGTGGTCCGCGACTGCTACGACAACTGCATCACCGTCTGCAATATGGAGAATTTCGACCCGCTCGGCATCCACACCGGAGAGAGCATCGTGGTCGCCCCGTCGCAGACCCTCTCCAACGCGGAGTTCCACTTCCTGCGCAAGACCGCCATCGACATCGTCCGCCACATAGGGATCATCGGCGAGTGCAACGTGCAATACGCCTTCAGCCCTGACGGCGAAGACTACAGGGTCATCGAGGTCAACGCCCGCCTGAGCCGTTCTTCCGCCCTCGCATCCAAGGCCACCGGCTACCCGCTCGCCTTCATCGCGGCCAAACTCGGCCTCGGCTACGGTCTGTTCGAGCTCAACAATACCGTCACCAAGACCACTCCGGCATTCTTCGAGCCGGCTCTCGACTATGTGGTCTGCAAGATTCCGCGCTGGGATCTCGCGAAGTTCAAGGGCGTCTCCAGAGAGATAGGCTCCAGTATGAAGAGCGTCGGGGAAGTGATGGCGATAGGCCGCAACTTCGAGGAGGCCATCCAGAAAGGCCTGCGTATGATAGGTCAGGGGGCCAACGGGTTCGTCTGCAACAAGCCCTACAGGACCGAGGACCTGGAAGAAGCGCTCAAGAACCCTACCGACACCCGCATCTTCGCGATAGCCGCAGCCTTCGAGTCGGGCTACGGCACGGACCGCATCCACGAGCTGACCCGCATTGACCGCTGGTTTCTCGACAAGCTCGAGAATATCGAGACCACCTACCGCGAGCTGGAAGCAGTCCCTTCGCTCGACGCGGTGGACCCCGCCCTGCTCCGCAAGGCCAAATGCCAGGGCTTCTCGGACATCCAGATAGCCAGAGTCTTCAATATAAGGGAAGCGGAAGTGCGCAGCCGGAGGGCAGCCGAAGGGCTCCGCCCCTGCGTAAAGCAGATCGACACCCTCGCGGCGGAGTTCCCGTCCGACACCAACTACCTCTACCTCAGCTATAACGGCAAGTCCGACGATGTTGACTTCAAGGAGCGGTCCCGCTCCGTCATAGTGCTGGGGTCCGGCGCATACCGCATAGGAAGCAGCGTGGAGTTCGACTGGTGCGGGGTCAACGCCCTTCAGACCCTGCGCAAGCGGGGCTACCGCGCGATAATGATCAACTACAACCCGGAGACCGTCTCCACCGACTACGACAGCTGCGACCGGCTCTACTTCGACGAGCTGAGCTACGAGACGGTGATGGACATCTGCTCGCTGGAGAAGCCTATGGGAGTGATAGTCAGCGTAGGGGGTCAGATACCGAACAATCTCGCCCTGCCTCTCATGGAGAGCGGCGTGCGTATCCTCGGCACTTCGGCGCTCGACATCGACCGCGCGGAGGACCGCAACAAGTTCTCGCTCATCGTGGACAAGCTCGGCATAGACCAGCCGCGCTGGAGCGAGCTCAGCACCAAGGAAGACATAGACCGCTTCATAGCCGACGTGGGATACCCGGTGCTGGTGCGTCCGTCGTATGTGCTCTCGGGGGCCGCGATGAACGTATGCTACAGCGACGAGGACCTCAAGGTCTTCCTCGATATGGCGGTGGAGGTTTCGCCTGAGCATCCGGTCGTGATCAGCTCATTTATGCAGCGCTGCAAGGAGCTGGAGTGCGATGCGGTGGCGGACGGCGGGCGCGTCGTCGCATCGGCGATCTCCGAGCACATCGAGTTCGCCGGAGTGCATTCGGGCGACGCTACCATACAGTTCCCGCCGCAGAAGATCTACGGCATCACCGCCGCAAGGATCCGCAAGACCACGGCCGCCATCGCCGCGGAGCTCCGCATCACCGGACCGTTCAACATACAGTTCCTCGCCACCGACAACTACATCAAGGTGATCGAGTGCAACCTGCGTGCTTCGAGGAGCTTTCCGTTTGTGTCTAAGGTGCTGAAAATCAATTTTATAGAACTCGCCACGAGGTGTATGCTCGGGGAGCATCCGGTGCCGGTGGGCATCGACCCGTTCGAGCTGGAATATGTCGGGGTGAAGTGCTCGCAGTTCTCGTTCTCCCGGCTCAACGAAGCGGATCCGGTGCTGGGGGTGGACATGTCCTCCACCGGCGAGGTCGGCTGCATCGGGGACAATCTGGACGACGCCCTGCTCAAGGCGATGCTCTCCGTCGGACACAGGATACCGCAGAAGGCGGTGCTCATCTCCTCCGGCAACGCGCGCCAGAAAGCGGACATCCTGCCTGCCTGCCAGCTGCTGAGCGGCAAGGGCATCGACATCTACGCCACCGAGGGGACGGCACGCTATCTCAACGAGAACGGAGTGAAGGCCACGAGGGTGCTCTGGCCGGGAGAGAAGAGCGACGGGGGCTGCCCGGATGCGATCGGGCTGATACGCAGCCACGCGGTGGACCTTGTCATCAACATCCCCAAGGACTACAGCCACAAGGAACTCACCAACGGCTACAGGATGCGCCGCGCGGCCATCGACTTCAACGTCCCGCTGATCACCAACTACCGGCTCGCGACCGCTTATATCCGTGCATTCTGCGCTGTGCCGCAGGAGGAGATAAGCATACGCAGCTGGGATGAATACTAGCGGCTCGCGGCCTCCAGGGTGATCGGGTCCATCCCGTAGTGTTCCAGAGACTTGCGCACCGAAGCCGTCACCTCGTCGGACGGGATCGTCCCGTCCAGCCGGAGATGCGCGGTGAGTGCGGTCTGGGTCACGCTCACCGCCCAGATGTGCAGTTCGGAGACCCCCGCGACGCCGGGGGTCGCGAGTATCGTGCGCTCGACCTCCCCGCAGTCTATGCCGTCCGGCACCGCGTCGATGCACATACGGCAGCTTGCGGCAAGGAGCTTGAGGGTATTGTAGAGGATAAGCGAGGCGACCGCGAGGCTGATGAGTGGGTCGATGATGTTCCAGCCGGTGAGATTGATGACAATGCCCGAGATCACCACCCCGACGGAGATGAGGGCGTCGGTCGCCATATGCAGAAAAGCCCCCCTGGTGTTGATGTCCCTGCGCTGGTGGTGCATCAGCAGCAGGGCGCTGACAGCACTGATGACGATGCCCAGTCCTGCAGTCCAGGAGATGGCCGCCCCGTTGACTTCGACAGGCTCGGCGATCTTCTCTATGCTCTCATATACGATCACCCCCACCGCCGCGAGGAGGATCAGGGCATTGAACATCGAGATGAGCACTGAGGTCTTGCGCAGACCGTAGGTATAGCGTTCGCTCGGGCTGCTGCCGGCGAGGCGGAACGCCAGCAGGGCGATAAGGAGCGAGAACACGTCGATGAGCTTGTGGCCGGCGTCGGAGAGGAGTCCTATGGAGTTGTAGCATAGTCCTACCGCCGCTTCCGCGATGACGAAGCCGAAATTGAGTGCGATGGCGATGAAATATACGGCATTCAGGGATGTGATGTTCTGAATGTGATGGCTGTGCGGATGATGTCCCATATCTTCGCAAAGATACGCCAAAAAGTGTTAAATTTGCATTCTAAATCGCTTTATTATGTTCGACAATCTCTCCGACAGACTCGAAAGGTCTTTCAAAATACTCAAGGGCGAAGGCAAGATCACCGAGGTCAACGTGGCCGAGACCCTCAAGGAGATACGCAGGGCGCTGCTCGACGCCGACGTGTCCTATAAGGTGGCCAAGGACTTCTGCGACAGGGTCAAGGCCAAGGCGATGGGGGCAAATGTCCTCACGGCGGTCAAGCCGCAGCAGATGATGGTGAAGATCGTCCACGACGAGCTCGCCGACTTTATGGGCTCGGAGCACACTGAGATCAACGTCAAGGGCTCGCCGGCGGTGGTCCTAGTGGCCGGTCTCAACGGCTCCGGCAAGACCACCTTCAGCGGCAAGCTCGCGCTCAGGCTCAAGAGCAAGAAGGGGCTGAGGGTGCTGCTCGCCGCCTGCGACACCTTCCGTCCTGCGGCCATAGAGCAGCTCAAGACGCTCGGCGGACAGGTCGGAGTCACGGTCTACGGCGAAGAAGGTGAGAAGGATCCCGTCAAGGTGGCGAAGGCCGCCGTCGCAAAGGCCCGCCAGGAAGGATACGGAGTCGTGATCGTCGACACCGCCGGACGGCTCGTGGTGGACAGGGAGCTGATGGACGAAATCAAGACTCTCCACGACGCCCTCTCCCCGAGCGAGACGCTCTTCGTAGTCGACGCAATGACAGGTCAGGACGCCGTCGAGTCGGCCAAGGCGTTCAACCAGGCCATCAACTACGACGGAGTGGTGCTGAGCAAGATGGACGGCGACACCAGGGGCGGTGCGGCCCTTTCCATCAAGGCCGTGACCGGCAAACCGATCAAGTTCGTCAGCACGGGCGAGAAGATGGAGGCTCTCGACATATTCTACCCGGCCCGCGTGGCCGACCGCATCCTCGGCATGGGCGACGTGGTCACCCTCGTCGAGAAGGCTCAGGAGCAGTTCGACGAGCAGCAGGCCCGCGCCCTCAAGAAGAAGATAGCCCGCAACCAGTTTACGCTCAACGACTTCTACGAGCAGCTAAAGCAGGTGCAGAAGATGGGCGATATGAAGGACCTGGTCGGGATGCTTCCGGGGATGGACAAGGCGCTGAAAGACGTCGACATCCCGGAAGACGCGTTCAAGTCCACCGAGGCCATCATCCAGTCTATGACCCCCTACGAAAAGGAGCACCCGGAGTGCCTCAACGGCTCGCGCCGCAACCGCATCGCCAAGGGCTCGGGGACGAGCATCGCCGACGTCAACAAGCTCATCAAGCAGTTTGAGCAGAGCCGCAAGATGATGAAGATGGCAGTCGACGGCTCGCTTCAGCAGCGGCTGAAGTCGCTTAGGAGATAAGCCGACGTCCAGCAGACAGGAAGTCAGAACACCAGCTTATAGTCATTGTCCATCAGGGACTTGACCTTCTTCTCGGGGATGAAGTGCCACTCGCCTATCACTGACGGGTCGCCGACGAGCGCCGGAGTGATGTCGCCGCGGGCGGAGATGAAGTCATAGACCATATCCCTGATCTCGGGATATCTGGCCACGATACGGCTCTCGGCCTCCTCACGACTCAGGCCTGCGCCCTTGAGCAGGAGTTCTCCGCCGCCGCTCGCGCGGTAGGAGGTCATCGCCACATTGTAGCGGGCTCCTTCCTCGAAAGCGCCTCCGTCGGCCAGAGAGCTGATTTTCACCCTCTTGCCATAAGGCTTGGTGACATCTACGGTATAGACCAGGCCGGCAGCGGAGTCGAAGTTGTAGGACCTCGCGGTGAACGACCACCTCGGCGCACCCGTCCTCGGGTCAGGGCTGTCGGCGATGCGCAGGACGTGCCTGCCCGGCGTCTGTATCCACGCATCGTAGGAATACTCCAGATATTTCCTTATCTCCTCTCCGGTGAGGCTCAGCACAAAGAGCTGGTTCTCATATGGATAGATGGTGAACATATCGTTATAGACGAGGTCTCCCGCCTTGACCGTGCCGTCGTAGGTGAGCGGTGCGGCGAATGATATCTGAGCCTCCGGGACTCCGATCTGCACCGTATGCACGAGGTTGACATAGTCCGACATCCCACGGTAGGCATCGCGGGTCCTCATATCCATCGCAAGATGCCCCACACGCCGGTTGGTAAAGGCCTTGACCGCCTCGAACTCCGCCTCGAACTCCCTGCGCATCGCGGTGTCCACCAGCCTCTTGTCCATCCTCACCGTTCTGGCCTGCACGGATTTGACACCCCCCTCCAGGCTTATGGTCGCATATCCCACATTGCCTGCACGCGCCCCGCCGTTGACCAGCACGCAGCCGTCTTTCCCGGCCACGTAGGGCCTGTGGTCGTGCGCGCATACCAGCACATCGGCCCCTCGGAGGGAAGCGAGCAGGTCAAGCCCCTGGCTTTCAAGCACTGAGCCGTCGCCCTCACCCGTGCCGGAGTGCACTACCACCACCACGGCATCCGGCCGCTCCGCCGCCCTCAGCTTGTCCACACACTCCTGCACATAGGGCAGCAGGGAGACGAACTCCATCCCCCTCCAGACCGGCTCAGAGAGCCAGGCCTTCATATTCGGGTTGGTAAATCCGAGCACGGCGACCCTCATCCCGGCGCGGTCGAAAACCTTCCATACCGGGAAATATGGAGTGCCGTCGCAGAGCCGGAGCGCATTGCCCCCGAGCCACGGGACGCCCTGTCCGGAAAGCTCGGAGCAGACCCGGTCATAGACCTTGTGCCCGGTCTCGATGTCGTGGTTGCCCACGACCACCGCATCGTAGCCCATATATGAGACTATCCTCGGGAAGAGATGCGGGACGCAGGTCTCCACATAGTTGTAGTAGTATGCGGCGTTGTCGCCCTGGAGGCAGTCGCCGGCATCGAGCAGCAGCACGCTGTCCTCCCCTACCGCGTTGCGCAGGCTGTCCACATAGTGCTTCACCGACATCAGGCTGGTCTTTGTGCCCTTCCCGTCGACATACGGCCTGTCGAACCACGACCCGTGCACATCACCGGTGGTCACTATATGCAATGTGCGCTTCTGGGCGCAGAGCGGCAGCGAGAGCAACGAGCACGCCGCAACGATAATTATAAGTTTATTTTTCATATCTCAAGTTTCGCAAGTAAAAAATATTGTTGTAAAACAAGCATTGTGCAGGTACTTGCAAAACTTTCCCCTCCCGCACAAGCTTCGCTTATTATTGTTATATTACCCTTTCCCTAAATCCCTTTCCTCGGGAAAGGGACTTGCTTTCGGCCCGGAGGGCCTCAAAAAACTGTGTTTCGCTTTTGCGAAACTTGAACTAGTAATCTATGCGGCAAAAATACTAAATTTGGCGGCGTATATGAAACTTTTCACGGAAATCGACATATCGAAGCCGGACTTCAGCATAGGGCTGCGGGACAGAGTGGTGCTGCTTGGAAGCTGCTTCTCGGAGAGCATCGGGGCGCACCTGCGGGATGCGGGCTTCGAGGTGTGCGTCAACCCTTTCGGCACTCTCTACAACCCGGCCTCGATCGCCTCCGCCGTCCGCAGGCTCGACTCCGGGGAGCCGTTCACCGGAGCGGACTGTGTGGAAATGGGAGCCGGTGCAGGCCGTATATGCAGCTTCGAGCACCATACTTCATTTGCCAGGGAAAGCGCCGCAGAGTTCCTTCTCAACGCGAACGCCAGGCTTGAAGAGGCCACGGAGTTCTGGAAGTCGAGCAGGCGCGTCATCATCACCCTCGGCACCGCCTATGTCTGGAAGTCCGTAGCCCGGGGCGGCAAGGCGGTTTCCAACTGCCTGAAGCGACCGGCAGCGGAGTTCACCCGCGAGCGCCTCTCGCCGGAGGACTGCGAGGGTCTGCTCAGGGGCATGATACTGAACCATCCGGAGAAGAAGTTCATCCTCACCGTCTCCCCGATACGCCATCTCTCCGACGGAGCCCACTCCAACACCCTCTCGAAATCAGTCCTGCATCTGGGCGTCGAAGCTCTCCTCGGAGCTTGCGGCAACGCCTGCTATTTCCCTGCCTACGAGATAGTTATGGACGAACTCAGAGACTACCGCTTCTACGGACGCGACCTCGTGCACCCGAGCGACGTTGCGGTGGAGTGGATATGGGAGAAGTTCATCGCGGCCTTCGTGGAGGAGGACGAGATGGCCGGGCTCAGAGCCGGCGAGAAAGCCAGCGTCCGCGCCCGGCACAAGCCTATTCTGTAATTTGAGTTTCGCAAATGCGAAACTTGAGTTCTGTAATACTGTCTGCGCGTCGCGCGCTCCGCCGCAAGGCCCCGGGCGGAGACGAACCTGCAGGACGGACACAGAAGCGCACAGGCTGCAAGCATTACTGCAATTGCGCCGGTTTCATTTTATAAACTCCTTAAGATTGACTCCGAGGAGATCTGCGCGGTTGCGGAACGCAGGCAGGTCCTCCTCTATGAATTTCCTTCTCTCGCTGCTCCGGATCACATCCACCGCATCGCCCGCGATGAAGTATCCTATGCCGCGCTGGTTGTAGATCACGCCCCGCGAGGCAAGCACTTCATAGGATCGCGCCACGGTGTTGGGGTTGACCCCAATCGAAGCGCCCCACTCCCGCACCGACGGGATGCGGTCGGAAGCCTTCAACTGCCCGGCCAGCACTCTCTCGCAAATGTTGTCGGCAATCTGAAGATAGATTGGTCTATTACTATCAAATTCCATAAATATCAATGCTTTGTGTTTCGCAAATGCGAAACTAAAATTTATTACTTGCGAAACTTGGGTCAGTGTTTTATGGTTTTGAGCCTCAAATAGACGGCACCGGCGACGATGCCCGCATACATGATGCAGATAAGATTGTATACGCGATTGATCCGGGACACGACGGCAAGCGGGTCGCCCTCGAACTCCGCATGCTCTGCCGCTCTGCACACAAACCCGCAGCTTCCCGAGATGACGAGGATGCCGAAGATGATGCTGAGCAGCATCAGGCACAGCAGGGTCTTGCCCACCTTGGCCTTGTTGAATACCACGGCGCCAAGTGTATAGCTGAGGATACCGGTGATCCAGCCGACATATCCAATCCCGAAGGCGTTGAGCGTCAGGTCGCCGTCAATATCTATGCTGAACGAATCCCGGAAGAGAGGGAACAGATAACCGACGGCGTAGCTCGAACCGAAGACGAGTTCCATCAGGGTGTCGCCTGCGAGCATCAACACGCCGAGGCAGAGCGGCAGCACAAGGGCGCATATCAGCATTATGCCGAGCCACTTCTCGAAAATGGAGGCGGGAAGCATCAGGAAACTCGTGCCGGCGCGTTTGTCCGTGATACAGTCGAAAAGCTTTGCAGGAGCAATCAGCATCACCAGCAGGAAGCCGAGCGCTGCAGCGAAGTCGCGGAGCCAGGTGGAGCTGGCGCGGAATTGTCCGTCGAATGTCAGGCAGACGATTTCGTAGGACACAAACACCAGCGCGGGAGTCAGTGCGCAGAGGAGCAGAGTCAGGGAGAAGTTGCTCCAGGCATTGCGCAGACTATATCCGAAATACTTGCCGAATCTCTTGAAGTCAAATACGTTACTCATTGCTGAAAAGGGCTTTTACGAGTTCTTTGTTTTTGTGGACGGCGTTGAAGAGCGCCTCTATGTTGACCTTGCTCTCCTCGCCCGTAGAGTTGGGATAGACCTGGATAAAACCGCCCGGGAGCTGCTCGGAGTAGAGGCTGTCAGGGTGGAGGGTCGTGCCGTAGTCGAAGAAAAGCTTCCCGGAGATGCTCTCCAGCGACGCATTGAGCAGGACATCCTGCCTGTCGAGGATGATGATGGGGTCGATCACATTCTCAAGATCCCTCACCTGATGGGTGGAGATCACGATGGTGGCATCCTCCCGGGTGTACTTCAGGATGGCGGAGCGGAACTGCGACTTGGACGGGATGTCGAGGCCGTTGGTCGGCTCGTCCATCAGCAGATAGGGGGTCGAGCAGGCGAGGCCGAAGCTGATGTAGGTCTTCTTGAGCTGGCCTGCGGACATAGTGTTCATCTTCTGCCGCGGGTCGGTCTCGAAGAGGGACATCAGCTCCCTGAACTTGTCAAGGGAGAACCCCGGCCAGAACATGCCCGTATATCCGGCCCAGAGCTCGGCGCGTTCCCCTATCGGAGCGACCTCGTCCGGAAGGTAGTAGAGCGAGGCGAGGAAGTCCGCCTCGCGGCTGTAAGGATTGTGCCCGTCGGCGTCGATCGTGCCCCGGTGGCTCTTCTTGAGCCCGCAGAGCAGGGTGAGCAGAGTAGTCTTGCCCACTCCGTTCTCGCCGAGAAGCCCGTATATCCTGCCGGGCTCCAAGGTCATCGAGATGTTTCTCAGGACCTCCTTGGGGCCGTAGCTGAATGCGAGATTGGATATTTTAATCATTTTTTCGTGTATTAGTTTAATAGTACACTGCAAAGATATGCCAATTTTTTTAAACGGCAAAAAAATCACAAAAAAAAACGAGGGGGACTAATCAGTCCTTCGACTTGTTGGTCTCTTTCCTTATCAGCGTCCCGTCCATGATTTAGCCGCCAAGATGGACGGCAGGGGGAATTTGCCCGTCCCGTCCATGATTCAGCCGCCAGGATGGACGGCAGGGGAAATTTGCCCGTCCCATCCATAATTCAGCCTCCAGGATGGACGGCAGGGAGAGATTTGCCCGTCCCGTCCATGATTCAGCCGCCAGGATGGACGGCAGGCTGTAGTTTCTGCGGATGGCGGGGGTTAAGGCAACGAAGAGGGTGACTAAAAAGGGTCATCCTCTTTTTTATGTGGTGCGGAGCTCCGCAGCGGCAGC